>NZ_FUIE01000032.1 GCF_900163625.1 Brevundimonas diminuta 3F5N
AGATCCTGCGCGAGGCGTAAGATAGAATTCTCCCTCCCCTTCATGGGGAGGGTGGCTGAGCCCGAAGGGCAAGGCCGGGTGGGGGCGGCGCCGCTGACGTGGCGCCGCCCCCACCTGTCATATCCGCCCACCCCACCTGCTCGTCGCTGCGCGACGACCACCCTCCCCATGAAGGGGAGGGAGAAATCACGCGCCTGTCACGTGCACCCCCTACCCTCCGCGCATGATCGCCGCCATCCTGACCGCCGTCCTCCTGTCGTCGAGCCAACCGGCCATGTCCGCTTCCCCTGCCAAACCAATCGTCATCGCCCATCGGGGCGCATCCGGCGAGCGGCCCGAACACACCCGCGCCGCCTATGCGCTGGCCGTCGACCAGGGCGCGGACTTCATCGAGCCGGATCTGGTCATGACCCGCGACGGCCATCTGGTCGTGCGCCATGAGAACGAGATCGGCGAGACCACCGATGTCGCCGACCGTCCCGAATTCGCCACGCGCCGCACCACCCGCAACATGGACGGCGTTCCCATCACCGGCTGGTTCACCGAAGACTTCACCCTGGCCGAGCTGAAGACCCTGCGCGCCCGCGAACGGCTGCCCGCCCTGCGTCCCGCCTCGGCCGCCTCCGACGGCCAGGAGCCGATCCTGACCTTTGACGAGGTCGTCGCCATCGCCCGCGACGCCGGCGCCCGCACCGGCCGCGTCATCGGCGTCGCGCCCGAACTGAAGCACCCGTCCCACTTCGCCGCCCTGAACCTGCCGATGGAAGATATCTTCATCGCGGCGCTGGAGCGCCACGGCCTGACCGCCGCCGACGCCCCCATCCTGATCCAGTGCTTCGAGGTCGGGACGCTGGAACGGTTGAAGGCGCGCATTGATGCGCCCCTGCTGCAACTGATGCAGGCGGGCGGCGGCCCCGCCGACCGGCCGGACCTGACCTACGCCGAGATGGCGACGCCGCAGGGCCTGGCCGAGATCGCCCGCTACGCCGACGCCGTCGGCGTGCAGGATCTGATGGTCGTTCCGCGCGACGATACGGGCCGCGCACTGGACGCCTCAAGCCTGACGGTCGACGCTCATACGGCGGGCCTGAAGGTCGTGGTTTGGACCTTCCGGGCCGAGAACCTGTTCCTGCCCGCGCAATATCGCGTGGGGGATGCGCCCGCCGACCACGGCGACCTGACGGGCTGGCTGAAGGCGATCTACGCGCTGGGCGTCGACGCCGTGTTCAGCGACTTCCCCGCCGCCGCCGTGAAGGCGCGCTAGCCCCTCTCCCGCCGGGAGAGGGCTCGCTCTTTACGTCCCCTGGAACTGAAGCTTCGCCAGACGCGCATAAAGCCCGCCCTTGGCCGTCAGCTCGGCGTGGGTGCCTTCCTCGACCACCTGGCCGCCGTCCATCACCACGATACGGTCGGCGCGCAGCACGGTCGCCAGCCGGTGGGCGATGACCAGGGTGGTGCGCGCCTCCATCGCCTGATCCAGCGCGGCCTGCACCAGCCGTTCGTTCTCGGCGTCCAGCGCGCTGGTCGCCTCGTCCAGCAGCAAGATCGGCGCCTCGCGCACCAGCGCTCGCGCGATAGCCAGGCGCTGGCGCTGGCCGCCCGACAGGCTCTTGCCGCGCTCGCCTAGAGGCGTGTCGAAGCCTTCCGGCAGGGCGTCGATGAAGCCCAGCGCCTGAGCCTCAGCGGCGACGGCGCGGGCTTCGTCCAGCGTGGCGGCCTCGCGGCCGAAACGGATGTTCTCCAGCGCCGAGCCCGAGAACAGCGGCGCCTCCTGCGACACCCAGGCGAAGCGGTTGCGCACATCGACCGGATCGGCCGCGCGCACGTCCACGCCGTCCACCGACACCAGGCCCGACTGCGGATCATAGAAGCGCAGCAGCAAGCGGAAGACCGTCGACTTGCCCGCCCCCGACGGCCCGACCAGAGCCACCGTCTCGCCCGGCCGCACGGTCAGGCTGAAGCCCTTCAGCGCGGGCAGATCAGGACGGCCCGGATAGGCGAAGTCCACCGCCGACATCGACACCTCGCCGCGCGGCGGCTGAGGCAGGGCGACCGGACTGGCGGGCGGCGCGATGGCGGGGGTCGCCCGCATCAGCTCGTCGATCCGCTCCATGGCGCCCGCCGCCTTCTGCACGTCGCCCCAGCTTTCGCCCAAAGCCCCGACAGCGCCCGCCGCGAACACCGACAGCAGGACAAACTGCAACAAGGCGCCCGGCGTCATGGTCCCGGCGATCACGTCCTGCGCGCCCAGCCACAGCACCAGCGTCACGCCGCCGAACATCACCATAATGATCATGGCGGTCATCACGCCGCGCGCCCGCATCCGCTTCAGGGAGACGCCGAACGCCTCCTCCACCGCCGCGCCGAAGCGGCCGATGGCGCTCTTTTCGCGGCCGAAGGCCTGAACCGTCTCGATGGCGTCGACGCTTTCTCCCGCAAAGCCCACGGCCCCGGCGAAGGTATCCTGCGACTGCACCGTCAGGCGGCGCACCACGCGGCCGAACAGGAACAGCGGCACGATCAGCACCGGCACGATCAGCAGGACGAAGCCCGTCAGCTTGGGGCTGACGAAGAACAGCAGGATCACCCCGCCGATCAGCGTCAGGAAGTTCCTCAGCGCATAGCTGACCGAGGTGGTCAGCAGGGTGTCGACCAACTGGATGTCCGTCGTCAGGCGCGACAGCACCTCGCCCGTCCGCATATGGGCGAAGAAGACCGGGTCCAGCGTCAGGATGCGCTGGAACAGCGCCGTGCGCAGGTCGGCGATCATCCGCTCGCCCGTCTTGGTGACGTAGAAATAGCGCAGCGCCGTCGCCAGCCCCAGGATCACGGCGTTGAGACCCAGGATCAGGAACCACTTGTCGATATTGGCGCCGCCGTTCTCGAAGCCCTGGTCGATGGCGCCGCGCGCCGTCGCCGTCAGCGCCAGAGAAGCGACCGTCGAGCCTATCAGCCACACCGTCGCGATGGCCGCGTCCATCTTGTGACGCCCCAGGAAGGGCAGCAGCCGTCCCAGAGGGCGGATGTTGCGGCTCTTGGCGCGCTTGCCGCCCGCCTCGTCCATCTGTTCGGCCAGGACAGCTCCGGCGCCGGGGCGGCCGGTCGGCTGGGCGTGACGTTGAGGTTCAGCTTGGGTCATGGTCGCGCTCTTGCCCCGGATCGCACCCCGGTGTAAACGCCGCCCCTCGCTCCCGTCGCGCTCTGTGGCGGGATTCTCTAATTACGCGCAGTGACGGTCGGCATCGTCGTCGCGCAGAGACGGACAAGATCGATGAAAGCGGACACGCACCCCGACTACCACTTCATCACTGTTGTGATGACCGACGGCACCACCTACCAGACCCGTTCGACCTACGGTAAGGAAGGCGCCACGCTGAACCTGGACATCGACCCGACGTCTCACCCGGCCTGGACCGGCGGCAACCAGCACCTGATGGACCGCGGCGGCCGCGTCTCGCGCTTCAACAACAAGTTCGGCGGCTTCATCAAGAAGTAAGCCACGCTTGGTGCGACAAGTTCGCCACAAAAGCGCCGGTCCCTGGACCGGCGCTTTTTTGTTGCCCGGAACACCGTTAACATGGGCGCGTTCGATTACTCGGGGCGTGGACGCTGGGTCCGGGCCGATATCGGACCACAAGAGTTACAGACGATGAACCGACGGGAATTGGGCCTTGGCGTCGCCACGACGAGCCTGACGCTGGCAGCCGCGAACGGGGCGCTGGCCCAGACGCGCACCACGGACCCTCAAATCTTCATCGCCGGCTTCGACGCCCAGGCCGGTCGCCTGCCCGCGACCCAGCAGGCTGATGTCCGCGCCGTCTATCAACTGACCCAGGGCAAGCCGATCTGGACCGCCGACCGCCTGCGCGTGCTGCAGGAGGTCGCCGCCGGCGCCGAACGTCATGGTTTGCCCGCCGGGGACTTCTTCGACTTCGTGGGCCTGGCCGCCGACCGCGAAACGGCCGAGATCCGCACCACCGCCGCCGCCCTGGCCTACGCCAAAGTCCTGGCTGAAGGCCGCGTCCGGCCCGAAACGGTCGAAGAGCTGTGGGAGATGCAGAAGAACAGCGCCGACCTGCCGCGCGGCCTGGTCGACGCCGTGGCCGCCAACAAGCTGAGCCAGTGGTTCGACGCCCTGCCCCCGACGGACCTGGGCTACACCAATCTGTCGGCCGGCTACGCCCGCTATCGCCGCATCGCCCGCCAGGGCGGCTGGCCCGCCTTCCGTATCGGCGGCACCATCGAGCCGGGGACCAGCGACCCGCGTATCCCGGCCCTGACCGCCCGCCTGGCCGCTGAGGGCGACCTGAGCGCCGCCGCCGCCGAACGCCTGAAGGGCAACCTGGCCTATGGCCCTGAACTTCAGCAGGCGGTCCGCAGCTTCCAGACCCGCCACGGCCTGGGTTCCGACGGCCGCATCGGCGGCGCCACCCAGCGCTCGCTGACCGCCACAGCCGAAGATCGCGCCCGCCAGATCGCCCTGAACCTGGAACGCCGTCGCTGGCTGAAGCGCGACCTGAATCCCGAGCGGATCGAGGTCAACACCGCCGCCGCCATCATGGTCTACTGGAAGGACGGCAAGCCGGTTCACTCCAACCGCGTGGTCGTCGGCACCGCCGCCAACCAGACCCCCAGCCTTGAAAAGCCCTTCGCTTCGGTCGTGGCCAATCCGCCGTGGACCGTGCCCATGGGCATCGCCCGGCGCGAAATCCTGCCGAAGGGCCCCGGCTACCTCGCCGCCAACGACATGTACGTCAACGCCGACGGCTGGGTGGTGCAGCGCGCCGGTCCGAAGTCGTCGCTGGGCAATGTGAAGTTCGAGCTGCAGGACAGCTACGCCATCTTCCTGCACGACACCCCGGCGCGGGGCGCCTTCAACCTGTCGGTGCGCCAGCGCAGCCACGGCTGCGTGCGGGTGCAGGACGCCATCGGCTTCGCCCGCCTGCTGCTGTCGCCCGATCCCGAGCGTCTGGCCCTGTTCGACGCGGCCCAGGCCAGCGGCGAGACCAAGCGCGTGACCACCGGCCGGAACATCGGCGTGCGCCTGCTGTACTGGACCGCCTTCGTCGACGGTCAGGGCCGCGTCGCCTTCCGCGAGGACGTCTACAAGCGCGACGCCAAGCTGGCCGACGCCCTGGGCATCGCCGTCAACCTGCCCCAGGTCATCGCCGACGCGCCGATCGATCCGGATGAAGTGACGCCGTAAGACGCACGCGCTCAGCTTTCCTCCCCACTGCGCGGGGAGGGGGACCGCGTAGCGGTGGAGGTGCTGGGACAGCGGAACCCTGCGGCCCCTCCGTTTCGTCGGCTATCGCGTCCGATCCACCTCCCCATGAAATGGGGAGGTGAACCTCAGCCGAAAGCCGCGCGCAGCAGGTCCATCTGGTTCAGGACGGGATTGGCCGGCGCCGTCGCCGGTTCGACGTACATCTGGCGGTCCAGATGCAGGACGCGATCGTAGAGTTTTTCCGCCCGCACGGCGTATTCGATCAGGGCGATCGGCAGATCGCCGCGACGCGGCTCCGTCTCGATGCGGCGGTCGGCCAGACGATAGCGGGGGTCGCCCGCCGCCTCGGCGCTCATGTCCTGCTCGCGCACGGCGCGCTGCACCAGCAGCCAGGACGCGATCTGCATCAACCGCGTGGTCAGCTTCATGCTCTCGCCCGCATAGGACAGGGCCGCCGCGCGCGACAGCAGGCGGGAGTCCTGCCGCCCGTCGCCGTCCAGATAGGCGGCGGTCTCCTCGACCAACTCCATGCCTTCGCGGAAGGTGCGCTCGAACAGCTCCGAGCGTGCGAAGTCCAGCACTTCGGCGCTGGCGAGGCGCGCCGGGGTCAGATCGGCTTCGATGGCTGTCACGGGCGTCTATCCATGCATCTCATGCATCCGCTGGGTGCAATCGTCATGCCACGGAAGCTGATTCTGCGGGAGAGGGCCGTCGAAACCGTCCCCAACCGTCCGCTCTCAGCGGAAGTTGAACAGCGCGTCGGCGGCGCTGCGCTGCGAGGACTTGCCGTCTATCGCCGCTCGGGACCGAGCGATCTCGGCCTCCAGGGCGGCGATCCGCTCCTGCAGTTCGTCCACGGCGTAGAGGTCCAGGTCTTCGCGTCCCAGGGCGGAAATGGCCTCGCCGCGCTGCGGCCGGGGCTCCAAGTCTTCGAAACTCATCCTCGCCTCCTTGGCCATTCCGAGCATGACCTCCTATGTGAACGCCGCATTGAACCGGAATGCAAGCCAAGGGAGCCGCCGCCATGTCCGCCGCCATGAAGGCCATAGAGATCGAAAACGGACGCGGCCCCGCCGACGCCCTGCGCCTGAAGACGCGCCCCCTGCCCGCGCCTGGTCCTGGCGAGGTCCGCATCCGCGTGCGTGCAGCGGGCGTGAATCGCCCCGACATCGTCCAGCGCGAAGGCCGCTATCCGCCCCCGCCGGGCGCCTCGGACATCCTGGGGCTTGAGGTCGCCGGCGAGGTCGACGCCCTGGGCGAGGGCGTGACGCGCTGGGCGGTCGGCGATCGGGTCTGCGCCCTGCTGGGCGGCGGCGGTTACGCCGAATACGCCGTGGTCGACGCCCGCCACGCCCTGCCGATCCCCGACGGCCTCGACTTCATCCAGGCCGCCGCCCTGCCCGAGACCGCCTTCACCGTCTTCGCCAACGTCTTCGAGGGCGGCGGACTGAAGGCCGGCGAGACGTTGCTGATCCACGGCGCCACCAGCGGCATCGGCGTCATGGCCGTCCAGATGGCCAAGGCGGCGGGCGCTCGCGTCATCGCCACCTCGCGCGGCGCCGCCAAGGCGGACGCCGCCCGCGCCCTGGGCGCCGACGTCAGTCTGGACGCCACCCAGGACGACCTGGCCGCCGCCATCCAGGAGGCGGGCGGCGCGGACGTGGTGCTGGACATGGTGGGCGCCGCCTATGCCGACCTGAATCTCAACGCCCTAAAGGCCGGCGGACGCTGGGTGGTGATCGCGACCCTGACCGGCGCCAAGGCCGAGGTCGACCTGATGCGGATCATGCTGAAGCGGATCGTGCTGACCGGTTCGACCCTGCGCAGCCGCCCGGCCGACGAAAAGGCCCGTCTGGCCGCCGCGGTCGAGGCGACGGTCTGGCCCTGGGTCGCGTCCGGCGCCGTGAAGGCCCGGGTCGAAGCGACCTTTCCCCTGGCCGAAGCCGCCGCCGCCCACGCCCATCTGGAAGCGGGCGCCCACGTCGGCAAGGTCGTGCTGCTGCCCTAAAAGATAAAGGGCGGGAAGCCGCAGCCCCCCGCCCTCGCCTTTCGAACAGGCCGGTATTTTACCAGCGACCGCCGCTGCGCGCCGGGCGCAGGGACGAGATCCGGTCGTTCATGCCCGTGCTGGCCAGGTTCCGCATATCGCCGCGCACGATTTCGCAACGGCCGCGATAGTTGGCGTCTTCGCAGACTTCCCAGGTCCCGCGCGACAGACGGATCGAGCTGATCGCGTCGTTCATGCCGACGTTGCGCAGGTTCGGCACCTCGCTACGGAAGCTCATCGACTGACCGCGGTAATCGGCGTCGCGATAAACGGTGATCGAAGACTGACCCCAGCCCCCGTTTCCGGGGCGGCCGTCGTCCCAACCGCCGCCGGGACGGCCCGGACGACCGTCATCCCAGCCGCCGCCCGGACGACCGGGACGACCGCCGTTCTCGAAGTCGCCCTGGAAGCGGCCGCAGACCAGGCGCCCGTCGCGGTTGACGATTTCCTCGCTGGAGCAGCGCGCCAGTTCAATCGAGGTTTCGCGCATGTTGCCCCGCATGTCGCGGCAATCGGCATAGAGGCGCCCCTGATTCACATACGACCCGCTGCAGCTCTGCGCATACGACCCGCGCGGCGCGCCACGCTGCATCACCTGCGCCTCCGCCGTGCTCACACTGACGACGGAAAAGCCGCCAGCCGTCATGGCCAAACCCGCTGCTGCAATCACGAACTTCTTCATGACACGGTCTCCTTCGTGGTTCTCTCGGCGCACAACGCGTCCTGGCCCCCAATGTTCATCACGACAGATGAACCTTCGCTGTATGAAGACGACAGACGACGTTTTCATTTCGGCCAAGATCGCCTATAAAGACCTCCTCGCGCCCGGCCGAAAAGGTCGGGCGCCGTCGATTCAAACGCCCGTTTTTCGGGCCGCAACCGCCGGGATCCATGCCCATGACCGACATCCTGATGCCCAAGGCCACCGCGGTCTGGCTGGTGGACAACACCTCGCTCTCGTTCGAGCAGATCGCCGCCTTCTGCGGCCTGCACCCGCTTGAGGTGCGCGGCATCGCCGACGGCGACGTGGCCCGCGACATCCGCGGCGCCGATCCCATCGTCAACGGCCAGCTGACCCGCGAAGAACTGGACAAGGCCCAGAACGACGAAAACTACCGCATGAAGGCCGTGGTCAGCCGCCACGCCGAACTGCTGAAGCCCGCCAAGTCGGGTCCGAAATACACGCCGGTCTCGCGTCGTCAGGACCGTCCGGACGCCATCATGTGGTTCGTCCGCAACCACCCGGAAGTGACCGACGCCCAGATCGCCAAGCTGCTGGGCACCACCAAGGCCACCATCGAGAGCGTGCGTAACCGCACCCACTGGAACTCGGCCAACATCAAGCCCGTCGACCCGGTGACGCTGGGCCTGACCGGCCAGCTGCAGCTGGACGAAGTGGTGCGCAAGGCCGCCGACAAGAAGGCCAAGGACGACGCCAAGAACGGCGTCCTGCAACCCATCGAGCCCGAGGCCGAGCCGGAAGTCGTCGTGGAAGAGCCCGAGGAAGAGTACGGCCTGGGCGCCGAACCCACGGCCGAGTCGGTGTTCGGCTCGCGCGACTGATCCCAGTCGGCGGACTAGAGACAAAACGGCCCCGGAAGAGCGATCTTCCGGGGCCGTCGTCATTTCAGATGGGAAGCCCGCTAGTGGGCTCGGGCTTCCAGACTGTTGATTTCTTCCTTAAGTCGCAGTTTTCGCTGCTTCAGCTCCCTGAGGTGTGTCGGGTCCGCGGTGGGGCGTCGCATCTCCTGCTGGATAGTGTCATCCAGCGACCGATGCCGATTACCCAGTTCGCGAATACGAGCCTCGATGGTCATGGCTTGCGCCTCCATGTCTAAGGGACCACTACACTGAGCGCCCGGTTCGGCGGGGTGTGGAATCACATTGCAGTGACCCCCGCCGCTCCGGACACGGACAGGTTGGAGGCGAATTTGGCCGATGTTGTGAACTCGACCGTTCGGGCGCCGGCGCCCTCTCGGCTAGTCGTTGGAATCTCTGGCGCTTCGGGCGTCGTCTATGGCGCGCGCGTACTCGACGCCCTGCGCGAACTGGGGGTTGAGAGCCATCTGGTCGTCACCCGCGCGGCCCTGCTCACTTTGTCGCAGGAGACGGACCTCAGCCCCGACGCGCTGACGGCCAAGGCGGATGTGGTCCATCGGCTGAACGATGTCGGGGCCACCATCTCCTCCGGCTCCTTCCGCACCCTGGGCATGATCGTCGCTCCCTGTTCGGTACGCACGATGAGCGAGATCGCCACCGGCGTGACCTCGACCCTTCTGACCCGCGCCGCCGACGTGACGCTGAAGGAGCGCCGCCCCCTGGTGCTGATGGTGCGCGAGACGCCGCTGCATCTGGGCCACCTGCGCACCATGACGGCCCTGGCCGAGGTGGGCGCCGTCATCGCTCCGCCCCTGCCCGCCTTCTACGCCCGGCCTGACAGCCTGGAGCAGATGATCGACCAGTCGGTCGGACGGGCGCTGGACGTGTTCGGCCTGGACTGGTCCGCCGTACGCCGCTGGGAAGGGCTGAAGGGCGGAACAGAGGCATGAGCGACGATCTGTGGACCTGGGCCTGCGCCGCCTATGCCGCGCCTGACGTCGCCGACGCCTGCCTGTCGCTTCAGGATTATCACGAGCAGAACGTCCCCCTGCTGCTCTGGGCCGCCTGGACCGCCGTCACCGGCCGCCGCCCCGACGAAGAGACGATCGAGGCCGCCTGCGACACCGCGCGCGCCTGGCAGACCACCACCATCGCCCCCCTGCGCGCGGTGCGCCGCACGCTGAAGACGCCCGTGCCGGACCTTGAGACCGATGCCCGCCTGGCCGTGCGCGAACAGGTAAAAGCCGCCGAACTGGCCGCAGAGCGCCATCTGCTGGAAGCCCTGCAGGCTCTCTCCCCCGCTCCGGCCGGGACGCCGCAGCCGCCCATCGACGCCATGGCCGCCGCCGCCCGCCTGTGGGACCGCGTGGTGCCGCGCCCAGCGCTGCGAACCCTGGCCGACCTGCTTCCGGCATGACGCCAGCTCGGCTATAAGGTCATCGCTGCGGGGTCTGACGATGAACGACGACGAACCTTACCTGTCCGAAGAAGACAAGGAGCTGCGCGCGCAGCTCTCCCTGCTGTTGCAGGAGCACGCGGACCTGGACGCCTCCATCGAAGCCCTGGCGCTGCTGCCCGCGCCCGACCAGCTCATGATCGCCCGCCTGAAGCGCAAGAAACTGGCCCTGCGCGACGACATCGTGAAGCTGCAAGATCAAATCCTGCCCGACATCATCGCCTAGTCGCATAACAACGGTCATTGACTCTTCGACCGTTAGCGAGGGACGATGACACCGTCACTCACTGGCAGGAGAGAACTGATGCGTATGCGTAAGATTCGTAATGCCGTGCTTCTGGCGTCCGCCGTTGCGGCGTCGTCATTGCTGTCCGTCGGAGCTGGGGCGCAGTCCCCCGGCATCATGTACCATCGCACCTTCTACAGCGACGCCACACTGACGGTTGAGGTGGGCTGGTATATCGACCGTTGCTCGAACGGCCGTGTCGTCGCGGCGCCGGTTCACGGGACCACCTCGCCCTACTACACGCTAGAGGCGGTCGGCAGCTGCCCCGGCGGCTACTGGTAAAACTTGCTGCTGAGGCGCGGAGGCGAGCTCACAAGCCGCCTCCGCAAACTCTCGCTTACAGCGGCAGGACCGAGGTGTCCTTGACCTCTTCCATCACCGCATAGGTGCGGGTCTCGCGCACGCCCGGCATGACGATCAGGGTGTCGGCCAGGAAGATGCGGTAGGCCGCCATGTCCTTCATCCGCACCTTGACCAGATAGTCGAAGCCCCCCGCCACCATGTGGCACTCCAACACCTCGGGCGAGCGGCGGATGCGCTCGGCGAACTGGTCGAAGATGTCCGAGGTCGTGCGGTCCAGCAGCACCTCGATGAAGATCAGCAGTTCGCGCTCGGCGAACTTCGGATCGATCAGGGCGGTGTAGCCGGTGATGACCCCTCGCTCACGCAGCCGCCGCACCCGCTCGAAACAGGATGACGCCGACATGTTGCAGGCGGCCGCCAGATCCTGATTGGTGATCCGCCCGTCCTGCTGCAGCACCCTCAGGATGCGGCGGTCGGCGTCGTCCAGCTTGTATTCCCCAGCGCTCATGCGCTCTCCCCCTTTACGCTTTACAGATTCCCGACACTGACAAAGCCGCAGGCGATCTGCAACGCGTCTGTCAGCGACGGAAGACCGACGCCCTCCGACGTCGACCCGATGTAGACTACTGCCCCGATCGCTTCGCCGCTGCGGCTTGCTTGCTCTGAGCGATGAAGGCTTCCATCTCGGCGGTCATGGCCGGAATGGTGGCCACGCCGATGGCCAGCAGGTGATCGTGGAAGGCCTTGATGTCGAAATCGGCCCCCAGCTCAGCCTCGGCCAGACGGCGCAGGCGCACGATCTCGATCTCGCCCAGCTTGTAGGACAGGGCCTGTCCCGGCCAGGTGATGTAGCGGTCGATCTCGGTGCCGACCTCATGGTCCGACAGGGCGGTGTTCTCGCTCAGGAAGGCCACCGCCTGCTCGCGCGTCCAGCCCTGCGAGTGCACGCCCGTGTCGATGACCAGGCGCGCCGCGCGCCACATCTCATAGGTCAGGCGGCCGAAGTCCTCATAGGCGTCTTCATAGATGCCCATCTCGACGGCCAGCTTCTCGGTGTAGAGGGCCCAACCCTCGCCGAAAGCCGAGATGTAGGTCTGGGCGCGATAGTCGGGCATGGGCTCATGCTCGCGACGCAGATTGCCCTGCCAGGCGTGACCGGGGTTGCACTCGTGCACCGTCAGCGCCGGGATGTTGTAGCGCGGCCGCGACGGCAGATCGTAGGTGTTCAGCAGGCAGACGCCGTTGCCGCCCCGTCCGGCCGTATAGAAGGGGGCGATCGCGTCCGGCACGGGGATCAGGCTGAAGGTGTCGCGGGGCTTCAGATTGAAATACTGACCGATCTTGCCGTCGACCTTCTTGATGACCCAGGCGCCGTGCCACAGCAGGTGCTCGGGCTTTTCATAGTGGAACTGCGGGTCGGTCTTCAGGAAGTGGAGGAACTCGGCGAAGGTGCCGGTCCAGCCGGTGCTGCGCATCACCGTTTCCATCTCGGCGCGGATGCGCGCGACCTCGCTGCGGCCGATGGCGTGGATCTGGTCCGGGGTCAGGTTGACGCTGGTGTATTGGCGAATCTGCGTCTGATAGAAGTCGTCGCCGTCCGGCAGGCGGTTGGCGCCCAGGGTGTCGCGCGCGCGCGGCATGTATTCGTTGCGGATGAAACCCAGCAAAGTCTGATGCGCGGGCACGACCTGCTGCTGGATCGTCTGCACGGCGGCGGCGCGCAGGCGTTGCTTGTCCGCCTCCGCCATGTTCGCCGGCATGGTCAGGAAGGGCTTATAGAAGGGATTCTGGGTGACGTCCGTCGGTTCCGTCACCGCCAGGATCGACACGTCCCGCCCGACCAGCGAGGCCTTGGGCTGGGTGAAGCCGCGCGCCAGACCGGCGCGCATATTGGTGATCTGCTGATCGAAATAGCGCGGCACGTCCCGCATCTGGGACAGGTAGCGCTCATAGTCCTCGACCGAGGTGAAGGTGGCATTGCCCATGCCCGTCAGCGACGACCAGAAGGCGCTGTCCGAGTTGAACGGCATCTCATACAGGCGGTGACGACCGTCATCGACGAAGTTGTCGATCTGATGCTTGTAGACCGCGTAGTTGGTGTGCTGGTTCGGCGACAGCTGCTCGGGCGAAATGGCTTCGAGACGACGCTGGATGGCGGTCCAGTATTCCAGACGACGCTGCTGGGTGGCGGCGCTGACATCCGGCAGGGTGCTGGGCTTGGCGTTGCGACCCGGCATCTCCTTCTGGCGCCAGGCCCACTCCTCAGCGGCGATGGCCTCGAACTGAGCATCCAGCGCCGAAGGCGCAGCGGTCGAGACGGCGCTCGCGGCAAGGGCAAGGGCCGGCGCCGGGGCGGCGGTGAAGGCCATCAGGCCGACGGCGGCTGCGATAGCGCTGTATGCGGTCAGGGTCTTCATCGTCTCTTCCCCCAAAATAAAGTCAGACGCCCTAGAGCGTCTCCAAGGTGAGAAGCCGCCCGAGACCGGACGGCTTCCCATTCTGGATTAGAACTGGGCGTTCACGCCAATGTACACGTAACGACCAAGGTTATTATAGATGCTGGCGTTGAAGCCGTTATATAACGACGTTCCAGTCCAGGTGAACGGCGTCTGCGGCGGCGCCTCATCGGTGAAGTTGTTCACCCCGCCGAAGACAGAGAAGCGATCGAACCGATACTCGGCGCGCAGGTCGTGGGTCAGCCACGACGGAGCCTTCCACACTTCATACGAGCCGACCGAGTCCTGATTGCTGCGCACGACGCTGCTCAGGTAGCGGTTGGCGTAGGACAGCGACAGCTTGTCGTAGTCCCACGACACGCGGAAGTTGACGCGGCGCTTGGGATTGGGCGCCTCGCCGGCCTGTTCGTCGCGCACGCTGGCGTCGCCCGGCACCGGATCATAGGTCAGCTCGTCCAGGAAGCCCGCCGCCACGTTGAACGACAGGGAGCCGTAGGGCGGCAGGCCCAAGGCTTCCAGGTCCGTGCGGTACGACGCCGTCACATCCCAACCCGAGTTGGAGTATTCGGCGACGTTCATCACCTGGTTGATCACCCGGCTGATGTTGCCGTCCGCGCCGCGCATGACGTTGCCGCAGAACGGATTGGTCAGAGTCGGGCTGTCGACGCAGTTGTTGATGATCGTGCGTGCGCCGAAGGAGGCGATGACGTCGCTGATCTTGATGTCGTAGTGGTCGATGGTGACCGCCAGACCCGGCAGGAAGGTCGGCGTCAGGACGACGCCCAGGGTCAGGGTTTCGCCTTCTTCCGGGTTCAGGTCCGGGTTGCCCTTGCTGACGGACGGCTTGGTCGCGATCGACTGGGTGAACTCCGGCGACAGGCCCAAGGCCGCGCAGTTCGCCTTACGGTTGGCGGGATAGTTGCCCAGGTTCAACCGCGTCGCGTCGCAGGGATCGTCGAACAGGGCGAACCCTTCGCTGCCGCCGTCGAACAGTTCGCTGATGTTCGGCGCGCGTACCGCTTTGGCGTAGTTGGCGCGGAAACGGATGTTGCGATCAACCGTCCACTCCATGCCCAGGCCATAGCTGCTGTCGCCGCCCGTGGTGGTGTAATCCTGGAAGCGATAGGCCGCCGTCAGGTCCAGGTACTGGATGAAGGGCACGTCGGCCAGCAACGGCAGATTCACCTCGCCGAAGATTTCCTTGGACTCATAGGCGCCCTCGGTTCTCGCCTGGGTGTTCTGGAAGATCAGCGCCTTCTGCGAACGGATGTCCGGCACGGAGGTGCTCTGTTCCTTGCGCCATTCCACGCCCGCCGCGAAGGCGACCGGCAGGCTGGTGCCGCTGAACAGCGACGGATAGGAGAACAGCTCGCCGTTGACGCTGGCCACCGCGTTCCACTGACGGATGCGGTCGTTGCGGGTGGTGTAGATATAGGAGTAGTCGATCGCTTCCTGAGAGCCGAGATAGGCTCCGAACAGGTTCAGCGGCTGACAGCCCCGCGCCCGCGCGTCCGCGCTCCGACAGACGATCTGGTTCGTCGACGGATCGCGCCAGGCGTCGATCGACTCATAGAACTCCTTCTGCAAGCGGTCGAAGTTGGTGAACTCCGATTCCGTCTGGCCGTAGTTGACGTAGGCCTCGAACCGCCAGCCGTTGCTGAAGGCGCCGTCCACCCCGGTCACGAACCGCGTGGTGTCGTAGACGCTTTCCGTGGTGCGGATGCCGATGTCGGTGTCGATCCGGCTGATGTCGAAGAACGTCATATTGGCCTGCGCCAGCATGGTCTTCAGTTCATCGGGCAGGAAGGCGTTGTCCGCCTGGATGCGATAGGCGTTGCCCGTAGACATGCCCGGCGAACTGTCGGCGAAGGTGCCGTTCCGCGCCTGGCTGCTGGCTTCCATGTGGAAATATTTGGCTTCAGCGAACAGGTTCAATTCGCTGATGAAGTCGCCCGAGGGTTGGAACTGGTGACGCAGCTGCAGCTCGCCGCCGAAACGCTCGACCGGGGTGCGCAGCATGTCGTCGCGCAGCTTGAAGCCGTCGCCGCCGATCGACAGCTTCTGCTCACGCCCGGCGCCGTCGTACAGGATCTGGCCGCGGTCGAACGGGACCAGCTTGCCGTCCGGCGTGAAGGTCAGGGCGAAGGCCTTGTTGGGGCCGATCGGCGAGACGATGACCGGGGTGAAGAAGTCGTTCTGGGTGTTGGTGTAGACATCCCGCGCCATGATGAAGGACGGCAGGCCGTCGTTGGCGCTCTTCTTGTTCGGGTTCGGGATCTCGGCCAGGGAGCTCATGGCGTAGTCGCGCTCGTGGCGGAACAGCCCCTCGGACTTGTCATAGGTCAGCGCGCCCATGATGTTGGTCCGGTCGTCATTGAAGTTTCGACCCACGGCGACCGAGCCGTAGTAGGTGTTCGGGCCGTCGGCCGAGCCATACTGCGTCTGGATGGCGATGCCGTCGAAGTCCTGCTTGGTGATGAAGTTGACCACCCCGGCCACGGCGTCCGCGCCGTAGACCGCCGAGGAGCCGCCCGTCACCGTATCGATACGCGCAATCGTCGTCTTCGAGATGGAGTTCACGTCCACCGCGCTGGTGCCCGCCGTGCCGGCGACATGGCGGCGGCCATTGACCAGAACCAGGGTGCGGCTGGCCCCCAGGTTACGCAGGTTCAGCGTGGCCAGACCCTGCCCCGCGACCGAGTTGGTCGTGCTGGACGCCGAGGAGCCCAGGCCGACCTGCGGCTGGCGCGACATGGCGTCGATCAGGTTGGTGACGCCGGTGTTCTCGATTTCCTGGGCGTCGACGACGTTGACCGGCGTCGCAGCCTCGACGTTCGGACGCCGGATGCGTGAACCGGTCACCACGATATCGGCGACGGCGCTGGCTTCCGGCTCGGCCGGCGGCGTTTCGGATTGAGCCCAGGCAGGCTGGGCGGCGGCGGCGGCCGTAACGGCCAGACCGGCGATTATCGTCCCGGTCTTCAGGTACGCAGACAGTCTCATTCGATCACCCCTCGTTTTTGATCTGAAACCCAGGCGGGCCGTCCCCATTCGGCGTCGCCTGCGTCGCTGTTTTGGATCAGCGCCCTCCTTGCGCCTCTCCCCGTTCGGCTTTTTGCCGATCGACCATGGCCCGCACGTCGGCCAACAAGGCCGGCGCGTCGTAGGCGACCCCGCGCGCCACCGTCCAACGCACGCCGCCGACCGTCTCGATGCGGTTTTCGGGGCTCAGGCGCTCATGTCCGGTGCCGTAAAGGGTCTTGAAATTGGCCAGCGGGTTCTCGGTCGTGATGACCAGATCCGCGCTCATGCCGGGCCGCACGATGCCGAAGGTCGGCGCCTTGCCGGTCGGTTCGGCCAGGGTCGTCGCCCCGTCCATCGTCGCGGCGCGCACGATCTCCAGCGGATGGAAGCCCGCCTCCTGCAGCAGCTCCAGCTCCTCGATGTAGCCGAAGCCGTACAGCTTCCAGATGAAGCCCGAGTCCGAGCCCACCGTCACCCGACCGCCGACCTTCTTGTAGTCGTTCACCAGCCGCATGAACCGCTCGTAGAAGCGGCGCCACGCCACTTCGTTCGAGGTCGTCCAGTCGAAGAAGTAGCTGCCGTGATTGTCGCGCGTGGACTGGAAATAGTCCGCCAGCGCCGGCAGCGTATAGGTCTGGTGCCAGGGCGCGTTGCGCGCCCGCATCAGGTCGCGCGACGCCGCATAGATGGTCATCGTCGGATCGAAGACGACGCCCGCCTTCTTCTGCGCTTCCAGATAGGCGTACCATTCCGCCGAACCCGGCTCGACCTCGTCCCAGATCTCGGCCGCCTCGCCGAAGCGCTTCTGCTCGTCGTAGAAGTTGTAGTCGGTCGGATAGTCTTGGATCGTCCGCCCGCCCAGCAGCGACTCGAAGTGGCCGTAGAAATGGGTGATGGTTCCCAGGCCCGCCGCCGCCAGCTGTTCGGCGTTCAGCTGGGCCACGCCCGGCTGGGCGATGTGGGCCACCGTACCCATGTGGTTCTTCTTGGCCTCGTCGATGGCGGCCAGGACCACCTCGGGCGTCTCGTCGCCGCGCAGGAAGAATTTGATCCCGTCCACGCCGTTGGCGGCGCCCCAGCGCACCCATTCGCGCGCCATTTCGGGGTTGCGGATGCGGCCGCGCGACCAGCCCGAACCGAGCGTCTGATAGTTGAAGATGCGCGGGGCGACGATCTCGCCCCTGGCCGAACGGGCCTTCTCCGACACGGCGATGTCGTGCGGCGCCAGGCTGACGCCGCGCACCGTGGTCACGCCGTGGGCCAGCCACAGCTTGTAGACATACTCCAGGTCCGGCGCCTTCTGCGGGCTGCCGCCGTGGGCGTGGGCGTCGACGAAGCCGGGCATGACGTACATGCCGCGCGCATCGATCTCATGCGCCGCGTTCAGCGGCGGGCGCCCCTCGCGCTCGGGCAGGCCGGGCCATCCGGCCTGGATGACATCCGTGATCTTGTCGTTCTCGATGACGATGTCGACGGGCCCCATGGGCGGCGCGCCCGTGCCGTCGATCAGCATCGCGCCGCGCACCACCATCAGCGGGTAAGGGCCGAAACCTTCATCGGCGCGGCGCGGCGGCGCCGGATTGAGGGTGGCGCGCGCGGGCGCCGCCTGCGCTTGGGCCTGAGCCGCAACCGCGCTCGGCATTCCCGCCCCCAACAGGAGCGCAGCCGCACACGCCGCACCGGCGCCCTTGAAGATAGCCTTCACCCCAACCGTCGTCCGCAAGCTGCAATCCCTCCCAAGATTGGGGGCCGAAGCCCCTGCAAGCGCCTGTCCGGCGCCTGGCCGGTCCTTGAATCGCTAGCACCCCGAAGGAAGCATGAGCTTCGGATATTGCCGGTACGACGAAATATAATTCACACGAACGTCGAAAAACTGAGCCATCTTCGAAATACGCTTTTTCAGGTCAAATGCGGGATCGAAGCGTTGTTTCTGCGGCAAATCTGAATTTATGATCCAATGATCAGGATATGAAGCGGCCTTTCAGGGTCGTTTTTTCTGTTGCGGCATAGCTTGGTTGACCCAAGGCTGCGCCAATAATGCTACGGAAAAACACCGTTATTCCGAATATTTTTACATTCGCCGTCAAGGGCCGCCTGGGGGAAGACGCATGAGTTTCGTGACACGCCGCAAGGCCCTGCCTGCGCTGGGAGGGCCGCCCAAGGCTCATGGGCTGAAGCCCACCCTGTCCTGGCCGCATCTGGTCGCTCTGGGCGTCGGCGCCATCGTCGGCACCGGCATCTACACTCTGATCGGCGTCGGGGCGGAGCGGGCCGGACCAGCGGTCATGCTGGCCTTCGTCATCGCGGGGATCGTCTGCGTCTGCGCCGCCCTGGCCTACGCCGAGCTGGCGACCATGATCCCGGAGTCGGGTTCGGCCTACACCTATTCCTACACCACCCTGGGCGAGGGCGCGGCCTGGATGGTCGGGTGGAGCCTGATCCTGGAATACACCGTGGTCTGTTCGGCCGTGGCTGTCGGCTGGGCGGGTTATTTCTCGGGCATGATGGAGGGAATTGGCATGGGCCTGCCCGCCATGCTGACCTCAGCCCCGTCGCAAGGCGGCATCGTCAACCTGCCGGCCGTGATCATCGTCGCCGCCGTGGCGGGTCTGCTGGTCGCCGGCACCAAGGAAAGCGCCTCGATCAACGCCGTGCTGGTGGTGGTCAAGATCGCCGCCCTGATCGCCTTCGTGGCGATCGCCCTGCCCCACTTCAATCCGGCCAACCTCAAGCCCTTCATGCCCTACGGCTTCTCGCACGGCGTCGGCGCCGAGATGGGCGTGATGGCGGCGGCGGCCATCATCTTCTTCGCCTTCTACGGCTTCGACGCCGTGGCCACGGCGGCGGAAGAGACCCGCAATCCCGCCCGCGACCTGACCATCGGCATCATCGGTTCGATGGTGGCCTGCGTCATCATCTACATGGCCGTGGCCATCGCCGCCCTGGGCGCCATGCCCTTCACCGACTTCATGAAGTCGCCCGAGCCCCTCTCCCACATCATCCGCACCGTCGGGTCCGACCTGTGGGCCACCCTGATCGCAGGGGCGGCGGTCGTGGCCCTGCCCACCGTCATCCTGGCCTTCATGTTCGGCCAGAGCCGCATCTTCTTCGTCATGGCCCGCGACGGCCTGCTGCCGCGCAGCCTGGCCCATGTGTCCGAGCGTTCGGGCGGGCCAGTGCGCGTGACGGCGGGCACCGCCGTGCTGATGGCGATCATCGCCGGCTTCATTCCGCTGGGCGACCTGGCCGCCCTGGCCAACGCCGGGACGCTGGTGGCCTTCGCCTCGGTCGGCCTGTGCCTGATCGTGCTGCGCCGCCGCGAGCCGGGCCGGCCGCGCGTCTTCCGCGCCCCGGTGTGGTGGCTGGTCGGGCCGGTGGCCATCGCCGGCTGCATCTATCTGTTCTTCAGCCTGCCCGCTTCGACCCAGATCAACTTCGTCATCTGGAACGTGATCGGGGTGGCGGTCTATCTGCTGTACAGCCGCCGCAACAGCCTGCTGAACGGCTAAAGCAAAGGGCGCCGAGGCTGACCTCGGCGCCCTTTTTTCAATTCTTCAGCGCGTCGCTTCAGGCCGCGCCTTCTTCCTTAGCCACATGGCCGCGTCGGCTTCGGACAGCCAGACCTCCGCGTCCGTCTGAGCCGCATAGGCGCGCACGCCGAACGAGCCGCCCAGCGCTACCCGCGTCTCGTCCCAGACGAAGCCTTCGCTCTCCAGCGCCTCGCTGAGCCGCCGCGCCTTCTCGCGCCCTTCCTCCGCGCCTGCATTCATCAGCACCACGGTGAACTCGTCCCCACCCATGCGGCCGACGGCGTCGGATTCGCGCACGTTCGCCAGCAATAGCTCCGCCACGGCGATCAGAGCCGCATCCCCCGCCGCATGGCCCAGGCGGTCGTTGATTCCCTTGAAGCCGTCCAGATCGAGATACAGCAACGACGCTTCAACCCCGTGGCGGCGGCAATAGGCCAGATTGCGCGCCAGCACCGTCATGAAGCCGCGCCGGTTCAGCGCGGGCGTCAGCACGTCGTGGTCAGCCAGAGCCTCAGCCCGCTCCGCCCGTTCGGTCAGAGCCGCCACTTCGGCGCGCAGGCGCGCGATCTCGGCGTGCAATTCCGCATCGGCGCCCGCAGCGGTCGTCTGTTCGGCCAGGTGGTTCAAGGCGGGCTCCGGCGTCGCATTTCCGGCCGACTCAAGGCCCCGCGACGCGCCGGAGTCTAGCGTCCTCGGTTGCGGGCGCAACGCGGGTGCTGTAACGGGCCGCTTTCCGCTTGGGGAGCCTTTGCGCATGACCGCCTCCACGCCGCCCGTTTCAACGACTCCGGTCGCAATCATCATGGGCAGCCGCTCGGACTGGCCCACGATGAAGCTGGCCGCCGACCGCCTGGACCAACTGGGCGTCGCCTGGGAGGCCAAGGTCGTCAGCGCGCACCGCACGCCCCAGCGTCTCTATGACTTCGCCACGACGGCCAAGGACAAGGGCTTCAAGGTCGTCATCGCCGGCGCAGGCGGCGCGGCCCACCTCCCCGGCATGGCCGCATCGATGACCGATCTGCCGGTGCTGGGCGTGCCGGTCCAGTCCAAGGCGCTGAAGGGCCTCGATTCCTTGCTCTCCATCGCCCAGATGCCCGGCGGCGTGCCCGTCGCCACCCTGGCCATCGGCGAGGCGGGCGCCGCCAACGCGGGCATCCTGGCGGCGCAGATCCTGGCCCTGGCCGATCCCGCCCTGGCCGAGCGCCTGTCGGCCTTCCGCGCCGCCCAGACCGAATCCGTCGCCGAAAGCGTCGAGGACTGATGCCCGATCTTCCCCTGCCCCCCGGTTCGACCCTTGGCATTCTCGGCGGGGGCCAGTTGGGCCGGATGCTGAGCCAGGCCGCCTCGCGTCTGGGCTTCGACGTGGTGATCCTTGACCCCCAGCCCGACAGCCCGGCCGCCCGCGTCTCGCGCGCCCAGATCACCGCCCCCTATGACGATCCCGACGCCCTGCAGGCGCTGGGCCGTCTGTGCGACGTCGTCACCTTCGAATTCGAGAACGTTCCCGCCGCCTCGGTCGAGACCCTGGCCGAAGCGGGCGCCCTGGTCGCGCCGGGACCGACGGCTCTCGCCGTGGCGCAGGACCGGGTGGACGAGAAGACCTATCTCAACGCCGTCGGCGCCCCGACCGTGGCCTTCGCCGCCGTGACGACGCTGGACGACCTGACCGCCGCCATCGAACGCCTAGGCCTGCCCGCCCTGCTGAAGACCCGCCGCGAGGGCTATGACGGCAAGGGCCAGGTCTGGATCCGCAACGCCGCCGACGCCGAAGCCGCCTTCGACGCCATCGGCCGCCGCCCCGCCGTACTTGAGGCCGCCGCCGTGTTCCAGCGGGAGCTGTCGGTCATCGCCGCGCGCGGCCGCGACGGCGCCGTCGCCGTCTATCCCC
This sequence comes from Brevundimonas diminuta 3F5N, assembly GCF_900163625.1. Lineage (GTDB taxonomy): Bacteria > Pseudomonadota > Alphaproteobacteria > Caulobacterales > Caulobacteraceae > Brevundimonas > Brevundimonas diminuta_A. The sequence goes on from NZ_FUIE01000032.1 coordinate 21,817, forward strand.
TGGGCGAGAACGTCCACAAGAACGGGGTGCTGAAGACCACCACCGCCCCCGCCGCCGTCGACCCGGCCACGCAAGCGCGCGCCGAACAGATCGCCGCCGCCGTTCTGGACGGCCTCGACTACATCGGCGTCATGGGCATCGAACTGTTCGACATGGGGAACAGCGAACTGCTGGTGAACGAGGTCGCCCCGCGCGTCCACAACACCGGCCACTGGACCCAGGACGGCTGCATCTGCGACCAGTTCGAGCAGCACGTCCGCGCCGTCGTCGGCTGGCCCCTGGGCCCGACACAGGCCCACGCCCGCGTCGAGATGACCAATCTGCTGGGCGCCGAGATCGAGGACTGGCGCGCCCTGGCCGCCCAGCCCGACGCCCGCCTGCACCTCTACGGCAAGCACGACGCCCGGCCGGGGCGGAAGATGGCGCACATGAACCGCATTCTGTCGCTCGGCTAGATCAAGGCTGCTCCACGCAGAGCCGATCCAGCAGCAGAATCTGGCCCGGATCGGTCGGTTCCACCAGCCCGCTCTCAAGCCTCGAAGAGCGCGCAAACCCCGCAACCTCGCGATAATAGTCGCGCACGCCTAGCGCCACGAGCCGCTGCTGACAGTCCAAAGTCAGACGCGCGACTATGGTGTTGATCTTGTCGCTCCCCGAAGGCGGCGCCCACCCGCGCATTAACACCGTCAGCGTGTCCCCATCTCGCGCCAAAGATCTCTCATCAATAGAGTATTCGAAGGCTCCGACAGCCCCAACCTCTCGCCACTGAACCGCGTTGGGATCCGGCAGGATCTGCGCCATGGCCGGGCTGCCAACAAACAGGGCCATCGCCAGAACGACAGCCTTCGCGCGCATCCTCATCAGGCTCCCCTCGCCCCGTAGCGCAACCGCCCCAGCACGTCGGTGATCGTCCGCACCGGCGCGTCGAAGTCCTTGCCCGCCTTCCACTTCTCGAAGGCCATGACGTTTTCGATGCGGCGGGCGACGAAATCTTCCGCCGCCTCGCGCCCGTCGAACCAACGCATGGTCAGGGCGGGGATCAGGATGCCGCCCAGAATCGCCCGCTTGGAGTAATGATTCTGGTCCGTCGCCGTATCCCCGGCCCAGCGCCACAGGTGATCCGCCGTCTCCCACGCCAGCTTGAAGCCCAGGTCGACGTTGGTCGGCAGGCTGAGGAAGCCCGCGCACCGCTTAGCCGCCTCGATGTCCTCGGCGCCCGATTCCATCCGCGCCGAGACGGCGGCGGCGATTCGCTCGCGAATCTTCATCGTCGAGGCGGGCGTGGCCTCCAGCGCCTTCAGCGCGCGCGCGTCATGACGACGCGACAGCAGGACCGCCAGATCGCGCGGGCCGTTGGGCAGCAGCAATTCCTGGTCGCCCAGCGACAGGCCGCACGCCTCGCACGCGGCGCGCGTCAGGCGCGCGTTCCAGCCCAGCGCGGGCGCGCGTTCTATGGCCGCGTCCAGAACGGCCTGTTCTGTGCGGTCGGCCCAATCGCCTTTCGGAGCGGTCTCGGCTGTCTCGGTCATGGGCGGCACGATACGCCCATCCGGCGGGCGTTTCGAGCCATCACGATTAGGCGCGACGATCTGGACACGCCCCCCCCGATCATGTATCAGCGCGCCTTCACTTGGGAGGCCTCCTCTCGAGCGTGGTTTTGTTTTGTCTGCCCGTCTCCCTTGGAAAGGACGCGGCGGGCGGCCAAAGGAGAGAGACCCCTGGTTCAGATTTTTGTCCGCGACAACAATGTCGATCAGGCGCTGAAAGCCCTGAAGAAGAAGATGCAGCGCGAAGGCAGCTTCCGCGAAATGAAGCGTCACGTGCACTTTGAAAAGCCGTCGGAAAAGCGCGCCCGTCAAAAGGCTGAAGCTGTCCGTCGCGCCCGCAAGCTGGCTCGCAAGCGCGCTCAGCGCGAGGGCCTGCTGCCGGCTCCGAAGGGTCGCGGTCGCTAAGACTCGCTGACGCCTGAAAGATTAAAGGCCGCCCCGGACATCCGGGGCGGCCTTTTCTTTGTGTGCTTGTTCTCCGCTCATCCCCGCGACCGCCGGGATGAGCGGGAGAGAGGCAAGGCCTCCCTCCCCTAAACCTCACCGCCCCGTCACAGCGCCCATGAAGCTCTTCCAGCTCAGCTTCACGTCCGACAGGGCGCCCGCGCGGAAGGCGCGGCCGGCCGCCCAGACCATCAGGGCCGCGAACAGGAACATCCCGATCAGGCCGCCGATGATCTCGATCAGGGGCGGTCCGCTGGGCGCGCGCGCAGCCATGACGAAGGGGGTGAAGGGCGGGATCAGGCTGATGACCTTCACCACCATGGCGTCCGGGGTGCGGATGGCCATCTGCATGACCAGGATTGGCACGACCAGCACCATCATGATCGGCCCCATTAGGGTCTGGGCGTCGCGCGGCGTGTCGCAGAAGGCGCCGATGGCCGCGAACAGCACGGCGTACATCAGATAGCCGCCGACCAGGAACAGCAGGAAGTAGACGAACAGGCCGTCCGTCAGCAGCACCGAGCCGATGTCCCGCGCCACATCGGGCACGGTCGCGATCAGGCCGATGGCGCCGATGCCGCCCCAGGCGCCCAGCACGGCCAGGGTCAGCAGGGCCACGCCCAGCACCTTGCCCGCCAGGATCTCGGTCGCCGAGGCCGAAGACAGCAGCACTTCCAGAATCTTGTTCGACTTTTCCTCCATCACGCTGTTCAGCAGGATGGAGGCGCCGGTGATGATCAGCGACCACAGGATGAAGCCGACCGCCAGACCGACGATCACCGGCAGTTTGTCGCGGAACGACACCTCGCCCCCCGACGCCGCGCGCGGCGAGAAGACCGAGACGTCCGGCCGGAACTTCTCCGTGTCCGACACCACCGCAGGATCGATGCCGCTGGCGACGAAGACGCGGCTGCGGTTGGCGGACTTCAGGGCGTCGCGGATGGCGTCCTCGACCACATCGTCGGTGGCGCGGCCGGTCCAGACACGGGCGCCGGGCTTGCCCTCGGCCTCGGTCAGGAAGACCACGGCGTTCAGCTTCTCACCCTCGGGCGCGTCCTTGTCGACATAGCGGCGGGCCAGGGCGTCGCGCGCCTCGCCCGGCGCAGCGGCGGCCAGATCGGCGGGCGCCTCGACCAGTTCAAACGACCGCTTGGGCGTCTTGAAGCCTGCGGCGGCGCGCGGGGCCTCCTTCTTCAGCGCCTCCAGCCCGGCGTCGAAGCCGCCCTGCTCGGCGGCCTCGCGTACGCGGTCGCCGCCCGCCGTCCCGGCCTCGGGCACGGCGGCCATGCGAAGGGCGGCGATGTCGGCGCGTCCGCGCTCCCTCTCCAGCGCCTGGCTCACAGCGGCGGCCAGACCGGACCCGGCCGGGGTCTCGTCGATAATGACGGCTTCGCGCACCGGCTCAGCATGGTTCATCAAGGCGGGAATAGCCCCGCCCAGCACAGCGAACAGCGGGAAGGCCAGCAGCGACAGCCAGAAGCCGACCGTCTTGGCGTAGGCCAGGAACTCGCGGCGCGCGATCAGAAGAATGCGGTTCATCGCGCGGCCTCCATCTTGTCGGCCTTGCCGACGGACTGATCCTCGTCCGGGTGATCGCCGGTCAGGGCGATGAAAGCGTCGTGCAGGGTCGGCTCCTTCATCTGGAATCGCCGCACGTCCAGCCCGCCCAGGAAGGCGGCGCGCAGGGCGCTTTGCGCCTCCGCCCCCGGCGTCAGACCGACGCGCAGGGTGCTGACGGAGCCGTCTTCGGCCAGGGTTTCGATGCCGCTGACGCCCGGCAGAGCGGCGACCGCGTTTCGGTCCAGCGCCCCTTCCAGTTCCAGAAAGCGCGGCGATGTCGCCCGCGCCTCGTCCACCGTGCCCTCGAACGCCTTACGGCCGCGGGCCAGCAACACCACCTTGTCGCACAGACGCTCGGCGTGCTGCATGACGTGGGTCGAGAACAGCACCGTCGCCCCATTGTCGGCCAGGGCGCGGATCATGGCCTCCAGTCCCTGCTGGTTCATCGGATCGAGGCCCGAGAACGGCTCATCCAGGATGACGAACTCCGGCTGATGCACCACCGAGGCGATCAACTGGACCTTCTGGGCCATCCCCTTGGACAGCTCCTTCATCTTCTTCTTGCTGGCCTCGCCCAGGCCCATCTGCTCCAGCATCTCACGGCCGCGGCGGCGGCCTTCGGGCAGAGGCAGGCCCTTCAGCCCGCCGAAGAAGGCGATGGCGTCCACCGGCGTCATCTTCTTGTAGAGGCCCCGCTCCTCGGGCAGGAAGCCGATCCGGTCGCGCACCTTGCGCCCGTCGTCCGCGCCCAGGATGTCGATGCGGCCGCTGGTCGCCGGCTGCAGGCCCAGGATCATCCGCAGGGTCGAGGTCTTGCCCGCCCCGTTCGGCCCCAGAAAACCGCAGATCGACCCCTTCTCGACCTGGAAGCTCAGGTCGGAGACCGCCTGGAAGCCTCCGTATCTCTTACTGATTCCATCCAGCGTCAGCGCCGCGACCATTCGGTCCCCCTGCAAAAAGCCCAAGGATCGAATCTAACGGCAGCGCGCAGGCAATGGAAAGGGTATTTTACATTACGGTTTGGTCATGATGCCGCGCCCCCGTGCACAGGATCAGACCGGCGCCTTCACCCGGATGTCGAAGCTTTGGCCGACGATCTTGGCGGGATCGATCTGGCCGCCGTTGCGGCGGACCTCGAAGTGCAGGTGCGGGCCGGTCGAATAGCCGGTCGAACCGACCAGGCCGATACGCTCGCCGGCCGCCACGACCTTGCCCGTATGCACATCGATGCGGCTAAGGTGGCCGTACAGGCTGGTCATGCCGTTGGGATGCTGCATCTCGATGAAGTTGCCGTAGCCTCCCGCCTGATAGCCCGCGCGCAGCACCTTGCCCTCGGTCGTGGCGAAGACGCCGGTGCCGGTCGGCGCGGCGATGTCCACGCCCTTGTGCGCCCGCGCCTTGGCCTCGATCGCCAGCTTTCGCAGACCAAAGGGCGAGTTGATGCGATAGCCCTTCAGCGGCGCCTCGAAGACAATCTTGCGCGTGACGGGGCCGGCGGGTTCGGCCACCGCCTTTACCGGCGGGGCGATGGGGGCCGAGATATCGACGACCTTCTCAGGGGCGCCGGAAATCATGCCGACGGGCGCGGCCGCCATGGCCAGAACCGCCAGACCGGCCAAGACGCCCGTCTGGCCGAAACGGATCACATGCGGCCGCACGGCCGGAGGAACTAGACGCATACTCTAACGACTCATTCTGAGCGCTTGGTCAGCGCGGAGGAGCCGTCAGGAAGGCGCGAAACACGCGCGCAGGCAGCGAAACTCAAAGTCGCCGACGGCCGGAATTGACCGTCTTTTGCAATTTTACCGGGACATGAATGGGGCGCTCCGAGGGCGACACGGGGTCGCACCTCGGAAACCTTCGTTTTTCCAGAATTACAGCGGCAAGCTCAGCTTCACCGCCGCCATATGGCTGTCGGCGTGATCGCCGAAGCGGCCCTTGTAGCCGATCGACACCTTCAGCCGCTCCATGACCGTGCCCTCGATCCCGGCGGCGGCCAGCACCTGCCCGCCGAACGGCAGGTCCACGTCGCGGGCCAGAACCTGGGCGGGATTGCCCAGGATGCCGGTGCGCACGGCGTCGCTGTCGTCGCTCAGGCTGTCGCGATAACCGCCCTCGGCGTAGAAGCGGATCCGCTCGGTCCCGCCCTCGGCGCGCAGGGCGATCTCGGCCGTCGTCGCCTGCACCGAACGGTCGGCATAGGCGTACTGCGCCGCCGGTCCCTGCTCGCTGAAGCCGTCCACATCGGCGTTGACCCAGGCCACCGCCGCGCGCGGCGACAGGGCGAAGCCGCCCAGGTCGAACCATATCCCGCCCTGCAGGCGCGCCCCGGTCGAGACGCCGCGCGTCGAGCCGCTGTGGACGATCGGCGCCAGGCTGGTCAGGCGATTGACGTCGTTGAAGTCGTCCTGGGCCACACCCGCCGCCGCATTGACGAACAGGTCGCTCGAGCGCCAGCCGCCGTAGATGTCCAGCCCGAAGCTGTCGACGTCGGCGCGCAAGGCGCCCGCATCCACATCGGCGTTGCGATAGGAACCGGCCAGGCCGAAGCGCAAGCTCTCCGTCCCCGACTCCAGGGCGATCCGTACGCCATAGCCGTCAGAGGTCGCCTCGCCGATGGCGCCGCGCGCATCGGTCTCCGTCTTGTCGGCTAGCCCCTCGACCGAGATCGAGGTTCCGCCCGTCCACGCCTCACGCCCCGACAGGGCGGCGGTCGAGTTGTCCAGCGCGTCCTCGCGGTGCCGCCAGGATGTTTCGCCCAGGATCGCGGTCTGGCTGCCCAGATCGCCGTAATAGAGATAGTCGTTGGCCAGGCGCGCGATCACCGCATGGCCCCTGGCCGTCGGATGCACCCCGTCGAAATAGAAGTAGTCGTCCGGGTTGGAGCACAGCGTCACGCCATTGAAGCAGGCCTGGGTCACGTTCGACACGCCGAAGGCGCTGGGGTTGTTGGCGATCACGTCCCCGACCTTGAACAGATCCATCAGGATGATGTTGCTGCCCGGCCGCGCCGCCGCCGTCGTGGTCAGCCCGGTCAGCAGGGCGCCATTGAACGTCGTGACGGCGTAGTCAGCCAGCGGCGCGGCGGGCGTCCCACGGAACTGCGGCGTCAGGCTCAGCTTGGGCAGGTTGGTGACCAGCACCGTTCCCGCTCCGGCCTCAGCGACGCCGTTGACGATGAAGTTGATATCCGCCGCCGCACTTTGCGCCACAGGAGCGATGGAGCCGGTCGGATTGGGCGAGGCCCCTGCTGCAGGCAACCCCTGGAAGATGTTGTTCGCCCCGCCCAGCACGCTGACCAGATCGTTCGCGCCGAACTTGCCGCCGCGCTGCAGATACTGGCCCAATTGCAATCGCATCCCCAACGGCGCCGTCTGACTGTCGGTGCGCGCACCGCCGAAGGCGTAGTTGATGCTGCCCGTCACCGGCCCCATGAAGTTGGCGGCGTTGAAGCCCAGCCGCTCGGTGAACACCGGCCCGTTGGAGAATCGCCCGGCACCATAGGGCGGCGAGGTCGGGGTCGATCCGCCCGTCGCCAGATACAGGTTGCCATTGTCCGACAGGCTGTCGCCGAACACCACCAGACGGTTGTAGCTCTGGGCCGAGGCGGCTCCGGCGGCGGACACGGCGGCCAGGCTCAGAGCAGCCAGCGCCGCTCCGCGAAGAAGACGAGACATCGATTTCCCTCCCATCGACCGTCCGTATGCGGTCGTTAGGCTGCAGTCTGCGCCGCTTTTCTCAGGACGCAAGATGACGCGAGGGAAGGTGATCGACGATCAGTGCAGACGGCGGAAGCGGATGGTGCCCGGAAGCTGCTTCAGCGCCGTCAGCGCCTCACGGTCGTAGTCGCGGTCCACGTCGGTGATGACATAGCCGGTCCGCTCGTCCGTCTTCAGGTGCTGGCCCAGAATGTTCAGGCCCGCATCCGACAGGGCGCGGTTCAGCTCGGCCAGCACGCCCGGCTGATTGCGGTGGATATGCAGCAGACGGTGGGCGCGCGTCACCTCGGCCAACTGCACGTTCGGCAGGTTGACGCAGAAGGTGGTGTCGCCCCGGTTCAGATAGCCCAGCAGCCGCTCGGCAGCGAACTCGGCGATGGCTTCCTGCGCCTCCTCGGTCGAGCCGCCGATGTGCGGAGTCAGGATCGTCTTGTACAGGCCGACCAGCGGGCTGTCGAACGGGTCTGCATTGGTGCGCGGCTCCTCGGGGAAGACGTCGACCGCCGCCCCGCCCAGACGGCCGGACTTCAGCGCCTCGGCCATGGCGTCGACATCGACCACATGACCGCGCGACAGGTTCAGGAACAGGGCGCCCGGCTTCATCTTCGCGAACTGCTCGGCGCCGATGATGGCGGTGTTCTCCTTGCGGCCGTCGACGTGCATCGTCACCACGTCCGCCTCAGCCAGCAGGGCGTCCAGCGAACGCATCCGCCGCGCATTGCCCAGCGCCAGCCGCTCGGACAGGTCGTAGAACAGCACCCTCATGCCCAGGTTCTCGGCCAGCACCGACAACTGGCTGCCGATGGCGCCGTAGCCGACGATGCCCAGCGTCTTGCCGCGCACTTCGCGCGATCCCGTGGCCGACTTGTTCCACACGCCCTTGTGCATCTCGCGCGATTTGTCGGCCACGTCGCGCATCAGGACGATCATCATGCCGATGGCCAGTTCGACCACCGAGCGGGTGTTGGAATAGGGGGCGTTGAACACGGCCACGCCCTTGTCCGCCGCCGCGTCCAGATCGACCTGATTGGTGCCGATGCAGAAGGCCGCCACGGCCATCAGCCGATCGGCTGCGTCCAGCACCCGGCGGCTGACGTTGGTCTTGGAGCGGATGCCCAGGACGTGCACGCCCTTGATCGCCTCGATCAGGTCGTCCTCGTCCAGCGCGCCCTTCATCGTCTCGACGGAATAGCCCGCCTCCTCCAGCCGCTCGACGGCGGCGGGGTGGACGTTCTCCAGCAGCAGCATGCGGATGCGGTTGCGCGGATAGGACCAGCGCCCGGCCACGCCCTCGGCGTAGAGCACCTCATCCAGGGAGGCGGCGACGGCGTCGGCGGCCTCGACCACCTTGGCGCGGCTGACGATCTCGGTGAAGGCGTAGAAGCGGTCGGCCGCGCCCTGAATCTTGACCTCGGCGTCGGTCCAGCCGTCGCCGACCATGACCACGGGACCGTTCAGGCTCAGCGCGCGGATCACCTCCGGCTTGCCGTTCTCGCGCGACAGGGGGTTGGCCGTATCGACGCCCGTCACGCGGCCTTCGTCGTCATAGATCAGGTCGTTGGCCAGCACATGATCGGCCGCCACGCCCAGCCGCTCGGCCAGGGGGGCGATCACCTCGCGGAAGCCGCCCGACAGGATGTAGATGCGCTCGGCGTTGCGCTGGAAGAAGTCGACGTTGCGGCGGATGGAGACCGTCGCCTCGTCCAGGATGCGGTCGGTCAGGGCCTCGACGTGCTCGCGGCGCAGGGCCAGCAGGTCCAGCCGCTGCTTCAGCGCCTCGCCAAAGCCGATCCGACCGTTCATGGCGTCGTCGGTCAGGGCCGCGATCCGCGCCTTGCGCTCGGCGGCGTCGGGCGCGTCTTTCAGCGCCAGCTCGGCCAGCGCCTCCAGCGTCTCGATGCGAACCAGGGTGGAATCGAAGTCGAAGATGAAGACAGGCGAGATCATGCGCGGGCTCTAACCCCTCTTCGCATTCGCAGCAATGAAAAGGGGCGCCGAAGCACCCCTTTCCGCATGATTTTTCCATTTACAGCTGAAAACCGGCTCAGCGGCCGCCATTTTCGCCCCGACGGCGGCTTTCCAGGGCCGCCGCGCCGATCATTGCGGCGATGGTGGCCACGGCCAGAAGGGCGCCGCCCTCCTTGGCGTGATCGCGGGCGAAGTCGCCGGCGTCCTCGGCATAGCGGCGCGCCTGCTTGGTATAGCGGCGCATCGGGCGGCGCGATTTCTTGCGTGTGCGGCGATACCATTCATCGGCTCGATCGCGCGTCTCCGCGCCGAAGCGGCCGGCGCGCTCCTGGGCGTAGTCGCCTAGATCGGCCGCACGATGGGTCAGATCATCCGCCCCTTCGCGAACCCCGCGCGCGATATCGTCAAAGCGGTGACGCAGGGCCTCGGCGTCGAACCAGCCGCGCGGGTCGATGCGCGTCTTGATCCGCTCATAGCGGGTCGGGCCGGAGCGCTGGTTCAGCAGGATGGTCGCCAGGCCGACGCCCGCCAGAACGGCCACGACGCCTGCGGTGATTCCAGGGTGCTTGCGGACCTCATCCACGACGTTGAACTCACGATCCATCATGTCAGACCTCTTGGGGAAGGAAGCAGTTTCGGTTCCTAAGGGAGCGAGCTTCAGCACAAAGGGTTCCCTGCGTCCGGTCAAGCTTGTTGAACCGCGCGTTGAACCTCACGGGGCCGTGGCGCGGGCGACACGGCCTCCCCTTACCAAGCGCCCTTCGGCTCCCTATGTTGCGCCGCTTCCGACAGTTTTCAGGATTTCACGCCGTGACCGATCACGCGCCCGACGCCCCCATCGCCGCCCCGACGGACGACTTCGCCGCCGCCTTCCAGATCGAAGGCTGGCCGGTGCGCGGCCGCCTGGTCCGACTGGGCGAGGCGGTCGACAAGATCCTGTCGGCCCACGCCTATCCCGAGCCGGTCGCCGCCCTGCTGGGCGAGGCCTGCGTGCTGGCCGCCATCGTCGGCTCGGCGTTGAAGTTCGACGGCCGCCTGATCGTCCAGGCCCAGGGCGACGGCCCGGTGCGCTATGTCGTCGCCGACTACGGCACGGACGGCCATCTGCGGGGCTTCTGTCGGTTCGACCCGGAAGAAGTGGCCAAGGCGTCCGAAGGCTTCGCCCGTCCGGGGGCCAAGACCCTGCTGGGCGGCGGCGTCTTCATCATGACGGTGGATCGCGGCGCCGACTTCGAGCGGACGCAGGGCGTAACCCCCATCGAGGGCGAGAGCCTGTCGCTGTGCGCCGAACACTACTTCTCCCAGTCCGAGCAGGTGCCGACCAAGGTGCGCCTGGCGGTCGGCGAGGTCGAAACCGACGCGGGCCGCGCCTGGCGTGCAGGCGGGGCGATGATCCAGGTCATCGCCGGCGACGAGTCGCGCGGCTCGACCGAAGAAGTGTGGGAGCGCACCCGCGCCCTGTTCGCCACCTTGGGCGACGACGAACTGATCGACCCGACGATCAGCGCCGAGACCCTGCTGTACCGCCTGTTCCACGAGGATGGCGTGCGACTGGAAGGCGCCCAGACCCTGGCCGCCGTCTGCCGCTGCTCGAGGGACCGTATCGCCGGCGTGCTCCAGTCCTTCCCGGCGGAAGAGCGCGCCGAAATGGTCGAGGACGACGGCAAGATCCGCGTGACGTGCGAATACTGCTCGACCAACTATGAGATCGACCCGGCCGAGCTGGAAACGGCCGAGGCCTGATCCCTCAGACCAGCATGAAGACGGCGTTGCCGTAGTTATGCAGCAGGACCGGCAGCAGCACGCTGCCGGTCTTTTCGCGCAGCCAGACCAGCAGCAGGCCCGCCAGTCCCGTCGACGCCATCGGCGCCCAGTCAAAGGTGAAGCCGCCGTCCTGATAGCCCAGGGCGTGGGTAAGGCCGAACGCCAGCGCAGTCAGCACCGCGCCCCAACCCATCGGCGCGCCCAGCACACGGACCGGCCGTCCGAACGCCTCGTTCAGCATCAGCAGCAGCACGCCGCGATAGAAGATCTCCTCGTCCAGCCCCGGCATGGTCAGTTGAAAAGCCAGGCTGTCGGCGTCGAACCCTTCGCCCGGCATCCAGATCGCCAGGCCGAGGAACAACAGAACCAAAAGACCTGACAGGATGAACGCGCCTCGTAGCCCCGCCCGGTCCTGATGCAGCGTCACGCCGCTGCGCCGCCATCCCACAATGGGCAGGCTCGCTACAGCCAGCGAAAGCAGGACGGCCAGCGTCTTGCCCTCCCAGTTCCAGCGCGAGGGTCCAAAATCCAGCGGGATGTGCCCGTAGCCGCGCGTGAGCACGGCGTCATAGACCGCCATCAGCAGCAAGGCTGCGGCCAGCCAGCCCCAGCGCACCTTCCCCCGAGACAGGACGGCGGCCGCCCCGCCCGCCAACGCGATCGCGCCGACCCAGCCCAGCATGGCGACAATGGCGTCCGACATGACTTCCCTCCCCGATACGACGTCGTCGTTCAGAGGCGGACGGATGGCCCTGCGGATGCAGATGAAGAAAAGTTAAGGCGCCCGCCTTCTCCCCCGAGGGGAAGAAGGGCTCAGATCAGTTGTTCAGGTCCAGCGAATAGCCCGCCGAGCGCACGGTGCGGATCGGGTTGACCGTGCCTTCGACGTTCAGCGCCTTGCGCAGGCGGCCGACGTGGACGTCCACCGTGCGGGCCTCGACATAGACGTCCGAACCCCAGACCGCATCCAGCAGCTGCTCGCGGCTGAACACCCGGCCCGGATGCTTGAGGAAGTGGTCCAGCAGGCGGAACTCCGTCGGGCCCAGATGCACCTCGCGGCCCGCGCGGCTGACGCGGTGGGCGACGCGGTCCATGATGATGTCGGCGTGGTTGACCCGGTCGTCGGCCAGACCCGGACGGATGCGGCGCAGCACGGCGCGGATGCGCGCGGTCAGCTCCGTCATCGAGAAGGGCTTGGTCATGTAGTCGTCGGCGCCGGTGTCCAGACCGCGCACGCGGTCCGTCTCTTCGCCGCGCGCGGTCAGCATGATGATCGGCAGGTTGCGCGTCTCGGCCCGGCCGCGCACGCGGCGGCAGACCTCAATGCCCGACAGCTTGGGCAGCATCCAGTCCAGCAGGATCAGGTCGGGAGTGCGCTCGTCGATCTGCAGCATCCCCTCCTCGCCGTCGGCGGCGACGGCCACGTCATAGCCTTCCTTCTCCAGATTGTACTGGAGCAGGGTGGCCAGGGCGTCCTCGTCTTCCATCACCAGGATATAGGGTTGCACGTCAGCCTCTCCGGTTCGTCGAAGTCGTCAGCGATGTAGGGGTGTCAGTCGTCCGCCGCGTCAGGCGACGCAGGCAGATGCGGGGTCGGCGTCGGCTCTTCGCCGGGACCGGGCACGGCCTTCGGCCGCTCGCCCAGCATGTCCTCGCCCGTGATCTCATAGTGGACCGTCTCGGCGATGTTGGTCGCGTGGTCGCCGATCCGCTCCAGGTTCTTGGCCATGAACAGCAGATGGGTGCAGGCCGTGATCGTGCGCGGGTCGCCCATCATATAGGTGAGCAGTTCGCGGAACAGGGCGTTGTAGTGCTCGTCCACCTCGTCGTCGGTCTGCCAGACCGACAGGGCGCGCTCGATCTCCGAGGCCGTATAGGCGTCCAGCACGTCGCGCAGACGGTTCGACACCAGCCGCCCCATGCGCTCGATCGAACGGGTCAGCGGCTGCATCGGCTCGGCCTCGGCGAGGATCAGCGCCCGCTTGGCGATGTTCTTGGCCAGGTCGCCGGTCCGTTCCAGGTCCGAGGCCAGCTTCATGGCCCCCAGCGTCCGGCGCAGGTCGCTGGCGACCGGCTGACGCAGGGCGATCAGGCGGATCGCCTTCTTCTCAATGTCGCGATGCAGGGCGTCCAGGCGGTTGTCGCGCTCGACCACCGCCTTCGCCAGAGCCACGTCGCGGCGGGCGACGGATTCGATGGCGTCCGCCACCTGGGCCTCGGCCAGGCCGCCCATGCGGACCACCTCGGCCGTCAACTGGTTCAGCTCGTCGCCGTAAGCCTTGACCGTATGCTGGTTCATCGTCGGGTCCTCAGCCGAAACGGCCGGTGATGTAATCGAGCGTGCGCTTTTCGCGCGGGTTGGTGAAGATCTCTTCGGTGTCGCCGGTCTCGACCAGCTTGCCCATGTGGAAGAAGGCCGTGCGCTGCGACACGCGGGCCGCCTGGGCCATGGAGTGGGTAACGATGACGATGCAGTAGCGCTCGCGCAGTTCGTCGATCAGCTCTTCGATCTTGGCCGTGGCGATGGGGTCCAGCGCCGAGCAGGGCTCGTCCATCAGGATGACTTCCGGCTCGACCGCGATGGCGCGGGCGATGACCAGGCGCTGCTGCTGGCCGCCCGACAGGCCGGTGCCCGGCGAGTGCAGACGGTCGGCGACCTCGTCCCACAGACCGGCGCGCTTCAGCGACTTCTGGACGATCTCGTCCATCTCGCCCTTGGTCGAGGCCAGACCGTGGATTTTCGGCCCATAGGCCACGTTCTCATAGATCGACTTGGGGAAGGGGTTCGGCTTCTGGAACACCATGCCGACCTGGGCGCGCAGCAGCACCGGGTCGATCTTGCGGTCGTTGATGTCGCCGCCGTCCATCTCGATCCGGCCGGTCACGCGGGTGCCGGGGATGGTGTCGTTCATGCGGTTCATCGTCCGCAGGAAGGTCGACTTGCCGCAACCAGATGGGCCGATCAGCGCCGTCACCGTCTTGTCCGGGATATCCAGCGAGACGTCGAACAGGGCCTGCTTCTCGCCATAGAAGACGCTGACGTCGCGCGCGGCGATCTTGATCGGACCCAGCGGGGCCGAAGCGTGGGCGCCGACGACCGGCGCCGTCGTCAGGGTGGCGGAAGCGCCGTTGGAAACGCCTTCGGGCGCGCGGAAGATGCGGGACTTCATAAGATTTACCACCGGCGTTCGAAGCGACGGCGCAGCAGGACTGCGGCGGCGTTCATGACGATCATGAAGGCGAGAAGGACAAGGATGGCGGCCGCCGTCCGTTCGTGGAAGGCGCGCTCGGACGCGTTCTCCCAGATGTAGATCAGCGACGGCAGGGCGCCGACCGGCTCGTCGATGGCGTGCGGCACGCCCGGCACGAAGCTGATCATGCCGATCAGCAGCAGCGGCGCCGTCTCGCCCAGGGCGTGGGCCATGGAGATGATCGCGCCCGTCATCACGCCGGGCATGGCCAGCGGCAGGACGTGGCCGAACACCGTCTGGGTGCGGCTGGCGCCCATGGCCAGGGCCGCCTCGCGGATCGAGGGCGGAACGGCTTTCAGCGACGAACGGGTGGCGATGATGATGGTCGGCAGGGCCATCAGCCCCAGCACCAGGCCCCCGACCAGCGGACTGGCGCGCGGCAGGTGCAGGAAGTTGATGAACAGCGCCAGACCCAGCAGGCCGTAGACGATGGACGGCACGGCGGCCAGGTTGTTGATGTTGACCTCGATGATCGCCGTGATGCGGTTGCGCGGCGAGTATTCCTCCAGCCACACGGCGGCGCCGACGCCGACCGGAATGGCGATCAGGGCTGTCACCATCAGCATCAGGGCCGAACCGACCACGGCGCCCAGCAGGCCCGCCAGCTCCGGCTGGGTCGAGTCGCCCTTGGTGAACAGGGCCGAGTTGAAGTGCGGACGCACGGCGCCCGAGGCCTTCATCCGGTCCAGCCAGTCCATCTGCTCATTGGTGACGCGGCGCTGGTCCTCGGGCTGATCGCGGGTGATCTTGCCCTTCAGATACATCTCGGCGTCGTCCGACAGCGGCGCGGCGACCGGCACGGTCTGGCCCAGCAGGCTGGGCTGGCGCGCAATCATCTTGGCGGCCTGGAACTTCAGCTCCGAGGACAGCAGGGCCTTCATGGCCGAGGCCTTGGTCCCCTGTTCGTCGTCCTGGACGCCCAGGCGGCGGATCTGCTGTTCGGCGACGATCTGCTCGAAATTGGCGCCTTGCGGATAGGAACGGTCGATCCGCGCCGGGTCCATATAGACCGGCAGGGTCACGGTATGGGCGTAGAAGGCGGTGTAGCCCTGGGTGACGATGCTGCCGAGCAGGATCACCAGGAAGGTCAGGGCCACGCCGATGGCCGCGCGGCCGTACCAGCGGAAGCGGGTCTCGCGCGCATAGCGGGCGCGCAGGCGGCTCTTCAGGCGTTGGGTGCGCGGGCTGACGCCGGTCGCGCCCTGCTCGGTCAAGTTCTGGGCGGCGTCAGTCATACTGTTCCCGATAGGCTTGCACGATGCGCATGGCGACGATGTTGAGCAGCAGGGTGACGACGAATAGCGTCAGGCCCAGACCAAAGGCGGCCAGTGTCTTGGGACTGTTGAACTCCTGATCGCCGGTCAGCAGGGTGACGATCTGGACGGTGACGGTCGTGACCGTCTCCAGCGGGTTCAGGGTCAGCTTGGCGGCCAGACCCGCGGCCATGGTGACGATCATGGTCTCGCCGATGGCGCGCGACACGGCCAGCAGCAGGGCGCCGGCGACGCCCGGCAGGGCGGCGGGCAGCAGCACCTTCTTGATCGTCTCGGACTTGGTGGCGCCCATGGCGTAGGAACCGTCGCGCAGGGACTGCGGCACCGCGTTCAGAATATCGTCCGACAGCGAGCTTACGAAGGGGATCAGCATGATCCCCATGACCGCGCCCGCGACCAGAGCCATCTGGTTCTGGACCAGCGAAAGGTACAGCCCTAGATCGTTGAACGGGCCGCCGATCAGCATGTCGCCAATGCCGTTGAAGAAGACACGCAGCGCCGGACCAACGGTCAGGGCGGCGAAGAAGCCGTAGACCACGGTCGGCACGCCAGCCAGGACTTCCAGCGCCGGCTTGACCAGGGCGCGGGTCTTCCGGCCCGAATACTCCGACAGATAGACGGCCGAGAACAGGCCGATGGGCGCCGCCACCGCCATGGCGATGGCCATGATCAAGAAGGTGCCCGCGAACAGCGGCACGGCTCCGAAGGCGCCCGACGACCCGACCTGATCGGCGCGAATGGCGATCTGCGGGCTCCACTTGGTTCCGAACAGGAACTCGGTGATCGGCACCATGCTGAAGAAGCGCAGGGAATCGATCACCAGCGAGAAGATGATGCCGAGCGTGGTCAGCACCGCCACCGCCGAACAGGCGAACAGCACTCCAGTGATCCAGCCCTCGACCTTGTTGCGCGCACGCAGGTCGGGACGGATGCGGGTGAAGACGAACAGGCCGCCCAGCACGGCGGCGATCAGGGCGGCGACGCCCCCGCCCCAGTTCAGGGCCGCGGCGATGCGGTGGGCGCGGCGGCCCTCGGCCGGCAGTTCCTCGGCGTAAGGCGCGGGCCAGATCTGGCGCGCCTCCTGCCCCGCACCGACCAGACGGGCGTCGGCGAAGAAGGCCTCGCGGCGGAACGGCTCCAGCTGGGTGACGCTGTCAGGCGCGCCCGCCCGCATCATCTGCTGCTCGATGGAGGTCGAGAAGACCGAGGCGGCGATCAGCATCGCCAGCGCCGGAACCCCGACCCAGATCAGGGCGTAAAGCCCGTGTTGGCCAGGACGCGAATGCGACTTCGCCCCCTGGCTCCGGCGAACGGCCAAGGCCCGCCCGGCCACATAGGCCAGGACGGCGAAGGCGATCAGCAGCAGCAGGAAAATCCAGATCATCCGGTCCGATCAGCGCAGGAATCAGGAACGCGCCGGGTTCGGTGCGTTTCGGCCGGGAAACTGCCTGCGATACGTCAGCGGATTAAGACGGCTGGATGACAGTTCTGTTACGGCGCCCGGCCGCAATGTCGCAGCTCCATGACGATCGCTCCGAATGCGGACGTCAGGACTCGGCCGCAGGGGCCAGCGGGAAGCAGGCGGCGAAGATGGCGCCGCAGCCCGGCGCGCTGTCGACCGACAGGCCGCCGCGGTGGCGGATGATGATGTGGCGCACGATGGCCAGCCCCAGGCCCGTGCCCTGCCGGTCGCCGCTCTTCTGGCCCTCGACACGATAGAATCGCTCGGTCAGACGCGGCAGGTGCTCGCGCGCCATCCCCGGCCCGTGGTCGCGCACGGTGACGACGGCGTAACGCTGGCCCGTCTCGCGGTCGGGGGTCGCCAGGGACAGGCGGTTGCCCTCGGCCATCCGCGCCGCCATGGCCTCGTCCAGAGTGCGGTCGATCTCGATGCCGACCTCGATGGTCCCGCCTGCGCTGGAATACTTCAGGGCGTTGTCGATCAGGTTCTGCACCACCTGGGCGATCTCGTCCCGGTCGCCGGTCACGGCCGCGCCGCCGTGCGGCAAGTCCGCATGGATCGTCACCTGCCGCTCGCTAGAGATGACGCTGACCGCATCGACCACATCCGCCGTCGCCCGCGCCAGGTTGACCCGGCCCAGAGGCGCGATGTGTTCGTTCAGCTCGATCCGGCTCAACGACAGCAGATCGGCGACCAGGCGCCGCATCCGGTCGGCCTGAACCGCCATGATGTCCAAGAATTTGTCGCGCGCCTTGGGGTCGTCCTTGGCGTGGCCCTTCAGCGTCTCGATGAACCCGGACAGGGAC
This sequence comes from Brevundimonas diminuta 3F5N, assembly GCF_900163625.1. GTDB lineage: Bacteria > Pseudomonadota > Alphaproteobacteria > Caulobacterales > Caulobacteraceae > Brevundimonas > Brevundimonas diminuta_A. The sequence continues at coordinate 39,612 of NZ_FUIE01000032.1, forward strand.
GCCAGCGGCGTGCGCAGCTCATGGCTGGCGTTGGCCAGGAAGTCGACGCGCATCTTCTCCATGCGACGCACGTCCGTCTCGTCGCGCAGCGCCAGCAGGGTCAACGCCCCGCCGCCCCAGGCTGAAGCCTCTCGCGTCGGCAGGGGACGCACCAAGGCCCGCCAGTGTCGTTCCTGAACGCCGCCGCCGACATAGTCGACCTCGGCGGCGACGCCCTCGAACAGGGCCTCGTCCACCGCCTCCAGCACGCGCGGCTCACGCAGGACCGAGACCAGCAGCCCGCCGCCCGTCCCGTTCAGCTTGAACAGCTCGCGCGCCGCCGCATTGGCCAGGGCGATGCGGCGTCCGGCGATATCGTCCGCCTCGCCGCCGCTGATGATCAGCAAGGGATCGTCCAGCGCCTCGAACACATCGCCCAGCAGAGCCGCGTCAGGGCCCAGATCGACCGCGCCGGGCTCGAACTCCATCTCGTCGGCGGCCGACGGCGGATTGCGGTTCACCAACCAGGTCGCGAGCGCGACAGCGACGGCGCCCGCCGCCAGCCATCCCGCCAGCTCGGGCTTCATCACCGCCAGAACCGCCATCACCAATATGGCCACGCCCCCGCTGGCGCCGGCCGTCCACAGTCGGGACGACGCCGTAGGCGCAACAGGAGATGGAGAGTGATCGTAAGGCATTTCGACCGACGTTATCTCATTCTTCAGCAGCTCAACCTAGATTGATCCGTCGGCAGCCCGCTGAGTCGGCCGGTTCGACGCACGGGATGTGTAGCTTGGTTTCTTCACGGATTTACGGCGGAACGGCTAGGGGCTGAGGGAGCATCATGATGGGCGGCGTTCTGAGCTGTCTGGTTGAGCGCCACGATTGGCGAATCGCCTCTTTCGCCATCCTGGCCTGTGTCTTCAGCCTCGCCATCGCCCTGCTTCTCGCCGAGCGCGCCCGTCGTCTGTCGCCGCGAACCCGCCGGGCCTACACTCTGTCGGCGCCTCTGGTCGGCGGACTGGGCGTGTGGACCACCCATTTCATCGCCATGCTGGCCTACGACGTCGGCGTAGAGATCCGGTATGACGCCCTGCAGACCTTCCTGTCCCTGGTGATCGTCACGGCCGCCTTCTGGGTCGGCATGCATCTGCATCTGGCGGGCGGCGCGGGCTGGCGACGCCGCTCGGGACTGGCCGCCGCCGCTGTCGTCACGGCGGGCGTCGCGGCCATGCATTTCGTCGGCATGGACGCCATGCGCCTGTCCGGAGCGGTTCTGGCCTGGAACGCACCGCGCGCCGTCCTGGCTGTTGCGGGCGGCCTGATCCTGTTCAGCGCGGTCGCGCTTCTGCCATCCATGGGCAAGTGGAAGCAGCTGACCGCCGCCACCCTCCTGACCTCCGGCGCCGTCGCCTGGCTGCACTTCGTCGCCATGGCTGCGGTGAGCCTGACGCCTGCGCCGGGCGTCCTCCTGCCCAGTCAAGCGGCGAGCGCCGCCGTTGTCGCCCTGTGGATCACCCTCGGCGTCGTCCTGACCGTCGTTGTCGCCGCCTTCTTCACCGGCATGATCTGGTGGTCGCGGCGCAGCGTCCTGGGGCAGTTGCTGGAGGCCGTCCACGCCATGCCGGACGGCGTGGGCGTCTATGACGCCGATGACCGACTGGTCTTGTGGAACCAGCGCTACAGCGAGATTCATCCGCATCTGATCTCGGTATTGCGGCCCGGAGTCACCTTCCGCGAAGTCCTCGAGGTCGGCATGAAGGCAGGCGTCTATCCCGACGCCGCCGGTCGCGAAGAGGCCTGGATCACCGAACGTCTGGCCTGTCGCCGCGCCCCCATCGCGCCGCGCGAAATGCAGGTCGCGGGCCGTTGGCTGCGCGTCCAGGATCGCCCGACCGTCGGCGGCGGCGCCGTGACCGTCTGCTCGGACATCAGCGATCTGAAGCGCAATGCCGAAGCCCTGGCCGAGGCGCGCGACGCAGCCGAAGCCGCCAACCGCGCCAAGAGCCGCTTCCTGGCCAATATGAGCCATGAAATCCGCACGCCCCTGAACGGCGTCATCGGCGTGGCCCAGGCGCTGACCCGCACGGAGCTGTCGCAGCACCAGCAGGAAATGCTGGAGCTGATCCAGTCCTCCAGCCGCACCCTCCAGACCCTGCTCAGCGACATCCTGGATCTGGCGCGCGTCGAATCCGGACGCCTGGAGCTAAAGGAAGAGCCGCTCGACCTCGCTCGCACGGTGGAGGAAGCCGCCCTCCTCTACGCCGCCGCCGCCAGGGACAAGGGCCTGCAGTTCATTGTCGAGGTCGCGCCCGAGGCCCAGGTCTGGACCTATGGCGATCCGGTCCGCCTGAAGCAGGTGCTGACCAACCTCGTCTCCAACGCCGTCAAGTTCACCGCCTCCGGCTTCGTCAGCCTGACCGTCGACGCCGTCCCGACCGAGGCGCCGCAGACCCTGCGCTTCGTGGTCCAGGACACCGGCATCGGCTTCGACGCCCTGACGCAGGCCCGACTGTTCAATCGCTTTGAACAGGCCGACGGCGACATCACCCGCCACTACGGCGGCTCTGGCCTGGGCCTGGCGATCTGCCGCGAACTGGCTGCCATGATGGGCGGCGACCTGGGTTGCGAGAGCGAGCCGGGCGCGGGCGCGGCCTTCATCCTCAGCCTGCCGCTCAAGCTGGCTCAGGCGCCGGCCATCCCCCTTCGTCCCGCGCCGAAAGACGCCGCCATGACGTCGGACGAAAAAGCCGCGCCGCGCCGCCTGCGCATCCTGGCCGCCGACGATCATCCGACCAATCGCCGCGTCGTCGAACTGATCCTGGACAGCGCCGCCTTCGATCTGGTCTCGGTCGAGAACGGCGTCCAGGCGGTCGAAGCCTACCGCGCCCAGACCTTCGACCTGGTGCTGATGGACATGCAGATGCCGGTCATGGACGGCCTGTCCGCCGTGCGGGAAATCCGCCTGCACGAGGCGGTCATGGGCCTGCCGCACGTTCCTGTCGTCATGCTGACCGCCAACGCCCTGGCCCAACATCTGGACGAGGCCCTGGCCGCCGGCGCCGATCGCCATATGGCCAAGCCCTTCAGCGTTGAAGACCTGCTGGCCATGGTCTCGGACCTGACTGCGCAGACGCCTCAAGCCGCGGAAGCCGCGGCCTGAGGTCTCCTTTTTTCAATGCTGACGCGGCCTATTCGTAGCCGTGCGCCGCCTCGTTGATGACCTGGCTGGGCATCGTCGAGAAATCCACGCTCAGCGGACGGACCGCCTTGGCCTCGAACGTCTTGAGGACGTGCTCCAGACGGCGGCGCACCTCGCGTTCGGCCTCGCTCGCCCCGTCCAACGCCAACGGCGCCAGGCAGAAGTCGATGATGGCTTGCGGTCGGGTCAAAGGCTCCATGTCATTTCCTTTCCTGTGAGGCGTGGAACTCAGGCGGCGTGGAACTGGGCGGTTTCGGTCGAGTCCTTCAGGGCCGTGGTCGAGGACTGGCCTGAAGAGATGACCGTGGCCACATCGTCGAAGTAGCCGGTGCCGACCTCGCGCTGGTGACGGGTGGCGGTATAGCCGATGGCCTCATTGGCGAACTCGCGCTGTTGCAGCTCGGAATAGGCCGCCATGCCGCGATCGCGATAGCCGCTGGCCAGTTCGAACATGCCGTTGTTCAGGCTGTGGAAGCCCGCCAGCGTCACGAACTGGAACTTGTAGCCCATGGCCCCCAGCTCGCGCTGGAACTTGGCGATGGTGTCCTTGTCCAGCTTGGCTTCCCAGTTGAACGAGGGCGAACAGTTGTAGGCCATCAGCTTGCCCGGATGCTCTTTCTGAACGGCCTCGGCGAACTTCTTCGCGTCGTCCAGATCGGGGTGCGACGTCTCCCACCACAGCAGGTCGGCGTATTTCGCATACGACAGGCCGCGCGCGATGCAGTGGTTCAGACCCGTGCCCGGCTTCAGGCGATAGAAGCCCTCCGGCGTGCGGTTCTCGCGGTCGATGAAGGGGTGGTCCCGCTCGTCGATGTCCGAGGTGATCAGCTGGGCCGACTCCGCATCCGTGCGCGCCACCGTCAGGGTCGGCGTGCCGCAGACGTCGGCCGCCAGACGCGCCGCGATCAGGTTGCGCTCATGCGCCTGGGTCGGGATCAGCACCTTGCCGCCTAGGTGGCCGCACTTCTTCTCACTGGCCAGTTGGTCCTCGAAGTGAACGCCCGCGGCGCCCGCCTCGATGAAGGCCTTCATGATCTCGAAGCTGTTCAGCGGCCCGCCAAAACCGGCCTCGGCGTCGGCGACGATGGGAGCGAACCAGTCGCGCTTGGCGCCGCCCTCGGCGTGCTCGATCTGGTCGGCGCGCTGCAGGGTGCGGTTGATGCGACGGCACAGTTCCGGCGCGGCGTTGGCCGGATACAGCGACTGGTCCGGATACATGGCGCTGGCCGTGTTGGCGTCGGCCGCGACCTGCCAGCCCGACAGATAGATGGCCTTCAGACCCGCGCGGACCATCTGCATCGCCTGATTGCCGGTCACCGCGCCCAAGGCGTTGATATAGGCTTCCGAGTGCAGCAGCTCCCACAGGCGGTTGGCGCCGCGCTCGGCCAGCGTATGAGTGACCGGCACCGAACCGCGCAGACGCAAGACGTCTTCCGGCGAATAGGGGCGCTCAATGCCGTCGAAACGGCCGGCGGGCGAAGGAACCAGATCGGCGAAGATCGTCATGTTCGTCTCGGCTTTTGATGGGCGCGGCCGCAGCCGCCGTCCCGAAGACCTGAACACGCCGCCGTCACGATTGACACAGCGACAGCCACATCATTCAAGTCAAACAGTCACATCATGACACTTGCCATGAAGTCATGATGTGACATGATCGCGCCATGAACGCCGCCGCTGATCGCAAGTTGTTCCTGGGCGGCCGCCTCAAGCGGCTGCGGCGCGACCTTGACCTGTCCCAGACGGCGATGGCGGCGGATCTGGGCGTCTCGCCCTCCTATCTGAACCATATCGAGCGCAACCAGCGCCCCGTCTCGGCCCAGCTGCTGCTGCGTCTGGCCGAGACCTATGACGTCGATCTTCGCAATCTGGGCCAGTCCGGCGGCCCGGCGTCAGAGGCCGAACTGGCCGAAGTCTTCGCCGACCCCCTGTTCCAAGGGCTGGCCGTGCCGCGCCACGAGATCATGCAGCTGGCCGAGGATCAGCCCGCCGCCGCCGACGCCGTGCTGCGCCTTTACCGCGCCTTCACCGACCGCCGCGTGCGTGACCGGGCCGAGGTCGAGGCCGGGGGCGGCGCCGCGCCGACCGACAGCCCCTCCGAATGGGTGCGCGAATATGTTCAGGCCCGCCACAACCACTTCCCCGACCTCGACGCGCTGGGCGAGGCCCTGCACGACGCCCTGCACGCCGAGGCCCCCGGCCCCGACGAAGGCTTCGAAGCGCTGGCCCGCGCGCGCCTGTTCGCCCGCCACGGCTTAACCGTCCGCACCCTGCCTGCCGAGGTGATGGTCGAATGGACCCGCCGCTTCGACCCGCACCGGGGCCGCCTGCTGCTGTCCGACGCCCTGGGGCCGTCATCGCGCGCCTTCGCCGTCGCCAACCAACTGGTTTTGATGGAGCACGGGCCGGAGCTTCAGGCCCTGACCGAGGCGGCCAACGCACCCGACGCCCCCACGCGCAATCTGCTGAAGGCCTCGCTGGCCAACACCCTGGCCGCCGCCGTGCTGATGCCCTACGCCGCCTTCCAGCGCACGGCGGAGGAGACCGGCTACGACCTGGCCCGGCTCCAGGCCCGCTTCGGCGTCGGCTTCGAGCAGGTCGCGCACCGGCTGACCACGCTTTCCCGGCCGACGGCGCGGGGCGTGCCCTTCTTCCTGATGCGGGTGGATCAGGCGGGGAATGTGTCCAAGCGCTACGCCTCGGGCGCCTTCCCCTTTTCGCGTTTCGGCGGGGCCTGCCCGCGCTGGCGGCTGCACTCGGCCTTCCGCACGCCGGGCCGCATCGTCACCCAGATCATCGAGACTCCTGGCCAAGATAGAAAAGACGGATCGCGCTGGTTCACCCTCGCCCGCACCGTCGACCGCCAAGGCCAGGACGCCTTTACCGAGGGGCATGACCTGGCCATCGGCCTGGGTTGCGAGCTTCGCCACGCCCACCGCCTGATCTATGCGCGCGGCCTGGATCTTCAGAAGCCCGAGGTCACGCCCATCGGCCCGGCCTGCCGGTTGTGCGAGCGCCACCCCTGCGCTGAACGCGCCGCCCCGCCGGTCGGCCGCGCCCTGACGGTCGACGACTGGTCCAAGTCCGTCAGCCCCTACCCGTTCGCCTAATCTCTCCTTCTCCCCTTCTGGGAGAAGGTGGTCCGCTAGGACCGGATGAGGGGTGGCGACGCGGCGGCTGGCCATTTTTTACGAGACGAGCATCAACGGCCAATGCAGGCGCAAACACCCCTCATCCGTCAGGCTCCGCCTGCCACCTTCTCCCTCAAGGGGAGAAGGGCGCTTCAGTGCGCCAGCATCAGCGCCACGGGCGCTTCGTTCAGCAACGTCTGCGTCACCCCGCCGAAGATCCACTGCCGCATCCGCGCATGGCCCCAAGCGCCCGAGACCATGAGGCCCGCCCCCATCTCCTCGGCGCAATCGATCAGGCGCCGCCCGCCTGAGCGGTCGTCGTGGGCGCGGGCGTCCGGTTCGGCGGCGACGCCGTGTCCGGCCAGCCAACGCACAACGTCCTGCGTCCGCAGGCGCGCGCCGTCCGTGTCCTCGGGATCGCACAGTTCGACCACGCGCACGCCGTCAGCGCGTTTCAGCAGGGGCAGAGCCGCCTGCGCCGCCAGGCGGCTCTCGCGCGTGTCGGTCCACGCCAGCAGGGCGGGCGCATCCACCATCGAGCGGATCGGATTAGGCGGCAGAACCACTACCGGCCGCCCCGAGCGCATGGCCAGGTCCGCCGGATGCGGCGCGCGCCAGGCGCTGGCCCCGCCCGCGTCACGCCCGACCAGAGCCGCGTCCGCCGCCCGCAGGTGGCGCAGCGTCAGGCCCGTCGGGTCGCCGACGTCGCCGCGCCACTCGCCCTCGACGCCCGCCGCTTCGATGGCGCCGCGGAACCGCTGCTCGGCGGACTTCAGCGTGGATTCATTGCGCGCCTGCTGGGCCGCCATCACCTCGCCCAACAGGATGCCCGCCCCATAGGCGTCGGCCACCGGCGTCTCGGGCGCGCAGCCCGACACCCCGATCAGCCGCGTCCCGTGCGCGCTCGCTAAAGCACAGGCCTCGGTCAGACGGGCGGGATTGTCGGCTTCATCATCGACATAGACGATCAGACTGGTCCAGGGCATGGCGGCCTCCTGTTTCAGGATACGCCGCATCAACGCGCCAAACGCTGTTCCGCGCCTTGAGCCTGATCAATTCAACAGAATGACGCGCCCGCCCTCGACCCGATGCGGCACGCCCGCGCGGCGGAACAGACTGGCGATCTCAGCGGCGGGATCGGCTGCGCCCTGATCCAGCATCCGCCCGATGTCAGCCGCCAGCGTCGGATCGCCCGAGACGCGCGTCAGGGCGTTCAGCCATTCGGCGCGGCTCAGCACCCCATCCCGACGGTTGGCGTCCAGCAGCGGCCGCAGGAATCCGAACCAGTCGCCGCCGTCGCGCCGCTTCTGCGCGCCCTCGACCGTCATGGCGAAGACGGCGCCGCAGGCGTAATAGGCCCGGTGCTCGCCGCGCTCGCCTGCCTCGGCCACGCCGCGTCCCTGGCTCAAGGTCACGCAGTCGTCGACCTCTTCCTGCAAAGCCTTGCGGTCGTCATAGGCCGGGTCCAGCGTCTTCAGCGCCCGCACCGCCATCAGATCGGCCCCGCCTTCGGTGATCCAGGCGTCGCGCGCAAACTCATAGCGCACCGTCTGGCCCAGCCAGAAGTGGGCGCTCTCATGACCGATGAACCAGCGCGACACCCGCTCCATCTCCGCCGTCGGCCGGGTCACGCCGGTTCCCTCGAACGACATGACGATCAGGCCGGGCAGGACGCTGCCGCCCATGCTGGTCATCCGCTCGGTCGGACCGTTCCACGACACCATGACGACAGGGTTGTCCCCGCCCGAGCCGGGCCGCCCCAGTCGTTGCAGGTAGAGATGTCCCACGCGCGGGGCGAAGTCACGGATCTTCTCGCCGATCCAGGGCGGAAGATTGGGGTCCATGACGGTGGTCAGCCCCTCGCCCGGCGTCACCCGCGCCTGTCCCAGCAGGACATAAGACCGCTCGCCCGTCGTCGTCAGCTCCGTGTGGCGCTCGCCGTTGAACAGAACCGGGCCGTCCAGATCGCGCCAGGTCACGCGCGACGCCCCGCCGTCCAGATTGACGCCGTTGAGGTCCGCCGGCATCGCCTCCGCCGCCTCGGGCGAGCCCAGGGCGAAGACGTCCATCTGCCGCGTCGGCAGGGCCACCGCCCCGTCCGAGAAGACCAGGGTCTTGTATTCCGCCTCCAGCTCGACCGCCTTGGGCGTCACGCTGAAACGGACATGACGCGGCACAGGGCCGCCGTCCGCGCTGCGGATGATGTCGTAATGGCCGCGCCGCTCCATCACCACGCCGGGCGTCTCGACCGTCCACTGACGCGGGCGCCACGGCTCGCGGACCTCCGAGATCAGGGCCGAATCCATGAAGGCCCACACCACGGCGTCGCGGTTGAAGACATAGTCGACGGTCAGCCGCCCATTGTCGCGCGTCACCGTCACCTGCGGCGCCGCCTCGACGTTCCAGGGGCCGGGCGCCGGCGTCGCGGCGCAGGCGGTCAGCAGGGCGACGACAGAAAGGGCGGTTGCAGACAGGGCTTTCAGACGCACGAAGAGCAGTCTCCCATAATGAACGGCGTAGCTTAGGGGGGCCGAACCCGGCCCGTCACCTTACGGTTTGCTCAGCTTTACGCCCGTTCGAGGGCGCGGCCCGCCGCGGCCAGCTCATCGGCCATCACCGTCTTCAGCCGCTCCGGCGCCAGGATGGTCGCCCGATCGCCCCAGGTGAACAGATGCCAGGCCAGTTCGCGCATGCCCGAGGCGCGGAACCGCACCACGACCGATCCGTCAGCCTGATCCTCGATCGTCTGGGTCGGGTGCCAACGCCAGCCGCGCGCCTCGTCCGCTCCCTCAGGCGTGATGCGGACGGCGACGTCTTCGATTTCGTCCTGATAGATGCCGAAGGACTGGCTGGCGAAGACGCCCAGGTCGAAATCAGCGGGCGGACGCGCCGTCCCCTCCCCCGCCTCGACCGCGCTCATCCGGTCCAGGCGGAAGGTCTGGATGCGCCCGCTCTCGCGGTCCGCCGCGACCAGATAGTTGGCCCGCCCGAACATCAGGCCGCACGGCGTCATCGTGCGGGTGCGCGCCTCGGCGCCGGGCCGGGCGTAGATGAAGTTCAGCGGCCGCTCGGCCAGCACCGCCCCGCGAATCTCGGCCAGCACCGTCTCGTCGGCGCTGGGCCGCGGCCCGGCCTGAACGGCGATCGTCTCGGCCCGGACCAGAGCCTCCAGATCCGGCGCCATGCGGTTCAGGGTGGTCGAGCGCATCGCCGCCTTCACCTTGCGCTCCAGGCTTTCCAGCGCCGCCGCCCGCGCCGGTTCGCCCGCCGCGCGGTGTCCGGCCGCCGCCTTGGTCAGCTCCAGCATCTCGGTCGCCGTCGGGGCCTGCTCAAAGGCCGACAGACCGCCCCGGATGCGCCACCGCTTGGTCGGCGGGTCCGACACCTCCTCCACCTGAGGGAACAGCATCAGCACGGCGTCGCGCATCCTCTCGGCCGTGCGGCGCCCGACGTTCAGCTGGGCCGCCATCTCGTTCAGCGTCAGCCCTTCGGCGCTGGCCGCCATGCCGCGCGCCAGATCGATGACCAGGGCTGCCTTGTCGTGCCGCAAGATGTCTTCTCCACAGGGATACGTCCGAAACTGGCGTAATGCTGTCTCATATTCACCCTGTCAGCAAGAGGCGACCGCCTCCGCATCAGGAGTTTTCCCCATGGCCTTCGTCCGCACCCCCACCGTCCAGAAGCCCGCCCGCAAGGTTTTCGCAGAGCGCTACATGATCGTGCCGTGCGAAACCGAGAGCGATCTGGCCGTCATCTGGGACCGTCAGGAAGAACAGGTCGTGGACGTCATCAGCGCCTCGGCCGGCCGCTACACCGACGAAGACGCCCTGTGGGACGAGTTCCACACCCCGCCCTTCAACGCCCGGTCCGACTGGCGTATGGCCGCCTGACCGAGCAAAGGTTGCGGAACCCGTTCCTACGGCCCAACGTTGCGCTAGCGTGGCCGTTTCAGGGCCACGGGCTGGGGAGCCGAACTCATGACTTCATCCAACGCCGCGCCTTCGTTGGAAGGCTTCGTCAAATCCGCCCTGCATCGGTCCTGGTGGCTGCTGCTGCTGCGCGGCGTCGCCGCCGTGGCCTTCGGCGTGCTGACTTTCGTCTGGCCGCAGATCAGTCTGCTGACCCTCATCATGGTCTATGGGATCTACGCCCTGGCGGACGGGATTCTGGCCCTGATCGCGGCGATCCGCGGCGGCGGCGTGGTTCCGCGCTGGTGGCTGGCGTTAGGCGGCGTGGTCAGCATCCTGACCGCCGTCCTCGTCTTCGCCTGGCCAGGCCTGACAGCTCTGGTCCTGGTTTACCTGATCGGCTTCTGGTCGATCCTGCGCGGCGTGCTGGAGATCATCGGCGCCATCCGCCTGCGTAACGAGATCGCCAACGAGTGGACGCTGGGCGTCGCCGGCGCCCTGTCGGTGATCTTCGGCCTGATCCTGGTCATCATGCCGGGCGCCGGGGCTATCGGCCTGCTGTGGTTGATCGCGACCTGGGCCGTGTTGTTCGGCCTGCTGCTGATCTGGGTCGCCTTCAAGGTCAGGAAGCTGGCGAAGGCTTAAAGCTGGCGTTGCGCGCCGCGACCCGAGCGCGGATTTCGGCGCGCATCCGCTCCAGTTCCGCCGCATCGATCAGGCGGCCGCGCAGCACCACGGCCTGAGCGTCGCGCGTGGCGCTGACGTCGGTCAGGGGGTTCGCCTCTAGCACCAGCAGATCGGCCGACTTGCCTGCCGCCACCGCGCCGTAACGCTCGCCCTGGTTCAGGAAGCGCGGCCCGTCCACGACCGAGCCCGCCAGGGCCTCGCGCGGCGTCAGGCCCAGGCTCACGTACAGCTCCAGCTCGTCGTGCAGCGAAAAGCCCGGATAGTTGAACGAGTTCAGGAAGCCCGCGTCCGTCCCGGTCAGGATGGTCACGCCCGCATCGCGCAACATGGGCAGGGTGCGCGACGTCACCTCCTTGACGAAGTGGCGGTCCTCGACTTGCTGCGGCGTGGCCTGGGCGGCGCGCTGGACGCGCCAGTCGTAGGTCGCCCGGATGCCCGGCCCGACGTAGGCCAGGCCCTCGTCATGCGAATGATCGTCCAGGTCCAGATTCGCCAGGGTGGTCGAGCCGTAGAGCGTCGGCGACACCGCCGTGCCCAGCTCCGCCAGCCGCGCATAGACCCGACGCGCGGTCTCCACATCGAAGGTGTCGGCGTAGCGGCGCATGGTCTGGGCGTAGGTGTATTTGCCCGCCAGATAGTCGGCCGCGATGGCCGCTTCATCCCGCGAGCCCGCCTTCATGGCGTAGTCCAGATGCTCGATCGACGACAGGCCCGCTTCGGCTGCCGTCAGCACGGTGATGCTGGCCGGAATATGAGCCGAGGTCTTCATGCCCCGCTTCTTCGCCTCACGCACGGCGTAGAGGAAAAGCTCGGGCGTCAGGGTGTTGTCGGTGATCTTGACGAAGTCGACGCGCAGGGCCTGAAGCCGGTCCAGCGCCGCGTCTACGTCGGCCTCGCTGCCGGTCTCGATCACGCCCTTCCAGACGGGGGCGATGCCCTCGATCTTGGGGCCGGAAGTGAAGATGCGCGGCGCATCGGCCGTCGGCGGCGCGTCGCGCCAGTCCAGCACCTGCTGCGCCAGGTCGCCCGCCGCGTCGCGCACAGCGACCACGCCGTTGACCACGAAAAGAGGCATCAGTTCGGCGTTCTCCTCGATCAGGGGCTCGCCGCCGCCGAAGTGAACGTGCATGTCCCACAGGCCCGGCATGACATAGCGATCGGCCAGATCCTGGGTCCGCCCGGCCTGATAACGCCCCGCCTCGCCCTCGGGGCCCACGGCCACGATGTCGCCGCCGCGCACGGCCACCAGTTGATCCCGCGTCGTCGTCCCCTTTTCGACGTCGACCACCGTGGCCGAGGTCAGCAGCAGATCGACCTGTTGGACCGGTGTTTCAGCGGCGGCCAGCGGCGCCAGGGCGCAGGCGGACAACAGGGCGGAGGCGGCGATCAGAAAGGTGCGCATGAGATCGCTATAATCCGTTCACCGCCGTCAGCAAGCCTGTCACGGATAGCGCCTCTTCATCTCGTCCTGACTGGCGACGCAGAGGTTGCGCAATACGCCCATATCCACCTGATCCAGCCGCTTGATGTAGAGACAGGCCACGCTGGTCGTGTGCGGTCCCAGCCGCGCCAGCATCGCCTCCGTCTGCGGCGTCGAAGCGAGATAGAGGGTCAGCGCCGCCTTGCGCGGCGAGAAGCCCATGCGCGGCCAGTCGGCGCTCTTGCCGTTCCCGGTGACGTTGGCGTAGCGGCCGAAGCCGACGATGGACGGCCCCCACATCACCGGCGCCTCGCCCGAAACCTCTTGCATCAGGGCGCAGAGCGTCCGCCCCTCCTCGCGTCGTCGCGCCGGTTCGAGCGCCGCCAGGAAGTCGTCAACCGAGGCGTCGGTAGGTTTGGTCTTCGGCTCGCTCATTTCCGGCCTCCCGCTCAGGACAGGCTGTCATCCTGCGCCTGTCCGATCCGTCCCGCCAGACACCACCCGCCGATTGCTCGCGTCCTCATCCAGCCGCCCGCCGGAATGGTGATCCACAGGCCCGATCCGGCCGCCAGGGTTTCACGCCGCACGCCCGCCTCCGTGGCCAGTTCGACCTGCAGCGCCGCGCCCATGTAGGCGGTCCACAACTCTTCGGCCCCAGCCACGCGCCAGTCATCCGACGCCTCGGGCGTCAGCAGGCGATAGGCGCCGACCGGCGTTCCGGGCGCGGCGGCGTCCGCTCCCGCCATGAGCCGTCCCCAGCCGCCATCGGCCAGGGGGCGCAACCCCAGGTTCTCGACGATCTCTTCGAGCTTGAAATCCGCCTCGCCGTCCATCCGGCCGCTAGTGAGGTGCTTCGCCGCCTTCGTCCACGCGCGAGCCGCGCTCCTGCGGCGTGACCAGGCGCCAGCGGCCGTCCTCGAACACCACCTCGCCGCCGCCGCGCCAGGGCACGCGGCTCAGCGGGCCGCCGGTCATGCCGTAGCCGACGACGGCGTAGCGCATGCCTGGTTTCAGCGGGGCGGCGTCCACCGTCGTCTCGAACCCTTCAGGCGCCTGGCCATAGACGACCTGCCGCAAGCTGCGACAATTGCGGCCGCGCGCCTCGATCGACCAGACCGGCCGCATCATGGCGTTGGACAGCTCATGCACGGCCAGTCCGCCCAGACAGGCCCTCTCGGGCTTCGCCGGATCGACACCGAAGGTCGCCACCGGCTGCTCCAAGCCGCCGCTGATGTTCACAGGGATCATCGCCGAACAGGCGGCGAGCGCGGCGGTCGCCGTCGCCAGCACCGCCCCAAGGCGCAGAACCGCGCCGCGCTTCATCGCCCTAGCCCTCAGCAGCGGCCGTAGGGAACGTAGCCGACCTCGATCTCGTCGATGCGGACGGTCTTCAGCTCGCGCACCGCCATCTGGTTGAAGTCCGCGCTGCAGTTGAAGGTGGTGTCGATGACATAGTCCTCGCCCTTGGCCGCCTTGATGGCGTCGCGGATACGGAAGGAGGCGTCGATCGTGGCGTCGCTGACCATCACGGCCGAGGCGCGAATGCCCGGCGAAACGCGCGGGCCGGGGCTTTCCAGATAAATCCACGGGTCGGCCGCATTGCCGCACAGGGTCAGGCAATCCGCCTTAAAGTCGACGGCGCCGCGCGCCGCCGCGAACTCGCCCATCGTCAGGTCGATCTTCTGCGGCAGATCATAGCCCTTCAGCGCCGCCAGCGCCTGGGTCGAGCAGGCGGGCGTCATCGGCACGGCGTAGCCGACGACCTCGCCGCCCTCGGCGTTGACGCGAACCGTGCAGCCGCCGATCTCATAGGTGCGTTCCTTGCCCTCGACCGTACGGGCCGGACCCAGTTTGGATTCCAGGTAGGCGACCTGAACGCCCATCATCTGGGCAATTGTCGCCGCGCCGCCCGCCGCGGGAGCAGCCTCAGGCGCCGCCGCCTGCGTCGCCTCGGCCGGGGCGGCGTCGGTCTTCTCGCCCGCCTTCTCCGCCTGACCGCAGGCGGTCAACCCGGCCAGGACGCTCAGCACGGCGACGGTTTTCAATCCTCGGAACCCAGTCATCATCTCTCCACGGCTCAGGTTGAGCGTCGCAAGCCAACGCACCGGCGCGCGATGGGTTCTCGCGCACGAACATCAGAGGGCCTTGACGATCCCCTCGACCATCTTCTTGGCGTCGGCGAACAGCATCATGGTGTTGTCGCGGAAGAACAGCTCGTTCTCGACCCCGGCGTAGCCGCTGCCCATCGACCGCTTGATGAACAGGACGGTGCCCGCCCTCTCCACGTCCAGCACCGGCATGCCGTAGATGGGCGACTGCGGGTCTGTCTTGGCGGCCGGATTGGTCACGTCATTGGCGCCAATGACGAAGGCCACGTCGGCCGAGGCGAACTCGCTGTTGATGTCCTCCAGCTCGAACACCTCGTCATAGGGGACGTTCGCTTCGGCCAGCAGGACGTTCATGTGGCCCGGCATCCGGCCCGCGACGGGGTGGATGGCGTATTTCACCTCGACGCCCTCTTCCTTCAGGGTGTCGGCCATTTCGCGAAGGGCGTGCTGGGCCTGGGCCACCGCCATGCCGTAGCCGGGCACGATGATGACCTTGGAGGCGTTCTTCATGATGAAGGCGGCGTCCTCGGCCGAGCCCTGCTTGACCGGCCGCGTCTCGACCCCGCCGCCGCCCGCCGCCGCGCCCGCCTCGGCGCCGAAGCCGCCCAGAATGACGCTGATGAAGCTGCGGTTCATGCCCTTGCACATGATGTAGCTGAGGATCGCGCCCGACGACCCGACCAGAGCGCCGGTGATGATCAGGGCGATGTTCTCCAGCGTGAAGCCCAGCGCCGCCGCCGCCCAGCCGGAATAGGAGTTCAGCATGGACACCACCACCGGCATGTCCGCCCCGCCGATGGGGATGATCAGGGTCGCGCCCAGGATCAGGCTGATCGCGAACACGCCCCAGAAGGCCCAGATCGCCGTCCCGCCCGTCCCGATCAGGATGCCGATCAGGAAGACCAGGGCCAGCGCCAGCCCGATGTTGATCAGATGCCGCGCAGGCAGGATGATCGGCGCCCCGCTCATCCGCCCGTCCAGCTTGGCGAAGGCGATGACCGAGCCGGTGAAGGTGACGGCCCCGATGGCCACGCCCAGGCTCAGCTCGACGATCGACAGGGTCTTGATCCCGCCCGTCGCCGTGACGATGCCGAAGGCGTCGGGCGCATAGACCGCCCCCACCGCCACCAGACAGGCCGCCAGGCCGACCAGGGAGTGGAAGGCCGCGACCAGTTGCGGCATGGCCGTCATCGGCACGCGGTTGGCGATGACTGCGCCCGCACCGCCGCCGACCACGACCCCGCCCGCGATCAGGGCCAGTGTCAGCGGGTCCAGGGCGCCGCTGGTCCCCAGCGTCAGCAGGGTGACTCCGACCGCCAGGGCCATGCCGACCATGCCCAGGGTGTTGCCCTGTCGGCTGGTCACAGGGCTGGACAGCCCTCGAAGCGAGAGGATGAACAGAACCCCCGCCGCCAGATAGGCCAGCGCCGCGATCGATGCGTTCATCCCCTCCCCCCTTATTCCATGCTCAGATCAGAAGACGTTGACCACGGCGGGCGCGCCGCCGTTGGTGCCGGCGGCGGTCGCCTGGCCGTTCTTGACCACGGCCACGCCGACCGGCCCCTGGCCGCCCGTCTTGGTCACGCGGCAGCTGCCGTTGTCGCCCGGCAGACGCCCGGCCATCCGGCCCGAGCCGGTGTGGTTGATGCGGTTCATGTGGACGCCCTTGATGGTCACCGGGGCGAATCCGCACTCCAGCGTCCAGCTGGCGCCCTGGGGCGCGGCCACCGACCAATGCAGGCCGGTGTAGGGGTCATTGCCCACTTCGCGCGCGGATTGCGCGGTGGCCGCGCCGGCGACAGCGACGGCCGACAGGGCCAGGATGGAGATCAGGGAAGCTTTCATCACGCGATACTCTTCGAGGTTTAACGTTTGACGGATTGGGTGCGCGACAACCGCCACAGGGCCGCCGCGATGAACAGAGGCCCCAGCAGGATCATCGCCCAGTCGAAGACCGTCATCTGACGGTCCTGGATGATAATGCGCGTCAGGACGGCGGCGAAAACCAGCACGACCCCGCAGTCCTGGAACCGCAGGCGCCCGATGGGGTCTTTCACCCGCACCCAGCTCCAGATCCACAGGGCCACGCCCAGGCCGGTGACGGCCCAGGAGGCATAGAAGGCCAGCAGGATAGGCGACAGGGTCACGATGCGGCGGAACCTTCAGGCAGACGCTTGCGTCGCGCCCATATTGTACGAACGGCGCTCCAGGCGATGAAGAGGGTGAAGACCACCGCGCCCAGCGCCGCCGGCTTGTCTCCGGCCGCCATCAGGCCCGCCGCGCGCCAGATCAGCAAGGCGACGCCGATTGGAAAGAAGACCAGAGCCAGTTCCAGCTCGACGCGGCGACGCGTCTCAGCCGACAGCCTGCCGCCTAACGGAGCGGCCGCCAGAACCACCAACACGGCGACGGCCAGAAGAACCAGGATCAGGCCGTTGATCGGATTGGACATCAGGCGCGCTCCTTCTTCTTGTACATGGCCAGCATCCGGCGCGTGACCATGAAGCCGCCGAAGATGTTGACGCTGGCCAGCGTCACAGCGGCCACGCCCGCGCCCTTTGCGATCCAGGCGTTCGGCCCGCCCGCCTGCGCGCTCATCGCCGCCGCCGCGATCAGGCCGCCGACGATGATGACGCTGGAGATGGCGTTGGTCACCGCCATCAGCGGCGTATGCAGCGCCGGCGTCACGCTCCAGACGACATAGTAGCCGACGAAGATCGACAGGACGAAGATCGCCAGGCGGAAGACGGTGGGATCGACGTGCTCCATCAGCCTCTCACTCCTTCATGCACCACGGCGCCGCCGTGGGTGACGACGGCGGCCTTGAGGATTTCCTCCTCCAGGTCGACCGCCAGGGCGCCGTCCTTGATCATCAACCCCAGGAAGGCGACCAGGTTGCGCGCATAAAGGGCGCTGGCGTCCGCCGCGATGCGGCCGGGCATGTTGCTCCAGCCGACGATCTTCACGCCGTTGGCCGTGGTCACGACCTCATTGGGCTTGGAGCCTTCGACATTGCCGCCCGCCTCGACCGCCAGGTCGATGATGACCGACCCCGGCTTCATCGAGGCGACATGCGCCGCCGTCACCAGCTTCGGCGCCGGGCGGCCGGGGATCAGGGCCGTGGTGATCACCACGTCCTGCTTGATGATATGGGCGGCGGTCAGTTCGGCCTGCTTGGCCTGATATTCGGCCGACATGGCCTTGGCGTAGCCGCCCGCCGTCTCGGCGGCCTTGAACTCTTCATCCTCGACGGCGACGAATTTGGCGCCGAGGCTCTCGACCTGTTCCTTGGCGGCGGGGCGCACGTCGGTGGCGGTGACGACCGCGCCCAGACGCCGCGCTGTGGCGATGGCCTGAAGTCCCGCGACGCCCGCGCCCATGACGAAGGTCTTGGCGGCGGCCACCGTCCCGGCGGCCGTCATCATCATGGGAAAGCCCTTGCCATAGGCGTATGCCGCCTCAATCACCGCCCGGTATCCGGCCAGATTGGCCTGTGACGACAGCACGTCCATGACCTGAGCCCGCGTGATGCGCGGCACGAATTCCATGGCGAAGGCGGTGGCGCCTGCGCCCCTCAACGCCTCAACCGTCGCCTTGTCGCGCCAGGCGTCCAGCAGGCTGACCACCACCGCGCCGGGTTTCAGGGCGCTGATCTCCGACGCCGTCGGGCCGCGCACCTTCAACAGGATGTCCGCTCCCGCCAGCGTCGCCGACAGGTCCGGCTTCACGCTGGCCCCCGCCACGACGTAATCGTCATCAGGTATGGACGAGCCCAGACCTGTTCCCGCCTCGACCGTCACGGTCGCACCGAGATCGGCCAGCTTCCTGACCGTTTCAGGCGTTACAGCGCAGCGCGTCTCGCCTTCACGGCGTTCACGAGTCACGGCGATGGCGACGGCCAAGCGAATCCCTCCCACTCCCCAGGGTCGAACCGACGTTAGGCCGAAGGTCGAAGGGTCGTCAAAGCCGACGCCGTGCAAGGGAGCGATTTTCTTGCCGTCAACGCCGCCTCACGGCCTGATGCCGCACGTTTCATGCGCGCACGCAAAAGGCCCGCCGGACACGCCGACGGGCCTTGCAGTAGTCCGTTCCGAGGAAGAGCGCGCTTAGTGCGCCTTCTTGCTCTTCAGCATGAAGTAGCCCGCCACCGACAGCACCGCGCCGCTGATGAAGGCGGGAATGAAGCCGGCGCCGACGGCGAACCACACCGTCAGGAACAGGATCAGCACGGCCGTGGCCAGCGACAGCCACTTGGTCAGGCCCATGAACAGGCTCCAGGTCCAAGCCTGTTCCGAGATGTTCATATCCCCGTGGACGTGGGGGGCGGTCGCTTCAGCGTGCTGGTCGGCCATGGGGCATCCAAAAAAGAGTCGAGATTTCGACGGCTCTTATAGCGAGGCCTGCGCGCGGCTCAAGCCCGTCAGGATCATCAGCGCCTCAGTCGAGGCTTTCCAGCACCGAACGCGCGAAGGCGGCGACGTCGAAGGCCTTGCCCGCCGGGTCTTCGCCGCGCCGCACGATCACCACCTGGCGGCTGGGCACGATCACCACATACTGCCCCCGGTTGCCGAAGGCGGCGAACGTATCCGCCGGCACCCCGTCCGAGCGGTTCATCAGCCAGAAGGTCGCCCCATAGCCGAAGTCGCCCGTCGGCGGCTGCGGCCCGGCGGGCGCGGTGACATAGTCGCGCCAGCCCTCGGGCAGGAGGCGCCGCCCCTCCCACACACCGTCCTGCAGATACAGTTGACCGAAGCGGGCCAGATCGCGCGCCGTGGTCCAGACCTGGCTCGACAGGATGTAGTTCCCGCGCCAGTCCGTCTCGGCCCAGGTGTGGGTCATGCCCAGCGTGTCGAACAGTTCGGCGGGCGGATGGGCGGTGAAGGTCGGGGCGGCGGCCATGGTCGCCAGCAGGGTGTCGTTGTTGGCGTAGCGATAGACCGTCCCCACCGGCGCCAGCAGCGGCCAGCCGGGCGCCTGCTCGTCAACCGCCGTGCCGCCGAAATAGAGACCGTCGGTGCGATTGCCCGCCGTGTCGCTGGTCAGACCCGAAGCCATCCGCATCAGGGCGTCGACCGTGATGGCCGCGCGCGGATCGCCGGGGCGGCTCCAGTCAGCGATGGCGGCGGGCGCCGTCACATCCAGTTCGCCGCGCTGGACCGCCGCGCCGATAACCGTCCCGGCCAGGCTCTTGGCCACCGACCAGGTGCGCTGGGGCGTGTTCGGTCCGAAGTCGGGCGCATAGCGTTCCGCCACCCGCTTGCCGCCCTGCATGACCACGACGCCGGTGGTGTTGGTTCCCGCGCCGAATCCCTGATCGAAGGCGCGCGCGACGGCGGCCTCCAGACTACGGGCGTTTCCCTTGGGTCGCGCGGTCGGCAGGTCCGACGCCGAGGCTCGGCGCGCCAGCGGCGCCCGCTCAGGCGCAGCGCCCGACACATAGCCCATCGGCTCGATGACGCAGCCGCGCCCGTCGGTCCAGGTCGCGACGCGCGGCGGGGCGGCCTGATCCCAGGCGACGGTGACGACGTTCCCGGCCATCTCGGCCTTCATGCTTCCGACCAGCGACTGAAGCTCGGGGTAGACGCCGACCAGTTCGTTCGCCTCGACGCTGGCGACCGTGCGCTCGCTCCCCGCCGCGCGCGCCGAATGCAGGGCGCTGCACACCGTCAGGGCCTTGTACCCCGCCGCCAGGGCGCGGTGATTGGCGGAAGGCTCAGCCGTCTGGGCGAAGACCGTCGTCGGCAGGGCGAGAACGGCGGCGAGAACAAGCACACGGGACGCGATTTTCATGCGGCCACGCTTCAACGCCGCGTCCCGCCTGTCAACGCCCTTTCCCTTCTCCCCTTGAGGGAGAAGGTGG
>NZ_FUIE01000042.1 GCF_900163625.1 Brevundimonas diminuta 3F5N
GGGATGATCATCCTCGAAGCCGCCATGCTGGGCGCCACCCACACCAACCAGCCGGGCCGTCAGTCGGAGCCGCACGAGGGTTTGCGAGCCTTGTAAGGGCCGATTTCACATCGTCAAGCAAACGGTCCCAATCGCGGTCCGCCGTGCCCATCCGAGCGATGAACACATAGTCGCAGCCCGCGCGTCCGTGCAGGGGCGCAAGCAGGCGGGCGGCCTCGCGCAGGCGTCGCTTGGCGCGGTTGCGCACGACGGCGCCGCCGATCTTGCGGGTGGCGGTGAATCCCAGGCGCAGCGTCGGGTCGCCGTCGGCGCGATCCAGTTGCTGGACCACCACGGCGCCGCGGGCCTGAGAAACGCCTTTGGCGGCCGCCAGAAACTGGGGCCGCCTCAACAGGCGATCGATTTTCATCAGATCGGTCATGCGCCCCGCCCTGAAGGGTAATGGGCGCGTGACGTCAGGCCGTCAGGCGCTTACGGCCTTTGGCGCGGCGACGCGCAACAATCTTTTGACCGTTCTTGGTGGCCATCCGCGAACGGAAGCCGTGACGGCGCTTGCGCACGAGTCGCGACGGCTGATAGGTCCGCTTCACGGTCGGCTCCGGGTTACTGGGGTTGGCGACAGACACAAGCGTCAGCCGCGAGAGAGGCGGGCGTATAAGCGGCGGCCGCACGAGAGTCAACGCCACTGCCGCTTTTCCATGTCGCCGACAGGGGCGCGCGGCGCATGGAAATCCGCTAAGGATGTCAGGAAGAAGAAGACGGAGCACGGCTTGGACCGGGTCAAAAGATTTCTGCCCCTAGCCCTGCTGCTGGCCGCCGTCGCCCTGATCTTCGGCATGGGCTGGAATCGCTACCTGTCGCTGGACACCTTGCGCGAGCACGGCGCGGCGCTGGAGGGGCTGGTCGCCCAGCACTATCTGCTGATGCTGGGCGCCCTGATGCTGCTCTTCGCCCTGCTGACGGCCAGCGTGGTGCCCGGCGTGGTCTTCATCACCGTGACGGCAGGCTATCTGTTCGGGCCGTGGGTCGGCGGCGTCGCCACCGCCTTCGCCGCCACCGTCGGCGCCCTGGCCGTCTATTATGTGGGGCGCACCGCCCTGGGCGATTCCCTGCGCCGCCGCGCCGCCGCCGATACAGGCCTGCTGAACAAGGTCTGCGCCGGTGTGGACAAGAACACCTTCTGGTACGTGCTGGTCGCGCGCCTGGTCGTCACCGTGCCCTTCCACATGATCAATGTGGCGGCGGGCGTGATGGCGGCGCCGCTGCGGCCCTATGTCATCGCCACCTTCATCGGCCTGTTGCCCGCACACACCATCTATTGCTGGATCGGCGACAGCCTGCACGACGTTCTGGTCACGGACCCAAATCCTGACATTCGGAGCCTGTTCGCGGAATTCTTCTGGCCTCTGATGGGGGTAGCCTTCCTGTCCATGCTGCTGCCCCTGCTGCTCAAGCTGGCCCAGAAGCTGCGCGCCCGCCCCCGCATGGAGGCGTCATGACGGAACGCGAGGACCTTCCGACCGCCCTGCAGACCCCCCTGGCCTCTGCGACGGCCGCCAGGCCGCCTGCGACGCGATCCGCCCCGTGGAACGTCCTGCGCCGGCGGTTGAAGCCCCGCGCGCCCGACGGCCTGTCCAGCCGCCTGCTGCTGCTGACCGTCGCATTCACCCTGGCGGTCGCCGCCATCATCATCGTGCCCAGCGCCGCCTCCTTCCAGGAGCGCTGGCTGATGGACCGGCTGCAGGCGGCCGAACTGGCCTCTGTCGGGGTCGAGGCCCTGCCCTATTCCGCCGTCGAGGACTCCACCGCCGAACAGTTGCTGAGCATCGGCGGGGTGCAGTCGGTCGTCATCGGCGAGCAAGGAGTGCGGCGTCTGCTGCTGCAGGCCCCCAACCTGCCGCGCGCGCCCGAACTGATCGACCTGCGCCAGCGCAACGTCGGGGCGCGGCTGCTGGACCCGTGGAAGACGCTGTTCGGCCACCCCGATCGTTCGCTGCGGGTGCAGGCGGCGCCGCGCTATCGCTCGGGCGATCTGGTCGAGATCCTGGCCCCGGCCCAGCCGCTGAAGAAGGAGCTGGAGAGCTTCCTGGTCAACAGCCTGATGATGTCGCTGCTGATCGCGGCGGTGGCGGGCGGTCTGCTCTACGCCTCCCTGTCCATGCTGGTGCTGCAGCCCCTGCGCCGCGTCACCCGCTCGATCGAACGCTTCGCCGCCAATCCGGAAAGCCCCGCCGAGACGCCCTCGGATCGTCAGGATGAGATCGGCCGGGTCGAACGCGAACTGGCCCGGATGCAGGAAGAGGTGCGCCAGTCCCTGCGCTCGCGCGCCCGCCTGGCGGCGCTGGGCGAAGCGGTGGCCAAGATCAACCACGACCTGCGCAACATGCTGACCTCGGCCCAAATGGCCTCCGAACGGCTGTCGACCTCGTCCGACCCCCTGGTGGCGACCGCCCTGCCCCGGCTGGAGCGGGCGCTGGACCGGGCCTCGACCCTGGCGCGCAACGTCCTGGCCTACGGCAAGACCGAGGAGCCCGCGCCTCAGCTTCAGAAGATGCTGCTGGCCCGCGCCGTGGCCGCCGCCGCCGAAGATGCGGGGCTAGAGCCGGACGGCGTGCGGTTGGTGCGCGACCTGCCCGCCCGCTTCACCGTCAACGCCGATCCAGACCAGCTTCATCGCATCCTGGTCAATCTGATGCGCAACGCCCGCCAGGCCATCGAGACCGCTCCGCAAAGCAAGGACAAGGGCGGCGGCAAGGGCGCCATCACCGTCAGCGCCGAACTGCGCGAGGGCATGGCCGCCATCACCGTGCGCGACGACGGCCCCGGCATCCCGCCGCGCCTGGCCGATCGCCTGTTCGAGCCCTTCGTCAGCGGCGGCGGCGCCGACGGCACGGGCCTGGGCCTGACCATTTCACGCGAGCTGGCGGCCAACCACGACGGCGCCCTGACGTTGCTGGACACGGGCCCCCAGGGCACGCGCTTCGAGCTTCTGCTGCCGCTTTAGACCACTGGGCGGCAGCTTTCCGCCGCCCCCAGACGTTGTTTCCTTTGAAAGCCGAAAGCGCCAAGCTTGCGGTCTTTCGTATCCTCCCCTGCAAGGAGAGCTCCATGACCCCTTCCCTGTCCTCGCAAACCCGACCCTTGCGCCCTCTGGCGGCGTTGATGCTAACCACGACCCTGGCCGCCTCGCTGACGGTCGGCTCCGCCTACGCCCAGAACCAGAGCCAAACCCGCCCGCAACCGGCGCCGAAAGACCCCGTGGCCGAAATGCTGCTGTCCAAGGGCGAGCGCTATCATCGCGCGCCGGATTCGGCCCAAGACCCCGATGAGCTGCGCCAGACCCAGGCCCTGAACGCCGAGATCGTGGCCCAGAACGATCTGGCCGAAAACGAAGACCGCGCCAATCAGTCCGCCCAGGCCGAGGCCCAGCGCCGCTGGCAGGCCGAGGTGGATCAGACCGAGGCTCAGGCGCGCGCCGATCGCGAACGTCACGAGGCGGACCTGCGCGCCGCCGACGAGGCCCAGGCTCGCTATGAACGCGACATGGCCGACTGGCGCGCCACGGCCGCCGCCTGCCAGCGCGGCGACACGGCGCGCTGCCACGCGGGCCGCAAGACGCCGAACTGAGGCTTCAAGCAAAGGAAAGGGCGCCGCCGACCTGCGTCGGGGCGCCCTTTTTCTTGCTTGCCGCTGGCCCGGATCAGGCCTCGGCGGATTCCGTGCGGCGCTTCATCATGTTGTCGAAGCTGTCCCAGACGCCGTCAGCGCCGTGCCAGGCGCCTTGCGTGGCGGCCTTGGAGTATTCGGTGGCGCGCGCCTCGAAGAAGTTGGCGTGCTCCACGCCCGACAGCAGGGCCTGCAGCCACGGCAGCGGATTCTCGGTCACGCCATAGACTTCCGGCAGGTGCAGCTGGCGCAGACGCCAGTCGGCGATGAAGCGGATGTAGGCCTTGATGTCGTCCGGCGTCATGCCGTTCACCGGACCCATTTCGAAGGCCAGGTCGATAAACTTGTCCTCCATCTCGATCACCGTCTTGCAGCAGTCGACGATGTCGTCGGCCACGGCCTTGGTGACGGCGCCCGTCTCCTTGTTGAAGGCGTGGTACAGCTTGATGATGCCTTCGCAGTGCAGGCTCTCGTCGCGCACCGACCAGGACACGATCTGGCCCATGCCCTTCATCTTGGACTGGCGCGGGAAGTTCATCAGCATGGCGAAGCTGGCGAACAGTTGCAGCCCTTCGGAGAAGCCCCCGAACATGGCCAGGGTCCGACAAATGTCGGCGTCGGTGTCGACCCCGAACTGGCCCATGAAGTCATGCTTGTCGCGCATGGCCTCGTATTCCATGAAGGCGCCGAACTCGCTCTCGGGCATGCCGATGGTCTCGAGCAGCAGGGCGTAGGCCGCGATATGGATGGTCTCCATATTGGCGAACGAGGCCAGCATCATCTTCACTTCGGTCGGTTTGAACACCCGGCCGTAGCGCTCCATGTAGTTGTCCTGGACCTCGATGTCGGCCTGGGTGAAGAAGCGGAAGATCTGCGTCAGCAGATTGCGCTCGCTGTCGGTCAGGTTGGCGGCCCAGTCCTTGACGTCCTCGCCCATCGGAACTTCTTCCGGCATCCAGTGGACCTGCTGCTGCTTCTTCCACATGTCGAAGGCCCACGGGTAGCGGAAGGGCTTGTAGGCGGCCGAAGGGGTCAGCAGACCGGGCGTGCCGGGACGAATGATCGTGGCGGGAGCGTTCATCGAAGAAGACCTGAGGCGAATCCTGAAAAGGTGCGTTCACCATGCGTCCGCCGACGCGCGGGGACAAGGGAAGATGCGCACATCTAGCGATCACTTTTCACCCGACCGCTAGATATGGTGTTTCCATGACAGGAAACTGGGGAGGAAGATGGGGATGGTTTTCACGCTTTACGGCGCAGCTGGGTCTGGCTCGACCCCGGTCGAGGCGACGCTGCGGCTGATCGGACTGGACTATCAGGTGGTCGAGGCCGCGACCTGGGAGAGCGAGGCCGAGCGGGACAGAGTGGCGGCCGTCAATCCGATGCGCCAGGTGCCGGCCCTGGTCACGCCGGGCGGCGAGATCATCACCGAAAGCGCCGCCATCCTGATCTGGCTGGCCGATTCCCACCCGCAGGCGCGGCTGTCGCCCGCCCTGGACGATCCGCGCCGAGCGCAGTTCCTGCGCTGGATGACCTTCATCCCCGCCTCCATCTATTCGATGTTCTGGGTGCGGGACGAACCGACCCGTCTTGGCGGCGACAATCCCCAGGCCCAGGCCGAAATCCAGCGACGCACCATCGAGCGCATCGCCGACTGCTGGCGGATGATGGACGCGCAGATCACGCCCGGCCGCTTCCTGTTAGGCGAAGAGCTGACGGTGCTGGACCTCTACGTCGCCGTCGCCAGCCGCTGGACGCCGCGTCGGCGCCGCTTCTACGCCGAAGCGCCGGGCATGGCCGAGGTCGTGCGGCGCGTCGACGCCCTGCCCGCGCTTCAGCCCTTCTGGGCCGAACGGTTTCCGTTCGACGAGGGGTGGGAAGGCTAGGCGGCCAGGTGAACTAAGCGGCCAGGCGCGCGTGCGCCGCGCGGAGCGCCTGGTCCACGGCGGCGTAAAGCCGTTCATGGGTGATCGGCTTGGCCAGATGGCCGTCCATGCCCGCGCCGAGACAGCGCACGGCGTCCTCGGGCATGGCGTCGGCCGTCACCGCCAGCACCGCCGCCAGTGACGAAGCCGAACCGCCGTTGCGGATCATCTGCGTCGCCTCCAGCCCATTCAGGCGCGGCATGCGCACGTCCATCAGAATCAGGTCGAACACCTCGGCCGAGGCCTGCTCGACGGCCTGAATCCCATCCGCCGCATCGACCACCCGACAGCCGGCCGCCTCCATCATGATCCGCAGCATCAGACGGTTGGTCGGATGGTCGTCCACCACCAGAACGCGCGTGACCTGCCCGTCGGATGGCGCAGGCGCCGCCTCCATCGCGCCGTCGCCCTCGACCGCCCCCTCGCCCAGACGCACGGTCAGGATGAAGACCGAGCCCTGATCGGACGTTTCGCCCAGAACCACGTCTCCGCCCATGGCGCGGGCGTGTCGACGCGCGGCGGGCAGGCCCAGCCCCGCCCCTCCATGCCGCCGGTTCAGGGAATCGTCGCCTAGTTGGAACAGATCAAACAGCACCGGCTCCAGATCCGGCGCGATTCCCGGCCCCGTGTCTCGCACCGTCAGGGTCAGTCTTTCAGCATCCAGCCGGGCGCACACCTCGATCCGGCCCCTCTCGGTGAACTTGACCGCATTGGACAGAAGATGCCTCAGGGCCGAGGCGAGCCGACGCGGATCGCCCATGCGCAGAGCCATGTCCGGCGCGTCCAGCTTCAGCTCGAACGCCACCCCCTTGGCGTGGGCGGCGACCGCCGCCGGGGCGCAAAGGTCGCGGATCAGACCTGTCGTATCGAACGGTTCGACCTGCACCTCATCATCCCCGGCCGAGGCGTCCAGAACATCCTCGACCAGTCGCCGCATCTCCTCCCCCGCCTGGCGAATGGCCTCGACGTAGGTTTGGGCCTCTTCGGGCAGGTCGCGGCGCTGAGACAACAGGTCGGCGTAGCCGCTGACGCCGTTCAGCGGGGTGCGCATCTCATGGCTCATGACGGCCAGGAACCGCGCCTTGGCGGCGGCGGCGACCTCAGCCCGACGCCGTTGCTTCAACGCCAGGGCCGTGCGCCGCGCCAGCCGCGCGACGCTGGCGCGACGTTCAGCCATCAGGGCGCTGAGCGGCAGGGAGGTCAGGACCAACACCATCAGGAAGACATGGTACAGCGGCATCTGCCGCAACCGCTGGGGAAGGTGGGCCAGGGCTGCGACATCCGCCACCGGCGCGGCGGCGACGGGACCGTATCCCTCCAGCGTCAGAATGCAGCTGATCCCGACAGACACCAGAATCGTCGCGGCCATCCACGGCGGCGACAGGCGATAGGCCGCCAGCATCAGCGGCGGGAAGACCAGAAACAGCAACGAACTCGGCTGACTGAAGACCCACACGACCATCGCCGCCGTCAGCCCGGCCATGCCGAGCGCGAGCCAGGACGAGGTCGCCTCGTCGCGGAACCTGCGCGCCCGCGCCAGGAACAGCAGATTGGGCGTGACGACCAGCAGGCCCAGCGTCTCCATCATGAACAGATGCGTCCAGATGAAAGCCGTCAGCGCCGGCGCATAGTCACGCAGCCACGCCGCCAGCAGACAGGAGAAGGTGGTGGTCAGGAACACCGCCGGCGCGACGGCGCCCAGGGCGAAACACAGAAACCGTCGCGGTCGCCGCAGATCCAGCGCGGCGCCGCATAATCGGCGCGCCAGCACGCCTGCGATCAAGACCTGACCCAGATTGAGCAGGGGATTCAGCCACACGAAGGGCTGGGAATCCCCCCTCACCGCCGTGCTGACCAGGTTCAACCCGAAGCAGACCAGCAGTGTCGCCGCCGCCTTGCGCCGCGGGAGCAGGAGATAGGCCGCCAGAAGCACGCCGTTGGCGGGCCAGATGATCACGGCGTTGTAGGTCGCCGCGCTCCAGTGGCCGATCAGCAGACACAGGGCGAACAGGACGACATAGGCCGTCGCCGGAGGGCCGGCCTCACGGCCGGCCGCATGACGAAACATCCGCCAGCGCGCCTGCATTCCTGTCTTCACCCTCCCCGGTTCGGCGCCAGCTTCTCCCGGAAATCGTAAAGAAACCCCTCGGCGGCCGCCTAGAGAAGACCCATCGCCTTCGCCTCACGCTCCAGCCCCTCGCGGAACTCAGGCGCAGCCAGGCCGATCAGGGCGCGAGCGCGGGCGTCGTCGGTCAGCCCCTTCAGATTGATCGCCCCGTGCTCGGTGACGACGTAGTGGATGTCGTTGCGCGGTGTCGTCGCCGGGCCGTCCAGACGCGCCACGATGCGCGAGGCCGCGCCCTTCGCCGCCGTGGAGTGGCAGGCGATGATCGACTTGCCGCCCTCGGACGCCGCCGCCCCGCGCACGAAATCCAGCTGGCCGCCCGCCGCCGTATACTGTCGCCCGTTCAGATGTTCGGAGCAGCAGGCGCCGAACAGATCGATCTGCAAGGTGGCGTTGACCGAGATCATCTTCGCATTGCGGGCGATGACGGCCGGATCGTTCACATAGTCGACCGGATAAGCCTCGAAGGCCGGGTTCTCGTGCAGGAACTCATAGGTTGAGCGATCACCCATGGAGAAGGTGAAGACCGTCTTGCCAGGGTGCAGGGTCTTGCGCGCGTTGGTGGCCACGCCCGCCTTCATCAGTTCGACCAGGCCGGGCGTCAGCATCTCGGTGTGAACGCCCAGATCGCGATGATCATGCAGGGCTGCGCACACCGCGTCCGGCAGGGCGCCGATGCCCATCTGCAGCGTCGCCCCGTCCTCGACCAACCCGGCGATCAGGGCGCCGATGGCCCGATCCTGCGGCTGCTGAGGCGCCTTGCCCGCCTCCAGCAGGGGCGCCGAATGCTCGACCAGGGCCGCGACCTGCGAGACGTGGACGCGGCAGTCGCCGAACACGCGCGGCATGTGCGGATTGACCTCCAGGATCACCCGTTCAGCCGTCTTCGACACGGCCAGGGCGTAGTCGGTGTTGGTCCCCAGGCTGAAATACCCTTCGGCGTCCATCGGCGAGACGGTCGCCAGCAGGGTGTCGACGCCGATCTCGCGCGTCAGCACACGCGGCGTCTGCTGAAAGCCCGTCGGCACGAACCAGACGGCGCGACGGCCTTCCTCGCGCCCGCGCGCCTCCAGCTTCCGCTCGATGGTGCCGTGGAACAGGCTGTGCGGGCGGATGCGGTCGGTCAGTTCATAGCGCATGACCGTCTCGCCCGCGATGGCGGTGGACAGCAGGTAGTAGAGGTTGACGTCGCCCACCTGCCGCGCCTCGGCCCGGTCGGCCAGGGCCTTCAGCAGAGCGGGCGGCTGGCCGACGCCCAGGGCCATGGCGACCTTGGCGCCCGACGGGATCAGGGCGGCCGCCGCCTCGGGCGTCGTCAGGCGTTCGGCGTAGAGGGCGGCGAAATCGGTCACGGGGAAACTCCTGAAGCGTCGTCCTGAAGGGGCGTCCGTCGCTGCGCGGCGACGGCTTCTGGGACCACTATCCGACAGCCGCGCCCGGTCGCGGCGCTAGACCTTGGTCTAACCTAGGGCGCGTCCTGCAGGGGCGCGTCGTGCAGGCGCTGGCGGCGCTCGGCGGCGCTCGGCGGCGTAGGCGACCAGCCACAAGGCCATCGACCAGGCGGCGCCCACGCTCCACCCCGCGAACACGTCCGACGCCCAGTGCGCGCCCAAATAGATTCGCGTCAGCCCGATCAGCAGGGCGATCACCACCGCGCAGCCCAGGACATAGGCCTTCAACCGCTTGCGCGGAAAGGCGCGCGTCAGCATGACGCCCAGCGTCAGATAGAAGACGGTCGACAGCAGGGCGTGACCCGAGGGGAAACTGGCGTTCAGCGTCTCCACCGCCTGATAGATCTCGGGCGGCCGTTCGCGTTCGAACAGGGCTTTCAGGCCTTCGCTCAAGGCCACCCCGCCGGCCAGGCCGACCACCAGCATGAGCGCCGACAGCCGCTTGCCCATGATCAGCAGGAAGCCGATGGCGATGACGGCGAACAGCGTCAGCACCGATATGCCGCCGAGCGAGGTCAGGTCCGCCGCCGCCTCATGCAGCCACCACGGCCCCCAGGGACGGCCAGGATCGTCGGCGAAGGGCCGCACCGCCGCCAGCACGGCCTGATCGAAGGCCTGACCGTCGGCCTCCTGAATGTCGTCCGCCACCTCGATGAAGATCAGCACCCCCAGGGCGACCACCAGCATGGCGGCCACGGCGGCGATCTCCGTGCGGGCGACGCGCAGGGCGCGAGTCAGGAAGGCGGTGGGATGCGGAGCCATGGGGCGCTAACGGCCAAGCTAGAGTCTCGTTCCCGCCGATTTTCCGAGCCCGTCGGGGCGTCATCGCCGCCATTTCTACATCACAGCGGGATCGCAACGCCCGCCCCGTACCGACCCGCCGCCATGCAAGCGAAAAATCACACTTTGGAGACGATAAATTGGTTGGCGCCCCCGCCGCCTTAACACTAGATTTAGATAGTCGAGGTGTTATCCACACAACATCTGGCGTTATCCACATAGGCACTGGGGACTGACGATGGCAGGCGGCGAAGCGTTGCAGACGACGGAATTCTCTACGGTTTCCTCGGCTCCGCCCGAGACCAAACCGGAGCTGACGGTGGTTAACGGCCTGACGCTGGACCGCACGCGCGACGCCCTGCTGACCGATTTCGGCAAGAAGACGCTGGAAGACCGCTACCTGCTGGCGGGCGAAAGCTATCAGGACATGTTCGCCCGCGTCGCCACGGCCTACGCCGACGACGCCGACCACGCCCAGCGCGTCTATGACTATATGTCGAAGCTGTGGTTCATGCCGGCGACGCCGGTGCTGTCGAACGGCGGCGCGGATCGCGGTCTGCCCATCTCCTGCTTCCTGAACTCGGTCAACGACAGCCTGGACGGCATCCAGAACGTCTGGAACGAGAACGTCTCCCTGGCCTCGAACGGCGGCGGCATCGGCACCTACTGGGGCGGCGTTCGCTCCATCGGCGAGAAGGTCAAGGGCGCGGGCCAAACCTCGGGCATCATCCCCTTCATCCGCGTGATGGATTCGCTGACCCTGGCGATCAGCCAAGGGTCGCTGCGTCGCGGCTCGGCCGCCGTCTACCTGGACATCCACCACCCGGAAATCGAGGAGTTCCTCGAAATCCGCAAGCCGTCGGGCGACTTCAACCGCCGCTCGCTGAACCTGCACCACGGCATCAACATCACCGACGCCTTCATGGAGGCGGTCCGCGACGGCAAGCCGTTCGACCTGCTCTCGCCCAAGAACGGCGAGGTCCGCAAAACCGTCGACGCCCGCAACCTGTGGACCAAGATCCTCGAAATCCGGATGCAGACGGGCGAGCCCTATCTGATCTTCTCGGACACGGTGAACCGGCAGATGCCGCAGCACCAGAAGGACCTGGGCCTGTCGGTCAAGCAGTCCAACCTGTGCTCGGAAATCATGCTGCACACGGGCCTGGACCATAAGGGCGTCGAGCGCACCGCCGTCTGCTGCCTGTCGTCGGTCAACGCCGAGACCTTCCTGGAGTGGCGCGAAGAGCCCCGCTTCATCGAGGACATCATGCGCTTCCTCGACAATGTGCTCGAGGACTTCATCACCCGCGCCCCGTCGTCGATGGCCGCCGCCGTCTATTCGGCCCAGCGCGAGCGTTCGGTGGGCCTGGGCCTGATGGGCTTCCACTCCTTCCTGCAGTCGCAGGGCGTGGCCTTTGAATCGGCCATGGCCAAGAGCTGGAACATGCGCCTGTTCAAGCACCTGCGCCGCGAGGCCGACAAGGCCAGCCGCACCCTGGCCGAGGAAAAGGGCCCCTGCCCCGACGCCGCCGATCGCGGCGTGATGGAGCGCTTCAGCCACAAGCTGGCCATCGCCCCGACCGCCTCGATCTCGATCATCTGCGGCGGCACATCGGCGGGCATCGAACCGATCCCAGCCAACATCTACACTCACAAGACCCTGTCGGGCTCCTTCGCGGTCAAGAACCCCTATCTGCAGGACCTGCTGGCCGAGAAGGGCATCGACACCGAAGCCGTCTGGTCGTCGATCCTCGAGAACGAAGGCTCGGTCCAGCACCTGGACGCCCTCAGCGACGACGAGAAGGCCGTCTACAAGACCGCCTTCGAGCTGGACCAGCGCTGGGTCATCGAACTGGCCGCAGACCGTACCGGCGACATCTGCCAGGCGCAGTCGCTGAACCTGTTCATCCCCGGCGACGTCAACAAGTGGGACCTGCACATGTTGCACTGGTCGGCGTGGGAGCGGGGCCTGAAGTCGCTCTACTACCTGCGCTCCAAGTCGGTGCAGCGCGCCGCCTTCGCCGGCGCCGAGGACAAGAAGGAAGAAGAGATCGATCCGAACCAGCCGGACCTCTTCTCGGCCGCACCGACCAACTACGACGAGTGCCTGGCCTGCCAGTAAGGCGGAGCCCGACCTCCATCGTCATCGCCTTTGAACCGCCCGGGGAACCCTCTCCGGGCGGTTTCGTTCGTCATAAACGAATGTGGCGTAAAAGAGTCCGTTGCGGTTCCCCGGCGTTCGTGCACAGTGGGAGCGTTAACGGATCGGGAGGGACCGTTGATGCGACGGATGGCATGGGCAGGATGGATGATCGCGGCGGTCGCCCCGACGACCGTTTTCGCCATGCCGCAGACCGTTCTCGAAGAACCCACGGCCGCGCGCGGCGGCGACGCCGTCCGGTTCGAGGACGCCGCCGCCCGGCTGGACAGCCGCCTGCCCTTCACCGCCGAGCCTGACGCCGCCTTCGGCGCGCCGGTGCAGTTCAACGACGTCGCCCGATTGAGCGCCGATCAGGGCGAGCTGCGCCAGGAGGCCTGGTTCGCCGGCGACGGCTTCACCGACCGACTGCGGATCACCACCACCGGGGAACTGCGCCGCGCCGACGGCTCGCCCGTACCGCCGCGCGCCCTGGACCCCGTCGCCTTCTCGGGCGAGAGCTATGACGTCACCTATACGCGCGGCTGGACGGCCGCGAAGGGCCGCACGGCCTCAGGACTGGAGGTGTCGCTGACGCCCCACGCCGGCTTCGGCGTCGGCAGCGACGGCCCCTCGGCCGAGGCGGGCGCCACCCTGCGCATCGGCGAGAACCTGGATCGCCTGGCTCCCAACGGCGACGAGGCCTTCGGCGAGCGCCCGCGCTGGTATCTGTATGCGGCGGGCTCCAAGCGGGCGGTCGGCTACAACTTCGCCCGCACGCGCGACGGCGACTTCGCCCGGTCCGGCGTCAGCCAGGACGCCGGAAGCTATCTGGGCGACGCCTCCATCGGCGTGGCCTATCGCCGGGGCGCGGTGCAGAGCTCCTTCGGCGTCGTCTATCGCGAGATCGAGGCCAAGGGCCTGCGCGGCTATCAAGGCATCAGGACCGACGTGTCGGAAGGCCTGGTGGCCTTCCAACTGACGATCCGCCCGCCGCGCTAGGCGGCTTCGCAGCCTTTACTGCGTCCGCGCCACGCCCTCGCGGCGGCTGTCGGCCGCCCCATCCCAGCGCCCGTTCCGCCACAGGCCGCCATGCAGGCCCGAGGTTTCGGTCGTATTGGGCCGCAGCTCGACGCCCCGCGCCGCCATGCCTTCGCGCACCGCGTCGGGGAAGCCCTCTGTGTCGGCGCCGAAGCCGTCGCCCTTGGCCACCAGGTTCGGCAGGTCGAACGCCTGTTGCAGCGGCAGGCCCCAGGCCAGGGCGCCGATCAGGGCCTTGGCGTTATAGGCCAGGATGGACGAACCGCCCGGCGAGCCCAGCAGACCGACCAGACGCCCTTCGCGATCCAGGATCAGGGCCGGCGACATGGACGAGCGCGGACGCTTGCCCGCCGCCACGGCGTTGGCCGCCGGCGTGCCGTCCGTCGCCGTCGGGACCAGGGAGAAATCGGTCAGCTGATTGTTCAGGAAGAAGCCGCCCGCCATCCGGCCCGAGCCGAACAAGCTCTCGACCGTGGTGGTCATGCTGACGGCGTCGCCCTTGGCGTCCACCACGACCAGGTGCGAGGTGCCCGCCGGTTCGCGCGTGGCGTCCGCGCCGACGTTCGGCGCCCCCGCCGGCACGCCATAGGGCGCCGCGCCGCGCAAGGCCGGCGCCAGGGCCGCGCGCTCGGCGACATAGACCGGGTCCAGCAGGCCCGCGACCGGCACGGAGACGAACGCCGGATCGCCGAAGTAGCGGTCGCGGTCGGCGTACATCAGCCGTTGCAACTGGCCGAAGGCGGCCCAGGCCTCGGGGCTGTTCGGCCCCTTGTCGATGTCCGGCGTCTGCTCGGCCATGGCCAGCAGCTCCAGGATCGAAGCCCCGCTGGACGGCGGCGGCGGCACGCAGATGGTGTAGATCTTATAGGGACCGCACACGGCCTCGCGCACCACGGGGCGATAGCCGGCGATGTCGGCGGTCGTCAGGGCGCCGGGACGCGGCCCCTCGTTCACCGCCGCGACGATGGCCTCGGCCAGCGGGCCCTGCTGCAATGCGGCCGCGCCTTCGCGGGCGATGCGGCGCACCGTCTCAGCATAGGCCGGGTTCCGCAGGGTCTCGCCCGCCTGATAGCGCGCGCCGTCCGGCTTGGTGAAATATTCGGTCGCCCAGCGGGTCTTCGCCTGAGGCGCGTAGCCGTTGATCATGCCCGCCAGACGCGGGCTGACGACGAAGCCGTCCTGCGCCAGTTTCTCAGCGTCGCCGAACAGCTCGGACCAGGCCAGGGCGCCGTGTTGCTTCTGGGCCAGGGCCAGCATGGGCACCACGCCGGGCGCCCCGGTCGAGCGTCCGCTCAGCACCGCATCCCCGAACGCCAGAGGCTTGCCGTTCTCATAGAAGAGCTCAGGCGTGGCGGCGGCCGGCGCGGTCTCGCGCCCGTCATAGACGGTGACGACGCCGCTTTCGGCCTCATAGAACATCATGAAGGCGCCGCCGCCCAGACCCGAAGACTGCGGCTCGGTCAGGCCCAGCACCGCCTGGATCGCCACCGCCGCGTCCACGGCCGAACCGCCACGCGCCAGCACCTTCATCCCCGCCTCGACCGCCAGGGGATTGGCCGCCGACACGAACGGTCCCTTGGCTGCGGACACCTGCGCCGCGATCGACGCCTCCGCCGAAACCGGCGCCGCCTCAGCCTGTGTCCCTTCCGCCGTCGTCGCGCATCCCGTCAGCAACAGGGCCGCAAGCGCCGTCCCGGCTGTGAGAGAGGAAATCCTGCGCGCAGGACGCAGATGGGAGAAGGAAAAGGCGCGCACTCAAGCACTCCGGGACATTACAGGGAGGCTTTATGCCTAGGCCCGCAGGCCTCCGAGGCCAACCCCGCATTTTCTCAAGATTTTCTGAGAAAACCTGCTTGCCAGCCCGAAGGCGACCCGCTAGATACCCGGCCCTGCCCGCAAGGCAGTGCGCACCCGTAGCTCAGCTGGATAGAGCACCAGACTACGAATCTGGGGGTCAGGAGTTCGAATCTCTTCGGGTGCGCCATCTTTCCTCACATCATGATGAGAAGACAGACCGACCGTAAGGTCCGTCGTCCGTTCTACCTGAACGACGCCGCAGCCTTCGTGCGATCGGCGGCCTCCACGGCCAAGTTAATATAAAATCAACGTTTCTGCGCCTTGGCAGGAACGACCGTCGCATTGTGGCCGTTTCTTGTCCTGGAGGAACGCCTGAGATGGTGTGGGAGAGGAACCGAAGCCGGACCGCCGGAGGTGGTGGGTCGCGCCTGCCCGCAAGGGCATGGTGACGCGCGCGGTGAGCGTGCGCCGTTCCGTATCTGCGCCGGCCGATCTGGCCGCCCTGCGCAACCTCGCCTCCATCACCCGATTGAGCGATGAAGAACGCGCCCTGGTTCGCCGGTTGTGTGTGTTTCAGGAGGCCGTGCCCGCAGGCCAGTCCTTCGATCCCGACGGCCGGGCCGCCTCGCCGCGCTTGATCCTGAGCGGATGGGCGTGTCGCCAGCGCATCCTGGCCGACGGCCAGCGCCAGATCTTCGGCTTCCTGCTGCCCGGAGACTCGGTGGGGCTGAGCCTTGATCCGCGCCCGCTGGACGAGACGACCATCATCGCCCTGACGCGGGTCGAATATGTCGACGCCCTGATGCTGCGTGAAATCCTGGCGCTTCAAGACCCGCGCCACGACCGGCTGCGCCGCGCCCTGGCGACATCGCGTCGATACGAGGAAACCTGCCTGCTGAACCATGTGGTGCGACTAGGACGACAGTCCGCCCAGGCGCGCCTGGCTCATCTGCTGCTGGAGTTGCGCGACCGACTGCAACGCGCCGGTCTGTGCACCAGCGACCGCCTGCACCTGCCGCTGACCCAGGAGACCCTGGCGGACGCCCTGGGCCTGAGCCTGGTCCATGTCAGCCGCACCTTGGGCCAGATGCGGCGTGGGCGGCTGATCGCCATGCAGAGCGGCTGGGTCACCCTTCTGGACGAGGCCTATCTGCGCGCCGCCAGCGATTATGGCGTCGACGACCACGCCCTTCACTGAAACCAGAACGAAAAGAGAGAGCGAGCGTCATGAGCCCCCACCGACAACCCTCTCGGCCCCGCCCGCCTCTCTCGCCCGGTCGACCGCCGCGTAGGGCCGGATCCGCGCTGCGGCTGATCGGCGCCTCGGTCGCGATGGCGGCCCTGCTGGCCCCCGGCGCCGCCCTGGCCCAGGACGAGGAGCTGGCGGCGCGGGTCGCGCGGCTGGAAGCCCTGGTCATCGAGCAGCAACGCCGGATCGAGGCGCAGGAGGCCTTGCTGAGCGAGCGCGCGGCCATGGCGCCGCCGTCCGTCGATCCGCGCTGGCAGGTGCAGACCGACGCCTCGGGCCGAGCGGTCTTTGCGGATCGCACACTGAACCAGTTGCGCGCCGGCCAGCAGGTCGCCAGCTCCATCGCGCCCAATGGTCCGGCCCAACCGACCCTGCCGCCGACCGAAGCCCCGCCGCCGCCCTCTCCCGAGGTGCGACGCGAGCAGCTGGCCGCCATTCCCGAAGGCATCGCCGTGTTGAGCCAGCCCGGCAAGTTCACCCTGGACGTCTCGACCGAATACACGCGCTCCAGCGCCAACCGCCTGGTGTTCCGGGGCATCGAGATCGTGCCCGGCGTGCAGATCGGGGTGATCGAGGCCAATGAGGCCGATCGCGACACCGGCGTCGTCACCGTGGCCGGGAAATACGGCACCGGGTCGCGCATGGAGGCGGAGCTGCGTGTGCCCTATGTCTGGCGCAACGACACCATCACCACCGTGCAGCAGCGCGACGAGGCGGTGACGCGCACCATCGACCTGAGCGGCGACGGCGTCGGCGACGTCGAAGCGGCCGTCCGCTATCAAATCAACGGCGGCGAGCGCGGCCGCCCCATCTTCATCGCCGGCTTGAGGGTCAAGAGCGACACAGGCGAAGGGCCCTTCGACATTGATCGCGACGAGTTCGGAGTCGCCACGCGCCTGGCGACCGGATCGGGCTTCTGGGGCGTCGAGCCCAGCGTCAGCTTCCTGTATCCCAGCGATCCGGCAGTGATCTTCGGCAGCCTTAGCTACTTCGCCCACCTGCCGCGCGACATCAACAAGACCGAGGGCGAGATCCGCATCGGCGAGGTCGATCCGGGCGACGCCATCGGCCTGTCGATCGGTTTCGGCTTCTCGCTGAACCCGCGCTTCTCCTTCTCGCTGGGCTATAAGCACAACTATATCCGGCCGACGAAGAGCGAGTTGAACGACATCACCGAAGAGTCTGACGAACTACAGGTCGGCGCCTTGCAGTTCGGCATGTCCTACCTGCTGAACGACCGCTACAGCCTGAACGGCAATTTCGAGTTCGGCGTGACCGAGGATGCGCCGGACATGCGCTTCATCCTGCGCCTGCCGATCATCTTCTGACATGAAGAAGGGGCCGCCCGACGGCGGCCCCTAAGAGGGAGGGAGGGAGACTCCAACGCTGCGGCCTAGAAGCCGCCCAGGCTCCTGAGTCCGGCCCAGTCGATGTCGCGGGCGATGTTCGATCCGTAGTTGTGCATCTGGCTGTTGGTCTGAATCGTCGCCAGGTCGGGCAGGACCAGGTTCAGCTCCATGTCCTGACGGATGTTGCGATTATCGGCGTTGTTGATGATCAGGTTCTGCAACTGGCTGGTCGTGATGTTGTGCAGGATCGCCGTCGCGCCCGAGCCGTCCACCACCGCCACCCCGCCGGTGTTGTTCAAGCCGCGAAGGTCGATGCCGCCCGCCACCAGGCTGGCCATGGCGCCCGCCAGATCGGCCACGCCGGGAACATTGTGCTGCACCTGCTGGCTTACAGGGCCGGTCGGCGTCCAGGTCAGTTGCGTCTGCAGGGCCAGCTGATCGTTCACATAGGAACGGACCACGACGCCGAAGCCGAAGGTGAAGCCGCCCGCCGTCATGAAGCCGCCTCGCGCCTCTGACATGTCCGCGTCGGTCATGACCTGAGGCCCGCTCATGACCGCGTCAGGCGGCGCGGCCGGCGCCGAGGCTTGCGGCGGCGGGATCGCGAAGGGCTCCAGCGAGGCGTCGCCGACAAGCTCGGCCGCAAAAGCGATAGATTCGGCCGAGACCGGCGCCGCGAGACTGACCGGCGCCAGACAGGTCATGACGAGCAGAATGCTTGAACGCGCGCGTCTCATGGTCGTCACCTCAGATAAGGATCGAGGGAGAAACGCGTCGTCACTTGATACAGCGGCGGCAACTCCCGCGTCAGTTCAGCCAAGGACATGGGTTGAAGCGCCTGCCCCGGTCGCGACCGGTTCCAGACGCGCCACTCTTCGGCGTCGTTGAAGGTGTCCGCCGGCTGACGGACGACGAAAGCGACCCCGTTCCACATCTCGGTGAACTGGTCGCGCGAATAGATCTTCAGTCCCAGGGCCGGGTCGCCGACCAGGACATGGCCCGCGTCATCGCCCTTGAAGACCACGAAGTGTTTGTAGCCGGCCGTATCGATCATCACGATGGCCGGGGCGTTCATCTCGATCAGCTCATCGAGGCTGAGCCGGAAGCCGTCGGCGGGATAGCCGCGCGCGTCGAGGTATCGCTTCATGTCCAGCAGGGAGAAGCCGACACGGCGAATGGTCTCCTGGTCGCCGTCGGCGAACATGGCGCGAAACACCTGAGCCTCTCCGACATCGCGGCCGTAGTGATGGCGCAAAAGGGTGGCCAGGGCCGCCGACCCGCAGCTGAAGTCATACTGCTGGCGCACCACGGTGCGGAACGGCAGGTCGCGATAGCTGACCACCTTCACCCGAGCGGCGGCCGGACCGTTGTTCAACAAGATCTCGGCCTGAGCCGAAGCCGCCGACAGGGCCGGCAGGCCCGCTACGGCGGCCAGCCCCAGGTTGAGCAGAAGCCGGGCGGACGAGCGTGTCACGGGTTCGGAGCCGTCGTCACGATATTGATCGTGATCGCGCCTTGCAGGTTATTGTTGTTGCCGCTGTTCATGACGAAATTGCCGACGCCGTTGAAGCCGGAGAAGGCGTTGGCGTCGATGCGCATGCCGCCCGTCGTCACTGTATTGGCGTTGACGCTGTTGCCGCTGTTGGTCGCCTGCAGCAGTTGATCGCTGGCGATAACGACAGACGACGCGCCCTGACGGCCGTGCAACGCATCAAGCTCGTCAACCGCCAGCGACCGCGGCCCTGTGGCGGCGGTTGGAGCGTCGGCGACGGCCGGAGCGATAATGATGAAAGGCGGAGGGGGCGTCGGCGGAGAGGCCGAATTCGGATCGGCCGCCCCCAGCAACGCCAGGGTCGACAGAATGCTGAGCATGGTTCCCTCCCAGGAAAGAAGTTCGGCGGCCGGAGAACCGGCCGCCGAAAAACGAAGGCCTAGTTGCCGCCGCCGTTGCCGAAGGTGATGTTGGCGTTGGCGCTGATCGCCGTGGCCGCCTGACCAACCGACGCCATGCCGGTGTTGTTGCTCACCGTCTGGATGCCGGCGAAGCCTGCGAAGGCGCCGCCGCTCTGGTTGATGTTGCCGGTACGGATCCGCGCGTTTTGCGGGCCTTGGCCGTCTTCCGACATGTCGAAGCTCAGATCGCTGACGTTGGCGCTGAGTTCCTGCATGTTGAGGGAGACACGGATGTCGCCGATGTTCGTGGAGTTGTCGTTGCCCGAGTCATTCACCGAATTGTCGTTGAAGGAGTCAGAGACGCCCAACTCCAGGTTGGTGTTGATCGAATTGTCCGTATTGGTCGATGCATCGGTGTTGAACGAGTCGGAAATGCCGACTTCAGTGTTCGTCGAATTGTCCGAGTTGTCGTTGAACGATTCCGAGACGCCCAACTCCAGGTTGGTGTTGGTGGAGTTGTTCGAATTGTCGTTCAGCGAGTCCGAGATGCCCACGTCCAGATCGGTGGAGTTGTCCGAGTTGTCGTTGAACGAATCCGCGACGCCCAGGTCCACGTCGGTGCTGTTGCCGCCGCTGTTGTAGGAGTCGGCCGCCGAAGTGTTGCCGCCGACCGGGCCGTTCGGACCGCTCGAGGACTGAGCCTGAGCCATGCCCGCAAAAGCCAGGGCCCCAGCCAGGACCGCAGCAGACGTCATTAGTTTGGCACGCATTTCCTTGCCTCCAATCAAAGGTGATTAAGGAGGCTCCTCCACCTCCGAAGGCCGAAATCGTCGAATGACACGGGTCGTTCCCCTTAAGAGAACCTCTGATTTTCCTCGATAATTCGCACACCCCACCCACCTTGCGGGAGAAGATCTGATCAATTGGAGTAGAGCTGTGCGATCAGGACGCCCTGCATCCCGTCATTTGATCAGAAGATCACCCAGAATAAAGTTGGCGAAGTCGTGACTTTTTTAAGGCGAAGTCGCCATGACGGTTCGAGCCCCCCACTCAACGGCTCCCGTGGCGCAATCGCTCCGGCCGTGCTACGCGCGCCGAACCATGACGACGCCCCCTATCGAACGCATCCGCAACTTTTCGGTGGTCGCCCACATCGACCACGGCAAGTCGACCCTGTCCGACCGCCTGATCCAGTTCACAGGCGGCCTGACCGCGCGTGAAATGTCCGAGCAGGTCCTGGACAATATGGACATCGAAAAGGAGCGCGGCATCACCATCAAGGCGCAGACCGTGCGCCTGAACTACAAGGCCAAGGACGGGCACGACTATGTCCTGAACCTGATGGACACGCCGGGCCACGTCGACTTCGCCTATGAGGTGTCGCGTTCGCTGGCCGCCTGTGAAGGCTCGATCTTGGTGGTGGACGCCTCGCAGGGCGTCGAGGCCCAGACCCTGGCCAACGTCTATCAGGCGATCGACAACAACCACGAGATCGTGCCGGTCCTGAACAAGATCGACCTGCCCGCCGCCGAGCCGGACCGGGTGCGGGCCCAGATCGAAGACGTCATCGGCATCGACGCCTCGGAAGCGGTCATGTGTTCGGCCAAGTCGGGCATCGGCATCGAGGACGTGCTGGAGGCCATCGTCGCGCGCCTGCCCGCGCCCAAGGGCGACATCAACGCCCCGCTGAAGGCGATGCTGGTCGACGCCTGGTACGACCCCTACCTGGGGGTGGTGCTGCTGGTGCGCGTGTTCGACGGCGTGCTGAAGGCCGGCATGCGCGTGAAGATGATGCAGACCGGCTCGTCGCACCTGGTCGACCGCGTCGGCGTCTTCCTGCCCAAGAACACCCCCGTGGACCAGCTCGGCCCCGGCGAGGTCGGCTTCATCACCGCCCAGATCAAGGAAGTCGCCCACGCCGCTGTCGGCGACACCATCACCGACGAGAAGAAGCCCACGGCCGAAGCGCTGAAGGGCTTCAAGGACGTGCAGTCGGTGGTCTTCTGCGGCCTGTTCCCGGTCGACGCCGCCGACTTTGAAGACCTGCGCGCCGCCATCGGCAAGCTGCGCCTGAACGACGCCAGCTTCACCTATGAGATGGAGTCCTCGGCGGCCCTGGGCTTCGGCTTCCGCTGCGGCTTCCTGGGCCTGCTGCACCTGGAGATCATTCAGGAGCGCCTGAGCCGCGAGTTCAATCTCGACCTGATCGCGACGGCCCCCTCGGTCGTCTACAAGATCGGCCTGCGCGACGGGACCGAGATCGACCTGCACAACCCGGCCGACCTGCCGGACGTCATGCAGATCGAGACGATCAGCGAGCCGTGGATCAAGGCCACCATCCTGACCCCCGACGAATACCTCGGCGGCGTGATCAAGCTGTGTCAGGACCGTCGCGGCAGCCAGATCGAGCTGTCCTACGTCGGCTCCCGCGCCCTGGTGGTCTATGAGCTGCCGCTGAACGAAGTGGTGTTCGACTTCTACGACCGCCTGAAGTCGATCTCGAAGGGCTACGCCTCGTTCGACTATGAGATCACCGACTACAAGGTCGGCGACCTGGTGAAGATGAGCATCCTGGTCAACGCCGAGCCGGTCGACGCTCTGTCCATGCTGGTCCACCGCGCCCGCGCCGAAACGCGCGGCCGCGGCATGGTCGAGAAGATGAAGGAGCTGATCCCTCCGCACATGTTCACCATCCCGATCCAGGCGGCCATCGGCGGCAAGATCATCGCCCGCGAAACCGTCCGCGCCCTGCGCAAGGACGTGACGAGCAAGTGCTACGGCGGCGACGCCACCCGCAAGAAGAAGCTGCTGGAGAAGCAGAAGGCGGGCAAGAAGCGCATGCGCCAGTTCGGCAAGGTCGAGATCCCGCAGGAAGCCTTCATCGCCGCGCTCAAGATGGACGAGGATTGAGGAAAAGGCCCACCAGTCCCGGCTTTGATCGAGCCCGGCGACGGGCCGCTTTCATCCTACACGGCGGCCCGCTGGATCGCCTCGTACTCGCCGAATGGCCTCAACTGATCTGCGAGCGCGCGCTTGAACGCAGGGCGGGCCTCGGCGCGCGTGACATAGGCGGCTAGCGCAGGGAAGCTGGCGACGATGTCCGTGTGACGCAGGTCCCGCAGCACGTGCGCCATCAAGATGTCCGCCGCACTGAAGCGGTCGTTGGCGAACCATCGCCGATCCCCCAGGGCGTCCTGCAAGTCGCTCAACCGCCCGCGCAGGGCGGCCTCAACCTCTGGTCGTCGTTCCTTCGCCCAAGCCTTGTCGGCGTTGAAAAAATCGATCCCGGCCAGTTCGGCGACAAGAGGTTCGACGCTGTTCATGGCGGCGAAGAGCCATGTCATGACCAGCGCATGTCCAGCGAGATCATCAGGCATGAGTTCTGACGAATTCTGCGCGATCCACAAGACAATGGCTCCGCTCTCAAACATCTGCACCTTGCCGTCGCTGTAAGCGGGAACCTGACCGAAAGGCTGCAGGGATCGGTATGCGGGCGTTGACTGGTCTTCAAACCCAATCAGCCGATCATCATACCCGAGGCCCGCCTCCTCCAACGCCCAGCGAACACGGATGTCGCGAACTGAACCCTGGGCGAAATCAGGCACCCACTTGAAAGCCGTGACCTGGATCATGGGATGCTCCTTCAGCTTGTCCGGACGCTTTAGACGTTGCCGCCACGCATTGACATAAAGTTTGATATCAACATAATTTCAGTCATGTCAAATCCACCGACCGCCTTTTCTCAGACACTGCATATTCGAGATCATTGCCTTTGCTTGCACGCCCAGCGCGCTGCACGGGCCTTGTCCCGACGGTTCGACGAGGCGTTTCGGCCTTATGGGATCACCAGCGGCCAGTTCTCGCTGATGAACGGACTGAACAGGCCCGAACCGCCGACGATCGGCGCCGTGGCCGAACTGCTGGCGATGGATCGCTCAACCGTGACCGCGAATTTGAAGCCGTTGGAGCGGGCTGGCCTGGTCACCATAGCGGTAGACGAGAAAGACCGGCGCGGACGGCGGGTTGCCTTGACCGACGCCGGCCGAAACGCGCTCGGCAAGGCGACGCCGGTCTGGATCCAGGAACATGCGGCCCTTGAGGGCGAGATCGGCGACGGCGACGCCCTAAGGGCGCTGCTGAAGCTTGCCGCAACTTAGAAGGCAGGCCTGGAGCCCAGCCTGGATCACGCCAGGCGCGTCGACGAAGATGAAGAATTCTCCATATAACAATGTGTCGCGTTGCAGCGACGGCGCGCGTGGTTAAGGTCCGACCCAACATGATCCGTTGGGAACCGACATCACCATGCGCCTTGCCGCCTCTTCCGTTGCGCTCGCCGCCTTGCTGGCCGTGAGCACGCCCGTTATCGCCGCGCCCGCGGCCGCCGCCTCCGCTGCGACGACGACCCAGGCCGAGCCCCTGCGCGGGGCGCCGGTCTCCGAGTTGATCGCCCGCGTGGACATTCCGTGGAAGCGCTTCCAGCTCGACAACGGACTGACCGTGCTGGTGCACGAAGACCGCAAGGCGCCCGTCGTGGCGGTGTCGGTCTGGTACAATGTCGGATCGAAGGACGAGCCGAAGGGTTCGACCGGCTTTGCGCACCTGTTCGAGCATCTGATGTTCGGCGGGTCCGAGAACTCGCCCTCCAGCCACATCCAGACGATGAATGCGGCGGGCGCGACCAGCCTGAACGGCACGACCTGGTTCGACCGCACCAACTATTTCCAGACGGTGCCGACCCCGGCGCTGGACTACACCCTGTATCTGGAATCCGACCG
Organism: Brevundimonas diminuta 3F5N; assembly: GCF_900163625.1. Taxonomy (GTDB): domain Bacteria; phylum Pseudomonadota; class Alphaproteobacteria; order Caulobacterales; family Caulobacteraceae; genus Brevundimonas; species Brevundimonas diminuta_A. The sequence continues at coordinate 24,189 of NZ_FUIE01000042.1, forward strand.
CATGGGCTATCTGCTGGGGCAGGTCAGCCAGGAGGTCCTGGATCTGCAGCGCGGCGTCGTCCAGAACGAGAAGCGCCAGGGCGACAACCAGCCCTACGGCATGACCTACTACGCCACGCTGGAAGCCCTGTTCCCCGAGGGCCACCCCTATCGCCACTCGACCATCGGTTCGATGGCCGATCTGGACTCGGCCAGCATGGAGACGGTGCGCGACTGGTTCCGTGAGAACTACGGCCCGAACAACGCCGTCCTGGTCCTGTCAGGCGACATCGACGAGGCGAAGGCCCGCGAGCTGACCGAGAAGTATTTCGGCGCCATCGCGCGCGGCCCGGTCAACACCCCCGCGGCGGCCCCTGTGCCGACCCTGGCGGCGCCGGTCGAACAGGTGCTGCACGACCGCGTGGCCCAGACCCGCATCAGCCGCACCTGGGCCGTGCCGGGCCTGGGCGACCCCGACTCCGTGCCGCTGAGCGTCGGCGCCTCCGTGCTGGGCGGCCTGGCCAGCTCGCGTCTGGATAACGTCCTGGTGCGCGACGAGCAGACGGCCTCCAGCGTCTCGGCCTCGAACCAGACCTTCCAGCGCCTGGGGATGTTCAGCTATTCCGCCATGGTCAAGCCGGGCGCCGATGCGGACGCCGTGGCCCGGCGCATGGACGCCGTGCTGGCCGACCTGATCGCCAACGGCCCGACCCAGGACGAGATCAACCGCGTGGTGACGCGCTACGCCTCGCAGCGCATCCAGGGGCTGGAGACCGCCAACGGCAAGGCCTCGGTCCTGGCCGAAGGCCAGCTGTATTCGAACGATCCGGACTTCTACAAGAAGGAGCTGGCGGCCTACGCCGCCGTGACCCCGGCCCAGGTCCAGGCCGCCCTGCAGAAGTGGCTGAGCCGCCCCGTCTACAGCCAGATCGTCGTGCCGGGCGAGCGCGAAGCCTATGCCGAGGCCGCCGCAGCCCCGGCGGGCGCGACGCCGGTTCCGGCCGAACCGATCCAGCGCGTGGCCCGCGACCCCGCCCCGGCCATCGGCCAGGTGTCCAACGTCGACTTCCCGGCGGTGGAGCGCGCCGCCCTGTCGAACGGGATCGAGATCGTCTACGCTCGCTCGACCACCGTGCCGGTGACCCGCGTGGCGCTGGAGTTCGACGCTGGGGTCGCGGCCGACCGCGCCGACCGCCTGGGCGCCCACACCCTGATGCTGAACATCATGCAGGAAGGCACGACGACGCGCGATTCCAAGGCTCTGGCCGAGGCGCAGGAGCGCCTGGGCGCGAGCGTCTCCGTCGGTTCGTCGATGGACCGCACGGTGGCCAGTCTGTCGGCGGTGACGACCAATCTGCAGCCGTCGCTGGTCCTGCTGTCCGACGTGGTTCGCAATCCGGCCTTCGCTCCGGCCGAGATCGAACGCCTGCGCGCCACGCGCCTGGCCGCACTGGCCAATGAGAAGACCCAGCCGGCGTCGATCGCCGGGCGCGCCCTGCCCCCGCTGATCTACGGCGAGAGCCACCCCTATGGCCGTTCGTTCGGCGGCTCGGGCGACGAAGCGGTGATCCGCGGCCTGTCGCGCGACGACCTGGCGGCCGAACACGCCCGCTGGATCCGCCCGGACAACGCCCAGCTGTTCGTGGTGTCGGACCTTTCGCTGGCCGAGCTGAAGCCGCAACTGGAGGCCGCCTTCGGAAACTGGCGCGCCCCGGCGACGGCCAAGGGCGACAAGGCCTTCGACGCCGCCCTGCCCCAGACTTCGGCGCGGGTGGTGCTGATCGACCGGCCGCAGTCGCCGCAGTCGCTGATCTACGGCGGTCAGGTGCTGCCGGTGTCGGGGACCGACGACATCCTGACCCTGACCACCGCCAATACGGTGCTGGGCACGGACTTCCTGTCGCGCATCAACGCCGATCTGCGCGAGACCAAGGGCTGGTCCTACGGCGTGCGCGGCACGATCAGCCAGCTGGAGAACCGCGCGCCCTATATCGTCAACGCTCCAGTCCAGGCCGACCGCACCGGCGAGTCGATCGCCGCCCTGGTCAGCCAGTACGACCGCTTCCTGGGCGCTGACGGGGTGACGGCGCAGGAGCGCGAGCGCACCGTCCTGGGCCGCACGCGCGCCCTGTCGGGCAGCTATGAGACCTCGTATCAGGTGCTGGGCGCCTTGCAGTCCAACGCTCTCTACGGCCGCGCGGACGACTATCCCGAGACGCTAGCGGGCCGCATCAACGCCCTGACGGCGCAGGAGATGGACGCCGCCGCCCGCGCCGCCATCCAGCCCTCGCGCTTCGTCTGGGTGGTGGTCGGCGACGCCTCGGTCGTCAAACCGCAACTGGACGCCCTGGGCCTGCCGGTCGAGGTGCGCGCCGCCGAGGCGCCGAAGCCCGCTCAGTAAGCTCTTCGATCACGCCTGAAGCGACGACGGCCGGCGGGGGAACCCGCCGGCCGTTTTCGTTCTATCGCTTGCGGAAGCGGGCGGCGTCGGCGGCCAGGCCGGCGCCCCAGTCCGTGGTCGGGTGATCGGCCTCGGCGTGGAACGGCAACTCGCCGGCGACGCCGCGGATCGCCAGCGCCAAAGGCAGGGCGTAGTGCGCCATGAGGCGCAGCGGCTTGCGGCGCTTGTCCGTCACATCCCAGCCCAGGGCCTCAAAGGCGTCGGCCAGATCGGCGCCCGACAGGCGATGGATGTCGTCCCAGTCACCGGGCCGTTCGACGGCCTCGGCCGCGTCGGCGGTCAGGCCGAACAGGGCCTGAGTCAGGGCGTCGATCTCGGGGAATTCGTCGCGGGCGTCGGGATCGGCGTAGCGCGGCTTCATCAGCGCTTTCAGTTCCAGATCATCGACACCGGGCAGGTCGATCAGGCGGCGCAGGGGCGTTTGGGTCATGGCTCGCTGTAGCATGTCCCATCACCGGGAGCAGCCGCGGTTGACCGCGCCCGCCTGGAGGTCGAGGCTGGCGCTTCGGACGACGTCCCCACGAACACGAGGCCTCCTCTCATGCCGACCGACGCCCTGAACGCCACCGCCCGCGCCCCGCGCCTGGCCGTTCTGATCGACGGCGAAAACGCCTCGGCCCGGATCGCGGAGGCGCTGTTCACCGAGATCGCCGCGCTGGGCGAGGCCTCGGCGCGGCGTATCTATGGCGATGCGGCCAGTCCGGCGCTGCGGGGATGGATCGACGTCCTGCCGCGCTGGGCGATTCAGTGGCAGCAGAACTTCCAGAACACCAAGGGCAAGAATTCGGGCGACATCGCCCTGGTCATCGACGCGATGGACCTGCTGCATTCGGGCCGGTTCGACGGCTTCTGCCTGGTGTCGTCGGACAGCGACTTCACACGGCTGGCGGCGCGCATTCGTGAACAGGGCGTGCCCGTCTACGGCTTTGGCGAGCGCAAGACTCCCGAGAGCTTCCGCCAGGCCTGCACCCGTTTCATCTACACAGAGAACCTGACCGGACGGGCCGCCGCCGAGGCGGGCGCGGGCGCGGCGCCCCCGGCCGAGCGCAAGCCCGCCGAAGCCGTTCCCCTGATCGCCACCGCCATCACCGACATGGACGAGGACGGCGACGGCTGGGTCAACATCGGCGGCGTCGCCAACCGTCTGCGCAACACCTACTCCGACTTCGACCAGCGCACCTATGGCCACGCCAAGCTGTCCGAACTGGTCCGCGCCACCGGCCGGTTCGACGTCGAGGTCGGCCCCGGCGGCGTCATGCGCGTGCGGCTCAAATCCCGCTAGGCTCAAGCGGAGCTGTTGAGAGAACAGTGTTGTAACGCCATTCGATTGTCTGCATGGTGGTGATCTGACATTCCCCAAAGGGAGTTCTCGCCATGCTGATCCCCGTCCTTGCTCTGCTCATGCTGAACGGCGTCGCGATGCAGGATGACAACGCCGCTGTCGTCGAGCCGCGCGCGCCCAGCGCCTCCAGTTCGCCTTCGCGCACCATCTCGGCGCGACCGCCTACGGTGACGAGCGGCCCGACACGGACAGTCTGCGACTGGGAGCGCGCCATGGGCAGCACCATTCAGCAGCGCGTCTGCCGCAAGGTGCCGCTGAACAGCAGCCAACGCGAACGCATGTCGACCGATATGATGCGGGACATGCAGGGTTCACGCTGGGGCGAACGGCCCGCGCCCCGCTCCCCCGGCGGACGTGCGGTGTTCTGACACAAAGCCTTCGTCAAAAAGGAGACGCCGATGTTGACGACCCTTCTGTTCAGCCTGCTCCTGTCGAGCTCGTCCACCACCCCCGTGCACGCCCAGTCGGCGGCGGCCATGCCGGTGGGCGGCGTGGTGCGCGATCGATCGGCGCCGCGCCCTGGGGAAGAGGTGCGCGAGGAATGCTATCGCGGTCAACCGACCGGCTCCAACGTCCGGCAGGACATCTGCCGACAAGCGGCGGTGAAGCGTCCGGTCGAGCGCGCCGCGCGCCGCTAGCGCGAAATCGGTTTCGTTGGACGCATGTCCAACGAGACTCAGACATTCGCTGCAGATGAATCTGAACCATTTGGGTCCAGGGGCCGCCGCGACGGAATCCCCGGCCTAGGACGCCTCGTCCCCTTTCCCCCGCCGCAGTATGGTCTATGTGTGGCGCATGGCCGCCGCAGAGACCCCCGTCGAGACCTTCAAGCGCGCATTAGCGCACGCCGCTCGAGCCCTGGCCGAACAGGCCGAGCTGGAGGTGCATTTCGGCGGCGACGGCCCCAAGCTGTCCAAGGGCGTGCTGACACTGCCCCATCCGCCGCGCGATCCGGCCGCGCCCGAAAGCGCGACCCTGCGCGGTCAGGCCGACCGGCTGGCGCTGCGTCTGGCCAACCATGATCCGGCGCTGGATGCGCGGCTGCGCCCCGTCGACATGAACGCCGCCGAGGTGTTCGACGCCGTGGAGCAGGCCCGCGTCGAAGCGGTCGGCGCGCGCGAACTGAAGGGCGTGCGGCGCAACCTCGATTCCGCCCTGGTCACCCGGCTGGAGAAGTCGGGCGCCCTGCGCGCCGAGGCGGCCCAGGTGCCGGTGGCCGAGGCGGCCGCCCTGTTGCTGCGCGAACGGATGACCGGCGAGCCGTCGCCCGACGGCGCCAAGACCATGCTGGACCGGGTCCGCGCCGAACTGGAGGCCAAGGCGGGCGCCGAACTGGACGCCCTGGCGGCCCTGGGCGACAATCAGGCGGCCTTCGGCGCGCGGATGAAGGATCTGCTGCGCGCGCTGGACCTGGATCCCGGCGACGCCGACGGCGGCGACTCGCCCGAGGAGGACGGCGAGGACGACGCGGACAAGCCCGACCAGGACCAGGCGGATCAGGACGAGCAGGAAGAACAGGACGGCGGCGAGGGCGGCGACTCCCTGGACGGCACGGCCGACGACCAGTCCGCCGAGGACGAGCGCCAGGCCCGCCCCGACGGCACGCCGGGCGAACCGGATGGCGAGGGCCGCGAAGACGCCCCCGAACTCAGCGAAGGCGACCGCCCCAACCACCAGCAGACCCAGGACGACGGCCGCGCGGTCGAGGTCTATCGCGCCTTCACAACCGCCTATGACGAGATCATCGACGCCGCCGAACTGTGCGACCCGATGGAGCTGGATCGGCTGCGCGCCCTGCTGGACGCTCAGTTGTCGACGCTGGGCAGCGTGGTCTCGCGCCTGGCCAACAAGCTACAGCGGCGGCTGCTGGCCCAGCAGAACCGCTCGTGGATGTTCGACCTTGAGGAAGGGATGCTGGACACGGCGCGCCTGACCCGCGTCATCACCGACCCGACCAGCCCCCTGTCGTTCAAGATGGAGAGCGAAAGCCCGTTCCGCGATACGGTCGTGACCCTGCTGATCGACAACTCCGGCTCGATGCGCGGGCGGCCGATCATGGTGGCGGCGGTCTGCGCCGACATTCTGGCGCGGACGCTGGAGCGGTGCGGCGTCAAGGTTGAGATCCTGGGCTTCACCACCCGCGCCTGGAAGGGCGGACAGAGCCGCGAGGCCTGGATCAGCGCCGGCAAGCCCGCCAATCCGGGCCGCCTGAACGACCTGCGCCACATCATCTACAAGGGCGCCGACGCGCCGTGGCGCCGGGCCAAGAAGAACCTGGGCCTGATGATGCGCGAAGGCCTGCTGAAGGAGAATATCGACGGCGAGGCGCTGGAATGGGCGCACGACCGCCTGCTGGCCCGGCCCGAGGCGCGGCAGATCATGATGGTCATCTCGGACGGCTCGCCGGTCGACGATTCCACCCAGTCGGCCAATGCGGCCCTCTATCTGGACAAGCACCTGCGCCAGGTGATCGAGAAGATCGAGACGCGCAGCCCGGTCGAGTTGCTGGCCATCGGCATCGGCCACGACGTGACCCGCTGGTATCGCCGCGCCCTGACCATCGTCGACGTCGAGCAGTTGGCGGGCGCCATGACCGAGAAGCTGGCGGAACTGTTCGAGGCCGAGCCGAAGACCGTCAGCAGCAAGGGCGGGCGCGTCCCGCACAAGCGCGCGGCGTGAATCGCCGCCTCTACGTCGCCGCCCTGATCTCCCTCGCCCTGGCCGCCTGCGCCGGGGCGGCGGTCACCTCCCATCCCTGGACGCCGGAGGCGACGGCCGACGGCTGGGCGCCTGCGGGCGGCTCGACCCGGCAGGTCGGACTGGGCTGGCCGGGCGGCGCCAAGCTGGCCAAGGGCGTGCGCTATGCGGGCGGAGTGCAGTTGATCGCCGCCCCGGTCTCCAGCCTGCACGGCCTGTCGGACCTGAAGTTGACGGGCGCCGGCGGCTTCATCGCCGTATCGGACTCAGGCGACCTGGTGCGCGGGCGGCTGGAGCTGGATGCGGACGGAAAGCTGGCGGGGCTGCACGATCTGCGGGTGCGGCGACTGACCACGGCCCAAGGCGAACCGATCGCCGACAAGGTCGCGGGCGACGCCGAAGGGCTGGCCCTGACCGAGGACGGCGAGGTGCTGGTCAGCTTCGAGCGCGAGCATCGCATCTGGAGCTACGGCCCGCTGGATGCGCTCAACGCCCGGCCCGAGGCGCGGCCGCATCCGACGGCCGACTTCCCGCTGAATGAAGGCCTGGAGGCGCTGGCGACGGCGCCCGGCGGCTGGCGCGTCGGCGGCGAAGGCGGGGGGATCTGGGACTGTTCGCCGGCCGGTTGCCGCACCGTGGTCGAGCCGACGACGCCTTCCGACAGCTGGCGGCTGACCGGGCTGGAGCGCGATCCCGGCGGCGACGGCTGGTTCGCGGTGCAACGGTCGTGGCGCCCGCCGTTTGACGTGCGCGCCCGCGTGCGCCGCATGGACGCCGAGGGCGCGTTGGGGCCGGTTCTGGTCGAGCTGAAACTGCCCGGTCTGACCGATAATTTCGAGGGGATCGCCGCCGAGCGCCGCGCGGAAGGGACGCGCCTCTACATCCTGTCCGACGACAACGCCAACCCGGCGCAGAAGACCCTGATGCTGGCGTTCGACGTCCGCTGACCCTTCTCCCCTTGAGGGAGAAGGTGGGCGCCGGAGGCGCTCGGATGAGGGGTGGTTACGCCGTCGTCCTGTCGTTTGAACTCAACCGTGCGCTCTCAAACTTTGAACGTCGCGCCGACACCCCTCATCCG
>NZ_FUIE01000044.1 GCF_900163625.1 Brevundimonas diminuta 3F5N
GTTTGCGGGCCGTCGAGCCGGTGGCCAGGATCAGCACATCGTAAGGCTCGACCGTGCCGTCGGCGAAGGTGACGGTTTTCGCACCCGCGTCGATGGCGGTCGCCGTGACGCCGGTGCGCAGCGCGATATTCTGCTCGGCGTAGAAGCTTTCGGGGCGCAACAGCAGGTCTTCCAGACCCGCCTCCCCCTTCAGCCAGGCCTTGGACAGGGGCGGCCGCTGATAGGGCGGCGCAACCTCCTGCCCCGCCAGGACGATCTCTCCCTCGAACCCATACTGCCTCAGCAGCGCCGCCGCCGAGCCCCCCGCGTGTCCCGCGCCGATGATCACTACCTTGCTCATGGCGGACAGATAGAGTGGCCAAGCGCGACTAGCGAGTGGCCGTCAGCATTTTCCTCCCCTATGCCAATGGGGAGGGGGACCACGAAGTGGTGGAGGGGCTCTTTACCGCCCCGTCGCGTGAAGCAGGATCACGGCCAGAACGCCGTCGAGATGATCCCGAACATCCGTGGCCCGGATGCGCAGAACCTCAATCCCCTGCGTTTTCAACCATGCGGTTCGTCGCGAGTCGTGAGCGATTTGGCCCCGGTCGTCGTGCGTTGCGCCGTCGACCTCCACAGCGAGGCGCGCGGCAGGGCAGTAGAAGTCGAGGATGTAGGGGCCGACCGAATGCTGGCGGCGGAATTTCAGTCCTTCGAGGCCGCCGCCTTTGATCTGCGTCCATAGCCGCGCCTCGGGCGGCGTCAGGGCGCGACGCATCTTGGACGCGCGACGATAGATTTCGACGGTCGGCGGCATAGCCCCTCCACCACTACGTGGTCCCCCTCCCCACACGTGGGGAGGAAAAAGAGGTGACGTCAACTCACCTCTTGACCGTTCCATTGTTACAGCATAATGGAACGCGCCATGAGCACCGACGCCGCCAAGATCGCCCTGCTGGACGCCCTGCTCTCGCTGAAAACGCGGGAGGAGGCGGACGCCTTTCTGGCCGACCTATGCACCCCGGCCGAGCTGCGCGCCATGGCCGAGCGGTGGCAGGTCGCGCGGATGCTGGATGCCGGGGACAAGACCTATCGCGAGATCGCCGCCGAGGCCCCGGCCAGCCCGACCACCGTGGTGCGCGTCGCGCGCTCCCTGAAGGACATGCCGCACCAGGGCTATCGGCTGGTGCTGGACAGACTGAAAGCCTGAGTTGACATCATGAGCACGGTTCAGGGGCGGCTGCGTATCGCCGTCCAGAAATCCGGCCGCCTGGCCGAACGCAGCCTCGATCTGGTCCGCGATGCGGGCCTGCGCGTGGTCAAAGGAAACAACGACCTGCTGTATCGGATCGAGAACTATCCGATCGACCTGCTGCGGGTGCGCGACGACGACATTCCGACCTTCGTGGCGGACGGGGTCTGCGATCTGGGCATCGTCGGCGAGAACGTGCTGGAGGAAGTGAAGAACGGCGGGCCGAACGCCGAGGTCGTCATGCCGCTGGGCTTCGGCCGCTGCACGCTGAAGATCGCGACGCCGCCGGCGCTGGACTACGCCGGGCCGGCGTCATTGCAGGGCCTACGGATCGCCACCTCCTATCCTAAGGTTCTGCGCCGCTTTCTGGATGAGGCGGGCGTGGATGCGGACATCGTCACCATGCGCGGCGCGGTCGAAGTGGCCCCTCGGCTGAAGCTGGCCGCCGCCATCTGCGATCTGGTCTCCACAGGCGCGACGCTGGAGGCCAACGGTCTGAGCGCGCGCGACACGGTGCTGGACAGCCAGGCCGTGCTGATCAAGTCGCCGACCCCGCCCGAGGCCGGGCTTCAGCACCTGCTGGACTCCATCGTCGAGCGGATGGCGGGCGTGGTGTCCTCACAAGGGGCCAAATACGTGATGCTGAACGCGCCCCGCACGGCGCTGGACCGGATCACCGCCTTGCTGCCCGGCGCAGGGTCGCCGACCGTCATGCCCCTGTCGGGCCGTGACGACGCCGTGGCCGTCCACGCCGTCTGCCAGGAGGCGGTCTTCTGGGAGACGCTGGAGAAACTGAAGGCTGAAGGGGCGTCGGCCATCCTGGTCCTGCCCATCGAGAAGATGATGTGATGAAGCGTATCGACTGGAACCAACTCGACGCCGCCGGGCGCAAAGCCGCCCTGGCCCGCCCGCAACGCCGCACCGAAGGTTTCGTCTCCAGCGTGGTGCGCGAGATCTTCGACGACGTACGGGCGCGCGGCGGCGAGGCCGTGACCGACTGGGCGACCCGGCTGGACGGCGCCCCGCCGCGCCGCATCGCCATCACCGAGGCCGCCGCGACCAAGGCCCGCCGCGACCTGCCGCCCGCCGCCGCACGCGCCCTGCGCGTCGCCGCCGACAATGTGCGCGTCTTCCATCAGGCCACGAGGCCCGAGGACACCGCCTTCATCGAGACCACACCGGGCGTGAAGTCCAAACTGGTCTGGCGGCCGATCCGCTCGGCCGGGCTCTATGTTCCGGGCGGGACGGCGCCGTTATTCTCGTCGCTGCTGATGCTGGCCATTCCGGCAGGCGTGGCCGGGGTCGGGCGGCGCGTCGCCGTGACGCCGCCGTCGAAGGACGGCTCGGTCCACCCGGCCATGATCGCCGCCGCCGCCGAGGCGGGGCTGGACGAGCTGTGGCTGCTGGGCGGGGCGCAGGCCATCGCCGCCCTGACCTTCGGCGCGAAGCTAGAAGACGGCGTCATCGCGCCCGTCGACAAGCTGTTCGGCCCCGGCAACGCCTATGTGGCCGAGGCCAAGCGATACGCCTCCGCCCTGCCCGGCGGCCCGGCGCAAGACCTGCCGGCGGGGCCGTCGGAACTGCTGGTCATCGCCGACCGCGACGCCGATTTCGAGATCGTCGCCGCCGACCTGTTGAGCCAGGCCGAGCATGACGCGGACGCGCAGGTCATTCTGGTGTCTGACAGCGGCACGGCCCTGAGCGAGATCATCGCCGAGGTCGAGCGTCAGGTGGAGCGCCTGCCTCGCGCCGCCATCGCCCGCGCGTCTCTGGCCGAAGCCCGCGCCATCCGCGTGCGCGACAGGACCGAGGCGTGCGAGGTGGCGAACCTCTATGGCCCCGAACACCTGTCGATCCAGACGCAGGAAGCCGAGCGGCTGGTCGAGCGGATCAGCGCGGCGGGCGCCGTCTTCGTCGGGCGCTGGGCGGCGGAAACGCTGGGCGACTATGCGGCGGGGCCGAGCCACGTCCTGCCGACCGACGGCGCGGCGCGGACGCTGGGCGGCGTGACCACCGCCAGCTTCATGACCACCATGTCGGTCCAGACCGTCAGCGAACAGGGCGCCGCCGCCCTGGCCCCCGTCGCCGCCGCCCTGGCCCGGTTGGAGGGGCTGGAGGCCCACGCCAGAGCCGCCGACCTGAGGACCGCGGGATGATGAACGATCGCTTCCTTCTCCCCTTGAGGGAGAAGGTGGGCGCCAGAGGCGCTCGGATGAGGGGTGTGCTGGCTTCGCCCTCCTCCGTCTCGCCTTTGGACACCGCCCCCTCATCCGTCTCGCTACGCGAGCCACCTTCTCCCCCGAGGGGAGAAGGGTCATGACGCTGCCCGCGCCCTATCCGCCCCTCGTCTCCGGCGGAGACGGCCTGGATCGCTACCCCGTCGAGCCTGCCCCGCTGGCGACCCGCATGGCCGCGCTCTACGGCGTCGGCGCCGATCAGGTGCTGCCGACACGCGGGCTGACGCACGGGCTGGAGCTGGTCTGGCGCCTGGCTGCGCGCGACGGACTGAAGGTGCAGGCGCCGGACGCCGAACCCTATCAGAGGGTGGCCATCCTCTATGCCCGACCGGCTGCCAAGGCCGACACCGCCGCCGTGGTCATCCGCGCCCTCGGCTCGCCCGAGGCCGTGGCCGAGATGGCCGAGCGCGTCGCCCCCGCCCTGCTGGTCGTGGACGAGGGGCTGGTCGAGTTCGCCGAGGCGCCGTCCGCCGCCGCCGTGGTGAAGGGCCACGCCAATCTGATCGTGCTGCGCAGCCTGTCGCTGGCCTATGGGCTGGCCGGGGCGCGGGTCGGGGCGGCGGTGGCGCAAGCGCAGACGCTCGCCCGGCTGGCGAGCGTGCTGGAGCCCTACGCCCTGCCCGAGGTTTCGGTGCGGCTGGCCCTGCAGGCGCTGGATCCGTCGCGGATGATGGAGACGGCCGAACGCATCACCGGGGTGCGCCGCGAGCGCGCCCGCGTCGCCGAGGCCCTGTCGCGCATCATGGCGCTGGAGGCCGGGGTCGGGCCGGTGATCATCGCCAAACCCTCCGATCCGGCGGGCGTGGTCGAGGCCCTGCGCCGCTATGGTCTGGCCGCCGATCCGGCGGGCGAACGGGTGCGCCTGCCCGTCTCGCTGAAGCCCGAGGTCAACGACCGCCTGCTGGCCGCGCTCGGCGCCGCCAGCCCGGCCGCGCGACGCAACCGCACGGGTCAGGCCATCCGCGACACAAAGGAGACGCGCATCGTCTGCGCCGTCGATCTGGACAGCGTCGGGCCGGTGAAAATCGAAACCGGCGTCGGCTTCTTCGACCACATGATCGAACAGGTGGCGGCGCACGGAGGCTTCTCCATCCGCCTGTCGTGCGAGGGCGACCTGCACATCGACCCGCACCACACGATCGAGGACTGCGCCATTGCGCTGGGTCAGGCGCTGAAACAGGCGCTGGGCGAGCGGCGCGGCATCGGCCGCTATGGCTTCGTCCTGCCGATGGACGAGGCTGAGGCCAGCGTCTCCATCGACCTGTCGGGGCGACCCTATCCGGTGTTCGAGGGGGCGTTCGCCACGCCGATGCTGGGCGATTACCGCACTGACCTGACGGCGCACGTCGTGCGGTCGCTGGCCGAGAATCTGGGCGCAGCGATCCATGTCCGCGTCACCGGCGACGACGACCACCACAAGACCGAGGCCGTGTTTAAGGCGCTGGGGCGCGCCCTGCGTCAGGCGATCCGGGTGGAGGGCGATGTCGTGCCCAGCACCAAGGGCCTGCTGTGATGGCCGCGTCCGCCTTCCTTCTCCCCTCGGGGGAGAAGGCGGCCTGCGGAGCAGGTCGGATGAGGGGGCTGACCGCCTCACCCTCAACGTCAGCCGTCCTGCCTGCGGACACAGCCCCCTCATCCGAGCGCCTTCGGCGCCCACCTTCTCCCCCGAGGGGAGAAGGATGAGCGAGATCACCCTGATCGGTTACGGCTCGGGCAATGTGGCCTCGGTGCGGTTCGCGCTGGAGCGGCTGGGCGCGCGGGTGCGGATCACCGACGACCCTGCCGATGTGGCCGAGGCCGAGCGGATCATCCTGCCCGGCGTCGGCGCGGCCGGTTATGCCATGCAGCGGCTGAAAACGCTGGGCCTGATCGAGCCGCTGCGGCGGTTCCCTCGTCCCTTGCTGGGCGTCTGCCTGGGCCAGCAGTTGCTGTTCGACGCCAGCGCAGAGGACGAGGATGCCGAAAATGGGGGCGCCGACCTGCTGGGTCTGATCCCCGGCCGGGTCGAGGCCATCCTTCCCGCGCCGTCGCGCCCTTCGCCGCACATGGGCTGGAGCCGCCTGACGATCCGTCGCGACGACCCGCTGTTGGACGGCGTGAAAGACGGCGACTGGGCCTACTTCGTCCATGGCTTCGTCTGCCCCGACGGCCCGGCGACCCTCGCCGCCGCCGACTACGGCATCGCTGTCCCCGCCGTGGTCAACAGCGGCAACCGCTGGGGCTGCCAGTTTCACCCGGAACGGTCCGCCGCCGCCGGCGCGCGTATCTTGAAGAACTTTCTGGAGTTGCCCGCGTGATCATCTATCCCGCCATTGACCTGATCGACGGCCATGCGGTTCGCCTTCTGCACGGCGATTTCAGTCACGTGACCCGTTATGACGCCCATCCCGCCAACCGGCTGGCGGCCTTTGCCGCCGAGGGCGCCGAGTGGATCCACGTCATCGACCTGGACGGCGCCAAAGCGGGCGAGGCGCGCCAGTATGAACTGATCGGCGACATGGCCCGGGCCGTGCACATCAAGGTCCAATCCGGCGGCGGCGTCCGCTCGGCAAAGGATATCGAGCACCTGTTGGGCGCCGGCATCAGCCGTGTCGTCATCGGATCTCTGGCCGTCACCGATACGGATCAGGTGCTGAAATGGCTGGAACAGTTCGGCCCCGAGGTCATCACCCTGGCCCTCGACGTCAAGTATGAGGACGGTCAGCCCGTGCCCGCCCTGAAGGGCTGGACCCAGTCATCGGGTGTGGATCTGTGGAGCGTGCTGGATCGCTACCCAGTCGGAATGCTGCGCCATATCCTGATCACGGACGTCGGTCGTGACGGCGCCATGACCGGCCTGAATCAAGGACTGCTTTCCGAGGCCATCAACCGTCGGCCTGAGCTGGAGATTCAAGCTTCAGGCGGGGCAGCCGACCTCGACGACCTGATCGCAGCCAAGGCGATCGGCTGCGCCGGGGCCATTATCGGCCGCGCCCTCTATGCCGGCCGCTTTACCGTGGCCGAAGCCATCAAGGCCGTGAACAGGGTCCCGGTTTCGGCCAATGACCGCTAGGCGCATCATCCCCTGCCTCGACGTGAAGGACGGCCGCGTGGTCAAGGGCGTGCGGTTCGAGGGGCACGTCGACATGGGCGACGCCGCCGAACTGGCCGCGCGCTATCGCGATCAGGGCGCCGACGAACTGGTCTTCTACGACATCACCGCCAGCCCGGAAGGGCGAACGCTGGACTATGGCTGGGTGCAGGATATCGCCCGGCTGCTGGACATCCCCTTCTGCGTGGCGGGCGGCGTCCGCACGGTGGAGCAGGCGGCGCGCTGTCTCGACCACGGGGCGGACAAGGTGTCGATCAACTCGCCCGCGCTGGAGCGGCCCGAACTGATCGGCGAGATGGCCGCGCGGCTGGGGCGCCAATGCGTTGTCGTCGGCGTCGACAGCGCCTTTCAGGACGGCGAATGGCGGGTGCATCAATACACCGGCGATCCGCACGCCCGGCGCGGCGCCGGGCGGCTGACGATGGACTGGATCGTCGAGGCGCAAGGGTTGGGCGCGGGTGAGATCGTGCTGAACTGCATTGATCAGGACGGAGTGCGCAAAGGGTATGACGTGGCTCAGTTGGCCGAGGCGCGCAGGCGACTAACGATCCCGCTGGTGGCGTCCGGCGGAGCGGGCGCGGCTGAGCATTTCCGCGAGGTGTTCGTGGAGGCCGACGTGTCGGGCGCGCTGGCGGCCAGCGTGTTCCACTCGGGCGCGATCGCGATCCCCGAGTTGAAGCGTTATCTGGACCAGCAGGGCGTGGAGATGAGGATATGATGGCGTTCGACATTTCCAAGATCGACTTCGCCAAGGGCGGCGGCCTGATCCCCGCCGTGGTGCAGGACGCCGACACCCTTCAGGTGCTGACGCTGGCCTATATGGACGAAGCGGCGCTGCGTGAGACGCTGGACAGCGGACAGGCGACCTTCTTTTCACGCTCGCGCGGGGGGCGATGGCGCAAGGGCGAGACCTCGGGCGACTTCCTCAATGTCGTCTCGGTGACGCCCGACTGCGACGGCGATGCCGTGGTGGTAAAGGTGCGCCCGGTCGGCAACGCCTGCCATCTGAACCGCATCAGCTGCTTCGGCGACGAGGACGCGCCGGGGCTGGGCCGCATCGGGCGGCTGGAGCGCACCATCCATGTCCGGGCTCAGGCTGATCCCAACGACAGCTGGACCGCCCGCCTGATCGCCCAAGGCCCCAAACGCGCGGCGCAGAAAGTCGGCGAAGAGGGTGTCGAGACGGCTCTGGCCGGGGCGGCGGGAGATGATGCGGAACTCGCCAGCGAGGCGGCGGATTTGATCTATCACCTGCTGGTGCTTCTGCACGCGCGTGACATGGTGTTTCAGGACGTGCTGGACGTCTTGGCCCGGCGGGCGGAAGCGGCCACGATGAAGGCCGACGGCAAAGGCTGACGGCCCGCTGTGCGGGTCGGCCTCAAGCGAAGGAGACCTGGATGGCGACGCTGATACTGTTCGGAGGCGGGGGCGACCTCGCCCTGCGGATGTTGCTGCCGTCGCTGTATTTTCTGGATCACGACGGCCTGCTGCCGGACGGGTTGAAGATCATCGCCGCCGCCCGCACGGAGGAGACGACCGACGCCTATCTGGACCGCGTGCGCGCGGCGGTGCAGCCCCGCGCCGAGGCCGACGGCGCCTGGAGCGAAGACAGCTGGCGCCGACTGGCCAGGCGGCTGGAATACCTAGCGCTCGACGCCACAGACGCCGAAAGCCTGAAGCCGCTGAAGGCGCGCTGCGGCGAGGGCGCGGTCACGGCCTTTCTGGCGGTGTCGCCGTCGCTGTATGGCCGCATCGTCACGGCGATGAAGACGGCGGGTCTGGCCGGACCTGACGACCGCATCGTGCTGGAAAAGCCGGTCGGCCGTGATCTGGAAAGCTTCCGCGAAATCGACGACGCCGTGGCCCACGCCTTTGACGAGCGGCAGGTGTTCCGCATCGACCACTACCTCGGCAAGGAGACGGTGCAGAACCTGATCGCCCTGCGCTTCGGCAACGCCATCTTCGAACCGTTGTGGAACAATCTGACCGTCGACCATGTGCAGATCACGATCGGAGAGACGGTCGGCGTCGGCGATCGCTGGCCCTATTACGACGAATACGGCGCCCTGCGGGACATGGTGCAGAACCATATGCTGCAGCTGCTGTGCCTGGTGGCGATGGAACCGCCCAGCGATCTGGACCCGGACTCGGTGCGCAATGAGAAGGTGAAGGTGCTGCGCTCACTTCGCCCCGTCATGGCCGAGGACGCCGAGCGCGTCACCGTGCGCGGCCAGTATACGGCGGGAGAGGTCGAGGGGCGCCCGGTCGAAAGCTACCGGACCGAGCGCGGCCAACCGTCGGACACCGAAACCTTCGTGGCCATCCGCGCCGATATCGACAACTGGCGCTGGGCGGGGGTGCCCTTCTTCATGCGGACCGGCAAGCGGCTATCCGAAAAGCGCACCGAGATCGTCATCCAGTTCAAGCCGGTGCCCCACTCCATCTTCGGACATGGAGAGCGCGGAGACATCTATGACAACCGGCTGGTGATCGAGCTGCAGCCGGACGAGGACATCGCCCTGTCGGTGATGAACAAGAAGCCGGGGCTGGAGCAGCGGATGCAGCTTCAGCCGATCCGGATGAGCCTGTCGTGGGGGCAGGACGGCAAGGATGGCGCGCCGCCGCGTCGCCGCGTGGCCTATGAACGGCTGCTGCTGGACGCCCTGCACGGCGACTCTACCCTGTTCGTGCGCCGCGACGAGGCCGAGCAGGCGTGGAAATGGGTCGATGAGGTGGCGGACGCCTGGGCCTGCCGCGAGTGTCGGCCGCTGGATTACCCGGCGGGAAGCTGGGGGCCGGAGGCGGCCGACGTGCTGCTGTCGCGCACAGGGCGGAAGTGGAACGTGCGATGAGAAACGCCCACTGCTTTCCTTCTCCCCTCGAGGGAGAAGGTGGCCTGCGGAGCAGGTCGGATGAGGGGGCTGTGTCCGCCCGCTCGACCTTTGACGTCGCGACCATATCCGGCCGCCCCCTCATCCGAGCCCCGCTGCGGCCCACCTTCTCCCCCGAGGGGAGAAGGGAAGTGTCGGCATGATCCAGAATTTTCATAGCCGCGATGCTTGGGCGGACGCCGCCGCCGACCGGCTGGCCGGCGCGCTGGCGGATGCGCTGGCCGCTGACGGCCGCGCTCTGTTCGCCGGGTCGGGCGGGTCGACGCCGTCACCCATCTATACGCGGTTGGCGCAGAGCGATCTCGACTGGACCAAGGTCACGGCGACGCTGGTGGACGAGCGTTATGTGCCCGAGGCGTCGCCGGACTCGAACGCGGCCCTGTTGAAGCGCTCCCTGCTGATCGGACCGGCCGCCACCGCACGTTTCATCCCGCTCTATAGCCCCGCGGTGACGGTGGATCGGGCCGCCGCCCTCGCCTCTCAGGCATTGACCGCCGAGGGGCGGGCGCTGGACGCCGTCCTGCTGGGCATGGGCGAGGATGGGCATATCTGTTCGATGTTCCCCGGCAGTCCGACGCTGACCACCCTGCTGACGCCGAGCCTGAAACCCGCCGTCTATGGCGTGCCCGCCGGGCGCGACGGCGCGGCGCCGCCGCAGGAGCGGCTGACGCTCAACCTTTCGTGGCTGGCCGGCGCCCGGCGCGTGGTGTTGGCCCTGACCGGGGCGAAGAAGCGCGCCGTGTTCGAGCGCGAGGCGGCGGGCGACCCCGCCGTCAGCCCTGTCGCTGCCCTGATCGCGGCGAACGCCCCCCTTGAAGTGTTGTGGACGGAGGCCGGGTGATGGCGCTCAATCCTGTGGTGGCCGAGGTCACCGCCCGCATCGTCGAACGCAGCCGCAAGACCCGCGCCGACTATCTGCGCCGCATGGACGCGGCGACGGGGTCGGGGTCCGGGCGGGCCAAGCTGTCCTGCGCCAACTGGGCCCACGCCTTCGCCGGTCAAACCGTGGCCGACAAGCTGACGGCCATGACCGGCGCCCAGCCCAACCTCGGCGTCGTCACCGCCTATAACGACATGCTGTCGGCGCATCAGCCGTTCGAACGCTTTCCCGATATCATCAGACACGCCGCACGCGAGGTCGACGCCACGGCGCAGGTGGCAGGCGGAACCCCGGCCATGTGCGACGGCGTCACCCAAGGACGCCCCGGCATGGAGCTGAGCCTGTTCAGCCGCGACGTCATCGCCATGTCGACGGGAGTGGCCCTGACCCACGACGCCTTCGACGC
The DNA here is from genome assembly GCF_900163625.1 of Brevundimonas diminuta 3F5N. Lineage (GTDB taxonomy): Bacteria > Pseudomonadota > Alphaproteobacteria > Caulobacterales > Caulobacteraceae > Brevundimonas > Brevundimonas diminuta_A. Next base: position 10,737 of record NZ_FUIE01000044.1, read on the forward strand.
CGCCCTGATGCTGGGGGTGTGCGACAAGATCGTGCCGGGCCTGTTCATGGGGGCGCTGGCGTTCGGCCATCTGCCCGTCGTCTTCGCCCCGGCCGGGCCGATGCCCAGCGGCCTTCCCAACGCCGAGAAGGCCCGCGTCCGCGCCGAATATGCGCAGGGGCTGATCGACCGCGCCGAACTGCTGAAAAGCGAGATCGCCTCCTATCATTCGCCCGGCACCTGCACCTTCTACGGCACGGCCAACTCCAACCAGATGATGATGGAGATCGCCGGGCTGCATATGCCCTCGACCGCCTTCGTCCACCCGGATACGGGCCTGCGCGACGCCCTGACGGCGGCGGCGGCCAAGCGGGCGATCGAACTGGCGCGCGAAGGCAAAGGTCGACTGGCCGACGTCGTGTCGGAAAAGACCATCGTCAACATGATCGTCGCCCTGCTGGCCACCGGCGGCTCGACCAATCACGCCATCCATCTGGTCGCCATGGCGCGGGCGGCGGGGGTGCTGATCGACTGGACCGACATGGACCAGCTGTCCTCGGTCACGCCGCTGCTGGCGCGCGTCTATCCGAACGGTTCAGCCGATGTGAACGCCTTCCAGGCGGCCGGCGGTGTCGCCTTCGTCACCCGAGAACTGGTCGAGGCGGGCAACCTGCATCCCGATGTGACGACCATCATGGGCCGAGGACTGGAGGCTTATTTCAAGGAGCCGCGGCTGGAGGACGGCGAACTGGTCTGGCGCGACACGGTGAAGCAGAGTCTGGATCTCAGCATCCTGCGCCCCGCCTCCGACCCGTTCGACCGCGAGGGCGGCCTGCGGCTGGTGCAGGGCGATCTGGGCCGAGCGGTCATCAAGATCTCGGCAGTGAAGCCTGAGAACCGCATCGTCGAGGCTCCCGCCGCCGTGTTCGAGACGCAGGAAGACGCGCTTCAGGCCTTCAAGGACGGGAAGCTGAACCGCGACGTCGTGGTGGTGCTGCGCTTTCAGGGACCGCGCGCCAATGGAATGCCGGAACTGCACAGCCTATCCCCGGCGCTGAGCGTGCTGCAGGACAAGGGCTTCAAGGTCGCCTTCGTCACCGACGGCCGCATGTCGGGCGCCAGCGGCAAGACGCCCGCCGCCATCCACGTCAGCCCCGAGGCGCTGGCGGGCGGGCCGCTGGCCCATGTCCGCGACGGCGACGTCATTCGTCTGGACCCCGAGGCCGGAGTGCTGACCACGGTCGACGTCGGCGACCTGTCCGCCCGTCCGGCGGCGACACGCTCGCGCGCCCATGCCGAGGGCTCGTCCTGGGGCTATGGCCGCGAGCTGTTCGGCGCCTTCCGCCAGGCGGTGTCGGCGGCGGAAGCAGGGGCCAGCGTCTGCTTCGCCTCCGCCATCGGCGCCGATGGCCATGACGACGGCCCGCCCGACCCCAATCTCGTCGACCGGACGGTCGACGCCTGAAGGAGAGCCGCATGACCGATCCCCTGCTTCTGGTCGGCGACGTCGGCGGCACCAACGCCCGCTTCGCCCTGGCCCGCATGGTCGACGGTCGCCCTCGACTGGAGCATTTCGAGAGCTTTCCCGCCGAGACCCACCCGACCTTTCTGGAGGGGGTGAAGGCCTATCTCGACGGCTGCCCGGTCCAGCCGACGGGCGGCGTCATCGCCGTGGCCGGGCCGGTGACGGACGGCGCCATCGACCTGACCAACTCGCCCTGGCGCGTATCGGAGGGCGAGCTTCAGACGCTGGGGCTGAACCCGATCCGGCTGATCAACGATTTCGAGGCCCTGGCCTGGGGCGCGCCGGTCGTGCCCGAAGACGAACTGGCGTCTCTGGGCGGCCCGGCCCAGGGCGACCCGCACGCCGCCATCGCCCTGGTCGGACCGGGAACGGGCTTCGGCGTCTCCGCCTTGGCGCGTGATGCTCACGGCCGCGAGATGGCCCTGCCCAGCGAGGGCGGCCACGCCTGTTTCGCGCCCGGCGATCCTGTCGAGGACGAAGTGCTGCGCATCCTGCGCCGCCGGTATGACCGCGTCTCGATCGAACGGCTGATCTGCGGGCCGGGCCTGCTGAACCTGCACCGCGCACTGGCCGAGATCGACGGCCGCGAGACCCATATCGACGACCCCGCCCAGATCACGGCCCAGGCGCTGGACGATCCGAACAGCCCCTGCGGCGCCACCCTGGCCCGTTTCTGCGCCATGCTGGGCGCGGCGGCTGGGGACATCGCCCTGACCACCGGGGCGCGCGGCGGGGTCTATATCGCCGGCGGGATCGTGCCGCGCATCCTGCCCTTCATCCAGGCCAGCCCCTTCCGTCGACGGTTCGAGCGCAAGGGTCGGTTCCAGGACTATATGGCCGCTATTCCGACCAAGGTGATCCTGCATAAACACGCCGCCCTTCTGGGCGCCGCGCGCGTGGCATTCGCCGAGGCGGGCTGAAAATGTGATCACGGACGCGTGAACCGAATGTGATCCAGCGAGTTTCCAAGGTTCAACCATCTGGAGCATCACCATGCGCAAACTCGTTCTCGCCGCCGTCTCCGTCGCCGCCCTGACCGGCCTAGCCGCCTGCCAGAACCCGGCCGAAAAGGAAGCCGACGCCCGCGCCGACGCCGTGGAGGCCCAGGCCGATGTGACGGCGACCCAGCTTGAGAACCAGGCCGACGCCGCCCCGACCGCGGCCCAGGCCGACGCCCTGAACGCTCAGGCTGACGCCGTGGAGAAAAAGGCCGATGAGAAGGCCGACGCCATCAAGGCCGAGGCCGGCAACATCGATGGCGGCATGACCACCTCGAACACGCCGCCGAAGTCCTAAACGGACCTCGCATAGAAGAAGGGCCCCGTCGCGATCGCGGCGGGGCCCTTTTCATATCGGATCAGGGGAAGGCTTCAGACCTTGCCCTTTTCAAAGCCGGTCCAGCAGTCGTCGTAGTCGAGCTGCATCAACGGCGTCTGTTCGGCCCAGGCCGTGGTGCGGATCGGCATCCGCGTCTCGAACATGAAGGCCAGGGTGTTCTCGATCTTGTGCGGCTTGAGATCCGCCTTCGTCGCGCCGTCCCAGCTGGCCTGGTCCGGGCCGTGGCCGCTCATGCGGTTGTGCAACGAGGCGCCGCCGGGGGCGAAGCCGCCCGCCTTGGCGTCATACTCGCCGAAGATCAGCCCCATGAACTCGCTCATGACGTTGCGGTGGAACCACGGCGGGCGGAAGGTGTCCTCGGCCACCATCCAGCGCGGCGGGAAGATGACGAAGTCGCAGTTGGCCGTGCCGGGCGTGTCGCTGGGCGAGGTCAGGACAGTGAAGATCGACGGGTCCGGGTGGTCGAAGCTGACCGTGCCGATGGTGTTGAACCGCGCCGTGTCATAGCGATAGGGGGCGTAGTTGCCGTGCCACGCCACAACGTCCAGCGGGCTGTGGTCGAAGGTCGTAGCCCACAGCTGGCCGCCGTATTTCTGTACGCACTGCGTCGGGCGATCCACGTCCTCGAAGGTGGCGACCGGCGTCTCGAAGTCGCGCGGATTGGCCAGGCCGTTCGAGCCGATGGGGCCGAGGTCCGGCAGGCGGAAGGGCGAACCGTAGTTCTCGCAGACATAGCCGCGAACTTCGCCATCCACCTCGACCCGGAAGCGCACGCCGCGCGGGATGACGACGATGTGGCCCGGCGCGGCCTCGATCACGCCCATCTCGGTGACGAAGCGCTGCGCCCCTTGCTGCGGCACGATCAGCAATTCGCCGTCGGCGGAATAGAAGACGCGGTCGACCATCGAACGGTTGGCGACATAGAGGTGGACGCCCACGCCCGTCCCGGAATCGGCGTCGCCGTTACCACCATAGGTGGTCAGCCCCTCGACCCAGTCGGTCGGCTGGTCCGGCATGGTCAGCGGATCCCAGCGCATCCGGTTGGGATTGGGCGGCGTCTCGGTGAAGGGGCCGGAGCGCACACGGCCTTGCGCGAACGGCTGATACGGCCCGTGCTGGGCCGAGGGCCGCAGGCGATACAGCCAGCTGCGCAGATTGTGGTCGCGCGGGGCGGTGAAGGCCGCGCCCGACAGCTGTTCGGCATAGAGGCCCAGCGCCGGGCGCTGCGGCGAGTTGCGGCCGACCGGCAGGGCGCCGTCCATCGCCTCGGTGGCGAAGTGGTTGGCGAAGCCTGTCTGATAGGCGGGCGCGTTGGATCGCGTCATGTCGTTTCTCCCTTGCGGGAGGTTTAGCCGGGCGAGACCGATGCGTCACCCCGGCACGGTCCAGCTTTGCCCTGGATCAAACGCATCATCCTTCTCCCCTTGAGGGAGAAGGTGGCTTGCGGAGCAAGACGGATGAGGGGTGTTAGCGCCGCCCTTCAACGTGTCGGCGCACTGCGTCGAACACGAAGTTCGGGTTGTGCAGTATCGCGGAGTTGTCGAAGCGCAGCACCGTATAGCCAGCCTCGGCCAACCAGGCGTCACGGTCGGCGTCCCGTGCTTCGGTCAGGCGATGGATCCCGCCGTCGACTTCGACGACCAGCTTGAGGGCGTGGCAGGCGAAGTCTGCGACATAGGGACCGATCGGAACCTGCCTGCGGAATTTGAATCCATGCAGCCGCCGCTCTTTCAGGAGCCCCCAGAGCGCGGCTTCAGCCTCAGTCGGCGCGCTGCGTGACCGGCGAGCGAATGTGCGGCTTCTGTCGGAGGGCTTCTCCATAGCGCAAAGCTTAACCAGATCAGGACGCGCTGACACCCCTCATCCGACCTGCTTCGCAGGCCACCTTCTCCCTCAAGGGGAGAAGGGGTTAAAAGCCCTGCGCGCGCGCCAGACGCTCGGCGTGGAAATGGGCGTCGCCGAGCAGTTCGTTCAGGACGCGGACGCGCTTCATGAACAGGCCGACGTCGAACTCGTCCGTCATGCCGACGCCGCCGTGCATCTGGACCGCCTCCTGCACCGCCAGTTCGGCGACGCGACCAGCCTTGGCCTTGGCGATACCCGCGGCCTGCTCGGCGTCGGGGCGGCCCGCGTCGATGGCCTGAAGCGCGGCCAGCGTCGCCGCCTTAGCCAGCTCCAACTCGGTGAACAGGTGGGCGGCGCGGTGCTGCAGGGCCTGAAACTCGCCGATCAGTCGGCCGAATTGCTTGCGGGTTTTCAGATAGTCGAGCGTCACCCTGAACGCCTGATCCCCCGCTCCGACCAGCGACGAAGCAGCGCAGGCGCGGCCTAGCGTCAGGGCGGCGTCCAGCGGTCCCTGCCCCTCACCCACGACGCCGATGACGGCGTCGGCGTCGACCTGAACGCCCGCCAAGGTCACACGGGCGGCGTTGTGGGCGTCGACCATGACGGTGCGCTCGACCGAGACGCCCGGCGTCGCCGGATCGATCAGGAACAGGGTCAGGCCGTCGTCGGTTTGCGCCGCGACGATCAGCGCGTCGGCGACATGGCCGTCCAGCACGAAGCCCTTGGCGCCGTCCAGTTTGAAACCATTACCGGAGCGTTCGGCGTGCGCAGCGATCTTTGCGGGCGCGTGTTTGGGCCCTTCGTCGACGGCGAGGCTGAGGATGGCCTCGCCCGCCGCGATCCGGCCCAGCCAAGCCTTCTGCGTCTGCGACCCCGCCGCCTTCAGCACCGTCGCCGCCAGCACGGACGAGCCCATGAAGGGCGACGGCGTCAGGGTACGGCCTAGACTCTCGGCGATGACGCCCGCCTCGACGGCGCCGAGGCCCGAGCCGCCGTCTTCCTCGGGGATGACGACGCCGGAAAAGCCCATCTCGCCGAACGCCCGCCACAGGTCGCGTGAGACGCCGTCAGGGTCGCGGCTGTCGCGCAACTGGCGCAGATGGGCGATGGGCGCGCGTTCGTTCAGGAAGCCGTCGGCGGCGTCCTGAAGCATGATCTGCTCTTCGGTCAAGATCAGGGGCATGGACTCAGGCTCCCGGCAGTTGCAGCAGGTGTTTGGCGATGATGTTCAGCTGGACTTCGCTGGTGCCGCCTTCGATGGAGTTGGCCTTGGTGCGCAGCCAGTCGCGGGCGGCCTGACCGTCTTTCGAGCGCTCGCCCTCCCATTCCAGCGCGTCCGATCCGCCCGCCGCCATGGCCAGTTCGTGGCGGCGCTTGTTCAGTTCCGAGCCGTAGTATTTCAGCATGGAGGCGATGGCCGGATGGGCCTGTTTCGCCTTCATCTGATCGCCCGCCCGCTCCATCGCCAGACGGAAGGCGGCGGCGTCGATGTCGTAGTCGGCGATGCGGGCGCGCAATAGCGGCTCGTCCAATCGTCCAGCTTCATCCAGTCCCAGATTATCGGCCGCGACCTGCCCCAGAGGACGGCCGACGCCGGTGTCGCCCATGGCGCCGATCATGGTCCGCTCATGCGCCAGCAGGGCCTTGGCCACGTCCCAGCCCCGGTTCAGCACGCCCACCAGGTTCTCTTTTTCTACCCGCACGTCGTCGAAGAAGGTCTCGCAGAAGGGCGACTTGCCGCTGATCAAGGTGATGGGCCGCGTCGTCACGCCCGGCGTCGCCATGTCGAACAGCACGAAGCTGATGCCCAGATGCTTGGGCGCCTCGGGGTCGGTGCGGACCAGACAGAAGATCCAGTCGGCCTTGTCGGCGTAGGAGGTCCAGATCTTCTGGCCGTTGACGATCCAGTGGTCGCCCTGGTCCGCCGCGCGGGTCTGGATCGAGGCGAGGTTGGAACCGGCGCCCGGCTCAGAGTACCCCTGACACCAACGGATTTCGCCGCGCACGATGGGCGGCAGGAAGCGCTGCTTCTGTTCTTCCGTGCCGAAGGCCAGCAGGGCCGGGCCCAGCATCCAGACGCCGAAGCTGTAGAGCGCAGAATGCGCCTTGATGCGGCGCAGCTCGGCGGCCAGCACCTTGGCCTCTTCGCGGCTCAGCCCGCCGCCGCCGTATTCGCGCGGCCATTCCGGCGCGGTCCAGCCGCGTTCGGCCATGCGGTCCAGCCAGACCTTATGCGCAGGGGTCGGAAAGACGGCGTTGCGCCCGCCCCACACCATGTCCGCCTCAAGCGGCGGCGCGCCGCGACACTCAGGCGGGCAGTTCGCCTCCAGCCAGGCGCGCGTCTCGGCGCGGAACGTCTCCAGATCGGCCATGGCCGCCCTCCCTCGCGTTCTTGCTAGGGAAGGACGCTAGCCGGTCCTTTTTAAAAACGGAACCTACTTCTTGCTGGGCAGGAAGGGCGAGAAGGTGATGACGGTGAAGGTGTCGCGGATGTGCGGACGCGTCTGCACCTGCTTCGTCACGAAGGTCCCAATGTCGGCGTCCTTGGGCAATTGGAACTTGGCCAGCAGGTCGTGCTGGCCCGAAGTCGAATAGACCTCGCTCACATTCTCGACATTGTCGACCAGATCGGCCGCAACATCGTTGGCGTAGCCCAACTCGCATTTGATGAAGACGAAAATGGCGGTCATCATGGCCTTCAAGCCTCCCGTTCAAGCGGAGGTCTCTAGCGGATGGAGACGACATGGGTAAGGCTTTGTCGCCCGAGGCGACGCAGATGGAACGGGCCGCGGCCTATGAGGCGGCCTATAACAACCGCGCCCGCGTGCCGGGCCACCCCGCCATTCTGGATCGCTGGCGCAAGGAATCGCTGCGGGTGATCGACGCCCGCCGTCCCGAGACGATCGAATACGGCCCGTCCGAACGACAGAAGATGGAATGGTTCGACGCCGGCCCCGGCGCGCCGGTCGCCGTCTTCATGCACGGCGGCTATTGGCAGGCGCTGGACCGGGGCTGGTTCGCCTGGGTGGCGCCCGCCCTGCTGGAGCATGGGATCAGCGTCGTCGTGCCGGGCTATGACCTCGCCCCCGGCGTCGCGGTCGGCAAGATCATCGGCCAGATGCGCCAGGCGACCGAGGCCGTGCGCGCCCGCACCGGCAAGCGCCCACTGGTGTTCGGCCATTCGGTCGGGGGGCATATGGCCGCGGGGATGCTGTCCGAAGGTCGAGCGCGGGCGGCGCTGGCGATCTCGGGCGTGTTCGATCTGGAGCCGCTGATCCACACCTCGCTGAACGAGGCTCTGGGCCTGGATGCGCCGGTCGCGCGCGCCCTGTCGCCGATCCACTGGCCCGCGCCGAACGGGGCGACGCCCGGCGGCACCGCCCTAGACTGCTGGGTGGGCGGAAACGAAAGCAATGAGTTCGTCCGTCAGAGTCGCGAAATGGCCGCCGCCTGGGGGGGCAAGGGCGCCGACACCCATGTCGAGATCGTAGAGGGCGCCGACCACTTCACCATACTGGACCCGTTGGCCGATCCCGACAGCGCCATGGTGAAGCGACTGGTGGAGCTGGCGACCGCCGAATAGCGACGCTTACCAGGATTGATCCCGACCGCCCTTGACGCCAAGGGCGGCGACCGTCGATCTGCGGGCGTCAGGCTTGCGAAGGAGACCCCATGCGCCACGACCGCCTCAGCGTGCTCACCGCCCTTGAAACCCAGGGCGTGGTGCCGGTCTTCTATCACCCCGACGTCGAGGTCTGCGCCGAGGTGATCCGGGCCTGCGCCCGCGGCGGCGCCAAGGCGATCGAGTTCACCAATCGCGGCGATTTCGCCTGGGAGACCTTCACCGCCCTGTCGAAGCAGTTCGCGCGCACCGACCCCGACATCATCATGGGCGTCGGCTCGATCCTGGATGCGCCGACGGCGGCCCTCTACCTGGCGTCGGGCGCGCGTTTCGTCATCAGCCCCTGCCTGGTCCCCGAAGTCGCCAAGGTCTGCAACCGTCGCCAGACAGCCTATTCGCCCGGCTGCGGCTCGGTTCGCGACATCTCCGAGGCGCAGGAGCTGGGCTGCGAGATCGTCAAACTGTTCCCCGGCGCCTCGGTGGGCGGGCCGGACTTCGTCAAGGCCGTGCTGGGGCCGATGCCCTGGACCAAAATCATGCCGACCGGCGGCGTCGACCCGGACGAGGCCTCCATCGCCAAATGGTTCGGCTCGGGCATCGTGGCGGCGGGCATGGGGTCGAAGCTGATCACCGACGCGGCGATCCAGGCGAAGGACTGGGCCGGGATCGAGACCAAGGTGCGCCGGACGGTCGAGGCGATCGCGGCGTTCAGAAAGAAGGGCTGAGCCTCTCCCTCCCCTTCTGGGGAGGGTGGTCGCGCAGCGACCGGGTGGGGAGGGCTTGGTGATTTGGAACGCGACCTGGCTGGCCTCAGCGCTGGATTTGCCTTGCCGCCCCCACCCGGCTTCGCCTTTCAGGCTCAGCCCCCCTCCCCGGGACGGGGAGGGAGAATGTCGCACTCAACCGCACAAAAAAGACCCCGCCGTTTCAAGCGGGGCCCCTTCATATTCAAGCGCCAAAGCCAATCAGGCGGCGACGTCGCCCTTGGCGGCCAGCTTGGCCTGGTGGGCGGCCATGCCGGCGGCGATCAGTTCAGCGGCTTCGCCAGCGTCGCCCCAACCGTTGACCGTGACCGACTTGCCCTTCTCCAGATCCTTGTAGCGGGTGAAGAAGTGCTCGATCTGCTCGATCAGGATGGCGGGCAGCTGACGGTAGCTGGAGACCTCGGTGTAGTAAGGGTTCAGCTTGTCGACCGGCACCGCCAGGATCTTCTCGTCGCCGCCGGCCTCGTCGACCATCTTCAGCACGCCGATCGGGCGCGAGCGGATGACGCAGCCCGGCACCACCGGCGTCGGATTCAGCACGATGACGTCGCAGGGGTCGCCGTCGTCCGACAGCGTGTGCGGCACGAAGCCGTAGTTGCCCGGATAGTACATGGCGGTGTGCAGGAAGCGGTCGACGAACAGGGCGCCCGATTCCTTGTCCATCTCATACTTCACCGGCAGGCCGCCTTGCGGGATCTCGATGATGACGTTGATGTCCCACGGCGCGTTGGGGCCGACCGGGATGGCGTCGATGTTCATGATGCGCTCTTGTTGCAGGTGCGAACGGGGAGATTTGACGCGCGTGATAAGCTTTGCGCGCCTTTACGGCAAGCGTCGCGGCGATCAAGCTTGCCTTGCGCGGTCCGACGTGGCGTCAATCAGGCATGAGTCTGTTCGATTGGATCGCCCTGTTCATCTTTGTCGTCGCCTGGCTGGGCTACGGCCCGCTGATCCGCCTTGTGGCGCGACGCAGCGGCTCCCTCAACATGGACATGCTGTCGGTGCGCGACGCCTGGATGCGCGCCATGACCCATCGCGAGATGCGACTGATCGACAGCCAGCTGATGGGCCATTCGATCAACTCCGCCTCCTTCTTCGCCTCGACCAACCTGCTGCTGATCGCCGCCGTGGCCGGCGTACTGTTCGGGGGCGAGGCGGCCATGCGCGGCTTCGCCGCCGTCGGCGCCGAGCCTGTCGCCCCGCGCCTGATGGAGGCCAAGCTGGCCGTGGTGCTGCTATGCTTGGCGCGCGGCTTCCTCGACTTCATCTGGGCGCTGCGTCAGCTGAACTACACCGTCGCCCTGATCGGCGCCGCGCCGGAAATCCATGAAGAGGCCGACCGCGTCGCCTATGGCCGCGCCGTGGCCCGCGTGCTGAACCCCGCCCTCACCAGCTTCAACCAGGGCGTTCGCGGTTATTATTTCGCCCTGGCGGCCGCCGCCTGGCTGTTCGGGCCGCTGTGGCTGATGCTCGGAGCGGTGTCGGTGTTCGCCCTTCTGGCCTGGCGCCAGCTGGCCTCGCCCGCCGCCAGCGCGATCCGGCAGGCCCGCCGCCTGCTGGAACGGGGCTGATTATCTCGCATCTGCGAAATCGGCCAAACGCGTCCACGTTTCAGGATCATGGGATTGAGCGCCAAACTCCGTAACATCCCGTGATTGTATAAGATTGAATCCAGGCTTGTGTTTTTGTGCGCTGCAAACTAGCTTGGTTTTCGACGCTTTCGAGCGTCTTGCCCTTCCTGGGCGTTTCCTCCCTATAGACTTTCCAAAGCCGCGCCGTTTGGCGCGGCTCTTTTTTTGCCTCGATCGCCGCCCTCAGGCGCGCTGGTCGGCGCAAAGCTCGGCGATCACCCGACGCAGGGCCGAGCGGCAGCGCTTCCAGCCCGGCGACGGCGCCCAGGCCGCCTCATCCCAGTACAATCCGCGGCTCAGCTCCACCTGAACCGCCTGAAAGCCCTCATCCGGCCGCCCCCAGGTCTGGGTCGCATAACCGCCCGCATAAGGCCGGTTCAGCCCGACCGTCAGCCCCTGCGCCTCGAACAGCCGCCGCAGCCGTCGCATCAGCAAGGCCTCGCAACTCGTCCCGTGCCGGTCCCCCAGCACCACGTCCACGACCCCGTTCGTCGCCCGCGCAGGCATGGAGTGCCAGTCAATCAGCACCGCCCGCCCGAACCGCGTCCGCGTCGCTTGCATCATCCCCGCCAGCGCCGCGTGATAGGGGGCGTGCACCCGCGCCACCCGCGCTTCCGCCTCGGCCCGCGTCAACCGACGCCCATAAAGCGGTGTCCCATCCCCCGCCAGCCGCGCCACCACGCCATAGCCGGCCTGAGCCTTGGCGCTGGCGCGCGGCGCGACCGCATCGACGATCAGGGCCGGATCCCACTCGTCCGGCGCCCGGTTCAGATCGACATAGGCCCGACCGACGCGCGCCGCGATCAGGCTCGCCCCCTCCCCGGGCCCGCAGTCGATCAACTGATCCACCGCCGCGTCTTCGGCGCTGCGGACCGCCCGCGCCGAAGCCGTCGTCCCCATGTCCTCAGGGTAGAGATCGCCCGAATGCGGCGAGGCGAACACCAGAGGCGTCGCCCGCCCGGCGTCCGCCGGAACGATCCAGAAGGGCGGCTGAGGCGCATCCATGCCTTCGCCATACCCTGCTTCGCAGCGGAAGGGCGCCCCGATGCCGCCGCGCCCCCGTTCGTCTTCATCGCCGGTTTACTCCGCAGGGCCTAGGCTGGCCGCCAATTCCCCAACGGTTTCGATACGATCATGGCGCGCATTCTTCTGGCCGAAGACGACAACTCTCTTCGCGGCTTCCTGACCCGCGCCCTGGAACGGGCCGAGCATGAGGTCGTGGCCTGCGAAAACGGCGACGACGCCATCGACGCCCTGGACCAAGGGCCCTACGACCTGCTGCTGACCGACATCGTCATGCCGGGCGCCGACGGCATCGAGGTCGCCCGCGTCGCCGCCGCCCGCCAGCCGGGCCTGCGCATCATGTTCATCACCGGCTTCGCCGCCGTGGCCCTCAGCGCCGCCCAGGCCTCGCCCCAGGCCAAGGTCCTGTCCAAACCCGTCCACCTGCGCGACCTAGTGAACGAGGTCGAACGCATGATCGCGGCCTAACCAAAAGAAAAGTCGAAGAAAGGCGTCAAAGCCCCTTGCAGCCCCCGCAAACTGCGGGTTATAGACGCCGCCTTCCCGCCCACCGACACACCAGTCGGACGGGCCGCAGAACAGGCGGACGCGTAGCTCAGCGGGAGAGCACTACGTTGACATCGTAGGGGTCACAGGTTCAATCCCTGTCGCGTCCACCATTCTTTTCAAGCAGTTAGGGCTTTCCCCGCTGCTTAGCCCCCCAGAAATCCTCGCAATAACTTCTGAAGACGGGGGAAGGACTCGTTGAAAGCCTGTCGGCGACGGCAGTGCGCAGACGTTCTTGTGCTCGCTTAGTCGTCACTCCAGGGCGTCGACCGTCAGCCCCAGGTGACGCGCCGCGAAGACCAGACGGTCGGCGGCGCTCTTGGCGGTCTTGGATCGACTGTTGCCTGCGCCGTGGCCGGAATCCTTGTCGACCGTCAACAGAACCGGTCGTGCAGGATCGGCCAGCGCCTGCAGGCGGGCGGCGTATTTGAAGCTGTGCATCGGCGCGACGCGGTCATCCGTGTCTCCCGTGCCGATCAGCAAGGCTGGATAACGTCGCCCCCGCACGGCGGCATGGTAGGGCGAGTAACCGTGCAGGATGGGGAACAGGGCGGCGTCCTGAGGATCGCCGTATTCGCGAACCCACAACCGGCCGTTCGTGAACTGGGTGAAGCGCAGCATGTCCAGAACGCCCACGGTCGGCATGGCCGCCGCATAGAGGTCCGGGCGGCGGGCGACGGCGCCCCCGACCAGCAGACCGCCGTTGCTGTAGCCGAAGGCCGCAAGCCGTTCGGGCCGCGTATAGCCGGACGCGATCAGGTGAACCGCGCAGTCGTTGAAGGCGTCGAACACCGCCGGCTTGTTCGCCAGCATCCCGGCCCTGTGAGAGACCTCGCCATAGACGCCGTCGCCAGGAAGGGCGGCGATGGCGAACACCCCGCCCATATCCATCCACGTCACCTGCTCCGGCCTGAAGTCAGGCGGATAGGAGGCGCCGAAACCGCCGTAACCGTACAGGATGGTCGGGGCGTCGCCGCGCCGCGCCAGGCCCTTGCGGGACGCGATGAACAGGGGAACGCGGTTGCCGTCGCGCGCCGTCACGACCACGCGTTCAACCTGATAGGCGGAGGGATCGATCGGGCCTTGCGGCTTGTCGACGACCACGGAGCGTCGGCGCGCGACATCGTACCGATAGGTGGTCAGCGGCTGAGCGAAGCCGGAATACTGATAATAGATCTGGCCAGGCTGCGCCGCGCGCGACAGCCCCTGGACCACGCCGAAGCCCGGCAGCGAGATGGCGCGCTCACGACCATTGCGCAACGAACGACTGACGAGGGTGTCGCTGCCGTCCGTCAGATACTTCAGAATGAGGGCGTCGCCGGCCAACAGCGCGCCTCGCAGCGGGAACCCCCGCTCGGGCACGACCTCCTTGTTTTCTCCAGGATGCTCGGCGTCCACGGAAACCAGGCGCCAATTGGCGGCGCCCACGCTGGTCAGCACATAAAGCGTCGCGCCTCGCGAGCCGATGAAATAGTTGCCCGCGAGCGGCTCGGCGGGGCCGAGGTCGATCGGCATGAAGTCCGAACCGGCCTGGCTCAAATCCTTGTAAAGAAGGGTGAGCCCGCCGCCTGCATAGCCGGTGTTGATGAGCAGGTAGCGGCCATCGGCGGACAGTTGGCCGATGAACATATAGTCCGGGTTGGCCTTGTCCTCGTAGATCAGGACGTCAGCGTCCTGAGGCTCGCCGAGCCGGTGGAAATAGAGCTGCTGCCCGCTGTTGCCCGACAGGAACATCGCATCAGGCTGGGGGAAGCGCGCGTAGTAGAAGCCCGAACCGTCTGCGGCCCAAAAGGCGTTGGAGTATTTGTTCCAGTGAATGGCGTCAGCCAGAGTCTGACCGCTGTTGCGATCCAGCACGCGCCAGACGCGCCAGTCGGAACCGGCGTCCTGCCGGGCATAGGCGACATAGCGGCCGTCAGGCGACACCGCATAGCCCGCCAGCGCCGCCGTACCGGCGGCGGACCATTGCGCGGGGTCCAGCAACCTGCGCGCCTCGCCCGTCTCGCCATGGCGCACCCATAGGGAGGATTGTTCCTCGCCTCTGGCGCGACGCATGAAGAACTGGGCCTCTCCGGCCGTGGCGATCGGGCCGATGGTTTCAATGTCGAACAGGGCGTCCAGGCGGGCGCGGATTTGCTCGCGCCCGTCCAGGCCCTCCAGATAGGCGTCGGAGACGGCGTTCTGCGCCGTGGTCCAGGCCTGCACCCGCTCGGACGTGCGGATGTCCGCTTCCAGCCAGCGATAGGGGTCCTCGACCGCGACCTCGCCATAGAGGTCGATCACAGGCTCCATGGGCGTCGGCGGATAGAGGCCCCACGCCGGCTCCGGCCGGGCCGCCGCAACGGCCGGACAAAGCAGGCCCGCCCCCGTCGCGACGCCCAGAAACAAGGCGCGGCGCCGGTTGAGCATGCTGATGTCCGACATGAGCTTTCCGCTCCTAGGACTGGGGCGGAGCGACGACGCCTTGCGCCGCTTCAGGAGGCTTGCCGCCACGAGCGATATAGGCCCGCATATGCTCTTCCAGCGTGGTCAGGGGCACGGACCCCAGGGCCAGGATTTCATCGTGGAAGGGGCGAGGGTCGAAGTTCTCGCCCAGAGCGGCTTCGGCTTCGGTGCGCAGACGGCGGATGGTCAGTTCGCCCAGCTTGTAGGACAGGGCCTGGCCCGGCCAGCTGATGTAGCGATCGACCTCGGTCTCGACCTCGTGGCGCGACAGGGCCGTATGACCCGCCAGATAGTCAATGGCCTGTTCGCGCGACCAACCCTTGAGATGAACCCCCGTGTCGATCACCAGACGCGCGGCGCGCCACATCTCATAGCTGAGGCGGCCGAAGTTCTCATAGGGCGTGCGATAAATGCCCATCTCGACGCCCAGCCATTCGGTGTAGAGTCCCCAGCCCTCGCCATAGCCCGAGAAATAGGTGTGGCGACGGAAGGCGGGCCCATCGGCCTGCTCCTCAGCCAGGGCCATCTGGAAGCTATGGCCCGGCGCGCACTCATGCAAGGTCAGGGCCGGGATATTGTACAGCGGCCGGCTGGGCAGGTCGTAGGTGTTCATCTGGCAGGATTCCAACCCGCCGCGCCCCGCCGTGTAGAAGGGCGCCAGCGCATCAGGCACCGGAATGATGGTGAAGCGGCGGCGCGGCAGGGCGCCGATCAGCTTGCCAATCTGGCCGTCGGCGCGCTTGGCCACCCAGGCCGAGACCATCATCAGTTCGTCCGGCGTCTTGGCGTAGAATTGCGGGTCCGTGCGCAGGAAGTGCAGGAATTCGTCGAACGACCCCTGGAAGCCTGCGTCCGCCATCGTCTGGCGCATCTCGGCCTGGATGCGGGCGACCTCGGACAAACCAATCTGGTGGATCTCTTCGCCGCTCAACTCCAGCGTCGTGTATTTGCGCACCTGGGCTTCGTAGTAGGCGGCGCCGTCGGGCATGTCGCGGGCCGCCAGTCCGGTGCGGGCGCGGGGCTGATACTCATCCAGATAGAAGGCCAGCAGGACCTTATAGGCCGGGATCACCGCCTCATTGACGGCCGCCGCCGCCTCGGCACGCAGGCGGGTCTGCTCTTCAGCCGGAATGGTCGCCGGCATCTGGCGGAAGGCCGCATAGAAGGCGTTGGCTTCAGCCGTGTCGGTGATGAAGTTGGTGATGGAGGCTTCGCGCCCCTCCAGCGTCACGCGCGGCACGCTGAACCCGCGCGCCAGACCGTCGCGCATGTTGGACAGGTGCTGGTCGAAGTAGCGCGGCGTGTCGCGCATCCGCGAGATATAGGCGCGATACTCCTCGGCCGTGCGCAGGGCGCCGGGCTGGTCCAGATAGGTCCAGAATGAGCTGTCGCTGTTGAACGGCATCTCCCATTGACGGAACTGGCCGTCGACCAGGGCGTGCTCCAGATTGGTGCGGAAGACGGCGGCGTTGATGCGATCCTCGGCCGACAAATCGTCCAGCGGAATGGCGTCCAGCTGGCGCAGCAGCCCCCGAACATAGGTCAGGCGCTCCTGTTGCGAAGCGGGATCGACGTTCTCATGGCGAACAGCCGGGCTGTACTCGCCGTCCGCCCGCTTGACGATGCCGTAGCGGGCCATGCCGGCGTCGGTTTCCGCCTCATAAAGAGCCTTCAGGCGCGTCCCCGCCTCCTGCATCCGGGCCGCAGGCGGCGAAACGTCGGCTGCAAGGGCCGGGGCGGCGCCGACCAGGATGGACGAGACGGCGCACGCCGTCAGGAGCAAAGTTCTCATGGCGGGGTCCCTGTGCTTTCCCTGAAAGACATCAGGCGGCTCCGGTAAGCCGACGCCGCCTGATTGAAGAGCAGTCGAAGAGGCGTTCGCCTCTTCGTGGTTTGAGCTCGGCCTATCGACGCAGGGTCACGCCGATATAGAAGGTGCGCCCGATCACGTCATAGGTGCCGGCCTGATAGCCGTACTCGAAGTTGGCGCCGCCAGCCTCCGCGCCCGGAATACGCGGCGGGGCCTCATCGAAGGCGTTGCGCAGACCGCCATAAAGCGAGACGCGCTCGTTCACCTCATAAGAGGCCGACAGGTCGCTGTAGAAGACGTGGTCGGTTTCCGTCACGTCGTACAGGTCGGGCGTGACATGGCTGCCGGGTCGCATCGGGCTGAAGTGGCGCAGGGTCCAGTTGGCCGTCCACGGTCCGGCGTTCCAGGTGGTGCGGATGGCGCCCTTCCATTCGGGCGCGCCGAACAGGCCCACCGTCTCGTCGATGGTCGAAGCGTCGCTGGCGTCCAGGATGAAGCTGCGCTCCAGCAGCTTGGTGTAGACGGCGTTGATCGAAATCGAACCGGCTTCCTCGCCCATGCCGACCGAGCTCAGATCGAAGCGGTAGTTGGCCTCGAAATCGATGCCGCGAGTCTTGAACATCGACATGTTCAGCTCCTGCACGTTCACGGCGACCAGATTGTTGGTCGTCGGATCGCGCTCGACCAGGCCGCAGAACATGTTGTTCATGGACTGCAGGTCCACGCACTTGTTCAGAATGGCCTGCGCGCCGAACGAACCGATGGCGTCTTCCAGTTCAATGTCGAAATAGTCGACCGTCAGCGAGAAGTTCGGAATCCAGCGCGGCTGGATCACGACCCCGGCGGTATAGGTCTGGGCCGTTTCGACGCCCAGGCCCTCATTGCCCGACTGAATCACATCCAGCCACTGCCAGTAGGTGTTCACATTCTGCGGCTTGATCGCCGCGCAGTTGGCGGCCGTGAAATCGGTCCGGTCCACGCGGTTGACGACGTCATGGTAGTTGCAGGGGTCGGCCAGCCATGCGCCGCCCACCTGTCCGGCCGTGAACAGCTCGCTGATGTTGGGCGCGCGCACCGATTGACCATAGGTGCCGCGGAAACGGATGTCGCTGACCGGGGTCTAGTTCAGCGAGGCCTTGTACGCCGTGGTTTCACCGGCGGTGCTGTAGTCCGACTGACGCACGGCGCCTTCGAACGACAGATCCTCGATGCCGGTGACGTTGCTGATCAGGGGCACGCGCACTTCGGCGAACACCTCGGCGACGTCATAATCCCCCACCAGAGACGTGGCGGTCGTGCCGATGCTCTCATCGAATTTCGGGCTCAGCGGGTCGTATTCCGGGGTCGCGCCGATGTCGTTGCTTTCGGTGCGATACTCGGCCCCGAACACCACCTGAACCGGACCAGCCGGCAAGTCGAAGGCGGACCCGGTCACATAAGCCGACACGACTTCCTGCTTCAGGGTCTGAACCGAGGGGCTGGTGTCGTACTGGATGAAGTCGATGACGTCCTGCGTCAGCGGCTTGAACGGGTTCAGCGGCACGCAGCCGTTGGACGGATCGGCGCAGACAACCGAGCCGTTGGGGCCGGCGACCGCATTCAGCGCCTGGATATAACGGCCGTTGGCGGTGGCGTTCCGGGTGCGCACTTCCTGGCGCGTGCGGCCGTTCGAATAGTGCGCGACCCATTCCCAGTCGTTGCGGCCCAGCAGGCTGAACCTACCCTCGGCGCCGACGGTCAGCTGGTACATGTTGCGGTCGTATTCGGTTTCCTGGCGGCCCAGTTCCGAGAAGCGCCGCGCAAAGCCGATGCCCGTCGCCACGCCGCCATTGGCCGCGATCATTTCCGACGTGATGAACGGATTGCTGGCCGAGAGAACGTCCGTACCATAGGCCGAATAGGCGCGATAAAGGCCCTTGGAGTCGGTCTGGGCGTAGGTCAGGTCGCCGAACAGCTTGATGTTCTCGGTGATCTGATAGTTGCTCGAAACGGCGACCGAATATCGCTCGCTCGGCACCGCCAACGCCCAATCGTCATAGCGTCCGCCGAACTCGCCCCCATCGGTACGGAAGCTGATCAGAGAAGGATTGCCCGTGGTGGCGCCCAGCAGACCGCTGGGGCCATACACGGGACGACGCAGGCTGCCGTCCGGGTTGAACGTATAGAGGTTGCCCGGCCCGCCCAGCTGAACGACGGCGCTGTCGAGATCGTACACTTGGCGGTTGCCGTCGGTCAGCGTGTACTTGCCGTCTTCGCCTCGAATATAGAAAGGCGCGCCGCCCGCGGTCCAAGGCCGGTCCTGGCCGAAGACAGCGTCGTTGTGCTGGTTGTAGCTGCCGAACAGGGTGACGTTGCCCCGGTTGTCGTGGAAATTCCGACCCACCAGAACGCTGGCGTCGTAGCCCTGCAGGTCGCCGCGCGTCGAACCGGAATAGGTGCCGGTGAACTCCAGCCCTTCATAGTCCTGCTTCAGGATGAAGTTGGCCACGCCGGCCACGGCGTCCGCGCCGTACAGCGCCGAGGCGCCGCCAGTGATCACGTCGACCCGCTCGACCAGGGCCGAAGGAATGGCGCTGATATCGACGGCCGAGGAACCCGGCATGGCGGGCACGCGACGACGGCCGTTGACCAGAACCAGCGTACGCTCGGTGCCGAGGCCGCGCAGATCCAGCGCGTTCAGGCCCGCGTTGCCCTGCTGGTTCGAGGTCTGGTTGTTCTGCGAGACGAACAGGCTCGGAATCTCGTTCACGAGGTCGGCGATTTCGCTAACGCCCGACCGGCGGATCGTTTCGGCGTTGATGATGGTGGTCGGGGTCGGCGTCTGGACGCCGCTGCGTCGAATGCGGCTGCCGGTGACGACGATCTCTTCAACAGCCGTCGCCGCATTGTCGTCCTGCGTGGCCTCAATCTGAGCCGCCGCCGGGAAGGCCGCCATGCCAAGCGCCGCCGCTGCAGCGCCGACATATAGTTTTGATGCGAATTTCATTGGCGCCCACCCCTCACAAAAGCATCACATTCTTGCCTCACATCCTTAAAGGCCGCAATAAATTTGGAGCTTCAAAAATTTTGATATGCACGCGCTTTTCATGAAATTCTTCGGAACGCGCGATCATCATCGTGTCGAAGGTTTGTTTGGATTGCGGCGACCCTGACCCGCTGTCACTGTGCTCAGGCGCACGGAACGAAGGCGGCGACCGCTGCATTCGGCGCAAGGCTGGCTCGCCGCCGTATCTGGCGAGAAAGCGCTTCGACCATGTGACCACGAACGGGCGTTGCAGAATAAAGAATGACGACTCATCGCGACAAGAGCAGCGCGTTTCTGAAGTTCGAGACGCGATCCCAGACACGGAAGCTGCCGATCGGGGATCGCATCAAGGCACGTCGCAAGGCTCTGGGGTTGACGCTTCAGGAGCTGGCGACCCGCAGCGGCCTGTCCGCTCCGTTCATTTCACAGGCCGAACGCAACCTCACCACACCGTCGGTCTGGTCCCTGATGAGTCTGGCCAAGGGACTGGAGGTGGAGGTGTCCCACTTCATGGAATGGCCCCAGACCAACCAGATCGTGTTCCGCGCCTCGGCGCCCAAGACCGTCGATATCGATTCCGTCGTGGGATACGTCGACCTTTCGTCCGAACTGCCGGACCGCAAGATGGATGCGGTTCTGGTTCGTATTCCGCCGGGATTCGCCTTTCCGCCGGACTCCCACAACGGCGAGATTTTCCGATACGTCATCAAGGGAACCCTGACCGCAGTCGCCGGCGACGTTGAAGCGCGGCTCGGTCCTGGCGACGGGATGCATTTCGACGGACGCGTCATCCATTTCGTCCGCAATGATTCCGACGAAGAAGTCCTGCTGCTCTACGTCGGCACCCCGGCCTTCCTGAGAGAAGACTCAGCCCCTTGAGGCCGCCGCACGCAAAACTCTGAGGCGCAACGTCACAGGGGCGCATCCGTCTCGACAAAGACGCTGGTTGGACCTTGCACCGACCCCAGGGTCCGGTCCCAAGATCGCCTCATGTCGAACAGCTTTTCATCTCCGACGAGGCCGCGCTGGCTGGGGCCAGGCGAGCTGGCGCGCCAGGTCAACACGTCGATCAAGGCGTTGCGGGTCTATGAGAAGGCGGGCCTGCTGACGCCTGACCGGCGCGAAGGCGGGTGGCGTCTGTATGGGCCCCAGCACGTCGCGCGCCTGCATCAGGTCTTGGCGCTCAAGGCGCTGGGCCTGTCGCTCAAACAGATCAAAGACGCGCTTGATCAGGACGACATGGCGATCGGTCGGATCATGGAGCTTCAGGCCCAGCATCTGGCGACGACCATACGCGCCGCACGGGATCGGCTGAAACGGGTTCAGCGGGCGCGGGACCAACTGGCGAGCGAGGGGCAGGTGTCGGATGCTCTGTTGCTGGAGTTGGCGCGCGACCTAGCGCCCGCGCCGGCCCTGGAATTGGCTGACGTGCGGGCCGCCATCCAGACGGCGACGCTGGACGGGAGCGAGCAGGCTGCGGTCGACGCCGTCATCGATGGACGCGGGGCCGACCCTGCCACTGAGGCAAGCATCCGCGACCTTCTGGCGGAAGCGGTCATCGCCGCAGCGGAAGGCGAGCCGGGATCTCGTCGAGCCCAGGCGCTGGCCGAACGTTGGCTCGGCCTGGCCGAGGCGCTCGACCTGCCTGCCGCAAATACTGACCAGGCTGACGCCCTTCGCCGTGTCGCCGCTCGCATGATGGCCGATCCGGCCCTGAAAGACGCCCTGACATTCCTGCGCGACGCCGTTGAGCGACGGAACGCGCCCTCACAGAAGGCCTGACCCTTGCGCACAAAGTCCCTGCTTCTCGCCGTCCTGATGTTCGGCGCGGCGTCGTCCGCCCTTGCCGACGATACGACTGTCTATACCGGCGTCACCATCCTTGACCCTCTGACGCAGCGTCGCCTGCCGGGTCATTACCTCGTCGTGCGCGGCGAACGCATCGAAGCGATGGGCGAAGGTCGCGCGCCCGAGCGTTACGCCAAGGCTGCTCACACGGACATGAGCGGTCGTTTCGCCATGCCGGGCCTTTTCGACACCCACGCTCACATCACCTTGGGTCCGGTGACGCCACAGGTCGATGCGGAGGGCGAAGTCAGTCTGGTGGTGGCCGGGAACGACGCCATCACCCGTCATGACGCCCTGATGCTGCTGGCGGCCGGGGTGACGACGATCCGGGATACGGGCGGGGATACGGCGCGCATGATCGCCTATCGCCAAGCCGTCGCCGAGGAACGACTGACGGGGCCCGAAGCACGGATTGCAGGCGCGGTGATCGACCGCTCCGCCTTCCCGGTGGTCGGCCTGGTCGATCGTGTCGACGCAGCGCATGGCGTGGCCGGCCGGGTGAAGGCGCAGGCCGCGGCCGGCGTGAACTACGTCAAGCTGTACGAAGCCCTGACTCCTGAGGACCTGGCGGCGGGGATCGCCGCCGCTCGCGCCGCCGACGTGCCCGTCATCGCCCACCTGGGCGATGTGAGCTGGACCGAAGCTGTGCGGCTGGGGGTGAATTCCCTGGTCCACGCCATGCCGATTTCACCGGACCTGCTGCCGCCGGACAGGCGCGCCGACTATCTGGCCGAGCGGCGGCCCGGCGCCTTTGCCTTCTTCGAATGGTATGAACAGGCCGATCTCGACAGTCCCGAAATCCAGGCCATGATCCGCGCGCTGGCGGACCAGGGCGTTTCAGTGGATGCGACGTTGATCGCCTTCAGCCTCGCCTTCAATGGTGATGACCTCGCCTATCGCGAGAAGGACGTGGATTGGGCCCACCCCAGCATGGCGGAGAACTGGCGCACGGCCTTCCGCTTCGATCTGGGTTGGGAGCCGGAAGACTACGCCCGCGCGAAAGCGATCTGGCCCAAGGTGCAGCGCTTCGTTCGCATGTTGCACGAAGCGGGCGTGCCTCTGACCCTCGGCACCGACATGAACAACCCCTTCGTAGCGCCGGGCGTCAGTCTCGCTCGCGAGGCGGAGCTGCACGTTGAAGCCGGCATTCCGGCCTGGGACGTCCTGGCGATAGCGACCAGCAACGCGGCGCGCTCGCTGAAGATGGACGATCGCACAGGACGCATCGCCGTCGGCATGGAAGCCGACATCCTGTTCCTGGAGGCCGATCCGTCGCTCGACATCCGTGCTCTGGCGCGCGTCGCGGCCGTGGTGGAGAACGGCCGCCTGCATCGCCCCGAAGAACTGAAACGTGCGGCGGCGCAATGACCCGGCCGACTGTTCGGATTGAGGTGATGGCGACCCCGGGAGGACTCCAACCTCCGACCTCGGCTTTAGGAAAGCCTTGCTCTATGCAGCTGAGCTACGGGGCCACGGCGTCACTGCCTAAAGGAGGTTGCGGCGTCAGGGAAGCCCCTGCGGTTTCCCTTCGCGTCACCAGCCGCATGCGGCGGTCCCGCCTTGTGGTTAAGAGCCGTTAAGCTACAATCCCTAGTATGGAACAAAGCCTGAATCGGCAGACGTCGCCGATTCGGTCATGATTCGTTTCGCCCGTGTTCCAGGGGCCGGTAAGGTTCCGCTTACCATTCCTTCTTCGCCCGCATCCAAACCGCCGCGCCGCTTGTGAAAGTCGGCGGGGTTCGCCACCTTGGGCCGGTCATGAGCGACCGTTCCGCAGGCATGGCTCCATCGCGCGTCACGGCGATCCTGGGCCCCACCAACACCGGCAAGACCCATCTGGCGGTCGAGCGCATGCTGGGCCACGCGTCCGGCACGATCGGCCTGCCGCTGCGTCTGCTGGCGCGCGAGATCTATGAGCGGATCGTCAAGCGGCGCGGAGCGGCCTCGGTCGCCCTGATCACCGGCGAGGAGAAGATCGTCCCGCCGCGCCCGGCCTATTTCGTCTGTACGGTCGAGGCCATGCCGCTGGAGCGGTCGGTCGATTTCCTGGCGGTGGACGAGATCCAGCTGGTCGCCGATCCGGAGCGCGGCCACGTCTTCACCCAGAGGCTGCTGCACGCGCGCGGTCGGTTCGAGACCATGTTCCTGGGCGCCGGGACGATGGCGCCGTTGATGCGGTCGCTGGTTCCGGATGCGGAGATCGTGACCCGCGACCGGCTGTCGACCCTGTCTTACGCCGGGTCGAAGAAGCTGACCCGCCTGCCCCGCCGCAGCGCCGTGGTCGCCTTCTCGACCGAGCAGGTCTACGCCATCGCCGAACTGCTGCGCCGCCAGAGGGGCGGGGCGGCGGTGGTCATGGGCTCGCTCAGCCCGCGCACCCGCAACGCCCAGGTCGAGCTGTTCCAGTCGGGCGAGGTGGACTTCCTGGTCGCCACCGACGCCATCGGCATGGGGCTGAACATGGACGTGGACCATGTGGCCTTCGCCGGTTTGAGGAAGTTCGACGGGCGGCGCACGCGCTGGCTGCACGCCGCCGAGATCGGCCAGATCGCCGGGCGCGCGGGGCGGCATCTGCGCGACGGCACCTTCGGCGTCACCGGCGAGGCGGAAGAGCTGGACGAGGATCTGGTCGAACAGGTGGTCGAGCATCGCTTCGATCCGGTCGAAGCGGCCGAGTGGCGCAGCGGGCGGCTGGACTTCGACACCCTGCCCGACCTGTTGCGGTCGCTGACGGTGACGCCGGATCGCCATGGGCTGCGGCTGACCGCACAGGCGCTGGACGAGACCCTGCTGCGGCGCTTTGCGGCCGATGAAGACGTCAAGAAGATCGCCCGCTCGCGCGGCGCCCTGATGCGTCTGTGGGAGGCGTGCCAGTTGCCGGATTTCCAGAAGACGACGCTGGACGAACACGCCCGACTGTCGAAGGAAATCTTCACCGCCCTGACCAGCCGTCGCGGGCGGTTGACCGAGGACTGGGTGGCGCCGCGCTTCAACGACCTGGATCGCGACGACGGCCAGATCGACCAGCTTTCGGCGCGGCTGTCGGGGGTGCGGACGCTGAGCTACATCGCCAACCGGCCCGATTGGATGGCGGGCGCGCAGGAATGGCGCGACCGGACCAAGGCGCTGGAGGAACGGCTCAGCGACGTGCTGCACGAACGGCTGACGGCGCGGTTCGTCGACCGGCGCACGGCGGCCCTGATGCGAGCGCTGAACGTGCGTTCGGACGTGCTGGCGGGCGTGGCGGACGACGGCGAAGTCACGGTCGAGGGCGAGGTGGTCGGCCATCTGGACGGGGTGTATTTCACGGTCGATGCGGGCGGATCGGCGCTGGCCGACCGGGCGCTGCGGCAGGCGGCGACGCGGGCCGTGGGGCCGGAGGTGGCGCGGCGTCTGGGGCGGTTGGCGGCGGACGAAGACGCGGCCTTTTCCGTCATGCCCGATGGCGGCGTGCTGTGGACCGACGCCCTGACCGGGCGCATCATCAATGAAGATCCCTTCTCGCCGCGCGTGCGGCTGCTGGGCGAACTGGGGCCGGTCCCGGCGCGCGAGCGGGCCGAGCGGCGCATGGAGGCCTGGCTGGCGGGCGAGGCCGGGCGGGCGCTGAAGCCGCTGAAACGCCTGCGCCACGCCATCGAGAGCGGCGCCCTGACCGGGCTGCCGCGCGGGCTGGCGTTCCGGCTGATCGAGGCGGGGGGCCTGATCCCCCGGCGCGAGGTCGAGCGCGATCTGGCGGCCCTGAGTCAGCATGAGCGGCGCACGCTGAAAACCTTCGCCATCCGCGTCGGCGCTCATTCGGTCTGGCTGCCCGGCGTGATGAAGCCGCGCGGCGCGGCCCTGGCCCAGGCCTTCCTGCCGCGCGAGGCGACACAGGGGCTGGCGGGCGACGGCCTGCTGATCCTGCCGGAACCGCCGCCGTCCGCGCGCGCCCTGTCGGCGTTCGGGCGGCGCGCGATCGGGCGATGGACCGCGCCGGTCGAGGCGCTGGAAGCCTTCGCCGAGGCCCAGCGGGCGGCAGGCAAGGCGCCGCTGTCGGATGAGGCGCTGAACGCTCTGGGCTGGACGGCGGATCAGGCGAAGGCGATCCAGGCCGCCCTGCGCACGCCGCGCGCCGAACAGGCGCCGCGCTCCGGCAAGCCCGCGCCGCCGCCCAAGGATTCGCCTTTCGCCGCCCTGGCCCAGTTGACGCAGCCGCCGCGACCCGCGGCGCCGGCCAAGCCGAAGGCCGCTCGCCGGCCTCGCCGTCGGCCTCGGCGGCCCGGCGCCCAAACGGCCGCCCAACCGACCGCTCAATCGACCGAATGAGCGCCGAGAGCTGCCGCATCGATGTCTGGCTGTGGCGCGCGCGCTTCGCCAAGACCCGCAGCCTGGCCGCCGCCATGGTCGAACGGGGCGCGATCCGCCTGACGCACCACGGCGCCCAGACCCGGCTCGACAAGCCCAGCCGCAGCGTCCACCCCGGCGACGAGGTTCTGTTCGCCCAAGGCGGCCGGCTGATCGCCGTGCGCGTGGTGCAGATGGGCGAAAGGCGCGGCCCGCCCGAGGAAGCCCGCGCCCTTTATGACGTGCTGGACGCGCCGACCTAGCCCGCCGCCTTCACGAACTCGCCTTCGATGTGCAGCTTCACCTCATCGCCCAGTGCGGGCAGGCCGAAGTTGATGCCGAAGTCGGACCGCTTGATGGTCGCCTCGCCGTCGAAGCCCGCCTTGTAGCCGCCGCGCGTCGGGCCGGCCTGATTGAACTCGACCTCCATGACCACCGGACGGGTCACGCCGCGCAGGGTCAGCTCGCCGTGGACCGTCGCCTCGTCGCGATCATCGGCGTCGACTACGATCCGGGTCGAGCGGAAAGTCGCCACCGGATGGTTGGCGGTGTCGAAGAAGTCCGGCGTCTGCAGGTGGCGGTTCAGCCCGTCGGAGTTCGACGCCACATCCGTCAGGGGAATGGTCGCGGTCAGGGTGCTGGCGGACGGATCAGCCGGGTCCAGCTTCAGCTCGGCCTGAACGTTCACGAACTGGCCGACATAGGTCGAGAAGCCCAGGTGATCGACCGACCAGGTGATCTTGCCGTGCGCCGGGTCCAGCTTGTAGTCGCCGGACTGGACCTCGGACGGAACCTTGGTCAGGGCGGATTGGGCGACGACCGCGCCGCCGGCCAGCAGGCTGAGCGCCAGGCTCGCGGCGCCGATGCGGCCGATGGCGGAATGAGCGATGGAACGGGGGATGAAACGCATGGCGGGGCCTCCTGCTGGACGATGATCGGGCGTCATGAATGTAGAGCAGGACCCGACGACATCGGGCCTGAACAGCTTTGCAACAGCGCCCTCGGTTGACAGTTGGTTCCGTCGGGGCCATGTGCCCGCCCTCGACATCCCTCGCTGCCACAGGCCCGCCCGAACGCCATGACCTACATCGTCACCGACGCCTGCGTGAAGTGTAAGTTCATGGACTGCGTCGAAGTGTGTCCGGTGGACTGCTTCTATGAGGGAGAGAACTTCCTGGTCATCGCACCGGACGAGTGCATCGATTGCGGCGTGTGCGAGCCGGAATGCCCCGTCGACGCCATCGTCCCCGACACCGAGGACGAGCCCGACGGCAAGTGGCTGCAGGTCAACGCCGAATACGCCAAGGTCTGGCCCAACATCACGGTCAAGGGCGTGCCCCCGGCGGATCGCGAACAGTATGAGCGCGAAACCGGCAAGTTCGAGAAGTACTTCAGCCCCAAGCCGGGCAAGGGCTCCTAAGAATTCGCCACAATGCAGTCACAATGCGCCGGTCTTCGCCGCTCGCCCTGTGGATGTTTTGAGATTTCCTAATTTTATGATAGGTTCCTCCCTATTCGAAACGGGCGGTTCCGCAACTCTGCGCGCCGCCCGCATTTACGACAGAACCTCGCCGCTAGAGACGAGGTCGGCCAGGGGTTTGGTGATCCGTTTTCGCGTCTGACAGTGCGATCCTCCGCCTCAACCGCCGGGCCCAGCGCTCGGCGGAGGGGCGGTTTTTCACTATCTGCGCGGCGACGCTCTCATCCCTACGGTTCGGGAAAGGAATGACATGACGAGCAAGACCGGTCTGGAATTCAAGGTTGGCGATGCGGTGGTCTATCCCGCACACGGCGTCGGCAAGGTCGCCGCGATCGAGACTCAGGAAGTCGCCGGCATGGCGCTGGAAGTCTATGTCGTGACCTTCGAACACGAGAAGATGACCCTGCGCGTCCCGACCAAGAAGGCCAAGACCGCCGGTCTGCGCACCCTGGCCGCCGACGACACCGTCTCCAAGGCCCTGACCACGCTGAAGGGCCGCGCCCGCGTCAAGCGCACCATGTGGTCGCGCCGCGCCCAGGAGTATGAAGCCAAGATCAACTCGGGCGACCTGATCTCCATCGCCGAAGTGGTCCGCGACCTGCACCGCGCCGAGACCCAGCCGGAACAGTCCTATTCCGAGCGCCAGCTCTATGAATCGGCCCTGGACCGCATGGCCCGCGAAGTCGCCGCCGCCAACAAGATCGACAAGGACGCGGCCATGGCCCTGCTGGGCAAGTCGCTCAGCGCCAAGAAGCCGGTCGCTCCGGCCGCCGAGGCTGAAGCCGAGGCCGCCTGACCTCAGGCGATCCGCAAACGACGCGAAAGGCCCGGCGGCGACGCCGGGCCTTTTTCATGAGCGCCGTCGGCAAGCGCTCAGCGAAACCGAATGGTCTGGCAAGATGGCCATGAATGGACAGGCCTGACCAGCCATTGATCCTCTAGGAGCGCGCGCATCGTCGTCGTTCGCAGAGGCCCTTCCTATGTCCATGCTCACCCCCTCTCCATCCCTGCGGTGGAGCGACCTGCTGCACCCCGTCGTCGCCGGACTGATCTCGGTCATCGTCAACTATGGCGGCACCTTCATCCTGGTGTTCCAGGCGGCCAAGGTCGCGGGCCTCAGTCCTGAGCTGACCGCCTCCTGGGTCTGGTCGATCTCCATCGGCGTGGGGACGACGGGCCTGTGGCTGAGCTGGCGCTACAAGGCGCCGATCATCACCGCCTGGTCGACGCCCGCGGCGGCCTTCCTGGTCACGGCCCTGGCGGCGACCTCCTACGCCGAAGCGATCGGCGCCTATCTGATCTCGGCGGCGGCCTTTGTCGTCCTGGGGCTGTCCGGCGGGTTCGACAGGGTGATCCGCCTGATCCCCCCCGCCATCGCCGCCGCCCTGCTGGCGGGCATATTGCTGCCCTTCGGCATTCAAGCCTTCGGCGGGGTGGGCGTCGATCCTGTGCTGGCGGGCCTGCTGATCCTGACCTACGTCGTGCTGAAGCGGTTCACGGCGCGCTATGCGGTGGTGGGAATCCTCGTACTGGGGCTGGGCTTCCTGCTGACGCAGGGGCGGGTCGACCTGTCGGGGCTGGAGCTGAAGCTGGCGGCGCCTGTCTTCACCATGCCCGTCTTCTCGTTCAAGGCGCTGCTGAGCCTGGCCATCCCCATGTTCCTGATCACCCTGACCGGCCAGTACATGCCGGGGATGCTGGTGCTGCGGAACGACGGTTACGCCGTTAGCGCCAACCCCCTGGTCACGGTGACGGGGCTGGGGTCGCTGCTGATGGCGCCCTTCGGCTCGCACGCCTTCAATGTGGCCGCCATCACCGCCGCCATCTGCACCGGCAAGGAGACGCACGAAGACCCGTCCAAGCGCTGGATCGCGGGCGTGGCGGCGGGGGTGTTCTACATCCTGATCGGGGTGTTCGGGGTGACGCTGGCGGCGGTCTTCATGGCCCTGCCCGCCGTCTTCATCACCACCCTGGCGGGGCTGGCCCTGCTGGGCGCCATCGGCGGCAGCCTGGCGGGCGCCCTGGCCGAACCGGCATCGCGCGAGGCTGCCCTGATCACCTTCCTGGCGGCGGCGGCCAATATCCAACTGTTCGGGATCGGCGGAGCCTTCTGGGGCCTGGTGATCGGCCTGATCGCCTATGCGGCGCTGAACGGCGGCCTGGCGATCTTCGCCAAGACCCTTCTGCCGGCCAGGCCCACGCCCGAGCGCCCGGCTGAATAAGGCGAAGAAAAAGAGACCGAGACGCGCGTCCCGGCCTCCTACGCTCTCAAAGCCAGATCAGAAATATTCCGCCCCGGCCGGGCACTGGGCGGCCAGACGGCGCGCGGTGATGCTGGCCGGAATATAGGGCGTGCCGCGCGCTAGTTGGGCGCCGCCGTTGAAGCGGAAGGCCTGCTCTTCATAGGTGCCGTTCAGGCGCACGTTGATGCGGCGGCCCTTGCGGTCCTGACAGCTGCCTTCAAAGCGCGCGCGGCCGTCGCCGACCTGGCGGGTCGGATAGGTGCACCGCCATTTGCGCGTCGACAGGCCGCCGAAGAATCGGTTGATCTCGCTGGGCCTCACGCACTTCTGTTCAGTGTCGCGCGCGCCCATGACGCTGGTTGTGTATTCCCAGTATCCAGGCAGGACTTCGGTCTGCGCCGCCGACTGCGCCTGGGGCGCGGACGCGGGCGCGGCCAGCATCACGGCGCCGGCGACCACGGGAGCGGCCACGGCCATCAGCCGGGCGAAGGGGATCAAGGTCTTCATGGATTTGCCGTTCATGGGACTCATCATGGATCTGCTCTATATAGTCACGCCTTGAACGACTGCTGAACGAAGGCGATCCCTTGCCTTCACAATGACTCTTGGCCTTCACAATGACTCTGTCGCGCCGGACGACGACTCCAGCCTTGACGCCCGGCGAGTCCTTCCTCTATACGGCCCCCTCTCGCGCGGGCCTCCTTGCTCGCCGCGTCCCTGTTTCATGCGTCCGCACCGGTATCGCGGATGTGACCTTGAGGATCTTCAGATGTCGCGTCGCTGCGAACTCACCGGAATCGGCCCCATGGTCGGCCATCACGTGAGCCACTCCAACATCAAGACCAAGCGCCGTTTCCTGCCGTCGCTGAAGACGGTCAAGGTTCAGTCGGAAGCTCTGGGCCAGACCTTCTCGCTGCGTATCTCGAACGCCGCCCTGCGGACCCTGGACTTCAAGGGCGGCCTGGACGCCTTCATCGTCAAGGCTCGCGACGAGCAGCTGTCGATCGCCGCCCTGCGCATCAAGCGTCAGGTCCGCGCCAAGCTGGCCGAGCAAGCCGCCGCCTGATCGGCGTCGACTGACGGATTTTGAAGAGGCCGGTGGAGACACCGGCCTTTTTCTTTTGCGCGCTGACCCGTTACCCTCGCGGCTTGCCCAGCCGGAGCCATCGCCTTGCGCCCTCTCGCCGTCCTCTGCCTGACCACAGCCCTGCTGACGTCGCCCGCCCTGACATCAAGGGCTCTGGCGCAGGAGACCGCGCGCGAAACCTCCGCCTTCACCCTGTCCAGCGGCACGCCGCGCACGATGGAGCAGCTGGCCCTGCGCTTCGACAAGGCGGACCTGTCCTTCAGACTTCTGCCAGACACCCAGTCGATCGAGGGCGTCGCCGTCCTCGACTTCACCGCCACAGCGCCGACGGCGGCCGTGGTGGTCGAACTGGATGCGGTCTTCGCCATCGCGTCCATCACGGTCGATGGTCTGGCGGTCGCCGACTGGTCCAACCCCGAGGGGCGACTGACCATCCCCCCGCCCCGCCCGCTGACAGCCGGTGAAAGCGTCTCCGTCCGCATCGCCTATTCGGGCCGCCCGCATCAAGCCAGGCGCGCGCCGTGGGACGGCGGCTTCGTCTGGACCACGACGCCCGACGGCCAGCCATGGATCGCCAGCGCGGTTCAGGGCGAGGGCTGCGACCTGTTCTGGCCCTGCATCGACCATCCGCAGGGCGAGCCGGAGCGGGTGGATCTGCACATCACCGTCCCCTCAAGCCTCAGCGCCCCCGCCAACGGCCGCTTCCTCGGCAAGTCCGACAACGGCGACGGCACGACCACCTGGAACTGGACCGCGCGCCAGCCCGACACCTACGCCATCAGCTTGAACGTCGGCCCCTATGTGGAGATGGCCGCCGACTATCGCAGCCGGTTCGGCAATGAGATCCCCTTGCGTTTCTGGCGTCTGGCCTCGGCCGATCCGGCCAAGGCGCAGGCGCTGTTCGACGAGTTCCCGCAGATGCTCGACTTCTATGAGGCAAGCATCGGCCCCTTCCCCTTCGGCGACGAGAAGATGGGCGTGGTCGAGACCCCGCACCTGGGCATGGAGCACCAGACCATCAACGCCTACGGCAACGGCTACAAGCTGGACGGCAAGGGCTACGACTGGCTGCTGCAGCACGAACTGGCGCACGAATGGTTCGGCAACCAACTGACCAACGCCGACTGGGACGACATGTGGCTGCATGAGGGGTTCGGCACCTATATGCAGCCCCTCTACGCCCGCTGGCTGAACGGAGAGCGGGCCATGCAGGCCGAGCTTCAGACCATGCGGCTGACCCTGGCCAACCGCTTCCCGGTCGTGTCGGGCAAGTCGCAGGACGCGGGGACCGTCTATGACGACAAGACCGGCCCGGCGCTGGATCTCTATTACAAGGGCGCGCTAATCGCCCACACCCTGCGCCTGCACATCGGCGACGACGCCTTCTATGAGAGCCTGCGCCGCCTGGTCTATGGCCGCCCCGATCCGCAGCCGGGGAACTTCCGGCCGCGCTACGCCACGACGCCGGACTATGTCGCCATCGTCAATGAGGTGACGGGGCGCGACATGGGCTGGTTCTTCGACGTCTACCTCTATCAGGCCGCCCTGCCCGATCTGATCATGACGCGGCAGGGCGAGCGGGTGACGCTGGAGTGGAAGACCGCAAACGGCCGCCCCTTCCCCCTGCCGGTCGAGATCGAGGTGGACGGCGTCCTGCACACCCTGCCCATGACCGACGGGCGCGCGACGTTCGAGGCGCCGCCGGGCGCGCACATCCTGCTGGACCCCGGCTCAAAGGTGCTGAGGCGGCTGGAGTATCTGGAGCGGTGGAAGGCGGCCGCGACCGCCGACTGAGGCTCAGGCCGGTTCCAGCGTCCGCAGGGCCGAGGCCGAGAACCGGCGCCAGTCGGCGTTGTCGGCCCAGACGGCGGCCAGAGCCTCCAGCAGATGATCCTCGTCGTCGTCGTTGTGCAGCGGCGTCGGCGTGACGCGCAACCGCTCGGTCCCGCGCGGCACGGTGGGGAAGTTGACCGGCTGGATATAGACGCCGTGCTCATCCATCAGGGCGTCCGTCACCGCCCGCGCCGTGGCCGCATCGCCGATCATCACCGGCAGGATGTGGCTGGGGCTGGGCAGGACCGGCAGGCCCAGCCGCTGCATCCCCGCCTTGATCGAGGCGGCGCGCGCGGCCAGCGCCCGACGCGGCGCGCCGTCGGCCTTCAGATGGCGCAGGGCCGCCCGCACCCCGGCCACCACCGAGGGCGGCAGGGCCGTGCTGAAGATGAAGCCCGGCGCGTGGCTGCGCACGAAGTCGACCGCCGCCACATCGCCCGCCACATAGCCGCCCATGGCGCCGAACCCCTTGCTGAGGGTGCCCTGAATCATGCTGATGCGGTGCGACTGGCCGTCGCGCTCGGCCACGCCCGCGCCGCGCGCGCCGTACAGGCCCACGGCGTGCACCTCGTCCAGATAGGTGAAGGCGCCGTGCTTTTCGGCCACGTCGCAGATGGCGGCGATGGGGGCGAAGTCGCCGTCCATCGAATAGCAGCTCTCGAAACAGACCAGCTTGGGCCGATAGCGGCAGACCCCGCTCATCAGCCGATCCAGATCGCGCCAGTCGTTGTGGGCGAAGATGTGCTTCTCCACGCCCGAGCGCCGCATCCCCTCGATCATGGAGGCGTGGTTCAGGGCGTCGGAAAAGATCACCGCCCCCGGCAGGCGCGACGCCAGCGTCGACAAGGCCGCGTCATTGGCAGCATAGCCCGAGGTGAACAGCAGCGCCGCCGCCTTGCCGTGCAGATCGGCCAGGTCGCGCTCCAGCAGGACATGTTCGTGGCTGGTGCCCGAGATGTTGCGCGTGCCGCCCGCGCCCGCGCCATAGGTCCGGATCGCGCCTTGCGCCGCCTCGACCACCTCGGGGTGGACGCCCATCGACAGATAGTCGTTCGAGCACCAGATGGTGATGGTCCGCCCGCGCCGGTGATCGCGCGCATAGGGGGTATCAGGCGCCAGCCGCTCCAGATCGGCGAAGACGCGATAGCGGCCCTCCTCCTTCAGATCGTCCAGATCGCGGCTGAAGAAGTCGGCGAAGTCGAAAGCGCCCATGACATCACATCCCATCACAGGACGGGCGGCGACATTGCCATCCCGCCGGGGGCGTGACACCTAACGCTGCATTGGCCGGATCATTCCGGCCACTTTGGAAAGAAGCCGCAGACCATTGCTGAAGCGCGCCCAACTGGAATCCGTTCAAGCCTTCATGGACCACCCGGCCCAGTCCGGCCTGCCCCTGCACGCCCGCATCCAGCGCGCCGTGCGCCAGTTGATCGTCGAGCGGTCGCTGACGGCGGGGCGGCCTCTGCCCTCGTCGCGGACGTTGGCCCGGTCGCTGGGCGTGTCGCGCGATACGGTCGAGACGGCCTATGCCCAGCTTCACGCCGAGGGCTTCATCGAGCGGCGCGTCGGCAGCGGCAGCTTCGTCTGCGAACTGACCGAACTGGGCCTGAAGCGCGGAGTGCTGCGCCCGGCGGGCCGCCGTCCCGCCCTGCAACCGGCGACGGCGCCGACCCTGAGCAAACGCGGGCAGGCGATGGCCGACAGCGGGGGTCTGCGCGACCCTTACGCCCCACTGGCCTTCTCGCCCGGCGTGCCGGAGACGCGGCTGTTTCCCTTCGCCCAGTGGGACCGGCTGCATCGTCAGACCCTGCGCGAGGAGGGCGCCGCCGCCCTGCACCACGGCGACCCGCAGGGCCATCCGCGCCTGCGCCGTGCCATCGCCGGCTATGTGAACCTGGAACGCGGGGCGCGGGCCGATCCCGACCAGATCCTGATCCTGACCAGTTCGCAGCAGGCCCTGTCCCTGTGCGCGCGGGTGCTGGCCGACCCCGGCGACGGCGTCTTCATCGAAGACCCGGCCTATCAGGGCGCCGCCAAGGCGCTGGATGCGGCGGGTTTGAAGCGGCTGCCCGTGGCGGTCGATGCGCAGGGAATGCGGACCAACGACCTGCTGGCCCGACGCGAGGACGGGCGGGCGGTCTTCGTCACCCCCTCGCACCAGTTTCCAACCGGACGCACCCTGTCGCTGGACCGGCGGCTGGCCCTGATCCAGTGGGCGGCCGAGCATGACGCCTGGATTCTGGAAGACGATTACGACAGCGAGTTCCACTACGCCGGACGGCCCACCGCCTGCGTTCAGGGCTTGGACCCGCATGACCGGACCCTGTATCTGGGCACCTTCACCAAGTCGCTGTTTCCGGGTCTGAGGCTGGCCTATCTGATCCTGCCGCGCCCGCTGGTCGAGCCGATGGTCGCGGCGCGCAGCCTGATGGACGGCTTCACCGCCTCAGTGGCGCAACTGACGCTGGCCCGCTTCATCGAGGACGGCCGGTTCGGCGCCTATGTCCGCACCATGCGCGGCGTCTATGCGGAACGGCTGGATGCGCTGGAGGCGGCGGTGACGGCGCGCCTGCCCCACGTCGTCACGCCCGACCGGCCCGCCGGAGGGCTACAGATGCCCTGCTTCCTGAAGGACGGCTTTGACGAGGCCGAGACGGTGCGCGCGGCCCGGCGCGTCGGCGTCCACCTGACCGGGCTTACGCCCCTGCACGACGCGGGCGCGGGCCGTCCCGGCTGGCTGATGGGCTTCGCCGCCTCGACCCCGGCCGAGATCGGCGCCGCCGTCGACCGGCTGGCGAAAATCTTCCCCGCGTGATCGACGCTTACAAAGCGGTCTGACGATCTGCGCCGACGTGGCGGGGAATGGCCGGGACAGCGTCGTCTAGGGTGCAGGCGTCGGCGGTGAGCCGACGCCGTGAAAGCATCCATCCTTGTCTGCCCTCGCCCTGCTTCCAACCGACCAGCCGGGCCGCCGATCCGACCACGGCGGCGGTCGAATTCGCGTCTCCCTGAGCGCCCTCGCCGCCAACTATCGCGCCATGCGGGACCAGATCGCGCCCGCCGCCTGCGCCGCCGTGGTCAAGGCCGACGCCTATGGTCTGGGCGCGGCCCGCATCGCGCCCGCCCTCTATGACGCCGGGTGCCGGGCCTTCTTCGTCGCCCATCTGTTCGAGGCGGTGGATCTGCGCCGCGTCCTGCCCGCCGACGCCGAACTGTTCGTGCTGAACGGTCTGGCGCCGGGCGCCGAATACGCCGCCCTGGCCGCCGGGGCGATCCCGGCGCTGAACAGCCGCGAACAGATGGAGGGCTGGGCGCGTCTGGGCCGGGCGGTCGGGCGGCCGCTGGCGGCGGCGATCCAGTTCGACACCGGCATGTCGCGGCTGGGCCTGCCGCCCGAGGACGCCGCATTCGCCTTCGACCCGGAGGGCCCGATCCGCTGGATCGCGCCGCGCCTGATCCTCAGCCACCTGGCCGTCGCCGACACGCCCGGCCATGCGGGCAATGCGCGGCAACGTCAGGCCTTCGAGCGCATTCTGGCCCACGCGCCGCCGGACGCGCCGCGCTCGCTGGCCAACTCGGCCGGGTGCTGGCTGGGCGAAGACTATCACTATGACCTGTGCCGGGTCGGGGCCGCCCTGTTCGGTCTGGACGCCTCGCCATCGGCGCGGCCCATGCAGCCCGTGGTCGAGGTGACGGGCCGCATCATCCAGACGCGCGCCGTGCCCGCGGGCGCGGGCGTCGGCTACGGCTGGGCCGTCACGGCGGCGAAGGGGATGCGTCTGGCGACCATCGGCGTGGGCTATGCCGACGGCTGGCCGCGTCAATTGTCGGCGAGCGGCGCCGCTGCATTCGAGGGGTGCCTGCTACCCTTCGTCGGGCGCATCTCGATGGACAGTCTGGTCGTGGACGTCAGCGCCCTGCCGCCCGACGCGCTGAAGGCGGGCGATCAGGTAGAGTTGCTGGGGCCGAACCGCACGCCGGAACAACTGGCGCTGGACGGCGCGACCATCGACTATGAAGTCATCGCGCGGCTGGGCCGCCGCCTGTGTCGGGAGTATGTTTCGTGACCCTTTCGCCTGAGAACATCGAACGGTTCGGTCCTGATCCGCGCGAGCGGTTCGCCGCCAATCTGGCGCTGGTTCATCGCCGCATCGCCGCCGCCTGCGAACAGGTCGGGCGGCCGATCGACAGCGTGCGCCTGTTGCCGATCACCAAGACGGTTCCGGCCGAGATCCTGCGCCTGGCCTGGGCGGCGGGCGTCACCGACTTCGGCGAGAACAAGCTGCAGGAGGCTCGCGACAAGGCCGAGGCCATGGCCGACCTGTCGATACGTTGGCACGTCGTCGGCCACCTTCAGTCGAACAAGGTCAAATACCTGACCCGTCTGGCGGACGAGTTTCATGCGCTGGACAGCCTCAAGCTGGCAGAGGTGCTGGACAAGCGGCTGGAGACCGACGGCCGCGACATGAACGTCTATGTCCAGGTCAACACCTCGGGCGAGGAGAGCAAGTTCGGCCTGCACCCCGACGACGCGCTCGACTTCATCGAACGGCTGGAAGCCTTCCCCCGGCTGAAGCCGCAGGGGCTGATGACGCTGGCCATATTCAGTGACGATGCGGATCGGGTGCGGCCCTGCTTCACCCTGCTGCGATCCCTGCGCGACAAGGCCGAGCGCATCGATGCGCGCATCACCGGCCTGTCGATGGGCATGACCGGCGACTACGAACTGGCGGTGCGCGAAGGCGCGACCGTGGTGCGCGTCGGCCAGGCCATCTTCGGCCCGCGCCCGACGCCGAACGCCCACTACTGGCCCGGTCTGGCCTGACCCCAGACCGACCTGATCACCATTCCCTCCCCGGAGTAACCGCGTGACAATTCCCTTTATCGATCTTCTCAGCCAGCGCCGCCGCATCGGCGCGACCATCGACGCCGCCCTGATGGAGGTCGCCGCCAGCGGCCAGTACATCATGGGTCCGGCGGTCGGCGCCTTGGAACAGGCCCTGTGCGACTTCGGCCAGGCGCCCCACACCCTGTCCTGCTCCAACGGGACGGATGCGCTGGTGCTGCTGATGATGGCGTGGAACGTGGGGCCGGGCGACGCCGTCTTCTGCCCCGCCTTCACCTTCGCCGCCACGGCCGAGGTGGTCGCGTTGGCGGGCGCCACGCCCGTCTTCATCGACATCCGCCCCGACACCTGGACGATCGACCCCGACCATCTGCGCGCCGCCGTCGAGGCGGTCGAGCGCGAGGGCGTGCTGAAGCCCCGCGCCGTCATCGCCGTGGACCTGTTCGGCCAGCCCGCCGACTATCCCGCCCTGTCGCAGATCGCACAGAAACATGGGCTGAAACTGATCGCGGATTCGGCGCAGGGCTTCGGCTGCACCCTGAACGGCCAGCACCCGATCCACTGGGCCGACGCCACGACGCTGAGCTTCTTCCCGGCCAAGCCGCTGGGCGCCTACGGCGACGGCGGGGCAGTGCTGCTGAAGGACGAGGCGCTGATGGATCAGCTCGTTTCCCTGCGCGTCCACGGACAGGCGACGGCGGCGGATGCGGCGGCGCAGGGCTTCACCCACGACCCGAAATACCTGAACCCGCGCTTGGGCATGAACGGGCGGCTGGACACGCTGCAGGCCGTCGTCCTGCTGGAGAAGCTGAAGATCTTCCCGGACGAGATCGAGCGCCGCAACCGCATCGCCGACCGCTATGTGCGGGGGCTGGCCGGTCATGTGGCGGCGACGCCGGTGGTCATTCCAGGCGGCCGTTCGGTCTGGGCCCAGTTCACCGTCGAGCATGACGACCGCGACGCCCTGGCCGCCCATCTGAAGACGCAGGGCGTGCCGACCGCCGTCTATTATCCGATCCCGCTGCACCGCCAGCCCGCCTATCGCCAGCACCCGGTCGGCCCCGGCGGTCTGGCCGTGACCGAGGCCAAGGCGGAACGGGTCATCAGCCTGCCGATGAGCGCCTATCTGGACGAAGCCGTGCAGGACCGGGTGATCGCCGCCGTTGCTAGCTTCGGCTGAGGCTTTTAGCCTTCGGTCAGGCGCATCTCGAAGGCGCCCGCCGCCTGGGTCCGCAGCAGAACGGTCTGGACCCCGGCGGTGGCGCGGGCGGCGGCCTCGACCAGACCCTCGCCGCGCATCAGCCAGCCGGTCAGATAGGCGGTGAACAGATCGCCCGTGCCGCTGGGCCGGATCGGGATACGGGGGATGGAGGTGCGATGGGCGACGCCGCCCTCGACGGCCACCGTCTCGACCTCGCCCGGCGCAGTGTCGGTCAGGACGCAGCCCGTCACCACTGTCCGCCCCGTGCCGCGGGCGTTCAGGATGCGCGCCGCCTCGATCACCCCCTCGACCGTATCGGGCCGTTCGCCGACCAGTCGGCCCAGCTCAAACTGGTTGGGGGTGATGATGTCGGCCATCGGCGTCAGCTCGTCGCGGAACTGTTCGATCAGACCCTCGGCGACGAAGACGCCCAGATCATCGTCGCCGATCACCGGGTCGCAGATGTGCAGAAGCGCGGGGTTCTTCGCCTTCCAGCGACGCAGGAAGCCCGCCGTCGCCGCCGCATTGGCGGCCGAGCCCATATAGCCCGTCACCACCGCCCCGGATGTCATGGGCAGGTCGCGCTCCTCGACCCCCAGCAGCAGGTCGGCGACCAGTTCCGTCTCCAGAATCCGGCCGCGCATTGTGGGATAGTGCGGGTGATTGGACAAAAGGGTGGTCGGCACCGCCGCCACCTCCAGTCCCATGGCCTGCATCGGCTGGACCGCCGCGCTGTTGCCGACGTGGCCGTAGACGACCTGGCTCTGAATCGAGATGACCCGCACGCGCGTTCGGAACCTCCTTAAGCGGGCGTCAGCGCCGGTCCGGCGATCGGCCAGGCCCGCGTCAGTTCTCTTCCCTGCGCCTTCACCGCCGCGCTGTCGAGATCGCCGTCGCGCAGCCCCTTGAGGATGGTCAGGATCATGCCGCCGACCGTGCGGAACGCCTCGGCGTCGAACCCGCGCGAGGTCGAGGACGGCGAGCCCAGCCGCAGCCCCGACGTCACCATGGGCGAGGCCGTGTCATAAGGGACCGAGTTCTTGTTGGCGATCAGGCCGTGATCCTCCAGCGCCTCGACCGCCGCCTTGCCGGTCAGGCCGAAGGGGCGCAGGTCGACCAGCACCAGATGGCAGTCCGTCCCGCCCGAGACGAGGCGCAAGCCTCCGTCAGCCAGCGTCTGGCCCAGCGCGCGGGCGTTCTCGATCACCGCCCTGGAGTATTCGACGAAGTCCGGTTGCAGCGCCTCGTGGAAGGCCGCCGCCTTGCCGGCGATGACGTGCATCAGCGGCCCGCCCTGCGTGCCGGGGAAGACCGCCTTGTCGATGCGCCGCGCCAGTTCCGGGTCGTTGCACAGGATCAGGCCGCCGCGCGGGCCGCGCAGGGTCTTGTGCGTGGTCGAGGTGGTGACATGGGCGTGCGGCGTCGGATTGGGATAGAGGCCCGCCGCGATCAGCCCGGCGTAGTGGGCCACGTCGGCCACCAAGTATGCGCCGACCCTGTCTGCGATCTGGCGCATCCGGGCGAAGTCGATACGGCGCGGATAGGCCGAGCCGCCCGCATAGATCAGACGCGGCCGGTCCTGAAGGACGCGCTGCTCCATGTCGTCATAGTCGATCAGGTCGTCGTCTTCGCGCACCCGATAGGCGCTGACCTCGAACCACTGGCCCGACAGGCTGACGGGCGAGCCGTGCGTCAGGTGGCCGCCGCAGGCCAGGTCCAGCCCCATGATGCGGTCGCCCGGCTTGATCAGGGCGAACAGCACGGCCAGGTTGGCGTTGACGCCCGAATGCGGCTGGACGTTGGCGTAGGCCGTGTCGAACAGGGTGCAGGCGCGCTCGATGGCCAGTTTCTCGGCGATGTCGACCGCCTCGCACCCGCCGTAGTAGCGACGGCCCGGATAGCCCTCGGCGTATTTGTTGGTCAGGACGGAGCCTTGCGCCTGGCGCACGGCGGCGCTGACGATGTTCTCGGAGGCGATCAGCTCAATACTGTCCTGCTGACGTTTCTGCTCCAGAGCCAGAGCATGAGCCAGTTCCGGGTCCAGAGCCCGTGTCGCCAGATCGAAAACCATGTCGTCTCCGTCATTCCAGTGAAAGACGGCGGGTCGGCCGGTGAGGAGGAGGGTCGCCGACCCGCCGAGCGGCTGGCTTCGGGGGACTGAAGCCAGGCCGAAGAGCGTCAACGCAGGGCCGAAAGGTCCGCGCCGTGATTGATGTGATAGACGGCGCCGCCCATGACGATGGCCGGAACCGACTGCACGCCGGCGGCCTCGGCTTCAGCCAGGCGCTGCGGCGTCTCGCCCAGGTGAACCACCTCGACCTCATAGGCCGCCGGGTTCAGCGCGCCGACGAAGCGCTGCTCGGCGTCGACGCAGACCGTGCAGCCTGCGTGATAGAAAACGGCTTTCTCGGCCATGACACTATCCCTTGTTTCTGATCCCGCAGCGGTGTTGCTGCCTGGGAGTGCGCGTGGGATACCCGGCCTATCGGCACCGTCAGAAGAGCCGCTTTCCTGAAACTTGATAGGCCGGATTATGGGGCGCAGCGCCGTCGTCATTGAACTGATCGAAGACGCCGCCCGGCCCCTGTTCATCAATCTGGCGGGGTCGGTCATCCGCGAGATCGAGCGCGGGCGGCTGAAGCCCGGCGACCGCCTGCCCGGCACCCGCGCCCTTGCCGGCGCCCTGGGCGTTCACCGCAACACCGTCGACGCCGCCTATCAGGAACTGGTGCTGCAAGGCTGGCTGACGGCCGAGGCGTCGCGCGGCACCTTCGTCGCCCGCGATCTGCCCGATCTGGGCACGCAGAACTGGGGCGTGCGCCCCGCCGCCGCGCGCCTCGCCTCGCCCCTGTCGCAGGCCCGAGCCGCACCGGCGCCGATGCAGTTTTCGGACGGGGCGCCCGATGCGCGCCTGATGCCGGGGCTGGAGTTGGCCAGGGCCTTCCGGCGATCGATGACCGCCGCCGAGCTGAAGTCCCTGCCCGGATACGGCGATCCGCGCGGCGCGCCGTCGCTGCGGACGGCGCTGGCCCGCTATCTGTCGACCGAGCGCGGCCTGACGGTCGGCGCCGACGACATCCTGATCACGCGCGGCAGCCAGATGGCCCTGTTTCTGGCCGCCGCCGTCCTGAACCCCGGCGACGCCATCGCGGTCGAGGATCCCGGCTATCCGCTGGCGTGGAAGGCGTTTCGCGCGGCGGGCGCCCGAGTGGTCGGCGCCCCAGTCGATGCGCAGGGGCTGGACGTAGAGCAGCTGGAGGCCCTGCTGGCGCGCGACCCGACGATCCGCGCCGTCTATGTCACGCCCCACCATCAGTTCCCGACCACGGTGACTCTGGGCGCCGGGCGGCGTCTGCGCCTGCTGGAGCTGGCGCGTCGCCATGGCCTGATCCTGATCGAGGACGACTATGACCATGAATACCGTTTCGAGGGCCGCCCGGTCCTGCCGCTGGCCGCCCGCGCCCTGAGCCAGGGGCGCGATCAGGATCGCATCATCCATATCGGCTCGGTGTCCAAGCTGCTGTCGCCCGTAGTCCGCATCGGCTATGCGACGGGCGCGCCGGACCTGATCCAGGCCATGACCGCGCGGCGCGAGGCCATCGACCGCCAGGGCGACTTGCCGCTGGAACGGGCGCTGGCCCGGCTGATCGATGACGGCGACCTGGGCCGCCACGCCCGCAAGGCGCGCAAGATCTATGAGCAACGCCGCGACCTGCTATGCGCCGAAATCGCCGCCCGGCTGGGCGACGCCGTCGCCTTCGACAAACCGGCAGGCGGGCTGGCCCTTTGGCTGCGCGTGAACCCGGACATCGACGCCGCCGCCTGGGCCGCCGAGGCCGAGCGGTCAGGCCTGATCCTGACGCACGGCGGCCAGCTTCAACTCCAGCCCGGCCACCACGCCAACGCCTTCCGCATCGGTTTCGCCAGCCTGGACGAGACCGAATTGGCCCGCGCCGTGACGAGGCTGAAAGCGGCGCAACCCCGCTGACGTCCTGCGGCTATCCGGTGCTACGTCTGAAACGAACTGGCGTCGACGATGCTCCGGAGCGACTTCGACGAAAACGAGAACGACTTGCACCCGATCACGCACAAGCGCATGAACCGACCCCGATAAAGCCGCTCGAGAGGTCATTGTGTCTGACGTCGACAAAACCGCCGCCACCCTGCCCGAGGGCCAGCCCGTCGGCCGCGTCATCGCCATGCCCGCCGACACCAATCCCGAGGGCGACATCTTCGGCGGCTGGCTGCTGGCGCAGATGGACCTGGCCGGGGCGACCCCGGCGTTCGAGCGCGCAGGCGGCCGCTGCGCCACCGTGGCCCTGGACGGCATGGTCTTCCACCAGCCGGTCTCGGTCGGCGACGAAGTATCCACCTACGCCAAGATCATCCGCGTCGGCCGCACCTCGATCCGCGTCCACGTCGAAGCGTGGAAACGCGCGCGCGGCCAGGCCGAGGCCCTGTCGGTCCGCGTGACCGAGGGCGTCTTCACCTATGTGGCCATCGACCAGGAGCGCAAGCCGCGCGAAGTGCCGCCGGCCTGAAGGGCGGTTTGAGAAGTCCGAGCGCTGCAGTCGGTAATTCTTGACGTTCGGGGGCGGCCGCCCTACCTCCCCCGCATGGCCATTCGTCGTATCCTGACTATCGATAACGCCGCCGACCTGGCGATCCTGAAGACCGTCGCCGCGCCCGTCGAGGGCGGCGTCACCGACGCCGTGCGCGCCCTCATGGATGACATGCTGGAGACGATGTACGACGCGCCGGGCATCGGCCTGGCCGCGCCGCAGATCGGCGAGCTGACCCGCGTGGTCGTCATGGACCTGGGCGACAAGCCGGTCGAGGGCGCGTCTGACGAACCGCAGACCGAGGAAGAGGCGCTGGAGCGCCGCAACCCGCGCTTCTTCGTCAACCCCGAGATCCTGTGGTCGTCGGAGGAGATGTTCTCCTACGAGGAGGGCTGCCTGTCGGTGCCGACCTATTACGACGCCGTCGAGCGTCCGGCCCGCGTGCGCGTCCGCTACATGAACTATCAAGGCGAGACGATCGAAGAAGAGATCGAGGGCCTCTACGCCGTCTGCTTCCAGCACGAGCTGGACCATCTGAACGGCGTCCTGTTCATCGACCACCTGTCGCGCCTGCGCCGCGACCGCGCGGTCGCCAAGGTCAAGAAACAAGCGAGGATGGCCGCCTGATGGCTCGCAAGACCCGCATCATCGACCAGCGCGGCCGCCGCCGCCTGACCCGCAATGAAAAGGTCGGCGTCGCCAGCGTCGCGACCCTGCTGGCCGTCGCCGCCGTCGGCGTGGTGGCCGGTCTGGTCATCGACCGCCTGCTCGATTTCGACGACGCGCTGGATGCGGGCGGCGAGTGGGACGAAGGCGGCGGCGTCTATACGCGCTGGATGTAATCGGCCTCACGGTCTAAAGGCGTGCCCATGCGCCTAGCCTTCATGGGAACCCCCGACTTCGCCGTGCCGTCGCTGGCCGAGCTGATCGCCTCGGGGCACGAGATCGTCGCCGTCTATTCGCAGCCGCCGCGCCCCAAGGGCCGGGGCCAGAAGCTGACGCCGTCGCCGGTCCACGCCTTCGCCGAGGCCATGGGCCTGCCGGTCTTCACGCCCGAGAGCATGAAGGCGGCCGAGGCCATCGACGTCTTCCAGAGCCTTGATCTCGACGCCGCCTGCGTCGTCGCCTACGGCCAGATCCTGAAGCCCGAAGTGTTGGAGGCGCCGCGTCTGGGCTGCTTCAACCTGCATGGGTCGCTGCTGCCGCGCTGGCGCGGCGCCGCCCCGATCCAGCGCGCCATCATGGCCGGGGACCGCCAGACCGGCGCCCAGATCATGCGGATGAGCGAGGGCCTGGACGAAGGCGCCATCATCCTGTCCGAACTGATGGACATCCACCCCGACGACACGGCCGCCTCGCTGGGCGACCGCATGGCTCATGTCGGCGCCGCCCTGTGGCCCCGCGCCCTCGCCGCCATCGAACGCGGCGCCTTCACTGAGACTGAACAGGTCGGCGAGCCGACCTACGCCAAGAAGATCACCTCGGCCGAGGCTCGTATCGACTGGGCCCGCCCCGCCGCCGAGGTGGACGCCCATATCCGCGGCCTATCGCCCTTCCCCGGCGCCTGGTTCGAGGTCGAGGCTGACGGCGAACCGGTGCGCATCAAGGCGCTGATGTCCGTGCTGGCTGAAGGGCAAGGCGCGTCCGGTCAGGTGCTGGACGACGCCCTGACGGTCGCCTGCAGAACCGGCGCCGTGCGCCTGACCCGCGTGCAGCGTCCCGGCAAGGCGGCGCAGCCAGCCGACGAGATGCTGAGAGGCTTCCCGGTTCCTGTC
Source organism: Brevundimonas diminuta 3F5N (assembly GCF_900163625.1). Lineage (GTDB taxonomy): Bacteria > Pseudomonadota > Alphaproteobacteria > Caulobacterales > Caulobacteraceae > Brevundimonas > Brevundimonas diminuta_A. The sequence continues at coordinate 55,491 of NZ_FUIE01000044.1, forward strand.
GGAACCATTCTTGATGGGCCGCGGTCAGAAGGCTCCGCCTTCTCGACCCGACGCGGCCTGTAGGGCGCAATGCCCCGGTATCGTTTCACGGTCGAATACGACGGCTCGGCCTATAACGGCTTTCAGGCCCAGATCGGCCAGCCGACCGTGCAGGGCTCCATCGAGACGGCGATCACCGCCTTCAGCGGCCAGAGCGTGCGCATCGCCGCCGCCGGGCGCACCGACACGGGCGTCCACGCCACGGGCCAGACCTGCCATGTCGATCTGGAGCGCGACTGGCCCGCGCGCACGGTGATGAACGCGCTGAACGCCCATCTGATGAATGAGGCGGTGGCGGTGCTGGACTGCACGCCGGTCAGCGACGACTGGCACGCCCGCTTCACCGCCAATGGGCGCAAATACCTGTATCGGATCCTGAACCGGCCCGGCCGTCCCGCGCTCGACCGGGGCCGGGTCTGGCACGTCAAGAAGCCGCTGGACGCCGAGGCCATGCACGCGGCGGCGCAAGCCCTGATCGGCCTGCACGACTTCACCACCTTCCGCGACGCCGCCTGTCAGGCGGCCAGCCCGATGCGGACGCTGGACGTGGCCCGCGTCGCTCGTGTCGGGGAAGAGGTGCATCTGGTGTTCGAGGCGCGCAGCTTCCTGCATCGCCAGGTGCGTTCGATGACCGGAAGCATCACCGAGGTCGGTCTGGGACGCTGGAGCCCCGCCGACCTCGCCGATGCGCTCGCAGCCAGGGACCGCGCGCGATGCGGCCCGGTGGCGCCGTCAGACGGGCTTTATCTGACCGGCGTCACCTATGAGGCCGAAGCCTAGCGCTTAAACAGACCGCCCAGCGCGCCGCCGAGGCCGCCCGGCAGATTGTCCAGCAAACCGCCCAGCATGTCGTCGGCGCCGTCGGCATTGCCGCCCGGCGTCAGGCGGTCGACCGCTTCCGGCAGCAGACCCGCCAGAGTTTCGCTGGCCTGTTCCGGCGAGATGCCCAGCTTCTGGGCGAAGTCGGCGATCGGACCCGAGCCGATGACGGCGGCGATCTGCTCCGGCGAGATCGCGGCGTTGCCGCCCTTGCCGATCCACGAGGCCGCCACGTCGCCCAGACCGTTCTGACCGAACTTTTCGGCCAGGCCCGCCACGCCGCCCTGACCCTTCAGCAGGTCGGCCAGGCCGCCGGCGGCGTCATCGCCGAGGCCGCCCAGGATATTGTCCAGAAGTCCCATCTCATTCCTCCGATTGCGCCGTCAGAATGACGGACTTCGTCTGCGGATTTGTGGCGAAAACGCAAAACAAGGCAACGCCGCCGCGTCGCCGTCAGTTTCAGCTCTTGGCGCGTTCCGAGCCCGAGGTGACGGCCTGGCCGACCGCGGAGACATCGCGGCCCACGCCGGCGACGGTATTGCAGGCGGCGGTGGTCAGGGCGGCGGCGATGACGCCGAGAACGATGAGCTTGCGCATGATGGAATCCCCGTGGATCGATTTGACGCTTCAACGTGAAGCTTGACCATAAGGTTGCATGGCCAATTCATCCTTCAATCTGCTAACGGCGAAAGCATGACGCAAGCTTCCGGAACCGCCGCCCGCCGTTTGGTCGAAACCCTGGTGATGAACGGGGTCGACAAGGTCTTCTGCGTGCCCGGCGAGAGTTATCTCGCCGTGCTCGACGCCCTGGCTGACGTCCAGGACAAGATCGAGGTCATCGTCTGTCGCCACGAGGCGGGCGCCGCCAACATGGCCGAGGCCTACGGCAAGCTGACCGGCAAGCCAGGCGTGTGCATGGTCACGCGCGGGCCCGGCGCGACCCACGCCTCGATCGGCGTGCACACGGCGCATCAGGACTCCACGCCGATGATCCTGTTCGTCGGCCAGATCGCCCTGACCGACCGCGGCCGCGGCGCCTTCCAGGAAGTCGACTACCGCGAAGTGTTCGGCGGCCTGGCCAAGTGGGCGACCGAGATCGAGAGCCCCGAACGCACCGTGGAAGTGGTCGAGCGCGCCTTCGCCGCCGCCCAGCAGGGCCGCATGGGTCCGGTCGTCGTCGCCCTGCCCGAGAACATCCTGCACGAGGACGGCGGCCCCTCGCCGATCCGTCCCGTGACGCCCGCCAAGGCCGCCCTGGACCCGGCCTTCGTCGAACAGGTGCGCGAGCGCCTGTCGCGCGCCGAACGCCCCATGCTGATCCTGGGCGGCTCCGGCTGGAGCGACGAAGCGACCGACGCGATTTCCGGCTGGGCCGAGCGTCTGGGCCTGCCGGTCGCCCTGTCCTTCCGCCGCAAGGATCTGATCCGCAACGACCACCCCGGCTATGCGGGCGACCTCGGCCTGGGCCCCAACCCCAAGCTGGTGGCGCGGGTCAAGGGCGCCGATCTGCTGCTGGTGATCGGCGCGCGCATGGGCGAGAATCCGACCCAGGGCTACACCCTGCTGGACCGCACCAAGACGGCGCAGACCCTGGTCCACATCCATCCGGGGCCGGAAGAGCTGGGCCGCGTCTGGGCGCCCGCCTTGTCGGCGGCGGCGGATAATTCGCTGGCGGCGCTGGCCCTGTCGGCCATCGAGCCGGGCCGCGTCTGGACCGAACAGGGTGCGACGGCCCATGCCGACTTCCTCGCCTTCTCCTCCCCCATCGAGGTCAAGAGCGCAGTCAACATGAGCGAAGTCATCGCCCATCTGGCCCAAGCGCTGCCAGAAGACGCCATCCTGACCAACGGCGCGGGCAATTTCGCCGCCTGGCTACACCGTTTCCATCGCCATCAGGCGCGCCGCACCCAGTTGGCCCCGACCTCGGGCGCCATGGGCTACGGCTATCCGGCGGCCCTGGGGGCCAAGGCGGTCCATCCGTCGCGCGAAGTGGTCTGCATCGCCGGCGACGGCGACTTCATGATGAGCGCCAATGAGATGGCGACCGCCGCCCAATACGGCCTCGGCGTCGTCGTCGTCGTCGTGGACAACGGAACCTTCGGCACCATCCGCATGCACCAGGAGCGGGAATACCCGACCCGCGTCATCGCCACCGAGCTGAAGAACCCCGACTTCGTGAAGTTCGCCGAGGCCTTCGGCGCCTTCGCCGTGCGCTGCGAGACGACCGACGACTTCCCGGCGGCCCTGACGGCGGCGCGCGAGGCGGCGGCGAGCGGCCGCCCCGCCCTAGTTCACCTGATCACCGACGCCGAACAGATCGCGCCGGGCCGCACGATCACCGACCTGCGCGGCGCCTGACGCAGAACCTTAGCCGCCGCAGCTTGCCTGCGGCGGCGCTTCGGGGAACAGTGCCGCCCTTATTGTACCGAGGGGGGTCTTTCTCATGCGTCGTCTTCTGATTTCATCCGCCGCCGTCCTGGCGCTCTGCGCCGCCGCGCCCGCCGCCATGGCCGAGGGGGCCGCGCCGGCCACTGCCGCTGTTCAGGTCCAGAGCGAGGACGCCCGGCTCAACGCCTTCTTCGAACAGGCCTTCGAAGCGCGCGTGGCGCTGAGCCCCCAGCGCATGACCTCGCTGGGCCGCAAGACGGATTATGACAAGCTGGACGACGTCTCCGACGCCGCCGCCGAACGCTCGCTGGCCCTGCAGGAAGCCCAACTGGCCCAGATGAAGGCCCAGTTCGACCCGACCAAGCTGAGCGAGCAGAGCCGCCTGTCCTGGCGCCTGTTCGAACACGGCGTGCAGCAGGCGCGCCTGTCGAACCAGTGGCGCGACTGGGGCTTCCAGTTCGCCGCCAACGGCAACCCGACGACCAGCTTGCCGGTCTTCCTGATCAACAACCACCGCATCGGCAGCGTCTCGGACGCCGAGGCCTATGTCGCCCGCCTGAACGCCGCCGAGCGCTACATGGATCAGGTCGCCGACACCCTGACGGCGCGCGCCGGCAAGGGCGTGGTCTCGCCGCGCTTCGTCTTCGAGCCCTCGATCGACAACACCCGCGCGGTGATCGCCGGCGCTCCGTTCGACACCGGCGCCGACAACCCGGTCTGGGCCGACTTCCAGAAGAAGATCACCGCCCTGGACGCCGATCAGGCGACCAAGGACCGCCTGCTGGCCTCAGCCCGCGAGGCCCTGACCGGCCCCTACAAGCGCGGCTTCGACACGGTTTTGGCGGCGCTCGGCCAGGTGCAGACCCAGGCCGACAGCGACGCGGGCGTCTGGCGCCTGCCGCAGGGCGAGGCCTATTACAACGCCCGCCTGCAGCTCTCGACCACCACCGACCTGACCGCCGACCAGATTCACCAGATCGGCCTGGACGAGGTCGCCCGCATTCAGCGCGACATGGAGACGATCAAGACCCAGGTCGGCTTCACCGGCACGCTGCAGGACTTCTTCGCCTTCCTGAAGACCGACCCGCAGTTCCAGTATCCGAACACGCCGGAGGGCAAGGAAGCCTATCTGACCGACGCTCGCGCCTTCGTGGCCCAGGTCATGGCCGTGGCGCCGCAGTGGTTCTCCAACCTGCCCAAGGCTCCGCTGGAGGTCCGCGCGGTCGAGCCGTTCCGTGAAGCGACGGCCTCCATCGCCTTCTACAACTCGCCTGCGCCGGACGGCTCGCGCCCCGGCATCTACTACGTCAACCTGTCGGACATGACCCAGGTGCTGAAGCCCCAGATCGAGGGCATCAGCTATCATGAGGGCGCGCCGGGCCACCATTTCCAGATCGCCTATGCGCAAGAGATGGAACACCTGCCCAGCTTCCGCCGCTTCGGCGGCTACGGCGCCTATTCCGAAGGCTGGGGCCTGTATTCCGAACGCCTGGGCAAGGAGATGGGCTTCTATCAGGACCCCTATTCCGACTTCGGCCGTCTCTCGACCGAGCTGTGGCGCGCGGTGCGTCTGGTGACCGACACCGGCCTGCACGCCAAGCGCTGGAGCCGTGAACAGGCGATGGACTACTTCCGCCACAACTCCCTGCTGTCCGAGCGCGACATCCAGAAGGAGGTCGAGCGCTACATCACCAACCCCGGCCAGGCGACCAGCTACAAGATCGGCGAGCTGAAGATCGAGGAACTGCGCGCCAAGGCCGAAGCGGCGCTGGGCGACCGCTTCGACATCAAGGACTTCCACACCGTGGTGCTGGGCTCGGGCGCCGTGCCGCTGGACGTTCTGGGCGACCTGGTCGACGCCTGGATCGCCAAGGGCGGCGGCGCCCCCGCCGCCTGAGGCTCGCGTTTAGAGCAGTAGAGCGGTAAAGGGCCGCCATGCCCTTTACCGCCACCGTCCTGACCATGTTTCCCGAGGCCTTTCCCGGACCGCTGGGGGTGTCGCTGATCGGCACCGCCTGGCGCGAGAAGGGGCTGTGGGACTTGCAGACGCTGGACATTCGCGCGTTTTCCGAAGATAAGCGCGGCTTCCTGGACGACACCCCTGCGGGTGGCGGTCCCGGTCAGGTGCTTAAAGCGGACGTGGTGGCCAGGGCTCTCGACAGCCTGGAAGGCCCGCCTAGGCCGCTTTTGTACATGAGCGCACGCGGTCGACCCCTGACGCAGGCGCGAGTGACGGAATGGGCCAAGGCCGACGGCATCGTCGTCCTGTGCGGCCGTTTCGAGGGGGTGGACCAGCGGGTGCTCGACGCCCGGGGGTTCGAGGAGGTCTCCGTCGGGGACGCGGTGCTCGCCGGCGGCGAGGCGGCGGCCATGGTGGCGATCGAGGCGTGCGTCCGGTTGGTTCCGGGGGTTCTGGGTGCGGCGGAAAGCCTGTCCACCGAGAGCTTCGAGGACGACCTGCTTGAGCATCCGCAGTACACGCGACCGCGGACGTTCGAGGGCCACGACATCCCGGAGATCCTGTTGTCAGGCGATCACAAGAAGATCGCCAAATGGCGTCAGGAACAAAGGGAAACGACCACGCGGGAGCGGCGCCCGGATCTCTGGGAGCGGCATCTCGCCAACTTACAGCTAAAGAGCAAATAAGCTCCGGAGAGACACTATGAACATCGTCCAGCAGCTCGCTGCCGAAGAAAAAGCCCGCCTGCTCGAAGGCAAGACCATCCCCGAATTCCAGCCGGGCGACACCCTGCGCGTCAACGTGCGCATCAAGGAAGGCGAGCGCGAACGCATCCAGGCGTTCGAAGGCGTCTGCATCGCCCGTGACGGCGGCGGCATCAACGAGACCTTCACGGTCCGCAAGATTTCGTTCGGCGAAGGCGTGGAGCGTCGCTTCCCGATCCTGTCGCCGAACGTCGACTCCATCGAAGTGAAGCGTCGCGGCGTCGTCCGTCGCGCCAAGCTGTACTACCTGCGCGACCGTCGCGGTAAGTCGGCCCGTATCGCCGAGCGCCAGACGGCCCGCAAGGTCGCCGTCCCGGCCACCGGCACGACCGAAAAGGCCGGCGACGAGGCCTGATTTCAGGCTTCGGCTTCGCGCTGAAGATCAAAAGCCCCGGCGGAAACGCCGGGGCTTTTTTAGTGCGCTAACGCTCGCCGCGCGACGGCTCGCTGCTTCCCTCTCCCTCCCCATGAAGGGGAAGGAGAAGCGCTTTGTCTCTAGCCTGCCAATCCGCGCTTCAGAACGCTGAGCTGCTCGCGCCCCTGCTGCACATCGGCATAGGCGCGGCGGATGGTCTCCTTGGTCGTGGCAGACAGCCCTTCGTCAGCCAACGCCCGCTCGAAGCGCGCGGTCAACTGTTCCTCGCCGGTCTCCACCGTCCCCAGCACCGAGGCGTCGTTGCGTAGCAGGGCGTGCTTCACGTCCATGAAGGCGCGCTGCGCCTTGGCCAGGATGGAGGCGTCCTCCTCGGGCGAGCCGCCGCGGTCGCGCACCGCCGCCTTGAACGTTTCAGCCAGACGACGCCGCTCGGCCGCCCGCGCCTCGAACCATGTGCTATAGGGTCCATCCGCCGTCTCCACGGCGGCTTGATGATAGCCGTCGGCGCTGTCGACCAGCCCCTCGACCAAACCGTTGAGGACCTTGATGTCGTGGCTGTTGCCGCTCATCGGAAACCTCCGTTGCTGTCCATAGGGAAACCCCTGCCAGCGGCGAAGGTTTCCAGCGTCACAGCTTGGTGCGCAGCGACCACAGTTCAGGGAAGCAGCGGCGCTTCAGCGTCTCGACCAGATAGCCGACGCCGTCGGTGCCGCCCGTCCCCTGGCGGCGGCCGATGATGCGCTCGACCGTCACGACGTGCTTGTGCCGCCATGTCAGCAAGGCGTCGTCCAGATCGACCAGCTTCTCGGCCAGTTGATACAGGGGCCACCAGCGTTCGGTATCGCGATAGACCTCCAGCCAGGCCGCCTCGACGCCCTCGTTCGCTTCATAGGACTGGCTGACGTCGCGGTTGAGCACGGCCTCCGGCACCGGCAGACCCGCCTTGGCCAGTTGGCGCAGGGCGTCATCGTAGAGGCTGGGCGATTCCAGCGCGGCCTGCAACGCCGCATGGGCGTCCGGGCGTTCGGCGTGGAAACGCAGGAAGCGCGGGTCTTTCAGGCCCAGCATAGTCTCCAGGCGGCGGAACTGGTCGCTCTGGAAGCCCGAACTGGCGCCCAGGTCGCCGCGGAACTTCAGGTAGTCGGCGGGCGTCATGGTGGCCAGGATGTCCCAGCTCTGGGTCATCACCGACTGGATGCGGCTGACGCGGGCCAGGCTCTTGTAGGCGGGCACCAGATCGCCGGCGCGCACCAGCGTCTGCGCCAGGGCCACCTCGTGCAGGATCTGCTTGAGCCACAGTTCCTTGGTCTGGTGGATGATGACGAACAGCATCTCGTCATGCTGGTCGGAGCGCGGCTTCTGGGCGGACAGGATGTCGTCGAGCGCCAGATAGCCGGCGTAGGTCACGCCCTGCGGCTCATGCTTGGCCGTCTCGATAGCGTGTCCGCGGATGTCGTTTGCTTCGGTCATACGCCAGCTATCGCCCGATCAGCCGGGCGGGGCCAGACCCTTTTTCATTCGAAAAACTAGTTGGCGGCGCGACCGTCAGCGACGGCGTTGGCGGCCATCTGGCGGCCGTTGGCGAAGGCGTCGCGGGCGCCGTTATAGATGAAGCCGTAGGTCGGATAGACGGTGGTGCCCAGATCGTTGATCGGGTTGTACCAGACCTTCACCCGGCTCCAGTCGCCCGAGGACGAGACGTCCACGACGGTGACGTTTTCCTCGACCTTGCCGCGGCTGCCGCCCCAGTTGGCGTGGGTGACGCGGATCACGCGGTCGGTCAGGACGTCGGAGACGACGGCGACGTGACCGGCGCTCATGCGGCCGTGGGGCTGGAACACCAGCACCGAGCCGGTCTCAGGCGCGTCGCCCGTGCGGAACTTGCTGACGGCCTGACGCCACCAGGTCCATGCGTCGCCGAAGATCTGAATGCCCGAGAACATGCGCGCGAAGGTCACGCACTGCCAGTAGGGATCACCGGCCTGGGCCGGGGTCGTGGTGAAGGCGAAAAAGCCTAGGCTTGCCGCAAGGGCGGCGGCTGTGAGCCGTTTCATCATCTGGCGTGCTCCCGACTGAACGCGGACAAGCCTTAGACGATAGGATCAGAAGGTTGAAGAACTGTTTCCGACTGTTTCCCCGGTTGATCCACAGATGATCGACGCGTCTGCGCCCATCCGCGCAGGAAACGGCGGGCCGGGCGCTCGATCAGTTGATGAACAATCGCAGCCGCGACAATCAAGCCCGCGATGATCGCCAGCCACAACACGAGGGGAAGCTGCTTGTCTTCCGCCCCGGTCAGGCGCGCCGCGACATTGACCGCCAGGATCTGCCACGGGGCGCACAGCATATAGACCGCATAGCTGATCTCGCCGAGATAGACTGCGGGCGCCGACCCCAGGACGCCCGCCTTGCTCGCCGGAATGCTGGCCAGAGCCAGGATCAGCAGGCCGCCGGACAGGACGGTGATCCCGTCCCAGCTCATCAGCGAGGCGCTGAGCGCCGTCACGACCGCCGCCGCCAAAGCCAGCAGGCCCGCGCGCGGCAGGGGCGCCCGGCGATAGACTAGGTAGAGGGCGCAGCCGTAGGCGAAGCAGGGCACGATCCGCAGCGCGCCCCATTTGAACGTCGCCTCGGTCAGGCGATAGCCGGCGACGCGCTCGAACCCGACATAGAGGGCGACCAAAAACAAGGCCGACGCCCCCGTCGCCAGCCACGGCCGGTGCCGCAGCTTCCACGCCGCAGCAGCGAAGACGGGGAAGGTCAGATAGGCGAACCACTCGGCCGAGATCGACCAGGACGGGTGGTTCCAGCCCGCCTCGCCCGCAAAGCCCCAGGCGTGGACCATCAGCAGGTTGGGCAGCAGCGTCTTCCAGCTGAGGATGCTGGCGTCGATCGCCATGCCCGCCGCCGTCGCCGCCAGCCCCAAAGCCATGACGCCGAACAGGGTGAACAGGTGCAGCGGATAGACCCGCGCGATGCGCGCCCACAGGAAGCTCTTGTAGCCGAACCGCTTCTCGCCGAACGCTTGGAGATAGACGTGGCTGAGGATGAAGCCCGACAGGACGAAGAAGAGCTCGACCCCCAGATAGCCCTTGGCCGCCAGCGCAGGCATGCCGCCGACCGCCAGATTGGGCCACATCAGATAGACCACGACCCACAGGGCCGCGAGGAACCTGAGCGAGGTCAGGGGACGGATGTCGATCGGCGTCGCTACGGGCGTCATGGGACCATCCTGGCCGGTGAACCGACCGGAGACAGCCCGGCCGCGTAACAGCGCTCAATGCAAGCCGGGCGCCAGCTTCGCCTTACTCTACGCGGCCGCTCTCCCCGGCCCTCTCGATGGCAGCCGTTGCGGCGGCGCAGCCGGTCAGGGTCTCGTCGCCGATCTCGACCTTGGCGGTCAGGGGATAGGTGCGGTCGCTCATGCCGTCCGAGCAATCCGTCGCCGTCAAGGTGACAGTCAGATCCGTCCCGGCCTCGGTCTTGGTCGTCCAGCTGGCCAGCGTGCCCTGCAGCGTCGGACCGGGATTGGCGGCCTTCTGCTCGGCCCGGTCGACGCCGGAATAGGTCAGGCCGTCCGGCTTGATCTCCACCGCCCAGAACGGCTCGGTCCCCAGCACCCGCACCGGCTGGTCCAGATCGACGCCCGCCAGAGCGCGCGGCTCGGCCTTGGCGGCGTCCGGCGCCTTTTCAGCAGGCTGGGAACAGGCGACCAAAGACAGGGCGGCGGCGGAGAGGAGGGCGACGCGCATGGCGGTCCTTTCTGAAACGTTCGCGGCCAGAGTCCCGGTTTGCCTTCGCCCCGTCAAGGCAGGCGCCAAAGCGGCTCGCCTGAGTTAATGTGCCCTCATGTCGATTCGCTCCGTCCCGATTGCAGACGCAGGCACCGCCTTCACGGCCTGCGAGTTCTTCGCGGGGGGCGGTCTGGCGGGGCTAGGGCTGAATCTGGACGGCGCCGGTTTCCGCACCGTCCTGGCCAACGACATCGACGCGGCCAAGGCCCGCGCCTTTCGCGCCAACCACCCCGAAACGCCGCTGGTCCACGCCGACGTCTGGACGGTGACGCCGGATCAGGTTCCGGGCGCGCCCGACCTGTGCTGGGCGTCGTCGCCGTGTCAGGACGTCAGCCTGGCGGGCGCGCGCGGCGGGCTGAAGGCCCAGCGCTCAGGCGCCTTCTGGGGCTTCTGGAAGCTGATGCAGGGGCTGGACGCCGAGGGCCGCGCCCCGCCGATCATCGTGCTGGAGAACGTCGTCGGCCTGCTGACCTCGGGCGAGGGCCAGGACTTCGCCGCCGTCTGCGGGGCCATGGCCGAGGCGGGCTATACGGTCGGCGCCCTGGAGATCGACGCCGGTCTGTGGCTGCCGCAGTCGCGCCCGCGCCTGTTCATCATCGCCATGCGCGGCGTCGAGGGACCGCGCCTGTCCGCCCCCGCCCAGCCCTTCCATTCCTCGCGCCTGATCGCCGCCTGGGAGCGGCTGCCCGAGCCGGTGAAGACGGCCTGGGCCTGGTGGCGTCTGGCCGCTCCGCCGCGTCGCAACCACGACCTGGCGACCGTGCTGGAGGCCGACGCTCCCTGCTTCGACGAGGCGGAGACCCAAACCCTGCTGGCCATGCTGTCGCCGCTGCACCGCGCGCGGCTTGAGACGCTCAAGGCCTCGGGCGAGCGGCGCGTCGGCGCGGCCTTCCGCCGGGTGCGGGTCAAGAACGGCGAAAAGCTGCAGCGGCTGGAGATGCGCTTCGACGGTCTGGCCGGGTGCCTGCGCACGCCGTCGGGCGGCTCATCGCGTCAGTATGTGGTGATCGTCGAGGGCGGCCGCGTGGCCATGCGTCGGCTGACCGGGCGCGAAGCCGCGCGGCTGATGGGGGTCGCCGACGCCTATCGCCTGCCCGCCAGCGAAAGCGCGTCGCTGAAGCTGATGGGCGACGCCGTGGCGGTGCCGGTGGTGGACGCCCTGGCGCGCGGCCTGTTCCTGCCCGCCCTCTCCGGCCAGGCGGACGTCGCCGCCTGAAGCCTCAATAGTAGAGGTCGTCGTCCTTGCGGTCCTCGGCGCCCTCGATGCCGGGATCCAGGTGGTTATCGACCCGATCATCCCAGCCGTCGCGATCAGACCGGAAAGCCAGGGCCATCAGCCCCCAGGCCAGGCCGACCGTGCCCAGCACGCCCAGCCCCATGGCGATCCAGCCGTGCAGGCTCATCTCGCCGCCGCCGATCAGACGCCAATAGGCCGCCAGCCCAAGCGTGCTGACGGCCGATATGGCGACGGCGAGGATCAACGACCTCAGAAGCCGGACCAGTCGGCCGCCTCTGAAGGTCGATGTCATGGCTCAGCTCAGCGCTGGACCCACTGGCCCTGGGCGTTCTTGTACCACTGGCCCGAGCTGATGCGCGGCAGCAGCTGGGTCTCGAACATCCGAGCGCCCGCCACTTCGGCGGAGGTGCCGGCGTCAGCGGCGCTGCGGGCGTAGGCCTGACGGCGACCGGCGTTGGTCGCGCTGATGGCGGCCTGGGTGTCGCCGTCGACCGAGGTGCGCACGCCGACATAGCCGTCAGCCTGCTCGCCCGCCGTGCCGGCGGCCTTGGCCTGATCGACCAGGGCCTTCTGCGAGGCGGTCTGAGCCACGGCGGCGCCGGCGGCGACGCCCAGAGCAGCGACAGCGGCCACAGCCACGAAGAGTTTGCGGTAAGTCATGTCAAAGCCCCCTTTCACATTCAGAACAGGTTGGGGTTTTCGCGGAGCAGGTTCTGCAGTTCCTGGTCCAGCTTGATGCGGATGTCGGCGTCGAGCTTGGCATAGATCTGCAGCGGCTCGCTGAACTTGATGTTCACCGTAGGCGCGCATGCGGCCAGGCTGACGGCGCCGAGGCCGAGCATGGCGACGATCTGACGCTTGCTGATCATGAGGCCGATCTCCGAAGGCGGCGTTGGAAGTCACCGCCATTAAACGCTGCGGCGTGTGAATGGGTTCTGAACAAAGCGCGACCGTGACTCAAGGCGTTTCATCCGTCGTCAGCACAGGCGTCTCGCCACGACGCGCATATTCCAGCAGATCCGAGATGATCTGGTTGGCGTTCCAGGTCGTGTCCAGCGTCAGGTCGATCGGCGTATCCGACGGCAGATTCAGCTTCTTGTTCAGGAAGTCGCGGCGGATCAGCTCCATGAAGGTCAGGCGAAGCTGCTCGCGCTCGGGCGGATCGTGGCGGCCGTTGATGCGGAACCGGACGCCCAGGCGGCCCTGATCCAGGCTGTTGACCTCGGCGGTCAGGTCGCTGATCGCCAGATCCTGCATGGCCTGATAGGCCAGATCCTGCATGGTGTTGGGCGGAACGCCCGCCTCGCCCCCGCCGTCGGCGGCCAGGTCGTCGAACACCTGAGGCTGGATCGACAGACGGCCGGGCCGCACCCCGTTCAGCACGCCGCCGACGATGCGCCAGCCGTCCTTGGGGTCATAGGTGAAGGGCAGCCGCCCCGACACCACGGCGTCGAACTCGGCCTTGTCCTGAAGATTGGCGCTCTTCAGCAGTTCGTTCAGTTGCACGCCTTCGACCACGACCACCCCGCCCCAGCCCTCGCCCGGCGTCAGCGGCAGGGACAGAGGCTCAACGCTGATGCGCCCGCCCGCCGCCTGGATCTGGCCGCCGCCGATGGTCAGGGCCTTTTCGTCCAGACCAAAGGACAGCTGAAGATCGGTCAGCGGCGTCACCGTCTGCACCCGATCGGCGGTCAGCGTCTGGTTCGGGGCGGTGATCAGCGGCGTCAGGCTGGTGAACTCCACCCGCCCCTTCAGCCCCTGGACCTTGCCCGCCGGGCTGGTGAAGTCCAGCTCCGGCACGGTCAGGACGCCCGAACTGGTCGCCCCCTCGGCCGTCCAGTCGAAACGCCCCTCGAACCCGGCCGAACCTTCGACCGGCGACTTCACATAGTCGGCGACGAGCGGGCTGAGGTCGTCCGGCTGAAGCCCATGCTCGGTGAAGGCCAGGTTGAGCGCCGAGATCACCGCCCCGCCCGCTTCGGCCTGAACGTCATGGCGCACGTCGACGCGGCCGACAGCGTGATCCAGTCGGCCGAGATCGAAGCCGGCCGTCCAGACGTCGCCCGCCAGCCGCGCCTCGCCCTTGGCCTGAAGCGGCAGGAAGCGGACCGGATCGGCCGTGTCGGAGACTTGAGCCTGACTGACGCCCACCCGCATCGACAGCCCCTTGGCCGCGCCGTCGACGACCAAATCGCCCTCGGCGCCCGTGAAACCGACCTCGAAGACGGGCGCCGTCGCCGCCACATCGACCAGCCGCGCCTGTGCGCGCCAGGCGCCGTTCTGAACAACGAACAAGGGCGCCGACGTCGGGCAGACGCGACCGGACACGGTCTCGACCGAGTTCTCGCCCAGGTCGAGCTTGTTCATCGTCACCGGGATGCAGTCGCTCGCCGTATAGGTCAGACGTCCGCCCGCCGAGGCCAGGTCGCCCTGGGTGCTGAAGGCGACGCCGCGCGCCGGACCGAAGTCCAGGGCCGCCTGCCCCTTCAGCCTCGCCGCGAATCCGCCCGGCGTCAGACGCCATTGCACGTCGTCGAAGCGCGCCTCGGGCAGGCCGCCGCCGTGCATCGACGCCACGCTGAAGGCCCCGCGCGTCGCTCCGTCCGCCGTCAGGGACAGAACAGGTCCCGTCGCCGACGACAGCCTCAGTTCGCCGCCGTTGGCCGGGCGGGCGGTGATCGGCCGCAGCAGGGCCAATTCAACCCCAGCGTTGTCGCTGACCAGCCGCACCTGGGGCGCGTCCAGGGCGAAGGCCCCCAGCGCCCGCTTCAACTCGGCCAGTTCCGGAAGATCGTCGACCAGCGGCGCGCCCAGCACCGGCGCCGAAACCCGATCCGCCCCCAATGCGCCGGTCGCGCTGATCCGCGTGATGGAGTCCCGCACCAGATCGAAGTCCAGACGCCCCCGCGCGCCGTCCAGGGTCACGTCGCCGGTCGCCAGCCGTCTCGCGGTCAGGGTCGCCGGCCCCTGCACTTCGAAGGCGCCGCCCTTGCCGCCCGCCTCGATCGCGGTCGAGGCGACGACCGCCTGGGTCAGGCGGGCCTCGCCGAACCGACCCGACGCCGCCGTCAGCCGCAAGGGCGAGGCCGCGCGCCACTTCATCTCCCGCCCCTCGGTCCCGCCCGACGTCGACAGGGTCAGGCGATTAAGGTCCAGCGTCGCCTGGCGGACATCCACCCCTTCGCCCTGGAGCCGGTCGGCCGAGGCCGCAGCCTTCGCCTCGCCCTTGAGGCTATAGGCGTTGAGCCAGCCTTCGACCGCCCCGGCGAATTCCATCGTCGCGACCGCCTGACGCGCCGCCGTCCCGGCGCCCGCCAGTTCGTCCGCCGTCAGCCGCGCGGTCAGACCCACCCGGCCGTCGCCGCGCCGGGTCTTCATGTCCGGGTAGGGCAGGTCTCCGCTGAGACTCAAGGCCGCGCCCTGACCGCCGGCGCCCGCCGCAGCGAAGCGCTCGGCCTGGGCGTCCAGCTTCACCGCCATGCGGTCGCCCACGGTCGTCACCTCGATGACGCCGGCCAGGCCTCGCGCCTCGGTCTCGCCGCTCTTGAGCGAAGCGGCAGGCATCCGTCCCGACAGCCGCATCAGCTTGCCGTCGTCGATCCGCGCGTCCGCCAGCAGGCGCAGCGGGCCGTATTCGGTGTCGAGCCGCGCCTGGCCGCCTTCGACGATGACCAGGGGCGCGCGCGAATCCGGCTTGGGCGGCTTGCCGGTGAATTCCTCGACCAGGGGATCGAGGCTGCCCAGCGACAGCTTGCCGTCCTTCCACGCCGCGCGCACGATCGGACGGACCAGACGGACGCGGCTGGGCGTCACGCCCAGGCCGGCCTTCGACCACGGCAGGCCCACAGCGTAGTCGACCTCGACCCGCTCGACCTTGAAGTCGGGGTTCTTGGGATCGCCGATGGAGACCTTGCCGACGAAGCCGTTCAGCTCCAACCGTTCGACCTCGACATCGGCGTCTATGCCCTTGCGGTCCAGCCAGCCGACCAGCAGCTCCCGCGCCGCCGCGCGCAGGTTCAGATACAGCGTCGCCGCCAGCACCAGCAGAAGCGCCAGCAGGATCAGCAGCGTCCGGACCGCCAATCGCAGCCGCGGACGCGGCCTGCCCTTTCCGGACGGCGCGCCAGAGGAATGAGCGGATCCGGCGTCGGACCCTGAGGAGGCGATGTCGTCGGTCAAGGGCGTTGGGTGTTCAACTTAACAGGAAAGGGAACAACGCCACAGAATGCGTTACGACAACAGTCGTTGCAGAATGAGCACTGCGGCGTGACACCTCAGCCACTACCAGTCGACCTCGACTACAAGAAGGCGAAGTTTGGCGCGAGACTCACGCAGAACGCTAAATTACTGCACCTCATCGCCGCCACGTTAACCAATCGTAACATTCCATCTTCCCAAGATGGGACGTGCGGGCTATACGGCTCGCTTCGCGTTCGCTGGGCGACCGGCAGACGCGTCGAGATTCGACTGTTTTGGCGCGGAACGCGTCGCCGACTTGCCGGGGACCCATGGCTCAGTTCGATCCTCGCCGCCAGCCCGTCCGGCTCGCGCCGCACCTGCTGACGACTTGCGCCGCCGTGGGCATCGCCCTGCTGGCCGGTCGTGGATATGAACAGGTGAAGGCCGAGGAAGTTCCGGCCCTGACTGCGGCGCAGATCGAATCGCTGGAAGCTCAGGCCTACGCCGCCGCCGCCGCCCCGGCCGGCATGACCGCCCCGGAAGCCATTCCCGTCCAGATTCGCCGCGGCGAGACCTTCGAACAGGCCGTGCGCCGCACGGGCATCGGCGCCGACGAGGCCAAGGCCGTCGCCGCCACCGTCGCCAGCGCCTTTGACCTGAACGACATGCGCGCGGGCCTGCGCTTCGAGACCGCCGTATCCAAGCCGCGCGGCGGCCTGGGCGACGCTCGCCTGATCGGCCTGACCATGCGCACCGGCCCGGCCAGCCAACTGACCGTGTCGCGCAGCTTCGACGGCGCGTTGCGCCTGCGCTCGCTGGACGAGAAGGTCACCGAGGAAACCGTCGTCGCCAACGACAAGGTGCAGCGCTCTCTGTCAGCCAGCGCCCGCGAACTGGGCGCCACCTCGGCCGTGGTGCGCCGCGCCAGCCAGTTGTTCGCCCACAAGTTCGACATGCAGCGCGACGTGCGCGCCTCGGACGAGTTCACCCTGGTCTTCGACCGCATGGTCACGGAATCGGGCCGCACGGTGGAAACCGGCGAACTGCTCTACGCCGAACTGAAGGGGCACGCCTTCTACCGCTTCCAGCCCGCGGGCTCGAAGACGGCTCAATATTTCGACGCCACGGGCAAGAACACGCGCACCGCCATGATGCGCACCCCGCTGCAGAACTTCCGCCGCGTCAGCTCCAACTTCGGCGTCCGCACCCACCCCATCTCTGGCTATCGCAAGATGCACCAGGGGATGGACTTCGCCGCCTCCACCGGTACGCCGGTCGTGGCCCCCGCCGACGGCGTGGTGGTCGAGGCCCGTCGCTGGGGCGGTTACGGCAACTGGCTGCGCATCCGCCACTCGAACGGCCTGGAAAGCGGCTACGGCCACCTGTCGCGCTTCGCCTCGGGCATGCGCGCCGGCCAACGCGTGACCCAGGGCCAGGTCGTGGCCTACGTCGGTTCGACCGGCGCCTCGACCGGCCCGCACCTGCACTATGAAATCTGGCGCAACGGCCAGCGGATCAATCCGGCCGGCATCAAGACCCAGGAAGGCACCGTCCTGGCGGGCGCCGATCTGGCCGCCTTCCGCGCCGAAAAAGCCCGCATCGACCGCGTCATCGCCGCCGGCGGCCAGCGCCGTCCGGCCGCCGTCCAGCAAGCGTCGACGGGCCTGCGTCCGGCCGAGAGCTGAACGCCTCTCCCGAGCGCTGATCTCAGCCGACCAGTTGCGGAATCCCGCCCTGGTTCGGACAGCGCACGCCATGCACCCAGACGTCGGCCTCGCCTAGCCGGACGCCAAGCAACTCCAGCAGGGGCTGCACCACGCCGTCCAGCACCGGCCCCAGCGGCGTCAGGATCGCCGCCAGCAGCTGGGTGATGAGGTGCAGCGGTATACCCAGGGCCGTCAGCTTGGTGTCCCTCAGCAGAGTCGTCAGCAGGCCGTTCACAAACCCCTTGGCCTTGACGCTCTTGGGCGCGCTCGAACCGATCTCCGAGCCGGTGAAGCTCAGCTCGCTCCACTCCATATCCGCGATCTGGATGTCGGCGCTGCCCTCGATGGTGATGAGCAGAAGCGACACCAGCTTGGCCGGACTGACCCTGAGTTCGGACTTGAAGTCGCGCAGGCGCTTCTCGTCGATCTCTCCCAGGCGCACCCGCGCCACGCCCGGTCGCGCTTCGATCAACACGCGCGGTGCCCCCTCGCACTGCACCGCCTTCAGACGCGCCTCGGCGCTGGCCGCCTCGATCAGGATGGGAATTTTGACCTGCGCCAACAGGCCGACCAGAGGCAGCTTGTCCAACGCCGTCGCCTTCAGATAGAGGCGCGTCTGCACCGTGCGGATGATCGGCTCGCCGGTGCTGGTCACCGTCAGCCAGGGCGCGCGGTTGGGCCGCTCGCCGATGGCCAGCATGACATCGAGATCCGCCAGCCCCGTGCGGGCGCCCACATCTAGAGCCAGCTGGCGCTCCTGATTGGCGGTCTGCAGCGTCGCCATCAGCAGGTCCATCGCCGAGACCTCCGCGTCCAGCCCGCGCCGCAAGCCCTCGCGCGCATCCGCCTCGACGCCGATCAGCTCATTCAGCTTCACCGTAGCGCTCGCCGGCAGGCGGGTCAGCTTGCCCAGCACGCTCTGCGTATCGGACCCGGCCACGGCCTCCAACGCCTTCAGCACCTGGCCGGTCTGGGCCTCGTGCGCCAGAAGGGCGTCATAGTCGCCTGCCGTGACGCCCAGCTCCGCCGCCAGGGCGTCCGAGAATTGCAGCAGATTGACCCGCGCGTCGGCCAGGGCGCGATAGTCCATGACCGTCAGCGACACTTGGCTTCCCAACAGGCTGGACAACAGGGCGTTGGCCAGCCCACCGTCCAGCCCGGCCAGTCGAGAGCCGATGGAGAACATGGCGCTGGGCGGCCCGCCCGGCAGGGCCGCCGTCGCCGACTTGGACACCGTCACGCTGTCTCGCCCCATGATCCAACGGCCGAAATAGAGCGGCGCCGGCGCGCTCAGGACCACGCGAGCGGCGTTCGGCTGGGCGCCGCCGGGTGTGAAGCGTTCGGCCGGCTTCAAGCGACGATCCGGGGCATAGCCGCCCACCTGAACCTGCACCTCCGTCAGATCCGTCAGGTTGGCGTGAGCGGTGTCGGCGGCGGCGGCCTCGCTCCGCACCAGGGGCTGCGACAGGGTCTGGGCGGCGGCCAGGGCCGACAGGTCCGCCGCGCCCTGCACCTCACGCCCCTTCAGCATCATGGAGCCGACATCGACGGCGAGCGCCGCGGAAACGCAGATCAGCGCGCCGAACACGGCGGCCATGACGGCCACGCCGCCCCGGTCATCGCCCAGACGTCGGGACCAGCGCATCTCAGCTCTCCTCGATGCGGATGACGGCGGAGCGACGAATAATGCGAGGCGGCGGCACGGTCAGGGGCGACAGGGCCATCAGCGGATGGCCGCCCGCGTTATAGGCCACCTCCACCCGGAACCGCCCCGGCTCGGCGCGCACATCCACAACGGCGTCAGCGGCCTTGAGGCCGAGATCTTTCAGCTGCGCCTCGACCACCTCGCGCGCCAGGTGTCCGCGCTCGGCTGCATCCAGTCCCGCGATCGCCGCCCGCGCGCCCTCGGATACGGCCGACTGGACGGAATGGGCCATCCAGAACCAGGCGCCGTAGACGATCATCCCGACCAGCAGCAGGATGAACACCGGCCCGACAATGGCGAACTCCACCGCCGCGGCGCCCTCGCGCCTTCCGCCCTCGATACGCGCATTGCTTCGCATCATCGCACCTCATGACGCGATGATCGTCATACATACAACTTAAAGGAGAATGTAGGCGCGTGATGAACGGGCGCGACGCCCAAAGACGCTCAGCCCGCGTCCGGGCGCGCCTCGGATTGGAGAGGCGAACGGCTTCGCCTTCTTGCAAGGCTGCCTATGATGAGAGACCCGATCACGCCGATGCTCCAGACGTAATAGGCCGAGATATAGGCCCACTGCTCCAAACGCAGATTGGAGACGAAGGCGTAATGGGTGGCCAGCACCAGGAATTGGAAACCTGCCGCCGCGATCAACCAGCGACGGCCGCTTCTGACGACGCCGTACAAAAGAAGCAGGAACACGCCTGCGTCCGCGCCGATCGCAAACCAGGGCGGCGACCGATGATCAAACGGGGCGACGGCGGAGATCACGCCCCCGACGATGATGGCGAACGCCACTGCGCGCTCCCAAGACCCGCCGCGAACAATCGCGAGTCCCGTCGCAACGGCCAGCAGTATCAGGGTGAACAGAAAGATGGGTGACATGACGAACCATGCCACCCTCGAGCGATTCAGCCCACCCGTTCAATAAGCGAGAGGCGAACGTTGCGGGGAACCGGCTGGTCCTGCTTGTCCAGGCCGACCAGTTGCACGCCGCGGAAACGCGTCGTCTCCTTCACATCGGCCAGGGCCTCGTGCAGTTCGACCATCGCGGCCTGCGCGGCGACCTGGGCCGCCATCGCCCTGGCCAGGGCGTCAAAGGCCGGCTGGCCGACGGTGGCGGACAGGCCCGCGTCTTTTCGACCCCGGGTCAGAGCCTGGGCGAGACCGCCAAGACGTTCGATCGATTGATCCTGGCCGTCTTCGGCCCTTTTGAGCGCGCGTTGTATGCGCGAGGCGATCAGAATCGCCTGCTCGGTTCTCTTCATCAGTTCAGTGTCTTCCGGTGTTGTAGCCGGCGAACCTTCAGGAGCCGTACCGCAGCTTCTGCAGCACGAAGGCGAACTGTTCGGCGCCGGCTGCGGCTGTCAGGATCCACGCGGCTGCGGCGGCGACGCCGAAGACGACGAGGATGCTTCCCAGACGCCCGAGTCTGACTGGGTTGGCGCGAAGTTCGCGTCCAACATGGCCGCTGCGATATAGGCCAGCTCCTTCATCACGCCGGTCGGCGTCAGGAAGGGCGCCTGCTTGCGCGCGCCCTCCATGAGATGAGGGAGCATCCGGCGTTTGGCGGCGCTCGTCGCCATCTTCATGAAGAGGGCTTCGGCTTCGCCCCAACGCAGGGTGGGGATAGGATCGTTGCTCGAAAACATAGGGCGTCCTTTCGGCGCCCCCAATCGATGCGATCAGCCCCTCGGCGAGTATTGGGAATGAGCCCGATTGGGAGCCGCCCCCAACCCCTTCGCGGGCCGCGAGCGCAAGCGCGGCCGCGATGCGGTTCTCGACCTGCAGCTTCCTGGTCGCGTTCTCGCAGTGTCGATCCACCGTGCCCGGGCGGATGCCCAGCTCCCGCGCGATCTGCTTCGAATTGAAGTGTGCATGGACAAGACGGAGGCACTGGCGCTCTCGCTCGGTCAGCAACGCTACGAATTCAGTCACGCCTTCCACCTGCGACGTTCGTTCGACGATGAAGTGTCGCTCGCCGTCCTGGACGACACAAGCCAGCATACCCGTCGCGCACTTTTGCCGCCGAGGTCGAACCGATGGAACAGGCGAACCCATCCGTTCACCCGCAACGATCCGAACGAGTCTGGGAAATTGGAGATCATTGTCGAATTTCACCGAGATCGACTCTCGCCGCTTCAGAAAACTCATTAATTACATAGCGCTACAAAGGGTCGCGGGAACGCCCTTACGACTCCAATTCCACTATCGCTGACTCAAAGGGGCGGCTGTTTCAGGAACACTGACTCGACAGAGCGAGTTCAGCCTCGGCCCTGCGCCAGAACAGCGTGTTGTAGACATCGCCCGCCGGCTTGAAGCCCCGCGCTTTCATCAACGCTGAAAAGCGCTGGTGACGTGCCCCTGAGAATTTCCTCCACGCGGAGCTAGAGTCCGCCCCTTGAAAGG
>NZ_FUIE01000057.1 GCF_900163625.1 Brevundimonas diminuta 3F5N
TCCTTCTCCCCTTGAGGGAGAAGGTGGCAGGCGGAGCCTGACGGATGAGGGGTGTCGGCGCGATGGCAGACCATTGGCGACTTCGCGTAGTGCAGGTTTCGGATAGGGCACGCTCACACCCCTCATCCGTCAGGCTCCGCCTGCCACCTTCTCCCTCAAGGGGAGAAGGGTTTGGACGGCGCGCTCAAGCCCTCTCCCGCCGCGAGAGCATTCCCAGCCCCCGCTCCAGCGCCTTCCTGAAAACGGTCGGCAGGGCCTTCGCCGCCTCATCGACCGAGGTCCAGAGGAAGTCGCCGCCCTGCCCCTCCGTTACATGCACATCCAGCGTCAGGCTGAAGTGGGTGAAGACGTGCTCGACGGATCCGGCCGCTCGCCAGTCGCCTTCCATCGGCGGAGCGAACTCTGGCGACGCGCCCCAATCCGAGGTCGGCAGGCCCGCCATGCCGCCCAGCAGCCCCTTGTCCGGCCGCCGCACCAGGGCGACGCGCCCCGCCTCATCGGTCAGCACATAGGCGTGGCCGCGCCGATGCGGCCGCTCGGCCTTCTTCGTCTTCAACGGATAGCGTTCGGGCGCCCCCGTCTTCAGCGCCTCGCAGCCGAAGGTCAAAGGACACTGGTCGCACAGCGGCGACCGGGGCCGACAGACGCCAGAGCCGAGGTCCATCAGCGCCTGCGCCCAGTCGCCGGGCCTGTGGTCGTCGACGAACAGGGCGGCCAGGCGGCGCAGTTCAGGCCGGGCGGCGGGCAGAGGCGTTTCGACCGCGAACAGGCGGCTCATCACCCGCTCGACATTGCCGTCGACGACGTTGGCCGGCCGGTCGAAGGCGATGGCGGCGACGGCGGCGGCGGTATAGGCGCCCACCCCCGGCAGGGCCAGCAGCTCGGCCTCGGTCTGCGGGAAGACCCCGCCGTGCTCGGCCGCCACAGCGCGGGCGCAGGCCAGCAGATTGCGCGCCCTGGCGTAGTAGCCCAGCCCCGCCCAGGCGGCCATCAGCTCGGCGTCCTCGACCGCCGCCAGGTCGCCGACCGTCGGCCAGCGCGTTGTGAACCGTTCGAAATAGGGCGCCGCGTGCGGCACCGTGGTCTGCTGCAGCATCACCTCAGACAGCCAGACGCGATAGGGCTCGGTCTTCGCCTTCGCCCTCGGCGGCGCGCGCCACGGCAGGCTGCGCGCATGGGCGTCATACCAATCGAGCAAGGCGGCGCGGAGAGAGGGGACGTCGGGCATGGGTCAGGCTATATAGGACGAATGCGTCGTCCCCTGCCCACCGAAAGCGAAGCGCGCGAAATCCTGGCACGACGCCGGACGCGCCCGCAGCTGCGCCCGCCGCCCCCGGCGGGGCGGTCGCTGGCGCCGCTGATCAAGAAGCTGGACGCCCAGTTCGGGCGCGGCGCCTCGGCGCTGGAGCCGCGCTGGGTCGAGATCGTGGGCGAGCGTCTGGCCCGCGTCACCCGCCCGCAGAAGCTGACCAAGGGGCGCGGCAATGCAGGCGGAACGCTGGAGCTGCGCGTCGCCGGTCCCGCCGCCCTGCTGGTCCAGCATCAGTCGGCCGACATCATCCAGCGCGTGAACCTGTTCCTGGGCGCAGGCTCCGTCGAGAAGCTGCGCATCGCCCAGGGGCCGGTGAAGCCCCTGCCTGTCGCCGGCGCCAAGTCCCGCCCGCGTGGTCGCGCGGTCCTGCCGCCCCTGCCCGCTGCGACGGAAGCCGAACTGAAGGCCTCGGTCGAGGCGGCGCCGGACGGACTGAAGGCGGCGCTGAACAAGCTGGGCCGCGCCGTGCTGTCGCAGCCGCCGCGCGACGAGGGGCGTTGACAAACCTTCGCCATCAGCGTTCTCGACAGTCAGACGATTTCGCCTGGGCGCGCGAATCGCGCGACGTTTCTGAATCTCATTTCTGACAAGGACCAGCCGATGGCCCCGATCTACAAATACGCCGCCATGAGCCGCCGTGCGGCCCTGTCCGCCGCCGCCCTGGCCTCAATGGCCGTGCTGGCGGGCTGCTCGGGCGGCGGCGCCGGCAGCGGCGAGGTCGCGGGCGACATGGCCAAGGGCGCGCCCGAGGGCGCCAAGGTCACGGTCGTGGAATACGCCTCCGTCACCTGCGGCCACTGCGCCACCTGGAATGAGGAAGTCTGGCCCGAGTTCAAGACGAAGTATGTCGACAACAACAAGGTCCGCTTCGTCTTCCGCGAATTCCCGACCCCGCCGCAGGACATCGCCGTCGCCGGCTTCCTGATCGCCCGCTGCGCCGGGCCGGACAAGTATTTCGACGTGGTCCACGACATCATGGCCAGCCAGAAGGAATGGCTGGCGGGCGTCCAGCCCCGCACGACCCTGTTCCGCGCCGGCCAGGCGGCGGGCCTCAGCGAGCAGCAGATCAACGACTGCATCCGCGACAAGGCCGCCATCGAGGCCATGGAGAAGCGCATCCAGGCCGGCATCAGCGCCGGCGTGACCGGCACGCCCTACTTCACCGTCAACGGCGTGAAGGTGGCCGACAGCTCGCTCTCGGGCCTGTCCGAAGCCATCGACGCCGAGCTGGCGAAGTAAGCCGATGCTGCGGTCGCGCCTGACTCTCAAAGCCCTGTTAGGCGCAGCCGCCCTGGCGGCGGTCGCCGTCGCCAGCCCTTCGGCGGCGCTCGATCCGGCCGTAACGCGCGCCTCTGCGACGGCGGCCGTGCCCGCCGTCACGGCGGCCGACCGCGTGCTCGGCCGGGCCGACGCCCCGGTGACGGTGATCGAGTACGCCTCCTTCACCTGCAACCACTGTGCGCATTGGACCAACGACGTCCTGCCGCAGTTCAAGGCGCGCTACATCGACACGGGCAAGGTGCGCCTGGTGTTCCGCGACATGCCCACGCCCCCGGCCCAGATCGCGGCGACGGCGGCGGGCATAGCGCGCTGCGCCGCCCCGAACCGCTTCTTCGACGTGGCTCACAGCCTGATGAGCGGCCAGGCCGCCGCCTTTGAAAGAGGCGACGCCCGCGACTGGTTCGCCGCCGCCATCGCCACCAGCGGCCGCAGCCAGGAGCAGATCGAAGCCTGCATGAAGAACCCCGCGACCAGCCAGGCTCTTCAGGCCGAGGTCGACGGCGCCGTGGCGGCAGGGGTGACGGGCACGCCGTCCTTCTTCGTCAACGGCAGGCGGGTCAGCGACCATTCGCTGGAAGCCCTGTCGGCGGCCATCGACCCGCTGATCCGGGCGCGCTGATCGAGACGCGATGCAGTTCCAGCGCCTCCGGCTCGTCGGCTTCAAATCCTTCGTCGACCCGGCCGAGGTGCAGATCGAGGCCGGACTGACCGGCATCGTCGGGCCGAACGGTTGCGGCAAGTCGAACGTGCTGGAAAGCCTGCGCTGGGTCATGGGCGCCAACTCGGCCAAGGCCATGCGCGGTCAGGGCATGGAGGATGTGATCTTCGCGGGCGCCGCGGGCCGCCCGCCGCGCAACCACGCCGAAGTCCAGCTGACCATCGACAACGCCCAGAAGCGCGCGCCCCAGCCCTTTACCGACAGCCCCATGCTGGAAGTCTCGCGCCGGATCGAGCGCGGGCGCGGCTCGACCTATCGCATCAACGGCAAGGAGGTGCGGGCGCGCGACGTGCAGTTGCTGTTCGCTGACGCCTCGACCGGCGCCAACAGCCCGGCCCTGGTGCGTCAGGGCCAGATCAGCGAACTGATCGCCGCCAAGCCTCAGAACCGTCGCCGCATCCTCGAAGAAGCCGGGGGCGTGGCGGGCCTGCACACCCGGCGCCATGAGGCGGAGCTACGGCTGCGAGCGGCTGAAACCAACCTCGACCGGCTGGACGACATCGGCAAGGAGCTGGAGTCGACGCTGAACAAGCTGAAGCGCGAGGCGCGTCAGGCGGAGAAGTACAAGAAGATCTCGGCCGAGATCCGCGCCCTGCAGGCGGCCTTGCTCTACGTCCGCTGGACGGACGCCAAGACGGCGGCCGAGACGGCGGCAGCTGAACTGCGCGAGGCCGACCGGCTGGTGGCCGAAACGACCACGGCGGCGGCGGCAGCGCAGACGGCGGCCCTGAACGCGCAGGAAGGCCTGAAGCCGGCGCGCGAGGAAGATGCGGTCGCCACCGCCCTGCTGAACCGCGCCATCATCGAGCGCGACCGGCTGGACATGGCCGAACAGGCCGCCCGTGCCGAGGTCGACCGCCTGAAGGCCGAGGTCGCCCGCATCGAGGCCGACCGCGTGCGCGAAGACGGCATGGCCGCCGACGCCGGGCGCGAGCTGGAACGGCTGGACCGCGAACTGGAAAAGCTGAAGGCCGAGATCGCCGCCGCCCCCGAGCGCGGCCCCGAACTGGAACGCGCCCTGCTGGAAGCCGAGGACGCGCGCAAGGCCGCCGACGCCGAGGTTGAGCGGCTGGCCGGGACGCTGGCCGCCGTCGAGGCCCGCGCCAACGCCGAAAGCGCGAGGAAGCGCGACGCCGAGGCCCGACTGGCGCGCGTGAAGGGTCAGCACGAACAGGCCCGCCGCGAACGCGAGGCCCTCGGCCCGCTGGAGACGCCCGAGATCGAAACCGCGCGCACGGCTCTGGAAACCGCTCAGGCCGAACTGGCCGCCGCGCGCGAAGCCGTTGAGGCCGCCGAGGCGAAACGCAGCGACATCGCCCGCGCCGAGCAGGACGCGCGCACCGCCGCCCGCGCCGCCGAGGACCGGCTGGGCCGTCTGCAGACCGAGGCGCGCGGGCTGGCGCAACTGCTGGTCACAGGCAAGCGCGAGCACCCTCCGGCGCTGGACAGGGTGTCGGCGGCCAAGGGGTATGAGGCCGCGCTGGCGGCGGCGCTGGGCGATGATCTGGACGCCGCGCTGGACGCCCGCGCTCCGGCGCACTGGGCAGGCGCCGAGGCCACGCCGCCGGACTGGCCGCAAGGGGTCGAGCCCCTGTCCGCCCATGTGACGGCGCCGGATCAACTGGCGGCGCGTCTGGCCTTCTGCGGCGTGGCCCCGCGCGAGCGGATCGCCGAACTGGCCCGCGCCCTGCCGCGCGGCGCGCGCCTGACCACGCTCGAGGGCGACCTCTATCGCTGGGACGGCTTCATCAGCCGCGCCGAGGCGCCCCGCCCCGCCGCCGTGCGTCTGGCCCAGCGCACCCGCCTGTCGGAGCTGGAAGCCGAGATCGACCTCGGCAAGCCTGCGCTGGAGACGGCGCAAGGCGCGCTGAAGGCCGCGGGCGAAGCCTTCCGCGCCGCCGAGGAAGAGGTGAAGGCCGCGCGCCTGCGCCCCTTCACCCTGGACAAGCAGGTCGTCTCCGCCCGCGACCGGCTGGAGTCCCTGATGCGCGATCAGGCCCGCAAGGAGGCCCGCGCCCAGTCGCTGGACGAGAGCGTCGCCCGGCTGGACGGCGAGGTGCAGGAGGCTGAAGCCGCCTTCGCCGAAGCCAGTTCGGTCGAGTCTTCCTCCGACGTCGTCGTCGGCCTGCGTCAGGAACTGACCGAGGCGCGCGGCGGCGCCGAACGCGCCCGTCTGGCGGCGCAGGCCGCCCGCTCGACCCGCGACGAGGAGGCCCGCGACCGCGCCATGCGGGAACAGCGGCTGGGCAGTCTGACCCGCGCCCGCGAGGGCTGGGTCACGCGATCCGGCGACAGCAGCGCCCGCCTCAAGACGCTGGAACGCGATGCGGAGAAGGCGCAAGGCGCCCTGACAAAAGCAGAGGCAGCCCCCGCCGGCTTCGCCGAGCAGCGCAACGCCCTGATGGACACTCTGGCCGAGGCCGAGAAGCGCAAGCAGGCGGCGACCGACGCCGTGGCCGTGACCGAAGCGGACGCGCAGGAGGCCGACCGCGCCGCGCGCGCCGCCGAGACCGCCGCCTCTCAGGCCCGCGAGAGCCGGGCGGGCCTGTCCGCCCGCGCCGAGGCCGCCGCCGAAAAACTGACCGAGAGCGCCGCCAACATCCGCGAGACGGCGCAGATGTCGCCCGAGGAGCTGGGCCGGAAGCTGACCGACGACGCCATCGCCCGCCCGCCCGACGCGGCGGGGGCCGAGAGCCTGCTCTACGGCCTTGAGCGCGAGCGCGAGGCGCTGGGCGCCGTCAACCTGCGCGCCGAGGAAGAGGCGGCCGAATACGGCGACCGGCTCAGCGCCATGAAGACCGAGCGCATCGACCTGACGCAGGCGATCGCGAAACTCAGGGACGGCATCGACGAACTGAACGCCGAGGGGCGCGAGCGGCTGATCGCCGCCTTCGACGTCATCAACACCAACTTCAAGACCCTGTTCGAGGCCCTGTTCGGCGGCGGTCAGGCCGAGCTGAAGCTGGTCGAGAGCGACGATCCGCTGGAGGCGGGGCTGGAGATCTACGCCTGCCCGCCCGGCAAGCGGCTGTCGGTGATGAGCCTGATGAGCGGCGGCGAGCAGGCCCTGACGGCGGCGGCGCTGATCTTCGGCGTCTTCCTGGCCAATCCGGCGCCGGTCTGCGTGCTGGACGAGGTGGACGCCCCGCTGGACGACGCCAATGTCGACCGCTTCTGCCGGATGCTGCACGAGATGCGCTCGCGCACCGACACCCGCTTCATCGTCATCACCCACAACCCGGTGACCATGAGCCGAATGGACCGCCTCTACGGCGTCACCATGCCCGAACGCGGCATGAGCCAGCTGGTCAGCGTCGACCTGGATCAGGCCGAAGAGATCGTGACGGCGTAGGGCGCGGCGCCTCTCCTCCCCATGAAATGGGGAGGTGGATCGGCGGCGCAGCAGCCGAGACGGAGGGGCCGCTTGATTCCGCTGTCGCAAGGCCCCTCCACCGCTGCGCGGTCCCCCTCCCCATGAAATGGGGAGGAAAAAGTCAGTGCTTCCTGCGCCGCATGGCTGTGCGCACGTCGCCCAGCGCCGGGCCGATCAGGAACCACGGCTCGACGCAGTAGCGGGTGAACAGCCGCTTCGGATCGGCGAACAGGCGGAACAGCCATTCGACGCCCAGGCGCCCCATCCAGCGGGGCGCGGCCTTCTGCACCCCGGCCTCATAGTCGAAGGCGGCGCCGACCGGCAGGATCGGAACCGCCGGCAGGGAGGCCAGGTTGTCCGCGATCCACAGTTCCTGACGCGGCATCCCCATGCCGACGAACAGCACGGTCGGGGCGAAGTCCTTGATCGCCGCCAACACCGCCGTATTGCCCAAAGACCCCGGCGTGGCGTCGAAATAGCCGCTGAGCCCCTTCACCATCGCGCCCGGATAGCGGACGGACAGCCGCCGCGCCGCCTCCTCGGCCACGCCGTCGGCCCCGCCGACATAGAGGATACGCCAGCCCTTGCGGTCGGCCAGGCTCCAGAAATGGTCGCGCCAATCCAGATAGGTGCAGCGGTGCTGCGGCCGCGCCGGATGGCCCAGCAGGCGAGCGAAATGGATCAGCGGCGTCGAGTCCAACTCGATCAGGTCGGCTGCGTCGTACAGGCGCCGCATCCCCGGCGTGCGCCGGATCAGATAGAGGCTGTGCAGGTTGTGGTTGGCGACGACGCTCTGCACGCCCGCCTCCACGCTGCGTTCGAGGTGCAGCAGCACCTCCTCCGGGCGCACCAGATCGACCGGCTCGCCCAGCAGGGTGATCCGTTCCTCGGGACGGCGCGTCTGACGAAACGGCGCACGGGCTTGTCGCCTCCGGTCAGGCGGAGGGCCGAAAGGATCGAAACCGTGAGGCGCGTGATACATGACGTCTGTCTAGCGCAGCCGTTTCAACGGCGGGTATGCGGACAGGGTTAACCGCCGCCGCCCGTTCGGTCATGTAAAAGGACGTCATCTTGCCCCTCGCCCTGCTGCTGACCGCCGCTCTCGCCGCCGCGCCCGCCCAGGAAACACCGACGATGGAGTTGGCCCTGACCGGCGTAGGGCGGTTCGCGGTCTTCGCGGATCGGGCGTCGATCGCGCCCGATGGCGACGGCGTGCGGATGCGATCGCTTCAGGTCAGCGAAGAAGACATGATGATCGGCGGCGTCGCCTATGTCGGCGGCTGGTCCTGGTGGCGGTTCGATTGCGCCGCGCGCACGGCGGATCGCCTCGACTTCGCCTCCCTGCGGGCTGACGGGACGGAGGGTCCGCGCACGGCCGAAACCGCCCCGCCCTATCCTATTGCTCCTGGCGGCGACGCAGATGAGCTGGCTGCTGCGGCCTGCAGTCCGATCACGCCATCGCCGACCGTTGGCAGCGCAGCGGAGGCCGTGCGCATCGGGCGAGCGCAGATGCTGGAAGACTAGACGTCTCGCTCTACGGGTCAGGAAGGTCGCCTGGCAGCAAAACGCCCGCCCTTCGATCGAAGAGCGGGCGTTTCATGTCTTGATCGCGTAGAGGCGTTACTTACGCGAAGTGCGGGCCGGCTTGCGGCCGCCCTGGCCCAGGCCCATCTGCTTGGCCAGTTCCGAACGCGCCTTGGCGTAGTTCGGGGCGACCATGGGATAGTCTTTCGGCAGACCCCATTTGGCGCGGTATTCTTCGGGGCTCATGTTGTATTTGGTGCGCAGGTGACGCTTCAGCGACTTGAACTTGCGGCCGTCTTCCAGGCAGATCAAGAAGTCAGGCGTAATCGACTTGCGAACCGGGACCGCCGGTTCCTGGGGCTCGGGCTCGGGCTCGACGGGAGCAACCGAAACACCCGACAGAGCGGCGTGGATCTGAGCGATCAGGCCCGGCACGGCGTCAGCCGAAACGGTGTTGTTGCTGACATAGGCCGACACGATGTCAGCGGTCATCTCGAGCAGTTCGGGTTTTTCTTCCATCTGCATCAGCCTCTTGCATGCCCCAATTTCAATCGACTGATCTGAATCGACCTGCCGTCGATCAGTTTCATACTTATGTTTTACATTGAAAGCAATGCAACGCTCGTTGCTCGCTCATGAGGCGAAATCAACGTCTGAATTCAGCCTCTACAGGCACGGCCATTTCAACGACCGAAGTTATCCGCCAGGGCGAGAGCCGCCGCACGCTCAGGCGCCGAGTATTCGTCGATCGCCTGGTCTTCCCCATCCCGGATCGCGCGCAACAAGGCCGGTGTCAGGGCCGATGACAGCGACCAGTTCCAGTAACGCAGCACTGTCTGAGCACGGTCGACCGCCAACATTTCATAGGTCAGCTGAACCCGATCCCAGTCGGGATGCACCGCGCCGTCAGCGGTCGTCTCGGGTCGACGCATGGATCGCCACAAGGCCAGAAGATTAGGCCGCGTCAGCCCCGTCGCCTTGCAAAGTATAGCCACGGGTTCTCCACCAGGGTCGCCCATGATCTTGGCGGCGGTCAGCGGTTTGACGCCGGACAGATACCCGATCTCACTGACCAGTTCGCGCGACAGACCCTGTGTCGCGGCGGCCGTCACGGCGGCTTCAAGATCAGTAAAGGGACTCTTCTCGATCGCTGCGCGGTTTCTCTGGCGCCGCTCGATGAACTGAAGGGCCTTGCGCGCCACAGGATCGTTCCAGCCTTCGGCGGCGGCCATGGCGAAGACATCCTCGACGCTGGTCTGCATCACTTCGCGCGAGACGGCGAAGCGTTGCAGGATAAGGCGTCGGTCGGCCGGCCCGCACCACCAGAACATGACATAGGCGCCGGAGGGCCGCATCTCGGGCCGCTTCAGCAGAGCCGCGCACAGGTCGCGCGACGAACGGCTGAGGGCGATCACGCCCTCGAGGCTGGTCTGGGTCAGACGCGCGGAAGGATTGGCCAGGACGGCGGCGATGACCGCTTCCTCGCCCCAGCTCAGAAGAGTGTCCGTCACAGCCTCGGACAGGTCGCGCCGCGCGGCCATCATCATGCGATGCTGGGTCGTGGCGTCTCGCGCGCAGCCGATCAGATCCGCGTCCGACAAAGCGGCGCAATCTTCCAGCAAGGGCGCCGCCACCTGAGGCTCGTCACGAATAAGCAGGCGTTTCAGCGCATCCGGCAACTCGCCCAGAGGCGCCAGCCGCAGGGACACGCGGCGGCGCTCCTCCAGCGGCGCCGGACGCAGGACATCGACCAGAAGATCGCCGGCCACCGCCCGCTCGAACGCATTGATCCGGCTGGCCGGCAGGCTGACGACATCGGCTAACCGGCGCAGCAGCACCTGCCGCGCCGTGCGGCTGCGAGGCGCATGCGCCTCTTCCAAACTGGCCTGGATCTCGCCCATGCCGGCAACCTAGAGCGTCAGCGGTTAACCAGCAGTGCAGTTGCGGCCGGAAGCGCCGTTACAGCCCTTCGAACAGGGCCGTCGACAGATAGCGCTCGGCGAAGCTGGGGATGATGGCCACAATGGTCTGGCCCGCATACTCATCCTGCGCCGCCAGACGGAAGGCCGCCGTCAGGGCCGCGCCCGAGCTGATGCCGACCGGGATGCCTTCCTCGCGCGCGGCGCGGCGGGCCATGTCGAAGGCGTCCTCGTTCGTGACCTGCTCCACGCCGTCGATGACGGCGCGATCCACCACCGCCGGAACGAAGCCCGCGCCGATGCCCTGAATCTTGTGCGGGCCGGGCGCGCCGCCCGACAACACGGGCGAGGCCGTCGGCTCGACCGCAATCATCTTCACCGAGGGCTTCTTCGCCTTCAGCGCGTGGCCGACGCCGGTAATGGTGCCGCCGGTGCCGACGCCGGACACCACCACGTCCACGGCCCCCGCCGTGTCGTTCCAGATCTCCTCGGCCGTCGTGGCTTCATGGATCGCGGGGTTGGCCAGGTTCTCGAACTGGGCCGGACTGACCGAGCCGGGGATTTCCGCCAGCAATTCCTCGGCGCGGGCGATGGCGCCCTTCATGCCCTTTTCGGCGGGCGTCAGCTCCAGCCGCGCGCCCAGCAGGGCCAGCATCTTGCGACGTTCGATCGACATGCTCTCGGGCATGACCAGGATCAGCTTATAGCCCTTGGACGCCGCGACGAAGGCCAGGGCGATGCCGGTGTTGCCGCTGGTCGGCTCGATCAGGGTCGCGCCCGGCTTGATCCGGCCCAACTGCTCCAGCGCCTCGACCATGGCCACTCCGATGCGGTCCTTGACCGAAGCGATCGGGTTGAAGAACTCCAGCTTGGCCAGCACCGTGGCCTTGGGCTTCAGCGCCGCCGTCAGATTGGGCAGCCGCACCAGGGGGGTGTCGCCGATGGTGTCGACGATGCTGTCATAGACGCGGCCTCGGCCCGCCTTCTTGTGGCGGCTGGCGTCATAGGCGGCTTGAGAAGCGTCGGACATGGGAAGGTCTCCGTGCGGCGGTGTCGGCTCAACAGATAAGTCTTATACGCCGTGAGCAAAGCAGGCCCGCGCAGGAATTCTGACGCAGGCTTTAGACGATCTCATCGCGCCAGGGCGCGGCGGGCGGGATCGAAGTGCAGGACTTCGCGGATCGAGATCAGGGTCTTGAAGGCCCGCACGCGCGCGTCGTCGTTCAGCATTTCGCGCGTGAAGACCTCATAGGCCTCCATCGTCGGCACCACGACATAGAGGATCAGGTCGGTGTCCCCCGTCACATACCAGGCGGCCTGAACCTCGGGCCGGGCGGTCAGCTTGTCGATCAGGGCGTCCAGGACGGCCGTCCCCTCGCGCTCCATCTCGACCAGGACGTGCATGGTCAGGGCGCGGCCCAGCCGGGCCGGATCGATCACGGAGACGTCGGCGATGATGACCCCTTCGTCACGCAAGCGCCGCAGCCGTCGGGACACCGCCGATTCCGACAGGCCGACCTTTTCCGCCAGCACCCGCGCGGGCTGAAGATTGTCGCGCCGCACCAGGGCCAGCAGTCGACGATCAAAGGAATCGAGATCGATGTTTTCTTGCATTTGATGCAAACATACGCCTGTTTCTTGCATCATGGCAGGTGAAATCAGCGAGAAATGCAGGCGGGTTTTGGCTAGGTTCCGCGCCATGTCCTCCCTGACGCTCGCCCTTCGTACACCGCGCATCGCGGCCATTTTGCCCTATCTCGCCCTGATCGGCGGGATGGTGTCCCTTTCGGCCGGCACCTCCTTCGCCAAGACGCTGTATCCCATGGTCGGACCGGCCGGCACGGCGGCCCTGCGCGTGGGCCTGTCGGCCATATTCCTCCTGATGGTCTTCCGCCCCTGGCGCAGCGCCTTCACCCGCAGCGACCTGCGCGCCCTGGCCATCTACGGCGGGGTCATGGGGTTGATGAACCTCAGCTTCTACATGGCGCTGAACACCATTCCACTGGGCGTGGCGCTGGCGATCGAGTTCATGGGGCCGTTGTCGGTCGCCCTGTTCAACTCGCGCCGCCTGATCCACTTCGCCTGGGTCGGCCTGGCGGTTCTAGGCCTGGGCCTGCTGTTGCCGCTGGACGGCGGCGTGGCGACGCTGGACCCGGTCGGTTGCGCCTATGCAGCGGCGGCGGCGGTGTTCTGGGCCGGCTACATCGTCTTCGGCAAGCGCGTCAGCCATCTGCCCAGCGGCGCCACGGTCGCCATCGGCATGTCGGTGGCGGCCATGACCGTCGTGCCGTTCGGCATCGCCGGCGCGGGTCTGGCCTTGTTCGATCCGAAGATCCTGGTCCTCGGCCTGGTGGTCGCCCTGGTCTCCAGCGCCCTGCCCTATACGCTGGACATGATCGCCCTGCGCCACATTCCCAAGCGCACCTTCGGCGTGGCGGTCAGCGGCGATCCGGCCATCGGCGCCCTGGCGGGCCTGTTCGTCCTGGGCGAGCACCTCAGCACCCTGCAATGGCTGGCCATCGCCGCCATCATCACCGCCTCGGTCGGCGCCGTGCTGACCTCGCCTTCTGATGAGGCGCAGCCACTGCAAGATCCGGCCGCCCCCGCCTGACGACAGACGCGTTTCGATGAAGTTCCTGCTGTCCCGGCTGCAACGGCCGATCCCGAACCTGATCGCCTGTCTGGTCTTCGGCGCCGTTCTGGCCCTGCTGATGCGGGCGGCCGTGAAGCTGTTGTTCTAATCCCTTAGAACTCGGTCCACTCTTCCGTCTCCGGACCGTTGACCATGCGCAGGCGGGCGCGCTGCGCCTCCAGCGCCGGCGGCGGGCCGCCGCGTCCCGACGGCTCCGGCCGCTTCAGTTCACGCACCACGCCGTCGTTCGCGCCCGTGCGGAACCGGCCGACCAGTTCGGCCAGATGCTCGGCCTCGGTCTTCAGATTGGCAGCCGCCGCCGTCGTCTGCTCGACCATGGCCGCGTTCTGCTGCGTGACCAGGTCCATCTGGTTCACCGCCTGATTGACCTGACCCAGACCCGAGGCCTGCTCCTGAGCCGAGGCGGCGATTTCAGCGACTAGGCCGTCCATCTCATTGACCTGTTCCGCAATCGTCTGCAGGGCGCGGCCGGTCTCGGCGACCAGCTCCACCCCTTGCGCCACCTCGGCGCCCGAGGCGGCGATCAGGGTCTTGATCTCCTTGGCGGCCTCGGCCGAACGCTGGGCCAGGGCCCGCACCTCGGAAGCGACCACGGCGAAGCCGCGCCCGCTGTCGCCCGCCCGCGCCGCTTCGACCCCCGCATTGAGGGCCAGCAGATTGGTCTGGAAGGCGATCTCGTCGATCACGCCGACGATGTCGCTGATCTCGGCCGAGCGGCGGCTGATGCCGTCCATGGCGGCGACCGCGCGGCGCATCACCTCGCCCGAGCGGCCTGCTTCGGCATGCGCCCTGGACGCGACCGACGCCGCCTGACGAGCCCCTTCAGCGCTGCGCTGAACGGTGGCTGTGATCTGATCCAGCGCCGCCGCCGTCTCTTCCAGCGAAGCCGCCTGCTGTTCGGTGCGGCGCGACAGGTCGTCCGACGCCTGGCTGATCCCGTCCGAGCCGCCGCGCAGCGTCGTCACCGCCGCCAACACCTGCTCCAGCGCCGCCCTGAGGCTGGACACCGCGCCGTTGAAGTCCGCCCTCACGGCTTGATGGGCGCCTTCCATCTCCTGTTCGATGGCGGCGCGCAGATCGCCGTCCGACAGGCGTGAAAGCTGTTCGGCCAGGGCGCCGACCAGACGGGCCTGCGCCGCCTCGGCCGCCATACGCGCCTGCTCCGCCCGCTGCGAAGCCTGTTCGGCCAGGGTGATGTCGACGGCCAGCTTGACCACCTTCAGCGGCCGCCCCGTCTCGTCCAGCACCGGATTGTAGGAAGCCTCCAGCCAGACCTCGCGCCCGCCCTTGGCCATGCGGCGGAACTTGCGGGCGACGAAGCGGCCCTCGTTCAATTCGCGCCAGAAGGCGGCGTAGTCAGACGTCGCCGCCTCGATCGGGTCCATGAACATCCGGTGATGCTGGCCCCGGATCTCATCCATGCCATAGCCCATGGTCTGAAGCAGATTATCGTTGGCGTCACGGATCGTGCCGTCCAGATCGAACTCGATCACCGCCTGGGATCGACCGATCGCCGCCATCCGGCGATCCAGTTCCTCGAGCCGCTGCAGATCAGCAGCCTGTTTTTGCCGACGACTTCCACTCAACATCCGAACCGCTCCCCTTCAGAATAACGGCGATGGATTAGTTACGTCTGCGGATAACAACGGCGCTTCAAAGGTTTCATCTTTATTACCCGCAATCATAAGTTGAAAAATTATGCCCGACTTCACCGCCCATTAACCATGATGAGGCATGTTCGCGGGGAACGGCTGCGCATCCGGCGGCCCAGGGGTCTTCTTTGCGCAATCTTGTCGCCGCCGTCGAAGCGATCGACCCGCTGGTCGTCACCGGCAAGGTGGCGGGCGTCAGCGGTCTGCTGATCGAGTCACGCGGCGGCCTGTCCCGTCTGGCTGTCGGCGCCCGCGCCGAGATCGAGCGGCGCGGCCAGCCGCCCCTGCCCGCCGAGGTCGTCGGCTTCCGCGAGGCCAAAGCCCTGCTGATGCCCTTCGGCCCGGTCGAGGGCGTGGCGCCCGGCGCCGACATCCGCATCATCAACGCCGCCGCCAGCGTGCGCCCGACGACCGCCTGGCTGGGCCGCATCATCGATTCCTTCGGCGAGCCGATCGACGGCCTGGGGCCGCTGACGCCGGGCCTTGTCCCCTATCCCCTGCGCGCGCCGCCGCCGCCCGCCCATTCGCGCGGCCGGGTGGGCGAACGGCTGGATCTGGGCGTGCGGGCGATGGATGTCTTCACCACCACCAGCCGGGGCCAGCGCCTGGGCATCTTCGCCGGTTCGGGCGTGGGCAAGTCGGTGCTGCTGTCCATGCTGGCGCGCCAGGCGACCTGTGATGTCGTGGTGGTCGGCCTGATCGGCGAGCGGGGCCGCGAGGTCCGCGAGTTCATTGAGGAGACTCTGGGCGAAGAAGGCCTGAAACGCGCCGTCGTCGTGGTCGCCACCAGTGACGAGCCCGCGCTGAAGCGGCGTCAGGCGGCCTATATGACCATGGCCGTGGCCGAGTTCTTCCGCGATCAGGGGCTGGAGGTGCTGTGCCTGATGGACAGCGTCACCCGCTTCGCCATGGCCCAGCGTGAGATCGGCCTGGCGGCGGGCGAACCGCCGACGACCAAGGGCTACACCCCCACCGCCTTCACCGAACTGCCCAAGTTGCTGGAGCGCGCCGGGCCGGGACCGATCCGGCCGGACGGGACCGAGGCGGGGCCGATCACCGCCCTGTTCACCGTGCTGGTGGACGGGGGCGACCATGACGAGCCGATCGCCGACGCCGTACGCGGTATTCTGGACGGCCACATCGTCATGGACCGCAAGATCGCGGAGCGCGGCCGCTTCCCCGCCATCGACGTGCTGAAATCCGTCAGCCGCACCATGCCCGGCAACCAGTCCCCGCCCGAGCGCGAACTGAACCGCCGCGCGCGCCAGTGCCTGAGCGCCTATTCCAACATGGAAGAGCTGATCCGCATCGGCGCCTATCGCACCGGGGCCGACCCCATCGTCGACCGCGCCATCGCCCTGAATCCGGCCCTGGAAGGCTTCTTGACCCAGGACAAGGACGACGTGACGCGGCTGGCCGACAGTTTCGACAGACTTGAAACCATCCTGAACCAGGGCATGGTGGACCAATGATCGCGAGAGACGACGCATGACGGCCTGGGCCCAATCCCTGATCCGCATCTCCAACTATGAGGTCGAGACGCTGCAGAAGCGCCTGGCCGAGATCAGCGCCCGCAAGGCCGAGGCCGAGGTGCGCGTCGCCGTGCTGGACGCCGAGGCCGAGATCGAACGTGAAAATGCGCGCCATGACCCGTCCTCCGGCATGATGCTGCAGGCCTATCTCAACGGCTGGAAACAGCGCCGCGCCGACGCCGAGGCCGAGGTCGCCGCCGTCGCCGCCGAAGAGGACGGCGCTCGCGACGCCCTGACCGGCGCCTTCGAGGAACTGAAGAAGTTCGAGCATGTCGCCGAGACCACCCGGCTGAACAAGCTGATGGCCGCCGCCAAGCGCGAGGCCGCCGCCTATGACGAAATGGGCCTGCGCCGCCGTGGCTGAGACAGCCGCAGCTTGTCCCTCCGCTTCACGGGAGGGAGAGGCGTCATGATCGACCGTCGCGCCCTGCTGGCCTCGACCCTCGCGCTCGCGTCATGCGGCGCGGGCGAGGCGCCGCCATCCGCCCCGACCGGCCCCATCCGCGCGCTGAAAGCCATCGCCCCCTTCCCCGTCGGCACTGTCGCCATGTCCGGCCAGTTGTCGGATCAGGCCTGGTTCCAGCTGGTCTCCACCCACTTCTCCCAGCTCACGCCCGAGTGGGAGATGAAGATGGAGTACATCCTCCAGGACGACGGCTCCCTGCGCTTCGACGCGCCCGACCGCATCGCCTATTTCGCGCGTGATCTGGGCGTCCGCCTCTTCGGCCACGCCCTGATCTGGTACGCGCAGGACCACCCGTGGTTCACCGCCATCGTCGATGACCGGGCGCGCTTCATCGCCGAGCATGACCGCTATATCGCCGAGGTGGCCGGGCGCTGGCGCAGCCAAATCGTCGGCTGGGACGTGGTCAACGAGCCGGTCGAGGATGACGGAAGCGGCTATCGCGACTGCGTCTGGAGCCGGGGTCTGGGCGGGATCGACGCCTATATCATCCGCGCCTTCGAACAGGCCCGCATCGCCGCGCCCGAGGCGGCCCTGTTCCTGAACGACTACAACCTCGAAAACACGCCCAAGAAAGGCGCGGCCTTCCTGCGCCTGGTCGAGCGGCTGCTGAAGGCGGGCGCCCCGGTGCAGGGCATCGGCATCCAGTCCCACCTCGACATCGAAATCCCCAAGGGCCAGATCGCAGGCTTCATGCATGAAGCCCGCCAGTTCGGCTTGCCGATCCATGTCTCTGAACTGGACGCCTCCATGGTTCGCGGCGGGCGCCTGCCTGACCTGCGCTCCCGCGCCCAGCGCCGCGAGCAGCAGACGGCGCGCGTGGCGGAACTGGCCGAGGCCTTCATGGACCTGCCGCCCGCCCAGCGGTTCGCCTTCACCGTCTGGGGCGTGCGCGACAGCGACTCCTGGCTGCGTCGCGGCGAGAACGATGACGGCCGGGACAGTCCCCTGCTGTTCAACGATGAGGGTCGGCCGAACCCGCTGTTCGGCGTCCTGTCCGGCGCCTTCGACGCCTGACGACAGCCCGCGACAAGAAAAAGGGGCCGCGAGACCCAGGTCCCGCAACCCCTATCTGTCTGCGTCGATGAACGCCCCTCCCCTTAAGGAGAAGGCGTCGTCTACAGGCTGATCGGGTTGATCACCCGGACCGGCTGGCCCGTTTCCAGACCCAGTTCGGCATAGGTCCAGCTGACCGTCACGCCTTCGGGCACGAGCGCGCGGCACATGTCGGGCGTGCGGCGCACCAGCGTCAGCTCAGCCGGATCAGAGTCCTTGATCTGCACTTCGAAGCTCGACGCCTCGGTGCATCCGTTGGACCCGACGACGACATTCAGGCGCTGCCCGTCGAAGTCGACGCGGCGCACCGCCTCCACGGCTTCGGTCTTGACCGTATCGCGATCCGTAATGACCGAGACCTTCTCGCCGCCCTCATTGGAATAGATGACGCACCCGCCCAGCAAGGGCAGCAGGACGCCGACGGCCAGCAGAGCGCCGCGCATCAGGCGCCTTCCGCCGGCGGCGTATGAATGACGCGCGTGGTCGGCTTCTCAGTGGCGATGATGATGCAACCCGACAGAGCCGGCGCGGCGACGGCCGCCAAGGCCAGGGCGATGATGATGCGGCGCATGAGACGCGTCCCTTTTCTTTAACTTGGCCGGACCCTGCCAGCGCCCGGTCGCAGGGTCATGTGAATAATCAGCAAGGATCGCCGCCCATCACGCGGCGGTCGCCGTCTCCTGCAGATCGATCCAGGCCGCGCCGTGGGTCAGGGCGTCGGCCTCAGGCTGAGGCCGACCCAGCAGGTAGCCCTGCACCTCATTGCAGCCCTGGGCGCGCAGGAAGGCCAACTGCTCTGCGGTCTCGACGCCTTCGGCCAGCACCGGGATCGACAGGCTTTCGCCGATGGTCAGGACAGCGCGGATGATGGCCCGCGACTGCGGCGCCTCGCCGTCCAGTTCGGTCATGAAGGAGCGATCCAGCTTGATCTTGTCGAAGGGGAAGGCCTTCAGCGTCGACAGCGAGGAATAGCCCGTGCCGAAGTCGTCCATTGCGATGCTCACGCCCAGCGCCTTCAGCTGGCGCAGCACATGGGTGGTGCGCGCCATGTCGGTGATCATGGCCGTTTCGGTGATCTCCAGCTCCAGGCGTGACGGCGACAGGCCGGTCTCCAGCAGGATCTGATGCACCAGACGGGGCAGATCGACGTGGCTCAACTGGACCGGCGACAGGTTGACCGCGATGCGATGCGGCTCGTCCCAGGCGGCGGCCTGGCGGCAGGCCTGGCGCAGAACCCATTCGCCGATCGGCAGGATCAGGCCGTTCTCCTCGGCCACGGGAATGAAGTCGGCCGGCGAGATGTAGCGGCCTTCATCGTTCTTCCAGCGCAGCAGGACTTCATAGCCGGTGGCCTTGCCGGTGCTGACCGAAGCCTGGACCTGATAGTGCAGCTCGAACCGCTCGTTTTCGAGCGCTTCACGCAAGGCCTGGGTCACACGACGGCGGGCGCGGACCGCCTGGTCCATGTCCGCCTCATAGAAGCAGACGTCCTGGGTCAGCGACGCCTTGGCCCGGTACATGGCCAGGTCGGCGTTGTTGATCAGAGTCGACACGTCATGGGCGTCTTCCGGCCACAGCGACACGCCGATGCTGGCACCGCACGACACGTCGGCATGGTCGAGAGTCACGGTCTGAACAACGGCCTGACGCAGGCGCTCCGCCACCGCGCGAGCTTCATCGCGGGTCGCCACCGAGGCCAGGGCCAGGAATTCGTCCCCGCCCTGACGCGCGATGAATTCGCCTTCTCGCAGAACGCCCTTCATACGCTCGGCGATGATGCACAGAAGCTGGTCGCCGACCGCGTGGCCGTACAGGTCGTTGACCTCCTTGAACCGATCCAGGTCCAGGGCGAACAGAGCCAGGGTCTCGCCCTCGGCCGCCGTCTGCTTCTGGCGCGTCAACCGCTCCAGGAAGGAGGCGCGGTTGGGCAGGCCGGTCAGGCTGTCGTTGCGGGCCAGGTGCGCGATGCGGCGTTCCTGGGCCATGCGGGCGCGCAGGTCGCGCACGGCGTAGATCATGGTGCGGCCGCGCGCCGTCAGGTCGCGGCGGGCCGACAGTTCGACGGGAATCTCTTCGCCGCCGGCTATCAGTATGGTCTGGGTCACAGCGCCGTCGTCGAGACGGTGGGCGTCCTGCACCCAGTCCCCCAGGTCGGCGCCGATCAGGCTGTCGCGGTCGGTTCCGGCCAGCTCGGCTAGGACTTCGTTGACGGCCACGATGACGCCGTCGCGCTCGATCGCCATGCCGTCGACGCCGGTCTCGAGCAGATACTGCAGACGCTCGCGGTTCAGCGCCAGGGCTTCCCGATCCAGGGCGTGGCTGGCGGCGCCGGCGCCTAGCACCAGCAGGCCGACGCCGGCGACGCCCAGCGCCAGAACATGGCGCGCGTCCTCGCCGGTCAGCATCCCATCCAGCGGTCCCAGCGGGATGACGGTCATCGCCGCCATGGCCGTGAAATGCAGGCAGACGATGCCCAGCACCATGGCCGCCCCGCCCTTCAGCCGCGCGAAACGATCGTCAGCCGACGCCAGACGGAAGGCCAGGGCGCCGAAAACCACCGAACCGACGATGGAGACCGCCAGATAGACGGCCGACCAATGGACCACGCCCTCGACCGACAGGGCGGCCATGCCGACGAAGTGCATCCCGGCCACAGCCATGCCGAACAGGGAGCCGCCCGCCTCGACGGCGAAACGGCGGCGCATGGAGGCCGTCGCCAGGGCCAGGCCGACGCCCAGGATCGCCACCGCCAGGGAGACGCCCGTCAACATCGGCTCATAGGCCGTCTCGACGCCCGGTCGATAGGCGATCATGGCCACGAAATGGGTGCACCAGATCGTCGCCCCGCCCGCGACGGCCCCCAGGAACAGCCACGAAAGGCGCGACAGCCCTCCGTTTTCCCTGATCCGTCTCAACAACCCTGTGGTGATGAAGCTGCCCAGCAGGCAGATCAGGGCAGCCAGGGCGACGAGCCCCAGATGATGCTCGTCGGTCAGACAGGTCAGGACACGCATGGAAGACGCCGTGGAGGAAAGGAGTCCACAGTCCTAAAAGCCAAGGCGTTAACCCTGGCTGTCTCGATATGAATAATGAAGTTTGAAGAAAACGGCCCTTAAGCCGTCTAAGCCCTTACTGGCTGACGGCCACGGCCTCGCCGTCCATCATGTAAGGATTGTTGACCAGAACGTTGGCGCCGGGCGGAAGGCCCAGTTCCTGGAAGGTCCACTCCATCTGCACCCCGCCCTTGACCGGACGGCTGCAGCGATCCTCGTCCAGACGGCGCAGGGTGATGACCGCCGAGTCCTTGAGCTGGGTGATGAAGGGCTTCACGTCGCTCTTGTCGGTGCAGCCGTTCGAGCTGACGCGGAACACGGCCAGGTCGCGGGTGAAGGCGGCGGCGTGAATCGGCTCCAGCTGACCCGGCATCCCTTCCGTCCGCACCAGAGCGCCCGGCTTCGGGGCGCATCCGGTCAGGGCGGCGACAGACAGCGCCACGACGGCGCAGAAAGCGATCCGATATCTCATCTCGGCCTCCCGCGGCTCGATCCTGACAGCAAAAGGAACCATGCCTTGGTTTGGCCCAAAAGGGAACCGCCGCTGTGCCTCATTAAAAAAGAGGCCCCGGCGAGCCGGAGCCTCTTTCTTGTCTTGAACCGCAACCCGACGGATCGGGCGGGATCGTCGAACTTACGAGGAGTAGTATTCGACGACCAGGTTCGGCTCCATCTTCACCGGATAGGGCACGTCGGACAGTTCCGGCACGCGGCCGTAACGAACCGAGAAACCACGATCGCCCAGTTCCAGATAGTCAGGCAGGTCACGCTCGCTCGACTGCTGGGCTTCGAGCACCAGCGCCATGTTGCGCGACTTTTCCTTGACCTCGATGACCTGGCCCGGCTTGACGCGGTACGAACCGATGTCGACCTTCTTGCCGTCGACGGTCACGTGGCCGTGCGAGACGAACTGGCGAGCAGCCCAGACGGTCGGCACGAACTTGGCGCGGTAGACGATGGCGTCCAGACGCGATTCCAGCAGACCGATCAGGTTTTCCGAGGTGTTGCCCTTACGACGGGCGGCTTCAGCGTAGGTCGCCGCGAATTGCTTCTCGGTGATGTTGCCGTAGTAGCCCTTCAGCTTCTGCTTGGCCTTCAGCTGCAGACCAAAGTCCGAGACCTTGGACTTGCGGCGCTGGCCGTGCTGGCCGGGGCCGTAGGAACGCTTGTTGACGGGAGACTTGGCGCGACCCCACAGGTTTTCACCCATGGCCCGGTCGAGTTTGTACTTGGCGCTATGGCGCTTGGACATGTGTCACTCTTCATCATGATGCGGCCCGGCTGCTCCCCGATTGGAGCGGCGATCTCAACGGCGGTTCACGCATCGTCCGTAGTCAATTCGCGCCTCGGGCGGGACCCGATGCGAGAAGGGCGCGCTTATGAAGGCGGCGAGGCCAGGAGTCAATGTCGGCGGCCTTTCATCCCAGTATGACAGAAAGGAAACTTGAGCCGCCAACCTCTGTCCGTGCAGTTGCCGACGATAAGAAGACACGGCTCGGGAGGCCTTCGGCATGACTCGCAAACTCTGGCTCACGGCGGCGACGGCCCTGGCCGTTCTGGCGGCGACGACGGCGCAAGCGCACGACGCCAACCGGCCCTCCGCCTTGGTGGTTTCCGGTCGGATCATCGACGGCTCGGGCGCCGCGCCGATCATCGGGGGCCGGGTAGTGGCCGTGGACGGCGTCATCACCTGTGTCGGCCGGGCGGCCGACTGCCCGACGCCGCAAGACGCCGCCGTCATCGACGCCGGCGACGGCAGCATCATCCCCGGCTTGATCGATCTGCATGTCCATCCGCGCCCGCATTATTACGGCTGGTTCCTGGCTTCCGGCGTGACGACGGTGCGATCGGCCAACACCACCGTAGAGATGGCCCGCGCCCTGAACGCCCTGCCCGCGCCGCGTGCGCGACTGGTCTGGGCCGGGCCGATGCTGGACGGCGAGAACAGCATCATCAAACGCTTCTATCCCGAGGCGAAGCCCGGCGCGCCCTCGCCCGCCCGCGCCGCCGACGGCCTTTCGCTGGAAGGGATAGAGCTGCTCATCGCCGCGACGCCCGAGCAGGCCGTCGTCGCCGTCGACGCCCTGGCGGCCGAAGGGGCCGACTGGATCAAGCTGTACGAGCAGCTTCCGCCCGACGCCTTCGCCGCCGCCGTCCGACGTGCGAAAGCGCTGGGCCTGCCGACAATGGCCGACCTGGGCATGGCCTCGACCCGCGGCCTCACCAGCGCGCACGTCGATTTGCTCCAGGCGGCCGCTCTGGGTCTGGATAGCCTTGAACACGCCAGCGGCGCAGCCCTGGCCTATCGCCGACTGGGCGGCGACCTGGAAGCGGAAAGCCTGGATCCTGCGCTGATCGATCAGATAGCCCGCGCCCTGCTGGCGGCGGATACGGCCCTGGTCCCCACCCTGTCCGTCTCTCATTTCACCGCCGAGACGCAGTCGCCCGATCCGGTGTTGGCCGACCTGCCGCTGGGCGATGCGGCAGGGACGGTCCGCGACGGCCTGGATCAGCAATGGCGCGGCGTTCATCAGCATTTCCACGCCAATGCCGAGAGCAACAACAAGGCGAGGCAGGACGCCCGCATCGGCGCGGCCGTGATGACGCGCCTGGCCCAACTGGGCGGCCGCATCGGCGCCGGGTCGGACACGCCCGCCGGCGCCTACAACCTGCCCGGCGGGGGCCTGCATCTGGAGATGGAGCTGATGACCCGCGCGGGCCTCAGCCCCCTGCAGGCGCTGTCGGCCGCGACGGGAACGGCGGCCGACATCCTGAAGCGCGACGACATCGGCCGCATCGCCGTGGGCCGCCGCGCCGACCTGCTGATCGTCGACGGCGACCCGTCGCGGGACATTCGCGACACCCGACGTCTGCGTCACATCATCCTGGACGGCCGCGCCTACGCGCCGGACGCCCTGAAGCGCCAGGCGATCACGGACGGCGAGGCGCGGCTGGCGACGCTTCTGGCGGAAGAAGGCGGCTGACCGCCGATCAGGCGGCGGGCGCCGCCTCCGCGACCCAGACGTAGCCCTCGCCCCGGCGCTCGATCCGCCCTAGGCCAGGAAAGGGGAAGT
This sequence comes from Brevundimonas diminuta 3F5N, assembly GCF_900163625.1. Lineage (GTDB taxonomy): Bacteria > Pseudomonadota > Alphaproteobacteria > Caulobacterales > Caulobacteraceae > Brevundimonas > Brevundimonas diminuta_A. The sequence goes on from NZ_FUIE01000057.1 coordinate 23,611, forward strand.
GAACGCCGTACAGACGCAACTGCTCCGTCGCGCCGCGCTTGAGGATGTCCTGGCGCGTGGCGACGCCCGCAGCCCGGTCGCTGTCCCAGACCAGGGCCAGGTCAGGACGAGGCACCGAAATGATGGAGCTGTGCAGGGCGTCGCCGAGATAGAGCAGACGCTCGGAGCCGGAGGCGATCTCATAGCCGGAGTGGCCCGGCGTGTGCCCCTTCAACGGCACGGCGCGGATCGAGGGCGTCACCTGCGCGCCCGGCTGGAAGGTTTCGACCTTCGGCGTGATCGCCGCCACCAGTGGCCCGGCCCCGTGCGCTTCGGCCCCAGCCTGGGCCGCGTCCCATTCCAGCGCGCTCATGCGGATGATCGCATTGGGAAAGACCAGGGCGCCCTCAGCGTCGACCAGGCCGCCGACATGATCGCCGTGGGCGTGCGAGATCAGAATGTCCGTCACCTGGGCCGGCTCGACGCCGGCGGCCCGCAGCGAACCGACCAGCAGATTGGCCGTGCCCATCTGACCGCCCGCCCCGGCGTCGATCAGCACCACCCGATCGCCGTCGCGCACCAGCAACGGCTGCAGCGGCAGATGGACCGCGTCCGTCGGCGCGCCGCCCGCCGTCAGCAGCTCGCGAACCTGCTCCGCCGTCGCGCCCGCCTGGACCCACGGACTTTCAGCCACGGGCACGACGATCACCCCGTCGCGCAGGGCCGCCAGGCGCAGCGCCCCGACGGTGAAGAGACGAACATCGGCGGACGCCGGGGCGACCGTCGCCTCCTGGCTCGCCTTGTCCGCCGTCTCCGGCTGGCGCTGGCATCCGCCCGCACCGACAAGAGCCGCCAGGATCAAGCCCGAGACGGCCAGTTTCAAGGTTGGCGTCATGATCGTCCCCCCCAAAAGAAAAACGCCCCGCCGAGATCGGCGGGGCGTCTGGTCTGCATCAGCCCTTAGCGGCTTCGTACAGTTCGTTGACCTTGTTCCAGTTCACCACCGACCAGAAGGCCTTGAGGTAGTCGACCCGGCGGTTCTGGTACTTGAGGTAGTAGGCGTGCTCCCACACGTCGGCGGCCAGCAGGACAGCGCCCTTCTCGGCCGCGTCGTCCATCAGGGGGTTGTCCTGGTTCGGGGTCGAGGTGACCTTCAGCTTGCCGTCCTGAAGGATCAGCCAGGCCCAGCCCGAACCGAACTGACCGGCGCCGGCGGCGTCGAAGTCGGCCTTGAACTTGTCCATGCCGCCCAGTTCAGCGTCGATCTTGGCGGCCAGTTCAGCCGAGGGCTCGCCGCCCGTGCCGACCGGGGCCAGCAGTTCCCAGAACAGGCTGTGGTTCCACACGCCGCCGCCGTTGTTGCGGATCGGCTTCGGCAGCTTCGACATGATCGCGAAGATGTCTTCCAGCGACTTGCCTTGCGCCTCGGGCGTGGCGTCGACGAACTTGTTCAGGTTGTCGACATAGGTCTGATGGTGCTTGTCGTGGTGGAAGGTCATCGTCTCCTTGTCGATGGCCGGCTCCAGCGCGTCATAGGCGTAGGGCAGCGGGGGCAGGGTGAAGGCCATGGGAGACTCCTCTTTACGGCGTTTGATTCCTCTGGACCCTATCTAGGGCCGCGCGCGCCATACCCAAGCCTTGAACGTCGCCTTTGTTCACAATTCTCGAAGTGAACCCGCTTTTCGGAACCCAAAGCGCGAAACAGCCGTTTCCCACACGCCCCAGACCGTCTTTCAGGTCGTTTATCAGGGGGATGCGCCATGTCTGATCGCGCTTCTTCGCGAAACGCGCTGCTGTCGGACGCCGAGGCAGAGAGTCTGCGCCTGCAATTGCTGGAAGTGATTCCGCGCCTTCGACGCCATCATCTGCTGGACCTCGCCGACACCCTGCACGAAGCCGCGCGAGAGCGGCGGATGGGCGAGCCGCGTCAATTCGACGTTAGAATATAAGCTCACCCCGTCAAAGCCTCCGCTTGCGCAGCGCTCGAAGTCGGGCAAAGTCGCTGAACGAGAAATTGCGAGGAGATCCGTCATGTTCCGATGCTGCGTCGTCGTGACGGCGGCATTGACGCTGTCAGCCTGTTCGACGGGCCCGCTTGAACCTGTGCGGTCCGCAGACGCCGTTTCCGCCGACACGCGATGCCGCACTACGCCGCAGCCGGACGGCGGCTCATCCGTTGGCTGCACCCTGTGGGAGCGGACCACGACAACAACGACCACCACAACCGTCCTGCCAAGCGGGGAAAGCGCCACAACAGTGCAACGCACGCGAACGGGCGACGACCGCTAGCCCAGCCAAGCGACGCGCCTTTCGAGTCCTCACCCCGCGTGCAGTTCCTGCTTCACGCGCTCGGCCAGGGTCTTGATGTCCAGCGGTTTGGGCAGGAAGGACACCCCGACCTCGTCCTGCAACAGGTCCGAGAAGTCGCTTTCGGCGTAACCCGAAATGAACATGACCGGGGCGTCGCCGAGGAAGGGCCGCGCCTTTCTCAGCAGCGACGGCCCGTCCAGACCCGGCATGATGACGTCCGAGATGAGCATGTCGATCTGGCCCGCCCATTCCTCGGCCAGGATCAGGGCCTCCTCGCCGTCAGCGGCCTCGATCACCTCATAGCCGCGCTGGCGCAGCAGGCGGGCGGCGATGCCGCGCACGGCCGCCTCGTCCTCAACGAACAGGATGCGGCCCGCGCCCGACAGGTCGCGCGGCGCCTTGACGACCTTCTCAACCACGGGGGCCTCGACCAGCTCCTCGGCCGTGGCGGCGGGCAGAAAGATGCGGAAGGCGGCCCCCGCGTTTTCCAGATTGGCGACCGTGATATGGCCGCCCGCCTGCTGGGCGATGCCGTAGACGGTGGCCAGGCCCATGCCCGTCCCCTCGTTCACCGCCTTGGTGGTGAAGAAGGGCTCAAAAATCTTGTCCAGCAGCGCCGTCGGCACGCCGGGGCCGGTGTCCGACACCTCGATCAGGGCGACCTCATCCGTCGCCTCGCGCCAGCCCAGGTCGCGCGCCTGGGCGCCCGTCAGGCGGCGGGTGCGGATGGTGACGACGCCCGCGCCCGGTTCGACCACGCCGCGCATGGCGTCGCGGGCGTTGACAGCCAGGTTCATCACCGCCGTCTCCAACTGGCTCTTGTCGGCCAGCACCAGCGGCAGGTCGCGGCCGTAGTCGGTCTCCAGCCGCACGTCCTCGCGCAGCAGGCGGCGCAGCAGCACCGCGAACTCGCCGACCAGTTCGCCCAGGTCCAGCCGCTCGCGCCGCACCGTCGACTTGCGCGAGAAGGCCAGCAGCTTGCGCACCAGATCGGCGGCGCGGATGGCCGTCTGGCGGATTTCGTTCAGCCCCTCATAGGAGGGATCGCCGACCGGGTGCCGCTCCAGCAGGCCCGACAGTTGCAGCTGGATGGCCGTCAGCAGGTTGTTGAAGTCGTGCGCCACCCCGCCCGCCAGCTGGCCCACGGCCTGCATCTTCTGGGCCTGCGACAGCTGCAGCTCCATCGACTTCTGCGCCGCCACATCGAACAACCAGACGCGGCGCTTGTCGCCTTCCAGCGCGACATAGAGGTGCAGTTGCCGATCCGGGTGGGCGCGGGCGATCAGCTCGATCGGGCCGGACGATCCGGCCTCCAGCTTGGTTCTGGCCTCGGCCACGCCGGCCGGGTCGAACAGATGGCCGAAGGCCGCGTCGCCCGAGGCCGCCGGGCCGGTCAGCAAGGCCAGCGCCGCGTTGGGCTCCTCGACCCGGCCCGCGAACAGGTCTTCGCCGCCGATCACCGCCGAACCGAAGGGCGCGCCGGCGGCCATGGCGCGCGCCTCGCCCGTCGGGGCGAGGGGTTGGGGCGCGGCGGGCGCGCTCGGGGCCAGCGGCAGAACGGCTTCGGGCGCGGCGCGAACCAGGAAGCGCCCCTCCCCCGCCTGACCGATCAGCACCTCGATCTCACGCGCGCCGATCTGGACGATGGCGCGGCCCTGATGCCCTCCGCGCGCCTGGGCGAAGGCCATGTAGAGGGCTTGCGCCGACTTGCCGCCCCCCTTGCCGGCTCTGGGCAGGGTGGTGACGGTCCCGTTTTCCTCGGCCCAGGCGGCGTTGTAGGCGAGCACCTGACCCGACGGCTGCACCAGGGCGGCAGGCTCGGCCATGGCGTCCAGCATCTCGACCGCCGCATCGCCCGAGGCGGGCCGCCGCTCGGACCGGCCGAAGGCGGACAGCCAGATCAGCGCCGTCGCCCCCGCCGCGAAGATCAGGATCAGCCCCGGCGCGGTGAAGGCGCTGGCGCGGAACGCCGGATAGGCGATGGCCGCGATCGCCAGGGCGAAGCCGACCGCCATCACGACCAGCCACGGGTCAAAGCGCGGACGGCGCGCGGCGCGGGCCTTCTGGCGGTCTTGCGGTCGGGAAATGGTCATGGCGTCTCGCCCGCGCGAATCAGGGTTCGTCAGCATACGCCGTTCCTCCGCCGCCGCCTTCATCGCCGCTTCCTCTGCTGCATGACGAAGCCGATGACCTTGGCCGCCGCCTCGAAGTGGTCGCGCGGGATGATGTCGTCCACCTCGACCGCCGCATAGAGGGCGCGGGCCAGGGGCACGTTCTCGACAACGGGCACATTGTGCTCCCTGGCCACCTCGCGGATGCGCAAGGCCAGGGCGTCGACGCCCTTGGCCACGCAGACCGGCGCGCCGTCGCCTTGGTCCGGCTCATAGCGTAGGGCGACCGAATAGTGAGTCGGGTTGGTGATGATGACGGTGGCGTCGGGCACGGCCTGCATCATCCGCTGACGGCCGCGCTGCATACGGATCTGGCGCAGCTTGGCCTTGACGTGCGGGTCGCCGTCGGACTGCTTGAAGTCTTCCTTCAGCTCTTCCTTGGTCATCCGCATCCGCTTGGCGAAGCGTATGCGCTGCCACAGGTAGTCGGCCCCCGCCGTCAGCGCCAGGAAGACCAGGGCCGACACCATCAGCGCCAGCGCCAGATCGCGCGCGAACGGCAGGATCATCGCCGGGCTCATGGCCGCCAGGTTCTCCAGCTCGCGCGTATGCGGCTTCAGCACCATCCAGCAGACGGCGCCGATGGCGACCAGTTTGATGAAGGTCTTGAGGAACTGCACCAGGCCGTCCGGGCCGAAGATGCGCTTGATCCCTTCCAGCGGGCTCACCTTCGACCATTTGGGCTTGATCTTATCGGCGGTGAAGATGAGGCCCGACTGAGCCAGATTGCCGCCGACCCCGCCCAGGATGACGGCGAACATCAGGGCCGCCAGAAAGGGCGCGGCGGCCCAGACAGCCTGCATCCCGATCTCGACGCCGGCGCCAGCCTCCAGGCCTCCGATCATGGCGTGCGGTTGGGCCAGAAAGGGGGTCAGTCCCTCGGCGATCTGGGTCGAGAACCAGCCGCCGCCCGCCAGCAGCACCCCTGCCGCGCCCGCCAGCGACAGCGCCGCCGCCACGTCCGGCGACTTGGCGACGTCGCCCTTTTTCCGCGCCTCTTCGAGTTTTCGCGGGGTGGCGTCTTCTGTTTTCGACTCGGGATCGGGGCCGTCAGCCAACGGCGCCTCCCGTGAAGAAGGCCGCCACCGAACGGTAGCGGTCGATGAAGACGGTCCCCACCACGCCCAGGCTGAGCGCGAACACCGACAGGCCCAGGATGACGCTCAAGGGCGCGGCGGCGAAATAGACCTGGAAGCTGGGCATGACCCGCGCCACCAGCCCCGAGGCCAGGTTGAAGATCAGGGCGAACACCAGCACGGGCGCCGCCAGTTGCACCCCCAGCATGAAGCTCTGGCTCAGAGTCTTCACCGCCATCGTCGTGAAGTCCGAGACGATCAACGGCTTGGCCGGGGCGATGGCCTCATACGACCCGACCATGCCGCCGATGAACAGGTGGTGGGTGTTGGTGGCGAACACCAGCGTCACCCCCAGCAGCATGAGGAAGGCCGACAGGGTCGTGCCCGGCTGGGCCTGCATGGGATTGGCGGTCTGGGAAAAACCCAGCGTCGTCTGCAGGGAGACGATCTCGCCCGCCGTGGTCAGGGCGGTCATGAAGCTGCGCAGGATGGCGCCGATGGCCAGGCCGGTCAGCACCTCGCGGATCACCCAGCCGACGGTGGCGCCCAGGGTCGCAGGCAGGGCCGGCAGGGCGCCGCCCACGATGGGCCACAACGCCAGCGACAGCACCAGGGCCAGCGACAGGCGGACCCTCGGCGGCACATAGGATTCGCCGAAGCCGGGCAGCATCATCAGGATCGCGCCGACGCGCGCGAAGATCAGCCCACCGGCCCAGACCTGTTCCGCCGTGGCGTAAGGCTCCATGTTCCTGCCCTACAACCCCGCCCTACATGCCCGCGATGCGAGCGGCGATCTCGCGCATGAAGCCGCCCAGCAGGGCGCCCATCAGCGGCAGGAACAGCAGCAACGACACGAAGATGGCGATGATCTTGGGCGCATAGACCAGGGTCTGCTCCTGGATCTGCGTCAGGGCCTGGAACAGGCCGATGGCCACGCCGACAACCAGGGCCACGATCAGGGCCGGCAGGCACAGCTGGATCGTCAGCCACAGGGCGTCGCGACCCACATCCAGAACTTCCGCGCCGCTCATCGCCGATCCCCGAGACGCCCCGAACACACGCGCGGGACAGTGGGCAGAAAATGCCGACAGGATGGTTAACGCGACGTTAGGACGATGGAATGAGACCGATGTTCCGGTCGATGCGGTTTCACGTGATTGACAACAGCGGCGACTAGACGAACGTTTTCGGCCTCCCCCGATCAACGCCTGAAGGATGCCTCATGAAACCGTTCCTGCGTCTCGCCTCCGTCCTGATGGTCGCGGCCTCGGCCTCACTGGTCGCCGCGTGCGACAACAAGGCGTCGGAGCCGGCTGAGACGGCGGCGGCCCCCGCGGCGGCGAACGAAGCGGCGGGCGCGTTCGACGTGAACAGCGTGGCGCTGTCGACCGCTAGCCTGGGCGACTTCCCCTATCTGCGCCTGCCCGACGGCTACAAGCCGCAGAACAGCGAAACGCACGACTTCGCCGACTTCCCCTTCTGGACCGGCGCCGGCTTCCAGATGGTCGAAGGCCGCGTCCACCAGACCCAGATCACCAACGACAGCGGCAAGAGCTTCTCGCGGCTGGAGCTGCTGCGAAACATGGAGCACGCGCTGAAGGAGGCGGGCGCCGTTCGCATCTTCGACGGCCAGATTCCCAATGAAGCCGCCCACGCCTTGCCCGAGGCGGTGCAGATGGCGGCCCTGAACGGCATCGGCGACATCTACAACAACCCGTCGCAGACCTGGATCATCCGACAGGCTGACCGCACCGTCTGGGTTCACCTCTATGTCGGCAGCGCGCAAGGCGCGATGGCGGTGGCCGAGGTCAAGGCCCTGGCGCCGACCGCCGGCCTGCTGCCAGCCAGCGAACTGGCGCGCAAGATCGCCGCGGACGGCCGCGTCGCCGTGCCGGTCGAGTTCGCACTGGACAAGGCCGACATCCTGGATGTCTCGCGCCCTCAGGTCGACGCCGTGGCCCAACTGCTGAAGGGTGACGCCGCCCTGCGCCTGTCCGTCGAGGGGCACACCGACAACACCGGCGCCCCGGCCCGCAACCGTCCCCTGTCCGAGGAACGCGCCCGCGCCGTGGTCGCCGCCCTGACGCAGCAGGGGATCGACGCCAAGCGGCTGGAGGCCAAGGGCTTCGGCGCCGACAAGCCGGTGGCCGACAACGCCAGCGACGAGGGCCGCGCCCGCAACCGCCGCGTCGAACTGGTCCGCCTGTCCTGATCAGCAAACTGGCCTGATCGGGACGGAAGCAGTTTTAAACAGCGGCGCCGTTTCCAAAACCTGCGCGGGGGAGGTATGCAGCCTGTCATGAGCGACCAGACCCCCTCCTCCCCCGCCGTTTCCCAGGAAGAAGCCGAAGCCGCCGTCCGCACCCTGATCCGCTGGGCCGGCGACAATCCTGCGCGCGAAGGCCTGATCGAAACGCCCAAGCGCGTGGCCAAGTCCTATCGCGAACTGTTCCAGGGCTATGAGGTCGAACCGCGCGACTATCTGGAGAAGACGTTCGAGGAAGTCGGCGGCTACGACGAGCTGGTGGTCCTGAAGGACATCCGTTTCGTCAGCTTCTGCGAGCACCACATGCTGCCGGTGGTGGGCAAGGCGCACGTCGCCTATCTGCCGACCGACCGGGTCGTCGGCATCTCCAAGCTGGCCCGCGTAGTGCGCGGCTACGCCCGCCGCCTGCAGATCCAGGAGAAGATGACGTCCGAAATCGCCAACGCCATCCAGGACGTGCTGCGTCCCCACGGCGTCGGCGTGGTCATCGAGGCCGAACATAGCTGCATGACCATGCGCGGCGTCGATGTCCCCGGCGCCAGCCTGATCACCAGCTGCCTGCTGGGCGTCGTCCGTGAAGACCCGCGTACGCGCGAGGAATTCCTGCGGCTGGTGCGGGGCTAGGCCAGACCCGCAGACCGGCGAGCCTTACGGGTTCGCCGGCTTCTCCGCCTCGCCGGGCAACGGCCTCACGATCACCGGGGCCACCGGCGGCCGTCCCGCCTCCAGCCCGTCGATATAGGCGAGTTGCGCCTTGGCGGATCGATCCTCGGGGTCCAGCTTCAACGCCTCGTCATAGGCGGCGCGCGCCTCGGGCAGTCGCTTCAATTCAATCAGGCTGAAGCCCCGACTGCGATGCAGAGCTCCGGCGTTCAACGTGATACGGATGGAATCGGACGCCAGCGCCTCGGTCGCCAGGCTTAAGGCCTCTTCATTGCGCCCCGCCGCCTGCAGGGCCGACGCCTTTTCCTTGATCAGCACCCAGTCGTCCGGCTGGCGGGCCAGGCCCTGATCCAGCACGGCGATCGCCTCGTCCAGACGCCCGCGCTCGACCGCCTCGCTGCCCAGCATCAGGGCGATCAGAGGATAGACGTTGGGCTGCTGCCGCACGGTTACGTTGGAGGCGCCGGCTTCCACCGCTGAGGCCTGGAGCACCGTCGCCATCACCATGGTTTCGGCGATGTCCAGCGTGCGCACGATCCAGTCGTTCGCCGCTCGCTTCTCCGTATGCGGATAGATCGCGGGCGCGCGCTCCATCGCACGTCGGAGCGCAGGCAAATGGCGATCCATACCGGCGTAGCCGCGCGCCTGCATGTCGCGCATCGCCCGCTCCAGCAGATCGAAGTCCCGCTTCTCCTGGCCCGCGAGATCCCCGCTCACGATATTGACGGTCACCGTGGGCCGCGCCTCCTGGAGCGTCCCCGCCTTGATCGCCCCTGCCGGGGGCGATGAAGCCTGCTGGGCGCTGACGCCGCCCGGCGCCGCCAGCATCAAGGCCAGGGCGGTCGCGCCGCCGATCATTGCAAAAGCCTTTTTCACGGTCGCCCCTCTCGCTCCGCCATCGAGATTTCGTCGTTATACCAGATGCAAAGCGCAGCGCCAGCGACAGATTCATCCAGGAGGCCGGGGGGGCCCGGCCCCATTCTTGCGTAACAACATTCGAACAAGGGGGCCGTGATGCTGCAAGCTGTGTTTTCGTCCCGGAATGAGCCGCCGCCGATCATGCGCGGCGGCTGGCTGGACGCGCTGCGCTTCATCGTGGCCGCCCTGATCATCCTGCATCACTTCCAGATGTCGGCGCCCGTCCCCCTGGCCGAGGGGCTGCATCCCGTGTTCGAGCGGGGCGGCTTCCTGCTGACCAACTTCTTCCTGATCGACAGCGGCTATGTGCTGATGCGGGTCTATGGCCGCGCCGTCGGCTCGGGCCGGATGTCGAAGAGCGACTTCTTCATCAAGCGGGCCTTGAGGGTCTATCCGGCGCACCTGATCGTGCTGGGTCTGCTGGTGGCGCTGGTGCTGGCGGCGACCGCTGCGGGCATGCCGCCCAGCCATCCCGAGTGGTTCGCCTGGGATCAGCTTCCCGCCCAGGCGGCCCTGGTGCAGTCGTTCGGCGTTCACGGCGGCCTGGGCTGGAACGCCCCAACATGGTCGATCTCGGCGCTTCTGGGCTGCTACGTCGCCTTCCCCTTCGTGCTGCGGGGCCTCAGCCGGATCGGGCCGTGGACGGCGCTGACCCTGGTCGTCGTCGGCTATCTGGCCGCCAATGAGCTGAGCTGGGCGATCCTGAAGTATCCGGTCTATCAGATGCCGCTGAACCTGGGCATCTGGCGCGCCCTGCCCCTGTTCATCCTGGGCATGGGACTGGCCTGGTTCGCGCAAGGCGTGTGGATCAACGCCCGCATCGCCGGCTGGGCCGGGGTGCTGGCCGCCGTTGGTCTGGCCGTGGCCCAGTATTTCGACAAGAACGCCCTGCTGTCGCTGTTCTTCATCTCCGTCATCATCCTGGCGGCGGGCGCCGTGCCGACCAAGCGGCCGTCGAAGCTGGTCGAGGCGGCGGCCATGGTCTCCTTCTCCATGTTCATCTCGAACGAAGTGGTGCGCATCGCCTGGTTCGGCCTGGCCGAGGCCTTCGCAAACAAGCTGGCGCTGGGCGAGGCCTGGCGCTGGGGCTTGTGGGTTCTGGGCGTGCTGGCGGCCTTCGTCTTCGCCTTCGGCCTGCACTATCTGATCGATCAGCCGATCCAGAACCGCATCCGAGCCTGGCTGAAGGCGCGCGGCAAGGGCGCCGCCGTCAGCCAGCCGGTCGTGTCGCTGGAAGGCTAGGCGCCGCCCGCCCCGCCGACCAGGTGCAGGATGTTGCCGTCCGGGTCCTTGAACCAGGCCAGGCGAAGCGGCCCTGCGACATGGACGTCGCCGTCATGCGCCATGCCGTCATAGCGTTCAAAGACGACGCCCTTGGCTTTCAGGTCGGCGACGATGTCGTCCACCTCGACGCCCACGTCCCAAGTCACAGCGTTGGCCTGGTTCGTCCCGGCAAAGTCCGAGCGATAGACCGTCAGCCATGTGCCGCCGGTGCGATAACCCAGCACCCCGTCCATGCCGGTGTCCGCCAGGTTCAGACCCAGTACATCGGAGTAGAAGGCCCTGGCCCGCTCCAGATCCTTCACCGCCACGATGGCTGAGGAGTTCTTGTTCTTGAGCATGGTGCGTCTCCCTTGTGGGGAGACAACCAACCGCAGGCGAGGTCGATCCCTGCCGCGTCGCCCGCGCTTAACATTACCGGCGTTTCATTTGACACAGAAGTCGTGTCGGTTCTCTTTTTCCGACCCCTTGAGAGCAGGAAAATCCATGCGCCGACTGGCTTTGACGATCACCTTGGGCCTCAGCCTGCTGGCGACCGGCGCAACGGCCCAATCGGGATCATCGCCGATCCAGTTGGAAGACAGCGACGTCGCCCGTTTCTGGACGGCCTACGACGCCGTCCGCGCGGAAACGTCGCCGGAGGCCCAGAAGGCGGCGTTCCAAAGGCTCTATATCGACGCCGGAACGCCAGGCCTGACCGCCTTCATGGAGGCCAAGGGCTATACGGCGGACACCTATCTTCAGGCCATCCGCGCCTATCCGTCCTATTGGGACTCGGTGCGGCCCCGCACGGCGCTGGCCGCCGGGGCCCTGACGCGGCTCGAGGGGCATCTGGAACGGTTCCGCGCCCTCTATCCCGACCTGCGTCCCGCCGGCATCTATTTCGAGGTCGGCGCCTTGCGATCCGCCGGGACGACGCAGGGCGACAAGGTTCTGCTGGGCGTCGAAATGGCCACCGGCGACGAGAGCGTCGACACCTCCGAGATGCCGGCCGGGCTTCAGCGCTTCTTCGCCTCCTACTTCGCCAGCAAGCCGCTGGAGAACCTGGACCTGCTGGCGGTGCATGAGGTGGTCCACACCCAGCAAAGAGGCGAGCGGCCGAACCTGCTGGCCCAGGCCGTCTATGAGGGCGTGGCCGACTTCGTCGCCGAACAGGTGACGGGCCGGACGCCGGACTTGGCCTATGTGGCCTATGGCCCGGCGCACGACGAGGCGATCAAGACGGCCTTCCGTCGCGACATGGCGGGCGAGGACTTCAGCGGCTGGCTCTACAACAGCGCAGACAACGCCTTCGGCGTTCGCGATCTCGGCTACTACGTCGGCTATGCGATCACGCGCGGCTACCATGATCGCGCGCCGGACAAGGCGGCGGCGCTGAAGGCCATGCTCGAACTGGATTACTCGGACCCGGCGGCCGTCCAGGCCTTCGTCGACGCCTCGGGCTATTTCGCCGACTAGCCGCCCAGCAGAAAGGCGAGGCCCAATAAAAAAGACGCGGAGGTCGCCCTCCGCGTCTTCTTCTTTTTCACGAACCAGAAGGTTCGTAAGGCCTTAGAGGAGCTTGAGATCCACAGCCGAGGTCTTGCCGCGCTGGGATTCCAGCTCGTACTCGACCTTGGCGTTGTCATCGAGACCCACCAGACCCGCCTTTTGCACTGCGGTGATGTGGACGAAAACGTCCGCGCCGCCCGTGTCGGGTTGAATGAAGCCGAAGCCCTTCGTGGGGTTGAACCACTTGACCGTGCCGGTCGCCATATTGCGTCTCCGTAAACGCGCTTTTCCAGGCGGACGTCCTAGCAGGAGCGCCCGTCAGCCCATCTGGACAAGCTCGTTCAGGCGAAGGAGCAAGACGCGGGTTTGGACCCCACGTGAAATCCGGGCTGCGGCGATGTTGTCACCCGACTATCCACAGCGGTCAACTGTAAAGCGAAATCGAGCTTACAAGCTTTACAGTTAATTTCGCCGCAGCACGCGCAGCTTGCGTCCCGCAGCGCCCGGCCGACTGCGCACCGGCGCGCAGTGTTATAGTCCGACGACTGCACATGACCGAACAGGCGACGCTCCATCTCGCGCAAACGCCGAAGAAACGCCGCTCCTGATGCGCAGAAGGCGCCGGGGCGGCGCTCAGACACGCAGCATTTCCATAGCCAGGGCCTGACAGGCCGGGCCGCCGCGCCCGCCGTCGTTCGCCAGGCCGAAGACCGCCCGTCCGCCCGCCGGATCCACCAGGACGATGGCGTGCCACAGGGTGTTCGAACCCTCATGGGCGATCACCGGCCCCTTGGCCCAGGGCTGGGACGGCAGGACGATCCAGCCGTGAGCGTAGTTGCGCCCCTCGCTCGGCGTGACCAGACGCCGCACCGTCTCGGGCTTCAGCCAGCCGCCGCCCTCGGTCAGGAAGACCTGAAGGAAGCGAGCGTAGTCAGCCGCCGTCATGTGAACCGTCCCCGCCGGACCGAGCGCCAGAGGATTGTCCGAACCCGGATCAGCCGGATCCATCGGCGCCGCCGTCTCGCCCATGCGGCGGTGGCCCCAGGCGTTATCGCTTCCGGCCGGAGCGCCGAACCCCGCCGAGGCCAGGCCCAGCGGCCCAAACACCTCGGCCTGCATGGCCTCTTCCCACGAGCCGCCGGTGATGGCCTCGATCGCCGCCCCGACCAGCACATAGTTGGCGTTGCCATAGGCGAACGTCCCGCGCGGACCCGTCGGCGGCGCCGCCAGCGCCTTCTCGACGATCGCACGACGCTGCTCCACCAGGGATTGAGGATCGGCGCGGGCCGTCATCAGCCAGGCCATGCCCATGACCGCCTCGTCCTTCAGCCCCGCCGTGTGGGTCATGAAGTCGTCCAGGGTCGCGCCGTCCCACCCCGCGTCGATCGTCATGCCGGAAAAGGCCTCGGTCAGCGGCATAGCCCAGCGCGCCCGTCCCTGCTCGACCAGACGGGCGAAAAGCGCCGCCGTCATCGCCTTGGTGTTGGAGCCCAGGTGCCAGCGGTCGTCCGTCGTCGCCGGATCGTCCCGCCCTGCGCGCCGCGCGCCGCGCACGCCGGACCAGGCCAGACCTTGAGCCGTCGCCACCCCGCCCGCCAGGGCGACCGGCTTGACCGTCTCGAAGGCTGTCGTCAGGGCGGCGTCGAACGCCGCCTCGTCTTGCGCACGCGCCGCCGAAGGCGCAACCGCGACCGCCGCGCCGACGGCCAGGACATGACGACGATTGATCATTTTCGGCTCCTTTTGCGTTGCACCCTGAACGGCGAGGCTGGCGACGCCAGTGAATTCGCCGCAAGGTTCGCCGATCGCGACACAAGGACACGCCCATGGCCAAGGACGACTACGCCGACATCCTGGAAGCCCTGCAGATCCAGATGGTCGAGACCCAGGCCTGGGCCATCGAACAAGGCCTGAAGGTCGTCATCGTCTTCGAGGGGCGCGACGCCGCCGGCAAGGACGGGGCGATCAAGCGCATGACCGAATACATGGCGCCGCGGCAGACGCGGGTCGTCGCCCTGCCCAAGCCGACCGACCGCGAGACGAGCCAGTGGTATTTCCAGCGCTACGCCGCCCATCTGCCGGCGGCGGGCGAAATCGTGATCTTCAACCGCTCCTGGTACAACCGGGCCGGGGTCGAGCCGGTCATGGGCTTCTGCACGCCCGAACAGCATGAGCGCTTCCTGCACGACGCCCCGCACTTCGAGCGGATGCTGACCCAGTCGGGCGTCATCCTGATCAAGCTGTGGCTGGACATCAGCCGCGACGAACAGGCCCGCCGCCTGGAGGAGCGCGTCGACCACCCGCTGAAGCGGTTCAAGGTCTCGCCCCTGGACGCCGAGGCCCAGGCCCGCTGGAGCGCCTATTCCGCCGCTCGCGACGAGATGCTGAAGCGCACCCATGTCGACTATGCGCCCTGGACCGTGGTGGCGACCGACAAGAAGAAGACGGCGCGCCTGAACATCCTGCGCCACGTCCTGCGTCGCCTGAACCGGCCCGGCCTGGAGTGCAGGGAGCAGGACCCGGACGTGGTCTTCCCCGGCGATGAGACGCAGGGGCGGCTAGCGGAATAGCCGTCCTCAACCGTCGCCGAACAGGCGGCGGTTCTTGGCGATGAAGGCGCGGATCGCCCCGACCAGCGGTCCGCCTTCGCGTCCCTTCAGGTAGGCCCAGCCCGCGCTCGCCCCGATCAGGGCGCCGACAGCGTCGACGATCAGGTCCCACATGGTGTCGACCAGGCCGGACTTCTGGGTGTTCAGGCCGAACAGCTGGTCGAGGGTGAACTCCCAGATCTCCCACAGGGCGCCGACCGTCACAGCGAAGCAGAAGGCGAAGAATGCCACGGTGATCGGCGCGGCGGTCAGGCGCTCGCCGCGCACCAGCATGAGCATCAGCAGAGAGCCCACCAGGCCGAACCCGATCGCCGAGCCGCCGTGCAGGACCACGTCCCACCACCAGTACCGCTCGTAGAAATCGCCGACCTCGCCCAGAAACAGGGTCGCGCACAGGAAGGCGGCGATGGCGCTGACGAAGGCGGTCGGCAGGGCGACGCCGATCTTCTCGCCCAGCCACATGGGAACCAGCGACAGCAACAAGGTCCCCACGGCCACGAAGGTCACGCTGAAGGCGTCGGTCATGAAGCCGATGACCGCCGCCCCGATCAGGATGATCCAGGTCAGATAGAGGATGATCGGCGGGCGCCGGTCCTGGGGCTTGTAGTCCATGCCGCGTCGCTCCTGCGCCTTGCGTCGGCTCAGACTACGGCCTGACCGGCTTTGTCAGCAAGGCGGACGGGCGACGCGGCCGGACGCCCAGCAACAGGCCCAAGGGCCCCAGGCGACGTGCGACTTCATAGGCGCCCCAGCAGCCGCCGAAGGTGACGGCGATCAGCAGCCCCGCCTCCAGCCCCTGCGGCAGGCCTAGCTTCGACAGGTGATAGGCCGCGACCACGGTGACGGTCTGGTGCACGATATAGAAGCAGAAGACGCCGCCGGTCAGATAACGCAGCCATGGCCCGCCCCGGTTCAGGTAGCGCGCGCCATAGCCCAGCACGGCGGCGATGAAGGCCCACTGATCCAGCGCATAGACAAGACGCATGGCGGCCCTCAGCGCCTCGGGCGGGCTTCCGCCGTCGCGATAGGTCCAGGCATAGGCCGCCCATCCCGCCCAGGCGCACAGGGCCAGCACCAGCGCCGGTCGCCGCAGCCGCTCATAGACTTGCTTCAGCACCGCCGAGCGCACGCTGAGAAAGCCGAACAGGAAGGCGCTGAACGACACCGCGTGGTTGTACCAGTCGTCGGTCAGGGCGTGGGTCGTCGGAAAGATCCGCGCCAGGGTCCAGCGCAGCAGGAACAGCCACAGCACCGGCCAGATCAGCAGGCCCCAGCCCTTCAAGGCGCGCTCCAGCCCTGACTGGATCACAGGCAGCCAGACGCGTCCGAAAACCAGCAGCCCCGCCAGCACAAGGCTGTAGACGAGCAGATAGGCCACGAACCACATGTGGTTCCACGTCGGCGTGGTCAGGCAGCCGTCGGCGTCGCACCAGCCGCCGGTCCCCGTGGCGTATTTCACCCAGAAGTCGGCCAGCCAGGGCGAGTTCGCCGGATCGACCACGCCCAGCCCCTGCGCCGCCTCGACCACTTCGTAGTAGGATTGCGGCGGCACGATCACGAACATGGCGAACAGCAGCGGCGGCAACAGGCGCCAGGTCCGCGATCCGGCGAAACGCCGCGCGGCGCCCTTCCCTTCTCGCTGGAAGCTGTCGAACAGGAAACGGGTCGCGGCGCCCGAGACCAGAAACAGCAGGGTCAGCCGCCAGGGGTTGGTCAACTGCATCACCGGCTCCAGCCATTCGACCGGCTGCGGGCTGTTCACATGCCAGTCCCAGGGCACGTAGAACATGCCGACGTGATAGAGGATCAGCAGCAGGAAGGCCCCGACCCGGATCCAGTCCAGGTCATGGCGGCGGGCGACGGCGAGGGCTTCTGAGGACATGGACAACCTGAAATGACGGAAACGACGCCATCCGCCGTGCCCCCGACGCCGCGCGCCCGGCAAGGCGCAGGGGCCGTTCGGTCAGGCTCAGGGGCCGGATCGCGGAGCGCCGGGACGAACGGCGCGCCTGCCGGGTCGAACGGGGCGGACCGGCGCGACCTGCTGACCGGCGGGCCGATCATCATCGCCCTCACCCTGGGGTTTCTGGTGGTCAACGCCCTCACGGTGCAGGCTGACTGGCCCGGCCTGCGGTCATGGGCGCCGTGGGTGTGGGAGGGCTCCAGCGCCCTGGCGCTGGCGCTGGTGATCTGGTTGCCGTGGCTGGCGGCGGGCGCGGCGCCGTCATCACTGTTGCAGGAAGGGTGGCGGGCGCGGGGATGCTTCCTGGCCCTGCATCTGGGCGCCGCCTGCCTCTACAGCCTGCTGCACGTCGTGCTGATGGTGGCGATGCGGCATGGCGTCTACACCCTGTTGGGCGAGGTCTATGACTATGGCCCGCCGGTCGAGAAGTTCATCTATGAGCTGCGCAAGGACCTGCTCAGCTACACCCTGTTCATCGGCGTCTTCTGGGGCGTGCGCAGCCTGCGGCAGGCCCGCGAAACGCCGCTGAGGCCCGTCAGCTTCGACATCCGCGACGGGGCGCGGCTGATCCGGGCGCCGCTGGACGACATTCTGGCCGCGACCTCGGCGGGCAACTACGTCGAGTTCGTTCTGGCCGATGGACGCAGGCCGTTGATGCGCGTCACCCTGGCGGCGGTCGAGGGCGAGCTGGCGCGCTTCGGCTTCGTGCGGACGCACCGAGGCTGGCTGGTCAACGCCGCGCGGATGACCGGACTGCGGCCGGAAGGCTCAGGCGACTGGACGGTGGAGCTGGGCGTTCTGGAAGCCCCGCTGTCGCGCCGTTATTCCGAAGCGCTGGAGCGGCTGCGCGCCGCCTGAAGCCGCATCCAGCCCGCGATGCCCAGGGCGCAGACGAGGCTCAACACCGCGCCGACCGCAAAGGTCGCCTGCGGTCCGAAGCCGTCCCACAGCAGGCCCGCCGCCACATTGCCCAGCAAGGCGATCAGACCCGAGATCAGGGCGAACAGGCCGAAGGCTGAGCCGCGCAGATGGGCGGGCGCCGCATCGGCGATCAGGGTCATCAGCAAGCCTTGCGAGAAGCCCATATGCAGGCCCCACAAGGCTACGCCCAGGTAGAAGACGACCTGATTCCCGGCCAGCGCCAGCGCCACGTCGGCGGCGGCCAGGAAGACCAGGCTGAGCAGCAGCAGGGAGGTGCGGCCGATGCGGTCCGACAGCGCCCCCACCGGGAAGGCGGCTAGGCCGAACACCAGGTGCAGCAGGACGATGGCCGCCGGCGCGAACGCGGCGGGGACGCCGACGTCCAGCCCCTTCATCAACAGGAAGGACTCGCTGAACCGCGCAAGGCCGATCACCGCCGTCAGGGCGATCATGGTCCAGGTGGCGGCGTCCAAACGCAGCGCCCCTTTCAGGCTGGGCGGCTTCTTGGCGGCCTCGTCCGGGCGCGGCGGGTCGGACACGCCGCCGACCAGCAAGACCACGGCCAAGAAGGCCGGAATGGAGGCTAGCCAGAACACCGCCTTGATGTCGTTCGCCAGCACCACCATCAACCCGATGGCCAGCAGCGGACCGACGAAGCCGCCGACCGTATCCAGCGACTTTCTCAGGCCGAAGGCGCGTCCGCGAATGTCCGGCGGCGTCACCGCCGCAACCAGGGCGTCGCGCGGCGCGGTGCGGATGCCCTTACCGATCCGGTCCACCCCCTTGGCCAGCAAAACTCCCTCGACCGAGGCCGCCAGAGGGAAGATCGGCTTGGATAGGGCCGCCAACCCATAGCCCGCGACCGCCAGCCACTTGGGCCGCGAAATGCGATCCGACCAGAAGCCCGACAGGAATTTCACCGCCGTCGCCACGACGACGGAAAAGCCTTCGACCAGACCGATCATCACCGCCGATGCGCCCAGTCCGACCACCAGATAGATGGGCAGAAGCGTCTGGATCATCTCTGACGAGACATCCATCAACAGGCTGACCACGCCCAGAATCCAGACGCTGCGGGGGATGGAGCTGCGAGCCATTCGCGCCCAGTGGCGGATACCGTGCTCACTGTCCAGCCTAGGCCGCAAACTTCATAAATCTGAGACTTTGCCTTTCCGCCAGATGGCGGTCAGAGCGCTATTTCAGTCCGTCTTCCGCCAGGGTGTGCGCCACAAGGGCGTTGGCGTGGCCGTGCCCCATGTCGTGCTCATCCTTCAGCATGGACACCAGTTCCATGTGCTTGGCCGGGTACTGGGCGCGGATCTCCGCCTTCCACTCGGCGACGGGGCGGCCATACTTTTTCTCGATGGATGGGAAATAGGACGCGGGTCCCTTGATCGGCGCTTCGGTCATCGGCGGCTCGCTTCTCTGTTTCGGCGTCAGTAAAGGCGGCCTGACGCGCCGATGCAACGCCTTGCAGATCGCCGTTTCAACGCTCCCTCTTCACCCGCGCCGCCATCAAGGTCTAAGACCCATCGCATGAACACAGCCCCGCTTCCCGACGCCGCCGGCCAGAACTGGGTCGACCGCCATGCGCCCGAGCGCCTGAAGCCCTGGCTGAAGCTGGGCCGCTTCGATCGGCCGATCGGGACGTGGCTGCTGCTGCTGCCCGGCTGGCAGGGGATTATGCTGGCGCTGAACCAGTATGATCGGCCGTTCGGCGGCTATGAGCTGTGGCTGATCGTCGGCTTCGCCATCGGTGCCGCCCTGATGCGCGGGGCGGGCTGCGCGGTGAACGACATCGTCGACCGCGACTTCGACGCCCAGGTGGCCCGTACCGCCCTGCGCCCCATTCCGGCCGGCCAGATCAGCGTCAAGCAGGCCTGGGCCTTCGTCGGCGGCCTCAGCCTCATCAGCCTGTGCATCCTGCTGACGATGAACCTGATGTCGGTGCTGCTGGGCGCCCTGTCGCTGGGGCTGGTGGCGGCCTATCCCTTCATGAAGCGCATCACCTGGTGGCCGCAGGCGTGGCTGGGCCTGACCTTCAACTGGGGCGCCCTGCTGGGTTTCGCCGCCGCGACGGGCGGGCTGTTCGCGCTGGGCTGGCTCTATGTGCTGCAGGTCAAGATCAGCGGCGACAGCTTCTGGATGGCCGAGGGTCTGAACCGCATGGGGAACCTCGCCCTGTCGGCGGGGCTGCTCTATGCGGGCGGGATCTTCTGGACGCTGGGCTACGACACCATCTACGCGCTTCAGGACATCGAGGACGACGTCATGGCCGGGGTGAAGTCGTCGGCGCGGGCGCTGGGCGGCAAGGTGAAGGAAGGCGTGGCCGTCTTTTACATCCTGGCCGTGGTCCTGGCGGGCGCGGCGGGCTACGTGGCGGGTCTGGGGCCGCTCTTCTATGTCGGTCTGGCGCTCT
The DNA here is from genome assembly GCF_900163625.1 of Brevundimonas diminuta 3F5N. Classification (GTDB taxonomy): domain Bacteria; phylum Pseudomonadota; class Alphaproteobacteria; order Caulobacterales; family Caulobacteraceae; genus Brevundimonas; species Brevundimonas diminuta_A. The sequence continues at coordinate 43,678 of NZ_FUIE01000057.1, forward strand.
ACGCCCTGCATTTCGTCTGGCAGGTGTGGCGGTTGCGGCCGGACGACCCGAAACTGTCCCTGCGTCTTTTCAAGTCAAATCGCGATGCGGGGTTGATCCTTCTGGCCGCCATCGCGTTCAACGGCCTAGCTTTCTGATCGAACCGTTCCCAAGGAGCCCGGCATGATCCCTTCGCGCCCCCTTCGCGCCCTTCTCGTCACCGCCGCCGTCGCGGCCTCGCTGAGCGCCGCCTTGGCAGCGTGCCAGCGCAATGAGAAGAAGGAGACGCCCGCCGCGCCGACCGCCTCCGCCCACGCCGTCGAGGGGCCGCTGAAGTACGACAGCGCCACGCCCTACGCCAAGGTCAGCCTGAGCCTGCCCGAGGCCGTGCTGTCCTATCCGGCGCTCTACACCCCGCTGTATCGCGACGAGGTGGCCAAGCTGAAGGAATACGCCGAGGGCGCCCAGGCCGACCGCACCGAAGCCGGTTCGACCGAGGGGATGCCGCCCTATGAGAAGACCATCGTCTACGGCGCCCCGATCGAGACCGGCCGCCTGTTCAGCCTGATGCGGACCGACTTCGACTATTCGGGCGGCGCCCATCCGAACACGGTGGCCACCGGCCTGCTGTGGGACAAGGCCGAGACCCGCCGCATCGCCGCGTCCGACCTGTTCGCCGACAAGGCCGACACGACCAATCTGGAGCGCGCCCTGTGTCAGGCGGTGAACACCGCCAAGACCAAGCGCCCAGGCGCCGAGCCAGTCTCGACCAGCGGCGAGATGTGGGCCTGCCCGAAGCTGAAGGACGTGGCCGTGGCCCTGGCGCCGGGCTCGGTTCCGGGCAAGGCGGGCGGCCTGACCTTCCTGCTCGACGCCTATGCGGTCGGTCCCTACGTCGAGGGCGCCTACTACCTGACCCTGCCTCTGACAGCCTTCCAGAGCGCCCTGGCGCCGGAATATGCGGGCGAGTTCGCGGGCGCGCCGACCAAGGCGGGCGACGTCACCGACGACCTGCGGTTGAAGGCGCCGGCCGCCTGATCCGCGATCAGTCCGCGCCCGTCAGGAAGGCGTCGGCCAGGACGTTTAGCCGTTCAGGCTGATCGATCATGATGAAGTGCCGGGCGTCGTCGACGCGTTTCAGCGTCACGCCCGGCAAGGCGGCGTATTCGCGGCTCCACAGGGCGTCGGCCATGGCGGCAGGCGCGCCGCCGTCTGCGTCTGAGGCGTAGACGGCCCAGACCGGCGTGGTCATGGCCGCCAGGCCAGGCCGCGCGTCGGTGGTCATCACCTCGCGGATGGCCGAGGCCATCGCCTGCCGGTCAGAGGCCATCGACCAGTCGACCATGGCGGCGCGTCCGGCCTCGTCGCGCATCATGCCGACAGCGGTGCGTTCCTGCTGAACGCGGAAGGCCGCCTCGTCCGCGTTCAGGATGGAGGCGGCGGCCTGATCGGCGAAGGGCCGCGCCGTCTGCGGCGTGACCTGCGGGCCGAACATGGCGCTGAAGAAGGGTAAGCTGTCGACGCTCATCACGCGGCTGACCGCCTCGGGATGCTGCTGCGCCAACAGAAGACCGCTGAGCCCGCCCATCGAATGGCCGATGACGGCGGGTCGATTCAACGTCGCGGCATAACGCGCCAGTTCATCGACGGCAGGCTGAACGAAGGCGCCATCGCCGTGCGTCCACGCTTCGCCCGCAAAGCCCGCCAATTGCACCAAGTGGACGCGATGCGTCGTCGACAGACGCTGCGCCAGCGGCCGCCACACCTCGCGCGAGGAGGCGAAGCCGGGGATCAGGATCACATCCGCTCCCTGCCCGATCACCTCGACCGACAGGCGGTCGGAGACGAAGGCGGGCGCCTCGGCGCGGGCCGGTTCGGCCTGAGCGGGGGAGACGATGCTGGCGGCGCTGAAACCGACGGCGGCGGCCAGGATGAAGGCGCGCAGGGTCTTGGCGGGCGCGGAGATCTTGGTCATGGCGTTTCCTTTTGTGTTGGCCCTGCCCGCGGTTCAGCGCGCAGCAGGATTCGCCTCTCGGATCAGGCCCGAGGATGACGGCGATGAAGCGAAACAGGCGAGTAAGGTTTTCCTGACTTTACGCGTCAGGCGTGCGGGTTCTCGAAGATATCCTCGACCGGCCGCTCGAACAGGGCGGCGATGCGATAGGCCAGGTCGAGCGAAGGATCGTGCTTCTCGGTCTCCAGGGCGTTGACCGCCTGACGCGACACCCCCAGCGCCTGGCCCAGCTGCTCCTGGGTCCAGTTGCGCTCGACGCGCAGCAATTTCAGCCGGTTCTTCATCAGTTCGACGACCGGATGAAGGGCGAAACCAGACCAAAGGCGGCCCAGAACAAGGGGTAGATCAGCCAGGCCGGCAGATGCGGCGCGCCGGCGAAGCTCTCGCCGAAGCCCCAGAAGGTCGCGACCGCCATCGCCAGGCCGGAAGCGATGATGAACTGCTTGGCCGTGACCATACGCACGAACTCATCGCTTTCACGCATCAGCGCCAACGTCGCCCAGATCTGGCCGACGACCGGAGCCGCCACGGCGGCCGCCAGCACCCAACCTGCAGGCCGCCCCATCACGCCGTCGAAGGCGTCGGTCGTCATCATCGCCACGCAGATCGCCACATAGGGGACCATGAAGGCGAAGGTCCGCAGAACGTAGCGGCGCCCTGCGGGGGTCTGCTGTTTGGAAAGGGTCAACATGGCAGGCGTTCCTGACTTTGTGTAAGGACAACCTTACATCGCCAATATGTCATGTCAACCTGACTTTTTATCAGCCTGTCCTGACTTTGTTGCCAGCCGCTTCGGCGGCCCCTAGCTTGTCGTCATGCGTAGCCTTCCCGCCTTCGTCCTCGCCGTCCTGACGGCCGTCGCGCCGCTTGCCGCGTCCGCCGCCTCGCCTGCCCCGCCCCCGGTCGAGCAGGACGTGCGGGGCGCGCGCGACCATGACGACCTGCCGCGCATGGACGGCGCGCGCATTCGCGCCTGGCGTCAGTTGTCGGTGGCCGAGATCACCCTGCCGACCGGCGCAGTGGCCGAAGGCGCCGCCCCGGAGAACGCTCTGCGCCTGCAGGGTCAGATCAGCCACCTGGACTATGTGATCCGTCCCGCCGTCGCGCCGATCGACATGGCGCGCCACTATGAAGAGGCCCTGCGCGAGGGGGGCTATGAAACCGTCTTCGCCTGCACCGGCATCGCGCGCTGCGGCTCGGGCATGGGCGCGCTGATCCTGCTGAGCGACGCCGTGGCGCCTGCGGGGTTCGCCGACGGCGTGTTCAACGATCAGTTGCGGGTCGTCGTGGCGCGCAAGGGGTCGACCTGGGTGCTGCTGCACATGACGCGCGGACCGGATCGGTCTCTGGTCTATCAGGCCGTGATCGAGGGCGCCCGTGAGCTCGACTAGACGGATCGCCGACCCCGCCCGTTTCATCCGCGACAACACCCGCCTTCAGCCCGTTTCGCACACGCCCGAGATTTCCCTGTGGCTGGCCGATGAGGTCACGCCCATCTGGAAGCTGACCGAGGAAGAGCTGGGCGAGATGGGCCTGCCGCCGCCGTTCTGGGCCTTCGCCTGGGCGGGCGGTCAGGCGCTGGCGCGCTGGCTGCTGGACCACCCCAGGGAAGTCGCGGGACGCCGGGTGCTGGACCTGGCGACGGGTTCGGGCCTGGTGGCGATCGCGGCGATGAGGGCGGGCGCCGCCTCGGTGCTGGCTGCCGATATCGATCCCTTCTGCGCGGCGGCGGTGGCGGCGAACGCCCAGGCCAACGGCGTCGAGATCGCCTTCACCGCCGACAACCTGCTGGAGGCGCCGCCTGCGGCCTTCGACCTGATCTGCGCCGGCGACGTCTTCTATGAAGGGCCGATGGCCGAGGCGATGTTGGCCTGGCTGAAGCAGGCGCGCGCGGCGGGAGCCAGCGTGCTGGTCGGCGATCCGGGCCGCACCTACTTCCCGAAAGAGGGCCTCAGCCTGCTGGCCGAATACCGCGTGCCGACCACGCGTGAGCTGGAGGACCAGGAGGTCAAGCGCACGCGGGTCTGGTCGCTGGACGCCTGACGCCGCCTCAGGCGTCGCGCGGCAGGACGGTCAGCACCCGCGCCATGTGCTGATGGAAAGCTTCCATATAGTCGCGCAGGAACTGTTCAGTGCTGGCGACAGTGACGTTGCCGTCATCGTCGATCAGGCCCGGCGTCATCTGGATATAGGCTTCGACAGTGTTCATCTGCGGCGCTTGCAGAAAGCCCAGGACCGGACGCAGGGCCTGCTGGGCCACCGCCGTGCCGATCGAGCCGGGCGAGGCGCCGATCACCGCCGTCGGCTTGTTCTTGAAGGCGTTGGTTCCATAGGGGCGGCTGGCCCAGTCCAGGGCGTTCTTCAGCCCGCCGGGCATGGAGCGGTTGTATTCCGGCGTGACGATCAGGATAGCGTCCGAGCGCTTGATCGCCGCCTTGAAGGTCTCGGCCACGGCCGGATAGTCGGCGTCGTAGTCGTAGGAATAGAGCGGCAGGTCGGCGAAGCCGATCTCGTGGAAATGCAGCTTCTCGGGCGCCAGCTTGACCAGGGCCTTGGCCAGCTTGCGGTTGATCGAGCCCTTGGACAGGCTGCCGATGATGTAGCCGACGTTATAGGTGGTCATGAAAGACGTCCCGCTGAAGTTAAGGGCGGCGTCCGCCGCCGCTGATAGCCAAATGTCCAACCAAGCTTAGCGGTTCCGTCTCAGACGCGCACCACCCGCCGCCCTCGCCCCGCCTCGCCGAAAACGCGCAGATAGCGTTCGATCTCGGCCCGGTCGCCGGTGGCCTTTTCGACGTTGTCCGACAGCTTGACCGCCGGGCGGCCCGCCGCCTGCGTCACCTTGCACACCAGCGACAGGGGCAGCAATTCGGGCGCCTCGACCGGAGCGCAGTCGCGGAAGTCATTGGTCAGATTGGTGCCCCAGCCGAAACTGGTCCGCACCCGACCCTTGAAGTGGGCATGGGCCGCCTCGATGCCGTCCACGTCCAGCCCGTCGGCCAGGACCAGCAGCCGTTCGCGAGGGTCGCGCCCCTTGGACGCCCACCAGGCCATGATGGTCTCGCCGCCCTCGATCGGCGGAGCCGAATCGGGGCGGAAGCCCTTCCAGTCGGCCAGCCAGTCAGGCGCATCGTTCAGGAAGGCTTGCGTGCCGAAGGCGTCCGGCAGGGCGATCAGCAGATTGCCGTCATAGGCCGCCCGCCATTCCTCCAGCACCCGATAGGGCGCCGCGCGCAAGGCCGCCTCGTCCTCGCCCGCCATGGCGGCCAGCACCATGGGCAGTTCGTGGCCGTTGGTGCCGATGGCCTCAAGATCGTTGTTCATGGCCAGCAGCACGTTTGAGGTGCCGATGAAGGCGCCGCCCAGCCCCTCCTTCAGCGCCTCGACGCACCAGCCCTGCCACAGGAAGCCGTGGCGCCGCCGGGTGCCGAAATCGGACAGGGCCAGCGGCTCCAGCTTTCGCAGGCGCTCGATCTTGCTCCACAGCTTGGTCTTGGCGCGCGAATAGAGGATGTCCAGCTCGAACCGACCCATGCGGCGCAGGGCGCGGCGGCTGCGCAGTTCGTTCAGGATCGACAGAGCAGGGATTTCCCACAGCGTCGTCTCGGCCCAGCCGCCCGAGAACTCCAGCCGATACTGGCCGTCCGCGCTGCGCGACAGGTCGTATTCGGGCAGCCGGTACTCGGCCAGCCACGCCAGAAAGTCCGGGCTGAAGATCGACTTCACCCCATAGAAGGTGTTGCCGCCCAGCCAGATCAGCTCCCGGTTGGTGAAGCGCAGGGATCGGGCGTGGTCCAGTTGGGCGCGCAGTTCGGCCTCGTCCACTTCCTCGGCCAGACGCACCGAAGTCGTGCGGTTGATGACCGAGAAGGTCACGGGCACGTCGCGGAACCGGCGCCAGATCAGTTGCAGCATCAGCAGCTTGTAGAAGTCGGTGTCGAGCAGACTGCGAACGATAGGGTCCAGGCGCCAGCCGTGGTCATAGGCCCGCTTGGCCAGGTCGATGCTCGCCATGCCGGATCAGTCCGCCTTCTGCGCAGCCGGCTCGATGACGGCCTCGGGCGGGGCCTCGTCCTCATTGACCAGGCGACCCTCGCGATGCGGCTTGATGTAGGGCGTCGGCTGCGGCGTCGGCATATTGCCCCGCATCAAGGCGGCGCCGGCCTTCAGTCCGCCGGTCAGATCCAGGTCCAGGCGCGCCTCGTCGCGACGGCGCACGTCGGCGATGACGTCAGCGACCTCATCCTCCGGCAGGCCCAACTCCTCCAGCACGGCCTGGCCGAACCTGAGTGCGGACTCAAAGGTTTCGCGCACCTGATAATCGACCCCCGCCTGGATCAGACGCAGCGAATGGCCGCGGTCGAAAGCCCGCACCATCAGCTTCACGCCGGGGAACTCGGACTTGACCAGTTGCACGATCTTGTCGGCGGCCTCCGGTTTGTCGACGCAGACCAGCACCGCCTCGGCCTTGCCCGCGCCCGAGGCCCTGAGCGTATCGAGGCGCGTCCCGTCGCCGTAGTAAACCTTGAAGCCGAAGTTCCCGGCGGCCTGGATCATCTCCACGTCGTTCTCGATGATCGACACGTCCACGTCGCGCGCCAGCAGCGGCTGCGACACCACCTGGGCGAAGCGGCCGAAGCCGATGATCAGCACCTGACCGCGCAGACCGTCAGCGGCGTCCACGCCCTCGGCGTCTTCCGGCGACAGGCCGACCTCCTTGGGCAGAAAGCGTTTCAGCGCCAGGGTCGTCAGCGGCGTCAGCGCCATGGACAGGATGACGATGGCCGTCAGCGCCGCCCCCGCCTGTGCGTCGATCACTCCCGCCGTAGCGGCGGCGCTGTAGAGGACGAAGGCGAACTCGCCGCCCTGAGCGAACAGGGCCGCGCGCTCGATCGCCTCATGGTGACGCGCCTTGAACAGGCGGGCGACGACATAGATGACCAGAGCCTTCACCACCATGAAGGCCGCCAGACCCGCCACGACGATGCGCCAGTCGTTGATGACCACGCCGATATCCAGCGCCATGCCGACCGACAGGAAGAACAGGCCCAGCAGGATGGCGCGGAACGGCTCCACATCGGCTTCAAGCTGATGCCGGAACGTCGAGTCCGACAGCAGCACCCCGGCCAGGAAGGCGCCCATGGCCATCGACAGGCCGGCCCCGTCCATGATCCAGGCCGTGCCCGCCACCACCAGCAAGGCGGCGGCCGTCATCACCTCGCGCCCGCCGTTGCGGGCCAGGAAACGGAACACCGGATTGATGGCGTAGATGCCCACCGCCAGCACGCCCGCCAGCGCCGCCAGCGCCAGACCGATCGACTGCCACAGCGGCGTCGTGCTTTCCGCCGACTGCCCCATCGAGGCCCCCAACAGGGCGACGATGGCCAGCAGGGGCACGATCGCCAGATCCTCGAACAGCAGGATGGACACCGCGCGCTGGCCGCTGGGCGTCGGCAGGTCGCCGCGCTCTTCCAGCATCTGCACGATGACGGCGGTCGAGGACATGACAAAGCCCATAGCCCCGACAAAGGCCACCGGCGCCGACACGCCCGCCGCCATGGCGACCAGCGTCAACGCCAGGCCCGCCAGACCGACCTGGGCCGACCCCAGGCCGAAGATTTCCTTGCGCATCCCCCACAGCCGCTTGGGCCGCATCTCCAGGCCGATGATGAACAGGAAGATGACCACGCCGAACTCGGCGACATGCAGGATCGTCTGCGGCTCGCGGAACAGGGCCAGGCCGAAGGGACCGATGGCGACGCCCGCCGCCAGATAGCCGAGCACAGAGCCCAATCCGAGCTTGCGGAAGATCGGCACGGCCACCACGCCCGCCGCCAGCAGGGCCGCCACATGGCCCAGTTCCAATCCCGTCGCAGCCTCAGCCATCGCTCACCCTTATGCTTGATCCGTCATAGTGGGGGCGAAAACGCTCAATGGCGAGGGGGTTCCTCACCACAACATCTGCGCCACAGGGCGACGACGAGGCGCCCGAGCGAAGAACCTTCGCCTTAGTTCCGCCGAACATCGTCATTCTTCATGGGCAGGACAGGGTTGGAGGAGATTGATCAATGCCCCAGCATCCACGGCGCCGCGCCGCCGGATTCCAGCGTCGCCCGGCGAGCCTGACGCTGGTCGCCGCCGCCGCCCTCATGACCGCCGCCCCAGTCGGCGCCGCGCCCGTTCCGCCCCCTGTGGTTCAGGACGGAACGCCCAGCCCGGCCGCCTGTCGCGAGTTCGGCTTCGACCTGTCGCCGCCGTCCTCGGTGCGACCGCCCCACCTGCGATCACGGCCGCCTCAGCCCGCGCCGCCTCCACCCGTCACCCTGTCGATCGAAGCGACCAAGAAGGAAGACCGGGTCGAATACGCCGCCCCTCCCGCCACGGCGAACGGCGTGGTCGTCAGCGGATCGCGCATCGGTCCCTATCCTCCCGGCTCTCCCATGCCGCCGCGGCCCGTCGATACCGAACGCTATCCTGACGCCACGCCCAATGCAGTGAAACGCACGGCGGATCAGCCAGTCTCGACCTTTTCCATCGACGTGGACACCGCCGCCTACGCCAACGTCCGCCGCTTCATCGATCAGGGCCGGACGCCGCCGCGCGACGCCATACGGGTCGAGGAGATGATCAACTATTTCGACTACGGCTACGCCCGCCCGACCTCGGCGGCTCGGCCCTTCGCCGTCACCACGAGCACCACCGCCTCGCCCTGGGCCGAAGGGCGCCGGATCGTCCATATCGGCTTGCAGGGCTATGAACTGCCCGAGGGGCAGCGCCGCCCGCTGAACCTGACCTTCCTGGTCGACGTATCCGGCTCGATGAACAGTCCGGACAAGCTGGAGCTGGCCCAACAGTCGATGAATCTGATCATCGACCGTCTGCGACCCCAGGACCGCGTCGCCGTGGCCTATTACGCCGAAGGCGCGGGCACGACCCTGGCCCCCACCGCCGGGACGCAAAAGCTGAAGCTGCGCTGCGCCGTCGCCTCCTTGCGGGCTTCGGGCGGCACGGCCGGGGCCACCGGCATGACCAACGCCTATGACCAGGCCCAGGCCAGCTTCGGCCGGGACAAGGTCAACCGCATCCTGATGTTCACCGACGGCGACTTCAACGTCGGCGTCACCGACGACAAGCGGCTGGAGGACTACGTCGCCGACAAGCGCAAGACCGGCGTCTACCTGTCCGTCTACGGCTTCGGACGCGGCAACTATCAGGACGCCCGGATGCAGGCGATCGCCCAGGCAGGCAACGGAACGGCGGCCTATGTCGACGACCTGAACGAAGCGCGTCGCCTGTTCGGGCCGATGTTCGACCGAGGCGCCTTTCCCATCGCCGACGACGTGAAGATCCAGGTCGAGTTCAACCCGGCCCGCGTCGCCGAATGGCGGCTGATCGGCTATGAAACCCGCCTGCTGAACGAGGAAGACTTCAACAACGACGCCGTCGATGCGGGCGAGGTCGGCTCCGGCGCTTCCGTCACGGCCTTGTATGAGATCACGCCTGTCGGCGGGCCGACCCAGATTCCCGAGCGCCGCTATCCTGACAATCGCCTTGCGACCGGGGACGGCGACCCGAACGGCGAGATCGGCTTCATCCAGGTGCGCTACAAACAGCCGGGACGGGATCGTTCGGAGTTGATCCAGCAACCGCTGACCGACCGCGCGAACGCCGCTCCGCCCGAGGCGACGCGCTGGGCCCTGGCCGTCGCCGCCTTCGGCCAGAAGCTGCGCGGCGATCCGTGGATGGCGCCGACCTACGGCTGGGATCAGGTGCTGAACCAGGCCCAGGGCGCGCGCGGCGCCGATCCTTACGGCGAACGGGCCGAGTTCGTGCAGTTGGTCCGCGCCGCCCAGAGCCTGCCCGAACGCCGCGAACCCTAGCCTGCCTCGCGCCGCCGGAACCGCGACCGGCGGCGCGGGTTCCTTAAGGCCAGGCCGCAACGGCCGCGCCAAGGGAGATGGCCATGAAGATTCGCGACGTGATGAGCAAGGACGTGCAGGTCGCCCGCCCCGAAGACACCCTTCAAAACGTCGCCGGGCGGATGGCGGCGGGGGATTTCGGCTTCATCCCCGTGGCCGACGGCGACCGGCTGATCGGCGCCCTGACCGACCGCGACATCGTGGTGCGCGGCGTCGCCTCGGGCGCCGGGCCTGAAGCGCGCGTGCTGGACGTCCTGTCGCGCGACGCCCTGGTGGTCCGGGCCGACGACGACCTGAAGGTCGCGCTGGACCTGATGTCCTCACGCCAGATTCGTCGCCTGCCGGTTGTGGACAAGGACGGCCGCCTGGTCGGCGTGGTGTCGCTGGGCGACCTGTCGACGCGGGTCAAGGAACGCTACGCCGGCGAGGCGTTGGAAGAGATTTCCCGTCCCCAGGGTTAAATCGCCGCTAACCATTTCGCGGAACCCGGCGATAACGGCCGGGACCGCATCCTTCCCTTCTTTGCACGAGGGAAGTTCGGAATGGCGCGCGCCCAGTTCCAGAAAGGCCAGAAGGTCTGGGTCGAGAGCGTCGGCGTCTGGGCCCAGGTCGAAAAGGTCATGCCGGTCTGGGCCAAGGGTTTCGACGAGCCGGTCCGCATCACCTACGACGTGGGCCTGGGGCGTGAATTCGCAGCCGGAGAACTGCAGGTCTCATCCGAGGACCCCGCCGCCGAGGCCCTGGGCGGCTGGCGCATCCTGCGGGCGCGCAACAAGTGGCAGGATCCGGCCGACTGCGCCCACCATCCCTTTCCCGGCAGCTATCCGGTCGTCGTCACCGACAAGGCGGACTGGGGCGGCTGGCGTGTGCCTGGCGCCGAATACGACCGTGACCCGCAACGGGTGGAGTTCCAGGCGCGCCTGATCGCGGCGGGGCCGGATCTGATGGACCTGGCGCGCGAACTGATGGCCTCGGTGGCCGAAGCCCCGGACGACGCCCCGCCGGAGTCCCTGCGTCTGGCGCGCAAAGCCCAGTCCATCCTGCGCCGCATGACCGAAATCCCCGCCCCGCCCCCCGTGCGCACGGCCTCGGGCGACGTTGTCGGGACAGAAGCCTAAGACCGGGGCGCGCCCCCTCGACGGATTCCGCGACGCAGCCTAGATTCCCTGTCGAACCATCACAGGAGAATCGCCCTTGCGGGGCACTGAGCGCCGCAGTTACGGCTCTGGCCGTCGGGCCACGGACCATCAGGCCGCGCGCTCCGCGCCCTGGGTTCGCATCCTTGCGCTCGCCGTGGCGCTGGCGCTGGCCGCCTATGTCATGCTGTTCGCGCGCGAGAACAGCCGTCCTAGCCGCGAAGTCGAGGCCGCCCGGCTGGAAACCCTGATGCTGGAAGCCCGCCTGGCCGCCGCCCAGGTCGAGGCCCGCGCCGCTCGAACCGACCGCGCCCTGGACGCCGCCGCCCGCATCCTGGCCCAGACGCCCGCCCAGCCGGTGCAGGCGCTGGACAGCGCCCGACTGGAAGACCCCCAGGCCGCCCTGCTGATCGCCGACGCCGACGGCCGCGCCCTGGCGGCGCGCGGCGCCCGCCTGGGCGCCGACGCGACGGCGGGGCTGTCGATCGGAGAAGACGGCCTGACCACGCGCCGGACGACGCCGGGCAGTCACGTCCTGATCGCCCGCACGCCCCTGCCGATTTTGAAGCCGACGCTCGCGCAGACCAGCCTCAGCGTCCTGCCGTCAGGTCAGGCGCCCGCCACGCCGGATCAGGCGGTCAAGGGGCCGGACGGCCGTCCCCGCACCGCCGCCGTGGCCCCGATCGGCGACACCGGCCTGTCGGTCGTAGCGAGCCTGCCTCGACCCGACGCCTTCGCCGCCTGGCTGGACGACGCCTGGATGCTGGCCGCGCCTCTGCTGCTGGTGGTGCTGATGCTGGCGGTGATCGCGGTGCAGAACTGGCGCCAGATGCGAGCCAGCCGACGCTGGGCCGACACCGAACGGCGCTTCCGGGTGGCTGTCGAGGCCGCACGCTGCGGCGTGTGGGAATGGGATCTGGCCAAGGGCGAAGCAACCCTGTCCGACTATATGGCCGCCTTGCTGGAGGTAGAGACCGGAACCGTCCTGACCACCCAGGCCATGATCGAACGGGTCCACCCGCGCTATCGCCAGCTGATGATCGAGGCCCTGGACAACGCCATGGCCGACGGGGTGTTCGAGGCCGCCTTCCCCGTGCCGCTGAGCAACGGCGGCGTGCGCTGGATCGACGCGCGCGGCCAGTCGCGCCAGTCGCGTCGCGACAGCGGCTATGACAGCCTGATGGGCGTGGCGCTGGACGTCACAGAAGCGCGCCGTACCAAGGCCCAGGCCCAGGCCGCCGAGAGCCGCCTGCGCGACGCCATCGAAAGCGTGTCCGACGCCTTCGTCCTGTTCGACCGACGCGGACGGCTGATCCTGTGGAACCAGGGCTTCCAGGACGCCTTCGCCTTCCCCGAGGGCGTGGTGCGGCCCGGCGCGCAGAAGGACGAGCTGAACCGCATCGCCGCCGAGGCGATCAAGGCCGAGCACCCCTCGGCCAGCGGCCGCGCCGGGGTGCGTGAGGTCGAGCTGAAGGACGGCCGCTGGCTGCAGATGGCCGAACGCTTCACCGGCGACGGCGGCACGGTGGTGATCTGCGCCGACATCACCGTCATCCGCCGCCAGGAGGCCGAGCGCCGCCGCGCCGCCGACGAACTGCGCGCCATGGTGGCCGAGCTGGAGGCCAGCCAGGCGAACCTGGCCCTGCTGGCGCGCAAATATGAAGTCGCCATGACCCGCGCCGAAGCCGCCAACCAGGCCAAGTCCGAGTTCCTGGCCAATATGAGCCATGAGTTGCGCACCCCCCTGAACGCCATCAACGGCTTCTCGGAGATCATGGCGGCCGAAATGTTCGGCCCCCTGGGCGATCGTCGCTACAAGGGCTACGCCGCCGACATCCACGGCTCGGGCCAGCATCTGCTCAGCCTCATCAACGACATCCTCGACATGGCCAAGATCGAGGCGGGCAAGCTGACCCTGCATTATGAGCCGATGGCGCTGGACATCCTGTGCGCCGAGGCCGTGCGGCTCATGCGCGGCAAGGCGCAGGAGGCGCAGCTGGCCCTGACGCTGGACTGCCCCGAGGACCTGCATATCGAGGCCGATCAGCGCGGTCTGAAACAGGTGCTGCTGAACCTGATCTCCAATGCGGTGAAGTTCACGCCAGAGGGCGGCGCCGTATCGGTGACGGTCGCGCCGCGCGATGCAGACACCGTGCGCGTCTCGGTCGTCGACACCGGCATCGGCATCGCCGCCAAGGACCTGGAGCGACTGGCCCAGCCGTTCGAACAGGTCGAGGGCCAGCACTCCAAATCGACGCAAGGAACGGGCCTGGGTCTGGCCCTGACCAAGTCGCTGATCGAACTGCACGGCGGCGCCCTGACCATCGAAAGCGAACCGGGACGCGGCACGACCGTCTGGTTCGACCTGCCGACCCGCGCGCCCGAAGGCGCCATGGCCCCCGTCGGCGCTCCGGTGCAGCGCGTTCAGGCCCGCGCGGCCTAGAGCCGCTTAACCCGCCGGCTTAGGCGGCGTCGTCGACTTGATCGCCGCATCCGCCGTCGTGGGCGCGCCTTTCGACGGTTCCTTCGACCTGGACTTATGGCGCGACAGGATGGGCGCCAGGGCGGCGCGATCCGACGGGCTGAGGCGGCTCAAGGTCTCCACCGCGCCCGATTCCAGCCGCGCCCGGCCGCGCATCTCCGACGCGCGGGATCGTTCCAGCAGGGCGGCGACCGCCACGGCGTCGAACTGATCCGAGCGGGTCAGGGCGATGGCTTCGCGTCGGGCCGCGCGGGCCTCCTCGAAGTCGGGCCGGGCCTCAAGGGCCGTGGCGCGCATCTCACGCTTGATCTGGTCACGCACGGCGGGCGGTCGGGCTTCGACCACCGCCCAGACGGGCTCGCTGCGGCCCGGCTGACGCGCCTCGGCCGTCACCTCCTTGACCCGTTTGGCCGCCATCCAGGCCGCGCCCGCGCCCGCCACGGCGAAGATGTTCAACGCCACCGACGCCGCCAGGGCGATCTTCAGGCCTCTTCCGCTCATCCGCCCAGAACCTCCGTGTCGTCCGCGCCGGTCAGGCTGGCCTGGTACAGCACGGTGTCGGCGCGGATATCCGCCGTCATCTGCCCGGTCAGGACCACGCCGAAGACGGCGCCCGCGCAGGCCGCCGCCGCCCAACCGGCGCCCGACAGCCAGGCCATCACGCCGAACCCTTCGCGTCGACGACGACCCAGGCCCGCGCTGGCCGCCGCCGCGATCACCTGTTCGCGCAGGGCGTGGGACGCGACCACGCGCGGCGCGGCGTCCAGCAAGGCGTCCAGCCCGTCCGCCTCACGCAACAGGGTCGCCGCCTGAAGGTCCGTCGCCGCCAGGGCGCGCGCCGCCTCACGCTCGGTCTCGGGCCAGCGGCGCAGGTCGCCGCCATAGGCGTCGGCCAGATATTCAAAGCGTTCTCGGGTCATCGTCGTCATCTCGTCCCCCGCCATAGCCGTTCGGCGCGCTGTGCGGCGCCCCCTCGCTCACCGTGTCGCCCATCCTGCCGCGCCTTTGCATGCGGCGCGATGTCCGCCAGAGCGGCCCGCAAGGCGCGACGCCCCCGCGACAACAGGCTTTCCAGCGCTTCCACGCTGACCTCCATCAGGGCGGCGGCCTCGATATTGCCCAGCTCCTGATAGTGACAAAGGACAATGGCCTCGCGCTGCCGTTCCGGCAGACGCGCCAAGGCCGCCTGGACCTGAACGCCCGTCTCGGCGGCCAACAGGCCCCGGTCCGGCGCCGGGCCGTCGTCGATGCGGTCGGGCAGCACATCCGTCGCGATCTCGCGTCGACGCCGCAGCCGATCATAGCAAAGGTTCAAGCCCACCCTGTGCAGCCAGGTGTCGAAGCGCGCCTGGCCGGGGGTCCAGCGCGGCGCCTGCCTCCAGGCTCTGAGCATCGCTTCCTGGGCCACGTCCTCAGCCTCCGCCGCGTCGCCAAGCATTCGCTGGGCGAGCGACAACATGCGCGGCAGCTTGCGCGCGACCATGGCCTGAATGGCCGCAGGGTCGCCTTCGCCCACGCGGCGCACCAGATCCTCGTCGGGGTCGACGCTTGTCGCCAATCCAGCCTCTTTGGCTCAATCCACAAAGGTCGGGCGGTCGGACCGCCTTCCCCGACATCACCCTACTCCGAAGCGGGCGCCGAAGGCGACGCCGCCGGCGTGCGCGCGCGGCGTTGTTCGTGCCTCTGGCGCATGTCCGCGCGATTGGCGCGCATGGCGGCGCGGCGCTCGTCCTGCGTCAGCACGCCGTCGCTGTTGGCGTCCATGCGAGCAAAAGCCTCATTCGCCCGGCGTTCAACATCGGCGATGACGATAGGGAAGCGGCTTTCGCCGCCTCGAGCCATGTGGCGCGTGTTCGCCCCTCCATGACCGCCCCGATGATTGCGGCCGCCGGCATGACGTCCGGCCATGCCTTCACCGCGTTCGCCGCGCGCGCGAGGCGTATTGAACTCATCACGGTCGAGCACGCCGTCCTTGTTCGCGTCCAGTCGATCGAAGCGCGCGGCCTGCCGTTCGGCGCGGCGCGCCTGGGCGTAGGCACGCATTTCCTCGGCCGTCACCTGACCATCGCCATTCGCGTCCGCAGCGCGCAGGCGCTCGATGCGGCGCTGCACGAAGTCCGCCTTGCTGACCGGTTCGGCCATCTGCGCGTGGTGCGGACGCGCATCCGGCGCCTGAGTCCGAGCCGGGGCCTGAATCTGGGTCTGGGTCTGGGCCATGGCTCCGCCGCTGACGGCGAAAGCCAAGGCAAGGGCGGCGGCGCCGCTGAAAGTCGTTTTCATCTCGATGTTCTCCATCCGGCCCGAAGGCCGTGAAGCATCCCCGTCGGGAAATAGAACGCCGCCCGGATCAGATTCCGTCGCGCAATGACGGCAGGGCCGTTTCGAAAGCCCGCCGCGCCCGCAGTCGCAGATCGATCAGGCGTGCTTTCAAGGTGTCGAAATCGGGCGCCCCGGCCGCGCGGGCCAGCCGCATCTGGAAGCCGGACGGCTCCTGATCCGGGTCGCCGCCGTTCTCGAAGGCGCAGGCCATCAACTGGCCCAGTTGCTGATGCGTGCGCCAACTTTCGGCCAGCACCGGATCGCCGACCAACGCCTCCAGCGTCGAGACGGTCAGCGGCGCTCCCGTCTGAGCCGCCATCAGCTGGCGATACTGGGCTGTGAACTCGGCGTCGACCTGGGCGCCCGCCGACAGCTTCAGGTCCCAGAAGCCCTTGGGCCGCCGCTCGCGGTCCATCAGATCGCGCATGGCCCGCACGTCCTGGGCGATATCGACGCCGGGGCGCGGTCGCCGCAAGGCCGCCTCCAGCGCCTGCGCCACGCGCGCGCCGAAGCCCTGCTCGCTGGCCCAGACCACTCGTCCGCGCGTCAGGGCCATGAACTCCCAGGTGTCCGCCTCCTGCGCATAATAGGCGTCCATCGCCTCCAGCCGCACCGACACCGGCCCCTTGGACCCGGTCGGCCGCAGCCGCATATCGACCTCATACAACCCGCCCTCGGCGGTGTGGGCGGACAGGGCGGCGATGAACCGCTGGGTGAAACGGCCGTAGAAGGTCTCGGCGCTCCAGCCGCGCCCGGCCGAGACCGCCTCGGGCGGCGCCGCATAGACGGTCATCAGGTCCAGGTCCGATCCCGCCGTCATCTCACGCGACCCGGCCTTGCCCAGGGCCACCACGGCGACCGCGCCGTCGAAGGCCCCGCCCATCCGCTCGGCCTCAGCCAGAGCCGCCGGGGCCAGCCCCTTCATGCAGGCGTCGGCCAGGGAGGTATAGGTCAGTCCGGCCTGCTCGGCCGTGGTCCGGCCGGTGACGACATGCATGCCGATGCGGAAGGTCTGTTCGCGGTGCAGGCGGCGCACGGCGTTCATGGCCCCTTCGAAATCGCCGGCTTCATGCGCCTCGCGCACCACCTGGTCAGCCAGGCCGGTGTCGGTGCCCAGGGCCGTCATGAAGCGCGCGTCCAGCACCCCGTCCAGCGCCTGCGGCTGACGCCCCAGCGCCCGCGCCAGTCGCGGCGCGAAGGCCATGACCCCGACCACCAGGTCGAACAGCTTGGGCTGATTGAGGAACAACGCCTGCACCTGCACCCCGGCGCTAAGGCCCGAGAAGAAGACGGCGAACCGGCGGAAGGCCGCGTCCGGCGCCCCCGTCTTGGCCACCGCCGTCAGCAGTTGCGGCGCCAGGCGCGTGAACAGTTCACGTCCCCGCGCCGTGCGCGTGGCCTGGATGCGGCCGTGGTGCCAGCTGCGGATCGTGTCCGACACCGTGGCGGGCTCGGAAAAGCCCATGCGCGCCAGCGTCTCCAGCGTGCCGGGGTCGTTCTCCACCCCCGTGAACACCAGACTGCCGTAGGGCGAGGACAGGTCTTCGCCGCCCTCGAACAGTTCGCCATAGCGGGCGTTGACCCGCATCAGCAGGCGCTCGATCTCCGTATCGAAGGCGGCCAGATCGCCCTGCCCCGCCAGAGCCGCCACATCGGCGCGCCGTTCGGGATCGACGGGCAGGATATGCGTCTGCTCGTCCGCCAGCATCTGCGCCCGATGCTCCAGCGCGCGCAGCTCGACATAGGCGGCGCGCAGTTCGTCACGCGCTTCGGGTGCGACGTGGCCGGCCTCGGTCAGGGCGTCCAGCGCCTCCAGGGTGCGCGGCGAGCGCAAGGACCGGTCGCGGCCGCCCAGGATCAGCTGCTGGGTCTGGACGTAGAACTCGATCTCACGGATGCCGCCCCGGCCCAGCTTCAGATTGGCGCCCGCCGCCTCCAAGCCCTCGCCGGTCTTGTGGACGTGGATCTGTTTCTTGATCGACTGGATGTCGAGCACGGCCTGATAATCCAGGCTGCGACGCCAGATGTAGGGGACCAGCGCCTTCAGGAAATCAGCGCCCTCGACCGCATCCCCGGCGCAGACGCGGGCCTTGATGAAGGCCGCCCGCTCCCAGTTCTGGCCGACAGATTCGTAGTAGGCCAGCGCCATCGGCGCCGCGACCACGGGCGGGGTCGAGGACGGGTCGGGCCTCAGCCGCAGATCGACGCGGAAGACGTAGCCGTCCGCCGTCCGCTCGGCCAACAGGGCCGTCACCCCCTGCGCCAGGCGGTTGACGAAGCCCTGCATCTCGACGCCCTCGGACAGGGCGGTTTCCAGCGTCTCCGGCTCGTAGAACAGCGACAGGTCGATGTCCGAGGAATAGTTCAACTCGAACGCCCCGCCCTTGCCCATGGCCAGGACGAACAGGCCCGGAACCGGCCCGCGCGGATCGTCGGGCGTCGCGATCAACCGCCCGCGTCTGCGCCAGTCGTCGGCCGTGATCCTCAGCGCCGCCCGCGCCGCTGCATCGGCGAACCGCGACAGGGCGCCCGTCACCTGATCCAGATCCCAGACGCCGCCCAGGTCGCACAGGGCGGTCAAAAGATGCAGTTCCGCCTTCAGCCAGCGCAGCGGCGCCTTGGCCTCGTCCGGGGCGGCCGTCAGGGCGTCGCTGGCGGCCAGAATCTCCGCCAGCAGCGCCTCGGGATCGCTGTCCAGCGTCCGCCGCAGCCGATCCGGCCAGCGCCGCGCCAAGCCCGCCAGATAAGGCGAGGCGGCGAAGACGGGCTCCAGCGCCGCCCATGCCGCGTCCAGCGTCGCGCGCCAGCCGTCAGCGTCCGCCGTCTCGGCCAGCCGCTCGTGCAGGCGAGCCGCCGCATCGGCGTCACGCACGGGGCCGCACGGCTGCAACCGCGTCGCCAGAGCTTCGCTCACGCCTCGGCCTCAAGCGCCCGACTGGCGGCGGGCAGGATCAGGGCCACGCGCAAGCCCGGTCCGCGTCCGTCATAGGCGCCCGGCCCTTCGTCCAGCTGGATGCGGCCGCCATGCGCCTCGGCCACCGCGGTGACCAGCGACAGGCCCAGGCCCGAACCCGGCTCGGTGCGGCTGTTGTCCAGACGCACGAAGCGTTGCAGCACGCGCTCGCGATCCTCGTCCGGCACGCCGGGTCCGTTGTCCGTGACCGAGAACTCCACATCGCCCGAAGAGCGCCGCCGTGCGCGGAACATCACCGCCCCGCCCTCGGGCGTATATTTGATGGCGTTGTCGATCAGATTGGCCAGCGCCTGGGCCAGGAAGGGCTGGTTGCCCTCGATCATCAGCCCCTTCTGGATTTCGGCGGCGAACTCCAGCCCCTTGTCCTCGCCCGCCGGTTCGTAGAGCTCGGCCATGTCAGAGGCCAGGTCGGCGGCGTCGAACACCTTGGGATCGGGCGCCCCGCCCGCCTGCAACCGGGCGATGGCCAGCACGGTGTTGAAGGTCTTCAGCAAAGCGTCCGCCTCGTCCAGCGCCACGCCCAGGGCGTCCACGCCCGACGTCCGCCCCGCCTCGGCGTCGATCAGGGCGACCTCCATCTTGGCCTTCATCCGGTTCAGCGGCGTGCGCAGGTCGTGGGCGATGGCGTCCCCGGCGTGGCGGATCGAGGCCATGGAGCCTTCCAGCCGGTCCAGCATCCCGTTCAGGCCCTCGGCCAGCTCGTCCAGCTCGTCGCCGGAATGGCGGATCGGCACGCGCGTCTTCAGATCGCCCTCCTGCACCGCCGCCACAACGCGGTTCAGGCCGGCCATGGCCCGTTCGACGCCTCGGCTGATCCACAGCCCGCCGCCGACGCCCAGCACCAGCACCATGACCATCGCCCCCCACAGGGCCTGGGTCAGCCGCGCCAGATAGGCCTCGATGTCGCCGATGTCCTCGCCGACGAACAGGTGTTCGCCGCCAGACAGAGTGGTTTCCACGCCGATGGCGCCGCGACGGCGCACGCGCCCGTCCTCGTCCGTGTCGGTCAGGCGAAAGTCATCCCAGCGCGCCGTCGATGGCGGCGCATCCGCCTTGGGCGGGTCCAGCGGCGATTCCGAGACATTGCCGGTGATGACAGAACGATCCGGCGCCATCAGCAGATAGAGGTAGGGGCCGCCCTTCAGCGTGCGTTCGACCAGCACCTGGTTCAAGGCGTCGCGGCCCCGCGTGCGATAGACGGCGGTCAGCCCCTCGACCTCGGCCTTGACGCTGGCCTCCGCCCGCGCCCGCGCCTCGGACGCCGAGGCGAAATAGACATAGGCCAGCACCGCACTGGCCGTCGCCACGAACAGCGCCAGAAACAACAGCGTCAGCCGGAAGGGCGTACGGCGGAAGAGCGAGGGGAGTTTCATGCCGGGGCCTTACGCCTCCAGCCGGTACCCCGCGCCGCGCACGGTCTGCAGCATGGCCTTGTCGAAGCCCTTGTCGATCTTCGAGCGCAGGCGGCTGATGTGCACGTCGATGACGTTGGTCTGAGGGTCGAAGTGATACTCCCAGACCTTCTCCAGCAGCATGGTGCGCGTGACCGACTGGCCCGCGTGGCGCATCAGAAATTCCAGCAGTTGGAACTCGCGCGGCTGCAGGTCGATCTCCTGGCCGTTGCGGTGAACGGTGCGGGCGATCAGGTTCATCTCCAGCTCGCCGACCTTGAGCACGGTCTGCACCCCGCCCGTCTCACGACGGCGCGACAGGGCCTCGACCCGCGCGACCAGTTCAGCCAGGGCGTAGGGCTTGACCAGATAGTCATCGGCGCCCGCCTTCAGGCCCGTGACGCGGTCCTCGACCTCGCCCAGGGCCGACAGGAACAGGACCGGCGTCTGATCGCCGCCCTTGCGCACCATCTCGACCATGCCCACACCATCCAGGCGCGGCATCATGCGGTCCACGACATAGACGTCGTAGCCGCCCTTCTGCGTTTCCAGCAGGCCGAAGGCGCCGTCCACGGCGTGGGTGACCTCATGCCCGGCCTCGCTCAGGCCGCGCACCATGGCGGTCGCGGCTTCAGCGTCGTCCTCAACCACCAGAATACGCATGCAGCCTCCCAAAAAAGATTCGGCGGCGATGTTAGCGCATCGCCGCCGATCTCGTGAGTTACGCCTTATTCAGACTTGGCGAAGGGCAGAACGACCGGCGTGTTCCCCGCCGACGTTCGCACCAGCAGCAGGACGCCAGGTCGGTTGGCTGACCGCGCGGCCTCGACGGCATCGCGGAACTCCTTCACCGAAGAAACCGCACGACCGTTGGCCTGAACCACGACGAAGCCCGGGCGGAAGCCCAGACGCCCAGCGCGCGACTGGGCGTCGATCGCCGTGATGACCACCCCGCGCGTCTCGGCAGGGAGTTCGAAACGGCTACGCAGGGCGGCGCTGATCGGCGCGACCGTCATGCCTTCGATCTTCTCGCCCGCCACGGCTTCAGGCGTATCCGGCGTCGTCGCATCATCACTTTCGGCCTCGGCGGCGCCGAGGTTGGCGGGACGGGTGCCCGCGCGAACATTGATGGTCTGACGGCGCCCCTCGCGCAGCAGCTCGAGCCGCAGCACGTCGCCGGGCTTCGCAGAGCCCACCGCGCGGGTCAGTTCATTGCTGCCGATGATCGGACGGCCGTTCAGCGAGACGACGACGTCGCCCGCCTGCAGCCCGCCCTGCTCGCCCGGCGCGCCCGCCGTCACCTCGGTGATGTAGGCGCCCTTAGTGCCTTCCGGCAGACCCAGGCTCTCGCGATACTCATTGGTCAGATTGCCGATCGTCACGCCCAGATAGCCGCGCTCGATCTTCTCGCCGCGCATCAGGCGATCCGTGGTGTCCTTGGCGATTCCGGCGGGAATGGCGAAGCCGATGCCGACCGAACCGCCCGTCGGCGAGAAGATCGCCGTATTCACGCCGATGACGCGACCATAGATGTCGAAGGTCGGGCCGCCCGAGTTGCCCCGGTTGATGGCGGCGTCGATCTGAATGAAGTCGGTGTAGGGGTTTTCATTTCCTCCGATGGCGCGCGACTTGGCCGAGACAATGCCCGCCGTCGCCGTACCGCCCAGGCCGAAGGGGTTGCCCACGGCGATGACCCAGTCGCCGACGCGCGGCTCGGCCTTGTCCTCAAAGGAGACGAAGGGGAAGGCCGACCCTTCGACTTTGATGACCGCCAGATCCGTCAGCGGGTCGCGGCCGATCAGGCGCGCTTTCAGCTCGCGCTCGTCGTTCAGGCGAACCGTGATCTCTTCGGCGTTTTCGACGACGTGGTTGTTCGTCACGATGAAGCCGTCAGCCGAGATGAAGAAGCCCGAACCGGCGCCTGCGGCCAGTTGGGTGTTGTCTTCCTCACCCTCGCCCGAACCGCCCGGCGCGCCGGGGATGGGCACGGCGCCGAAGCCCGGAATCTGGAACACGCCGCGCGGGCGCTGGACGCGGGTCTTCACGTCGATCTGCACCACGGCGGGGGCGACCTGCTGGAAGATGTCGGCGAAGCTGAGCGGCGCGCCCTGCGGCGGGGCGAACGCCAATGCTCCGGCGCCGGCCGAGGGAACCAGCTGTCCGACCTTGGCGGCGGGCGCGGCTTCGGCGCCCGGCCAGGTGATGACCCCGCCCGCCGTCGCGGCGGCGGCGAAGGTCAGGCCGACAGCGGCCCCCAGAATGAACTCCTTGCGTTTCAGCATCGTCGTCCTTGCAGTCTTTACTGGCGGATACGGAAAAGCTCCGTTCGCCCATGAATATAGGGCGTTACGCCTCAAGCCAATGCACGCCCTCGCGATGATTGTTCCTGATCGACGTTCGCGGTGTGGCGTAGCTGCGTCAGGAAGGCGGCGAAAGGCTTTCCAAATGGACAGGCTAGGACTTTTCGTCGTCCGCCGTTAGGGCGGCCAGGGCGCGTTCTTCTTCCGGCGTCAGGGGCGCAGCCTCGCCCGCACTGCGTCGGCGCGCCCGCAGGACCAGCACCACGCCCGCCCCCGCCGCCAGAACGAACGGGCCGAACCACAACAGCCAGGTGCCGATCCGCAGCGGCGGCTGGAACAGCACATAGTCGCCGTAGCGACGCAGCAGGTCGGCCTTGATCTCGTCGTCCGTCTTGCCGGCGGCGATCTGTTCGCGCACCAGGCCGCGCAGATCGGCGGCGATGCCCGCCGGGCTGTCGGCGATCGACTCATGCTGGCAGACGACGCAGCGGATATCGCCGAACAGGGCGCGGGCGCGGGCTTCCTGGGCCGGGTCAGTCAGCGGACGATCCGGCGCAGGCGGCGGCTCGGCCACAGCAGGCGCGGCGGCGCCGGCCAGCAGGACGGCTGCGAACAGGGCGGCGGCGCGCCTCACGCCTGCGCCTCCACAGGCTCGCCCGGCTTGGCGGCCTTCTTCACGCGCGAGCCCGCCCCGACGCGCAGGCGCCGGTCCAGCAGGGAGATCAGCCCGCCCAGCGCCATCAGCGCCGGCCCCAGGAAGATCAGCCGCGCCCAGGGGTTGTAATAGATGCGCACGATCCAGGCGCGCTCGCCGTCGTCGGTCGCCGCGCGGTCGCCCATGACCGCGTAGACGTCGTCCAGCCCGCGGAAGTCGAGGCCGACCTCGGTCGTCGTCTGGCCGCCCGCCGGGAAGAAGCGGCGCTCGGCGGTGATGACGCGCTCGGGCGCGCGGCCGTCGACCGGCATGATGGTCAGGCGGCCCTGCTCGGCCAGATAGTTCGGCCCTTCGATGACCTCGACCGCGTCCAGCCGCGCCTTCCACGGCCCGGCGGCGACTTCCCCGCCCAGCGGCAGGGCGGCGGCGGTCTCGGCCTTGAAGCTGGTCTCGACCACGGCGCCCAGAATGAAGACGCCCAGACCGGCGTGGGCCAGCGCCATGCCCCAGGCGCCCAGCGGCAGGCCCTTGGCCCGGCGCAGGGTCTCGGCCAAAGGCGCGCGGAAGGCCTTGGTCCGCACGCCCAGCTCCGCCAGCGCCCCGCCGATCAGCCAGGCGCCGACACCGAAGCCCGCAGCGGCCAGCGCCTTCTTCGGATCGAACAGGAAGAAGGCGGCGAAGGCGGCGGCGACGGCGAGAGCGGCCGCCAGCCACAGGCGCTGCAAGGCCCCCTTCAGGTCGCCCCGCTTCCACGCCAGCAGCGGCCCGGCGGGCAGGATCAGGCAGGCGACGATCATCAACGGGTTGAAGACGGCGTTGAAATAGGGCGGGCCGACCGAGATGGTCGCCCCCGTCACGCCCTCCAGAATGAGCGGGTAGAGGGTGCCCAGCAGCACGGTCGCCGCCGCCGCTGTCAGGAACAGGTTGTTCAGCACCAACGCGCCCTCTCGGCTGACCGGGGCGAAGGCGGCGCCCGACCGAATGGCCGGGGCGCGCAGGGCGAACAGGATGAAGGCTGCGCCCGCCGCCAGCCCCAGGATGGCCAGCAGCATCATCCCCCGCTGGGGATCGACGGCGAAGGCGTGCACGCTGGTCAGCACGCCCGAGCGCACCAGGAAGGCCCCCAGCATGGAGAAGGTGAAGGCCAGGATCGCCAGGAAGACGGTCCAGCCCGCCAGCGCCCCGCGCCGCTCGGTGACGATGGCCGAGTGCAGCAGAGCCGCGCCCGCCAGCCACGGCATGAAGCTGGCGTTCTCGACCGGGTCCCAGAACCACCAGCCGCCCCAGCCCAGTTCGTAATAGGCCCAGAAGGAACCGAGCGCGATGCCGACGGTCAGCAGGGCCCAGGACGCCAGCGCCCACGGCCGCACCCAGCGGCCCCAGGCCGGATCAACGCGCTTCTCGATCAGGGCGGCCACCGCCAGCGAGAAGCAGACCGAAAACCCGACATAGCCGCCGTAGAGCAGCGGCGGGTGCACCGCCAGCGCCGGGTCCTGCAACAGGGGGTTCAACGACGCGCCCTGCACCGGCGCCGGGTCCAGTCGGAAGAAGGGGTTGGAGGTGAAGGCGGCGAAGGCCAGGAACAGGCTCGACAGGGCCGCCTGCACGGCTACGGCCGAGGTCTTCAGTCCGAACGGCAAGCCGCGCGCCAGCGCCAGCGCCCCGCCGAAGACCGTCATCACCAGACACCACAGCAGCAGCGAGCCTTCATGGCTGCCCCAGGCGGCGGCGACCTTGTAGAAGACCGGCTTGTCGGTGTGGCTGTTCATGGCCACGTTCGACACTGAGAAGTCCGACACCACGAAGGCGTAGATCAGCGCCCCGAAGGCCAGAAGGATCGCCCCGGCCGAGGCCAGCATGGCGCCGCCCCCCGCCCCGGCCAGCACCGGGCTGAGCCGCAGACGTCCCGCCGTGGTCAGCGCCAGGCTCAGCACCGACAGCACCAGCGCCAGGATCAGGGCGAAGGCGCCCAGTTCGACGATCAACGCTTAAGCCCCTTGCTGCACGGTTGCGGCGGCGGGCGCGGCCTCGCCGCCCTCGGGCCGCCACTCGCCCTTTTCCTTCAGCCGGTCGGCGACTTCGCGCGGCATATAGGTCTCGTCGTGCTTGGCCAGAACCTGGCTGGCCTCAAAGGTGCGATCGGGGCGGAACGCCCCTTGCGCCACGATGCCCTGCCCCTCGCGGAAAAGGTCGGGCAGGTCGCCGTGATAGATCACCTGCGCCGTCGCCCCGTTGTCGGTGACGACGAAGGCGACCGAGCCGTCGGCCGCCTTGTGCACGCTGCCCGCCTCGACCAGACCGCCCAGGCGGATCATCTGGCCGGCCGGAACCTTCTGCGGCGTCACTTCCGAGGGGGAATAGAAGAAGGTCACATTGTCCTTCATCGCCCACAGCGACAGGCCGACGGCCAGCGCCAGCACGGGCGCCGCAGCGATGACGACCCACAGTCGGCGGCGCGCCTTCGGCGATTTGGGCAACCAGCTCATGTCAACGATCCGGGGATGGCGGAAAACACCGCCGCGTATAAGGCGGGAGCAAGGGCGGGCCAACGGCTCATCGGGCGGCCTCCGCCAGACGTTTCTGCAAGTCGGCGCGGCGCGGATCCGACGGCGCCAGCACGGCGATCAGCGGCGTCCACATGGCCTCGGCCTCGGCCCGGTCGCCGCGCGCCAGGGCGGCCTCGCCCAGATAGAAGCGCGCGCCCAACTGATCGGGGTCCAGCTTGACCGCCTGGCGGAAGGCCGCCTCGGCGTCGCCGTCGACCGCCCCGTCATTGGCCCGCACCAGGCTTTCGCCCAGCCGCGCCCAGCTCTGGGCGTCGTCCGGCTGGATGGCCAGGGCGCGGCGGAAGGCCGAGGCCGCGCCGATAGGGTCGCCAGCCTCGAACCGGGCGGCGCCCAGCATGGTCAACGCCAAGCGATCGTCCGGCCGGTCCTTGACCACCTGCCCCAGCACGGCCGCGACCTGCGCCGGCTCCAGCGCCTCGGGCGCAGAGGCCCATTCACGCACGCGCGTCTCATAGGCCTGATCCTTCATGCCCGGCGCGCCGAAGACGGCGTAGAGGCCCAGCGAAGCCGCCGCCGTCGCCGCGATCCCGCCCAGCACCCAATAGCGATCGCGCGCGCCCGCGACCGGACGGCGGTCTGCACGGCGGGCGGCCAGCAGACGGCGCCCCGCCTCGGCCCGCGCAGCGGTCCAGCCCGCCTCGTCCAGCAGGCCGCGCGCCTTCAGCCGGTCCAGCTCGGCCAGTTCGCGCGCGCCCGCGTCGCGGTCCGCCACGCTTTCGGCCTCGGCCCCGCGCCGGGCGGCGGACAGCACCGCCAACCCCGCCAGCGCGGTCACAAGAGCCGTCATGATCCAGAAGATCGTCATGGCCGCCGCTGTAGCGGATCAGGCGGCCGGAGGCGAGGCGCGCGACGCCGCACCTGACGCCATCAATCGCCGCCGCACCGTGCGCGCGGCCTCGCGCGCGCCGATCAGACCCAGAAGCTCGGCGGTCAGAATGATGCGCTTGCGCGCCGTCGCCTCGTCAGCGGCCTGGCCGTCGTTGAGCCGTTCCATGGCTTCGTCCGCCCAGGCGGCCAGACGGCCGGTCAGGGCCTCGGCCATCTGGCGGCGTTCCGCCTCGCAGCCGAACACAGCCGCCGGGCCACGCACCAGTCCCACCAGCGCCGACAGGGCCCGCGCGCGATCGGCGGCGGCGGCCTCGACCGCCCCGTCCAGCCGAGGCGCCGGGCGCGTCATGCGCCCGACCAGGGCGGTCCGCTCGACCGGCAGGACGGCGTCCACCGCCCGCTCGGCCGCGCTGAAGCGTTCGGACAGGCTGAGCGCCACCTTCAAGCGCGCCTGCCGCACCGCCTTGCCCCAGGCGCTGTCGGCCTTGAGCGGCAGGGCCATGTCGATCTCGGCCAGCGTCTCGGCGCACCAATCCAGGTCGGCCTTGAAGACGTCCAGCTCGGCCCCGCCTCCGGCAGGATCGAAGGCGGCCGCGTCCGCCGCACGCCGCGCCAGCGCCAGCAGGATGCGGTCGACGAACAGGCCCAGCTCGCTTTCTCCCAAGGCCGTCTCGGCGCTCAGTTCACGCCCGCCCGGCGCGGCCAAGGCGGCGACGCGCAGGATCAGCCGCGCGTCCTCCAGATGGGCGAAGATCATCTCCAGCAAGCGACTGGCGCCGTCGGGCGCGATCCCGGCGGCCTGGCGCAAGGCCAGCTTCAACTCGGCGGCCGCCTCCGGCCCCGAGCGGCCGATCCAGTTCGGCAGGTGGGGCAAGGCCCGCCGCGCCGTCGCCGCTAGGTCGAGACACGCCGCCAGCTCATGCGCCTGCGCGGTCTCCGACGCCGCATCCGGCCAGATCTCGCCCGCCCGATCGCGCAGGGCGAAGGCGGCGCTGAGACACAGGCGGTCGGCGATCATGCGCGACAGGTCATCGTCGCGATCCAGCTGAGGCAGCAGCTCCGGCTCGTTGCGGGTGGCGCTGCGCCACATCCGCCCCAACACCGCCGCTGGAAAACAGAGCCCCGGCAGACCGTCGGCGCGCGGCTGGAACAGGGGCAGCAGGGGCGCGAAGGCGATGTTGCGGCGACGCCGGTCCAGCGCCTCGACCTCGATCATGTCGCGCAACGCCGCCGCCCGGTCGCCCGCCATCGAGCCCGCCAGCCCCGAAAGCTGCGACAGGACCCGATCCGGGCACCGTTCGATCAGCTGGGCCAAGGCGGCCCTCTGGGCGACCGACAGGTCCGCCATCCCCACTCCTCCGACCGCACTGATTCCCGGCCTAAACGCCGAAGGTGCGCCGTCGTGGGTTAACAGGGGATTTGAGGCCTGTTCGACAGCATGGACAGGATCGCCCGCCCTTCGCCTGTGACGTCTCCACCGCCCGTTAAACGAACCTCGTTTCGTGTCCCTTGCAGCCGGATTTCAAACCAGCAGAATAGCTCTTTCTCTGGGTGCGATGGGTTGCAGGTCTGATGAAACCAGCCGTGTTGATGGTGGATGTCGATGGCGTCGTGGTGCGTCACCCCGATCCTGCTGGATGGTCCGCTCGCATCGAAGAAGACCTGGGCGTTCCCCGTGAGGCGCTGCAAGACCGCTTCTTCAAGCCGTGCTGGGACGATGTCGTTCACGGCCGCGCGCCCCTGCGGGATAGACTGGAGCCCGCGCTCGCGGAAATCGCGCCACACGTCAGTTACAGTCAGTTGATCCGCTATTGGTTTGAAGGCGACGCCCATCTGGACGAGGCCCTGCTGCTGCAACTCGCCGAGGTTCGAGCGTCGGGAACGCCTCTGCATCTGGCGACCGTCCAGGAACACGAACGCGCGTCCTATCTGTGGGATAGGCTCAGGTTTCGCGACCTGTTTGATGACATGCACTATGCCGCGCAGCTTGGCGTTTCGAAGCCGTCACAGGATTTCTATGCAGCGGTAGAGCAACGCGTGAACCTGCCCGCCTCAGCGATCGCCTTCATCGACGACAGCGAAAAGAACGTCGAAGCCGCACGTGCGCGCGGCTGGCGCGCGGCGCTCTGGACGCCCGGCGCAACACTCAGCACGCTCATTCCAGAACTGAGCGACTAGCCGCAACGTCTGCATACGCCCCATTGCTGACTTCGGTTCACGGCCCGTCGCGGACGTTACCCCGACGTAGCACCCGGGCCGTCTGGACATTCTATCAGCCTACGGCATGGTCACGCTCGGAGGACAGCTATGATTAGAAAACTATGTCTGATAACGGCGGCCCTCTTAGGCTCCTGCGGAGCCCAGCCTGATGAGCTTACGGTCTACACTCTTTATCGGTCGCCAGTTGTCGGCAACCATCATATCCACGTGGCGACGTTCGACGCTCTTGATGGCCAAGCCCATAATAAGAAGAACTGCGAAATTGTCGCTGGCCTCATGCAAGAGCAGCCTGGCGCGTTCGTTCAGTATTACTGCCGCGCAGGACGCGCCAATGGGGACATATTCCGCTAATTCTGATGTCCGCTTCCCACTCTATATGCTAACTTCGGTTCACGACCCGTTGCGGACGTTGGGTAAATCGCCTTAGCTGAGGGCATGCTAAGCGTCTACTCGATCACCACCCGCATTTTTCAGCTTTTGGGAGCCTTGGTACTTGCGGGGGCGGCCTTTCTAGCCGTCGCCTTCCTGCGCGATGGTGACAGGCTTGCTTCGCTATTCTGTGCAGCCGTGACCTTGGCTTGCGCCGCCTTCATCATCCTCGCAGGCTGGATGCGTAGGCGGATGAAGGCGTGGTCCGATAAGTTCCCACCTAGCGTCCGCTAACCACCCTTAAGCGAACTTCGGTTCACGACCCGTTGCGGACCCATTCAGTTTCCGCTTTCAGATGTACGCTGCAGAAAGGAAGGAATAGCGTCAGGTCATGGCAATTGACGATTATGACGGCGAAGCAGTTCTAAGTGGGTTTTGGCTTTACGATGGGACTGTGCGTACGCCTGTCAGGGTTATGAAGCGAAACTTCGACCGCGATCATGCTGACTATCTCGAAGAGATGGAGCATGTGCGACTTCAGCACAATTACGAAATGCCCCCTCCGCCGCCGCCTAAGTTGCCGGGGCCAGATGGTGTCTTCTATTACGTTCTAACGTCACCGGGATTCGAAACGATCAATAAGGCGAAAGCTTGGGCTGACAGCCAGCCTTGGGGGCCCGTCACATGGGACGAGGTCTAAGCCAGCATCCGCTTCCCACCCTTAGCCGACATTTCGGGCGATCCCGCGATACGCGCAGAAGAAGAAAGCACCTGCGCCCACAGCACCGGCGATGATGTGTACGCCCATACCTGCGACGAGGCTCGCCCAAGCGACATACGCTCCCGTGGCAGCTCCGATGAGCATCATCACGCCGTAGGGCAACGCACCGATCGCAGCTCCTGTCATGACAACAGCAAAGGCTGAGGGCTGATAACCAAGCCGAACGAGGAAGTAGGCTGGAAACGTGGCCGCGAAAGCAATTAGGCCAGCCGGAACGAGGCTGAGAAACGATAAAAGTAGAGCGTCATTCCAGAAGCCCAACAGCAACTGGCCCATGCCAAGTGCCACCAGAGCCAAGCCGATGCCAGAGACGACAGAAGCACAGACCGCTGCGAGGATTAAGCTCATGCTTAGCCGCGTCAGCCCGAGAGAAGAGTTGTCCATTCGGAGACGTTACACGCAACCCGTTGGTGTCTGCTAACCACCCCTAGCAGCTCTTCAGACTGACCGCTTCGGCGGCCCGCCTCACCCCTCGGCTGCGGGCAGCTCCAGCACTACCTTCAGGCCGCCCATGCTGCTGTCGCTCAGGGTGACGCGGCCGCCGTAGGCGCGGGTGAGTTCGTCGACGATCGACAGGCCCAGCCCGGTGCCGGGCGTGTCCTCATCCATGCGCGTGCCGCGTTTCAGGGCCGTGTCGCGCTGGTCGGCGGGCAGGCCGGGGCCGTCGTCCTCGACCACGGCGATCATCTGACCCGGCGTCGACGGCCCGGCCGAGATGCGGACCCGGCGCTTGCACCATTTGGCGGCGTTCTCGATCAGATTGCCGAAGATCTCCTGCAGGTCCTGGCGTTCGCCCAGGAAGGCCAGATCGTCGGGCGCGCGCCAGTCGATCTCGACGCCCTTGTCCTCGAAGACCCGCTCCAGCATCACGGCCATCTCGTCCAGCACCTCGGCCACGGCGGTGCGCTCGCCCAGGCCATGGGCGGCGCGGGCGGCGGCGCGGGCGCGGCGCAGGTGGTGGTCGACCTGGTCCTGCATCACCTTGGTCTGACGGCGGATCAGGTCCGGCAATGGCCCCTCGCGCGCTCCCGCCTCGGCCAGCATCACGGCCAGAGGGGTCTTCAGGGCGTGGGCCAGGTTGCCGACGTGGGTGCGCTGACGCTCCACCGTCTCCTGGTTGTGGGCCAGCAGGCGGTTGACCTGTTCGGCCAGGGGCTGGATCTCGACGGGATAGACGCCCTCGACCCGATGCGAGCGGCCCTGGCGCACGTCGGAAATCTCGTCGCCCAGGTCATAGAGCGGGCGCAGGCCCACCTGCACCTGGATGAAGACCGCCGTCACCAGCCCCGCCCCCAGCAGCAGCATGGCGATCCAGGTGACGGTGGCGAACTGGCGGGTGTCGGCGTCGACGTCCGAACGGTCGATCCCGGCGAAGAAGATCACCGGCCGATCGCGGCCGGGAAGCTGCTTCATGCTGGCGGCGATGCGCAGGGGCTCGCCCTTGGGTCCGTCCTCGGCGTTGTAGCTGATGGTCTGGCCGAAAGAAGAACGCAGCCGGTTGGTCAGGTCGAGGCCGTGTTCCAGCTCCGCCTCGCCCAGAGAGGCCGAGTGCGCCAGCACCTGCATTCCGCCGGTCGGCGTCGGCTCGGCCACCATCCAGTATTTGCCGGACAGCAGGCGCTGGGTGCGGGCGTCCTGAATCTCGCCGATGAAGACTTCGCCTTCGGGCGTGATGGTGGCGGCCACCACCGCCTCGTCGATGGTGTCGCCCAGGATGTTGCCTAGGCGGCGCAGGGCCGATTCCTGGAACACGGCGGTCAGCACCAGAGCTGCCGCCGCCAGGGCGATCAGGATCCACGCCGCCGCCAGCCAGATCAGCCGCCGCGTCAGCGAACGGCCGGGCCGCCCGAACCACCGACCCCACTGGCGCCGGTCAGTCTGAGCCTGGCCCATTGATTGGCCCGTCATGCGGCGCTCAGGCCGCGTCGCTCTCGCCGGCCAACGGCGACAGGCGATAGCCCAGGCCGCGCACGGTCTCGATGCGGTCGGCGCCGATCTTCTTGCGCAGGCGGCCGACGAAGACCTCGATGGTGTTGGAGTCGCGGTCGAAATCCTGATCGTAGAGGTGTTCGACCAGCTCGGTGCGGCTGATGACACGGCCCTGGTGCATCATCAGATAGTGCAGCAGGCGGTATTCCAGGCTGGTCAGACGCAGCGGCTCGCCGTTGACCGTGGCCCGCGCCGCGCGCGGGTCCAGACGCAGGCCGCCGCAGCTCAGCGTCGCCGCCGCATGACCGGCCGAACGGCGCAGCAGGGCGCGCAGGCGGGCCAGCAGCTCCTCGGTATGGAAGGGCTTGGTCAGATAATCGTCGGCCCCGGCGTCGAAACCCGCCACCTTGTCCGACCAGGCGCCGCGCGCAGTCAGGATCAGCACCGGCGTCGCCTTGCCCTCGCGGCGCCAGCGCTCCAGCACCGACACGCCGTCGATCTTGGGAAGCCCCAGGTCCAGCACCACCACGTCATAGGGTTCGGTGTCGCCCAGGAACCAGGCTTCCTCGCCGTCGGGCGCATGGTCGACGGCGTATCCGGCGTCGGTCAGGGCGGTCTTCAGCTGGCGCGACAGATCGACGTCGTCCTCGACAAGCAGCACCCGCATTCAGTCGTCCCCGCGAACCCGGCCGGACCGGCCGTCAACCTGGATGTCCGAGACGCGGCCGCCCGGATATTCCCAGCGCACCACATAGTCGCCGCCGCGCTCCTGGACGCCCAGCATTCGGCCCGGGCGGCCCGACTGGACGCGGCGCGCCACATCGCCAGGATTGGCGCGCGGGCCGCTGTCGCCGCGCGGCATGTCGCGCAGGCCTTGCCCCGGATAGTTCTGTCCGGAGTAGTTGCGGGGTTGCTCCCGGCGATCATCGTCGCGATCCCGGTCGCGGCCGCGCGACTGAGCCGCCGCGTCCGTCAACGGGACGAGGGCGATCAGGCCGGCCAAAAGAAGGGCTCGAATACGCATCATGGATCGCGGTTTAAACCAGGGCCTCTGAACAGCGGCTGAACACGCAGTCTACCGGCGTTCAGTCCAAAGAGGAACGTCGAGGGATGAAATCTCCGTCGCGGATTCACACGCGGAAAGCCCAGCATGACCACAATGTCACGCTGATGAACCCTATCTGAAGCGCGCCGTTCAGACGCGGCTCAGGCGCAAGGGGGTCATCTGGCGTCAACGCAACCCGATCGGTTGCGTCCAGACAAAGGAGCCCGACCATGGCCAAGTTCAAAACCCTGATGATCCCCGTCCTGGCCGCGACGACGGCCGCCGTCGCCCTCGGCGCCGCCCTGCCCGCCGCCGCCCAGTCCCATCGCCACGCTCCGGTCTATGAGAGCCGACACGACGGCTGGCAGTCGATCAACCAGCGAAAATACAATCTGGACCGCCGCATCGACCAGGGCGTCCACACCCGCCAGCTCAGCGTCCGCGAGGCCAGCCGCCTGAAGAACGAGCTGAACAGCCTGGTGCGGCTGGAGCGCGCCTATCGACACGACGGCCTGAGCCGCCGCGAACGCATGGAGCTGGACCGCCGCTATGACGCCCTGTCGGCCAAGGTCCGCTATGAGCGCCGCGACCACAACGGCCGCCGCTGGTAAGCCGACAGGCGCCGATCTTCGAGAGGCTGCGGGAGACATCCCGCAGCCTTTTTCGCGTCTGCTCCACTTAGAGAGGCAAGCGGACTGGAGGACGAAGCCCCGCCTGCCTATCTTGGCCTTATGTCCATCGCCCGTCTTGATAGTCGCGCCCTGATCCGCGTCAGCGGCCCCGACGCCCGCCCCTTCCTGCACAATCTGCTGACCCAGGATGTGGAGACCCTGCAACCGGGCGAACTTCGTTTCGGCGCCCTGCTGTCGCCGCCGGGACGGCTGCTGTTCGACCTGTTCATCTGGGGCGAGGAAGACGGCGTCGTGCTGGACGTCGCGGCCGAGCGGCGCGACGCGCTGGTCCAGCGCCTGTCGATGTACAAGCTGCGCTCCAGGGTCGAGGTCATGTCCATTCCCGACGCGGTCTTCGTCGCCTGGGGCGCGAGCATGTCCGACGGCTTCGTCGGCGACCCCCGCCTGCCTGACCTGGGCGGCCGCCGCTGGGGCGATCAGAGCGCGGCCGACGCGACCGAGGCCGACTGGCAGGCGCGCCGCCTGAGCCTAGGCGTGCCCGATCCGACCCAGGACGCCCTGATGGACAAGACCTATCCGATCGAAGCGGACTTCGACCTGTTGAACGGCATCGACTTCCACAAGGGCTGTTTCATCGGCCAGGAGACGACCTCGCGCATGAAGCGGCGCGGCACGATCAAGAACCGCATGATGGCCATCGCCTTCGACGGCCCCGCCCCCGAACGCGGCGCCGAGGTGCTGAACGGCGAACTGCGGGCGGGCGAAGTCATGACCGGCGCGGAAGGGCGGGCCATCGCCCTGATGCGGCTGGACCGCATGGACGGCGACCTGACCGTCGAGGGCCGCCCCGTGCGGGTCGAGAAGCCCGCCTGGATCCCTGATTTATAAGGCTGAATCCGACCAAACGGAAAATCTGCTTGTCGTGATGTAAAAGTCGCTTGACGCAAATGCGGCCTCATTAGTAAAGCTAACTTGTCAACACGACAGGGGAGCTTGTCATGAACACCGAGATCACCACCGCCGGCGCCGCCGTCGCCCGCAACAAGAAGAAGATGGACGACCTGACCGTCGCCCTGTGCGCCCTGACCGTGGTCGGGGTCAGCGCCACCGCCGCCACGCCGTTCTGGCCCGAAGCCTGGGGCCGCGCGCCATCGATCGGCGTCGTCGTCCTGGCCGCCGGACTGGCCGTCTTCCTGGCCCTGCATACCCTCTACTGGTGGCGCAGCCTGGATGAGGCCGCCAAGGAAGCCCACAAATGGGCCTGGTGGTGGGGCGGCAACCTGGGCTTCGTCGCCGGCGGCGCGGCCGTCGTCATCGCCGCCTTCGCAGGCGTGAACCTGCTGCCCGCCGCCGTGCCGCACACCGATGCGGCCCTGATCGCCCTGGGCGTCTTCGCCGCCTTGGCCGCCCAGGCCGTCGGCTACGGGATCGCCTGGTGCGGCTGGTGGATCGCCCGCCGATGACCAGCGCCTTCATCAACCGCCTCAAGGTCTTTCGCGCCGAGCGCGACTGGACCCAGGCCGACCTGGCCGAACGCCTCGGCGTCTCGCGCCAGACCGTCCAGGCGCTGGAGAAGGGCCGCTACGACCCGTCCCTGCCGCTGGCCTTCCGCATATCCCGCCTCTTCGGCCAGCCGATCGAAACCATCTTCATCGCCTGAGCCCGCCTGCCCTTCTCTTTCAATCGACACATCGAAATCCAAAGGACCGTCATCATGTTCAACCTGTTCTCGACCGCCGCCGACCGTTTCTCGGGCTTCGCCATGGGCGTCTGCGGCGCCCTGCTGATCAGCCTGGCCGTCCAGGCCGTGCCGACCTTCGGCCGCTCCGTCGAAACCCCGGCGACCGTCGCCCAGGTCGCCGTTAAGCTCACCGCGCGCTGATCCCTATCCACGTCTCGCCTACCCGCCGCCAGCCCCTGTGCTGACGAGCTTTCCGTCGCCCGCACCTGAGCTCGGCGACGCCTGAACCCCCGTACAATCCAAGGACACTGCAATGACCCTCGCTCACCGCATGGGCCGATCGGCCAACCATGTCTCGCGCTTCGCCGCCGGCCTTCTGGCGGCGCTGGCCGCCTCCGCCGTCCTGGCCGCCGCGCCCGGCGTCGCCCATGCCGAACAGGCTGCGCCAGCGGCCCCCGCCGGCGCCCCCATCCCCCGCGCCGAGGGCGCCGGACCGCCGCTGTGGGTGATCAAGGACGAGGACTCCACCGTCTATCTGTTCGGCACGATCCACTATCTGCGTCCCGGCACAGCCTGGGGCTCGGACAAGGCGGACGCCGCCTTCGCCGCCGCCGACCAGTTCTGGGTCGAGGTCGCGGACCAGGACGACCCTTCCCTCGTCGCCGCCGTCGCCCAGCAGCACGGCGTCACCCCCGATCGTCCCCTGTCGTCGATCCTGAGCGCCGAAGACTTCGCCGCCTTCGACAAGGCCGCCCAGGGCATCGGCGCCAACGGCGCGGCGCTGGACGCCTATCGCCCCTGGCTGGCCGCCTTCATGGTGGCCGGAACCGCCCCGATGCAGGCCGGCTATCGCCCCGAGGCCGGGGTCGACAAGACCCTGATGGAGCGCGCCCGCGCCGAGGGCAAAACCATTCACGGCTTTGAAACCGCCGACCGCCAGCTGCGCCTGATCGCCGGCATGAGCGAGGAGGCCCAGGTCGCCTATCTGAACAACTACGTCCGCAACGGCGGCCAGATCGTCCCCAAGCTGGACCAGACCGTCGCCGCCTGGCTCAAGGGCGATGTCGCCGAAGTCGGCCGCCTG
Source organism: Brevundimonas diminuta 3F5N (assembly GCF_900163625.1). GTDB lineage: Bacteria > Pseudomonadota > Alphaproteobacteria > Caulobacterales > Caulobacteraceae > Brevundimonas > Brevundimonas diminuta_A. The sequence continues at coordinate 79,983 of NZ_FUIE01000057.1, forward strand.
AACCGCATCGACACCCGCGAGGTGCACGAGGACATCCACCGCGCCGCCCTGGTCGTCCGCAACGCCGACTGGACCGACCAGATCGAGACGATGATGAAGAGCTCCGGCTCGGCCTTCGTCGCCGTTGGCGTCGCCCACCTGGCCGATCAGGACAGCGTCATCGACATGCTGACCGCCCGCGGGTTCACGGTCGAGCGGTTGTAAGATCCAGCTTCCACCCTGCGCGAGGCCCGACGGAAACGTCGGGCCTTTTCGCTTGCCTCACCGGAACATTCCAGCAACATCGCACCATGACCGAATCCGAAAAGGCTGAAGGCCGCTGCGGCTGGTGCGGGACGACGGACCCGCTCTACATCGCCTATCATGACACCGAATGGGGCGTGCCCGAGTACGACGCCCGCGCCCTGTGGGAGAAGCTGGTGCTGGACGGCTTTCAGGCCGGGTTGGCCTGGATAACCATCCTGAGAAAACGTGAGGGGATGCGCGAGGCCTTCGACGGTTTCGACCCCGAGATCGTCGCCCGCTATGGCGAGGCGGACCGCGCCCGCTTGCTGGCCGACCCACGCATCATCCGCTCAGGCGCCAAGATCGACGCCGCCATCAACGGCGCCCGCATCTGGCTGGACATGAGGGACAGGGGCGAAGACTTCTCGGCATGGCTGTGGTCCTTCGTCGGCGGCAAACCGCTGGTGAACCAGTGGAGCCATTTCCGCGAAGCCCCGACCCAGACCGCCGAAAGCCTCGCCATGGCCAAGGCCTTGAAGGCGCGCGGCTTCAAATTCTGCGGCCCCGTCATCACCTACGCCTTCATGCAGGCGGTCGGCATGGTCAACGACCACCAGACGACGTGCTTCCGGCATGGGGAGGTGGGTGCGACAGGCAACTCAGAAACAGCGGTTAGTCTTCATTCCGCCCCATAAGCCGTCGCGCCGCTCGCTTTCCAAAATCCCAATAGGCGAGGTTGATCGCATAGATGGCCAGACTGATAGCGATCGCGAAGAAGAAGCCCATAATTATCATGATGGTAGAGATACGCCCCCAGCCTTGAAAGACCATGAGCGCCCAGATCAGCAGGCCCCACGCGAGTACGGCGCGACGCACCCAGACCCTGACTTGTTTTTCACCCTCACTGAGTTCAGCCGCTGGCGGCTTGGGTGGCCGTTGCTGAACGACGATCTCAGAAGCGGCCTTTTGTTCCAAGCGACTGATGCGTTCATTCAGATCGGCAAAGCGATCATCACGTTTCGTGGTCATGACCAGACACTAGCAAGCGTTCGAGAGACCGCCACTATGTCTTCCGAGAGAGAAAATAATGGTGACGGTGGCGCGCGCTTCATAGCGTCCAATACGACCACCTCGCAGTACGCTACCGACCAGACGACCACCTTCCGCCCCGCGCCCGTTCATGGCACTGACGCGCGATGACTGCGTCCAAAGCCTCCGCCAAATCTGACCGCCCCTTCCCCACCCTGATGCTGGAGCTTGAGGCGCGCGCGACCTGGAACGGCCATGTCTGCGGCGTGGACGAAGCGGGGCGCGGGCCGTGGGCCGGGCCGGTGTCGGCGGCGGCGGTGATCCTGAACCCGGACGATCTGCCGCCGGGCATCGACGACTCCAAGGCCCTGACGGAGAAGCGCCGCGCGGCGCTGGAGCCGCTCATCAAGAGCCGCGCCCTGGCCTGGGGCGTCGGCTTCGCCTCGGTCGAGGAGATCGACGAGCTGAATATCCTGCACGCCACGGGCCTGGCCATGCGTCGGGCGATTGAGGCGCTGGCCCATCCGCCGGTGCACGCCCTGGTGGACGGCAATTATCGGTTCAAGCTGCCCTGCCCCGTGACGCCCGTGGTCAAGGGCGACAGCCTGTCCTTGTCCATTGCGGCGGCGTCGATCCTGGCCAAGACGGCGCGCGATCGGCTGATGATCGAGATGGAAGCGACCTATCCGGGCTACGGCTTCGCCAGCCACAAGGGCTATAACGCCCCCATCCACCAGAAGGCGTTGCAGACGCTCGGCCCCTGCCCCGCGCACCGGCGCAGCTGGGCGCCGATCAAGGCGCTGCTGGACGCCGCCTAAGCGAAAATCAGACGGACAGGGCGCCGCCCAGCAGCATTCCCATCAGGCCCGCCGCGATCGCGCCGATCAGCAGGATGGTCCAGCTGTCCAGACCCCGCCCGCGCCGAGGCGACGGGCGGGCCGGACGCGAGGTTTCAGGCTGAGCGTCGAAACCACGGGCGTCAAAGCGGGAAGTAGGGGGAGGAAGACTGGAAAGCGTACGCATACGGCCAAAACGGCCCGCGCCCGGCTTTCGTTCCCGTCAGGCGGCGACCGGCAGTTCGACCGGCTGCTGCGTCACCACGAACAGATACTCCACATTCCTCAGCCGCCCGACGGAGCCCACCTTCTGACCCTTCAGATTGTGGATGCCGATGCGGGCGCCGACGTAGCGGGGACGCGGGATCTCGACCACCTGAACGTGGCCGCGCGCTGACAGCATGGCCGTCAGCTCGTCGCGGCTCAGATAGCCCTCGTCGTTGAAGCTGACGATCAGGTTCGGCGCCTTCAACCGCTCGATGACGGTCTGCAGGGCGGGGCCGATGCCAGGGCGGCTGTTGAAGGCGGACTTGCGCGTCTTCACATCCACCCGCTTGCGCGCCACGCCATAGGTTTCCGGCTTGTCCCACAGCACCAGGCTTTCCCAGCAGTGGTAGTTGCCGAGGTAGGAGTGCTGGTTATAGGGCGGGTCCAGATAGACGAGGTCGGCTTCGACCTCAGCCGCGATCTCGACCGCGTCGCCGTGCGTCGCCACGCATGGTCCCGCCGCCACGCCGGGCAGCAGGTCCGGCAGGCGCAGCTCCAGCGGCTTCAGCGCGCGCGGCGCCCACTGCTTCATGAAGGCCATCTGCAGGCCCGCCGTGGAATCCACCCGGTCAGCCGCCTCCATCAGGGCGACCAGGACGACCGCCTTCAGTTCCGGCTCCAGCTCCATGACCTCGATCCGCTCGCGCATGGCGTCGATGCGGGCGCCGTTGTCGGGGTGGAAGAAGCGGGCCTCCTGACAATAGGTGCGGGTGAACCAGCCCGGCGCAGGCGCCACGGCGCGCAGTTCAGCCAGCACCGCCTCGGCCTTGTCGGCCCAGACCTCGCGGTCAGCCTGGACATAGGCCGTGGCGAGCGCATGGGCGTAGGCGTTGTGATCATTGGACCAGACGCGGAACCCCTCGCGCTTCAGCGCGTGGCCCACGCGCGCGGTGCCGGAGAACAGGTCGCAGACCGTCCCGCCCTGCGGCTGAGCCGCCCGCACCGCACCGATCACCTGGCCCAGAAGCGCGCGCTTTGAGCCGATGTATTTGATCATTCCGCCCCGTCAGGTTTTGCGGGCGCGCTTCGCCCCGTGTTCGTGCCGGGGGGCAGCATGGGCCGGAGCATGGGCCAGACGCAACAGATTCGCCGCGCCCGGCGCGCCGAAGGGCGTTCCGGCCAGGATCAGGATGCGCTGCCCCGGCTCAGCCAGGCCATAGAGCATTGCCGCCTCGACCGCATCATCGGTCAGGCCTTCCAGCGAGGTCGGCTGTTCGCCCAGACGCGGCTCCAGCCCCCAGACCAGGGCCAGACGACGCGCCGTCTCAGGCTTGGGCGTCAGGGCCAGAACCGGCTGCAACGGCCGCTCGCGCGACATCCGCCGCGCCGTGCCGCCCAAGGTGGTGAACACCACCATGCAGGCGGTCGAGGACGCCTCGGCCGCCTTGCGCGCCGCGGCGACCAGGGCGTCGACGTCGTCGATGTCCATGCCCGCATGTTCGGCGTCCATCAGACCCGGCCACAGGGGGTCGCGCTCCACCCGCTCCATGATGCGGTTCATGATGGCGACCGCTTCCAGCGGATAGTCGCCCGCCGCCGTCTCGGCTGACAGCATCAAGGCGTCGGCGCCCTCATAGACGGCGTTGGCCACGTCGGAGGCCTCGGCGCGCGTCGGAGCGGGGGCGCTGGTCATCGATTCCAGCATCTGGGTGGCGACGATGGCGGGAACGCCCCGCTGGCGGGCGGCGCGCAGGATCTTCTTCTGGGCGACCGGCACTTCCTCGGGGTCCATCTCGACGCCCAGATCGCCGCGCGCGACCATGACGCCGTCGCAGTAGTCGAGGATGCTCTCGAGGTCGTTCAGGGCCTGGGGCTTTTCGATCTTGGCCAGGCAGGCGGCCTGACCGTCGACGATCTGCTTCAGCTCGGCCATGTCCTCGGCCTTCTGGACGAAGCTGAGGGCCACCCAGTCGACGCCGAGGCGAAGCGCAAAGGCCAGATCCTCGCGGTCCTTGGGCGTCAGGGCCGACACGGGAATGACCGCCTCGGGCACCGCCACCCCCTTGCGGTCCGACAGCTTGGAGCCGCTCTCGACCGTGACGTCGCACCACTCGTCGGTGCGCTCGCCCACGCGCAGCCGCACCCGGCCGTCGTCCAGCAGAAGCAGCATTCCAGGGCGCAGCGCCTTGAAGATTTCCGGATGCGGCATCTGCACCCGCGTTTCGTCGCCCAGCGCCGGATTCAGATCGAAGCGCATCTGGTGGCCCGGCTTCACCTCGATCTCGACGTCGGCGAAGCGGCCCAGCCTCAGCTTGGGCCCCTGCAGGTCGGCCAATACGCCCAGCGGCCGCTTCAGCGCCATCTCGGCCCCGCGCACCGCCTTGAAGGCGGCGGCGTGATCGTCGTGCGAACCGTGGCTGAAGTTCAAGCGAAAGACGTCCACCCCGGCCTGGGCCAGCGCCTTGACCGTTCCCGGCGCGCGGCTGGCGGGTCCAAGGGTCGCGACGATGCGCGCGCGGCGGGCTCTTTGCATGAACGGGTTTCCTCTGATGGCTCTGACGGCCGGCGCCTCCCCTCAGAAGCGCTTCTCAGCCCCTTGTGCCAATGAAATGCGGGAGGCGTAAGGCCGCCTCCCGACATGGAAACACGAGTTTATGGCCGCGAAACACGAAGTTATGGCGGCCGACCGTCTTATTTCGTCTCGCAGCGGCCCTTGGCGAACTGCGGCAGGTCCATGCAACGGCCGTCGATCGGGGCGTCCGGCGTGACGCCGATCAGATTGGCCAGGGTCGGGGCGATGTCGATGGTCCGCATCGGCAGGAAGCGCTCCTGCCCCTCCGCGCCCGGCCACCAGAAGACGATGGGCACGCGGCGGTCGTAATCCCAGGGCGAACCGTGGCTGGAGATGGCGCCGCCGACGCGGCCCTGGCCGGTCAGGCCTGGCTGCCAGGCGCGCAGGATGTCGGGCGAACGGCCCGCCACCGCCGACAGACGCAGGCGCTCGCGCACATTGAGATCCTCGGGATTGATCGAGTTCGGCGCCGGCTCGGCCAGCAGTTCATCGCGGGCGACGGCCAGGGCCACCTGCGGCTCGGCGTTCAGCAGTTCCAGAGCGGCGGCCAGCACCTGCGAACGCAGCGGCTCCGGCAGGGATTTGCGGTCCTTGTCGACGATGACGAAGCCGCCCGCCGACGACACCACGGGATCGGCGTCCAGGCCGAACCGGGCCTTCAGCGCCGCATTGACGCGCGGCTGCAGGGTGCGATCCACCCGGCCCGCGTTGGGATAACCCTCGACAGCCGTCCGCTCGGGGAAGTCCGAACCGCCGTGGTCGGCCGTCAGCACCACGATGGCGCCGCCCGGAACGGTCGACAGCTTGTCCAGGAAGGCGCCCAGGGCCGCATCGAGGCGCAGCATCTGTTCGCACATCTCAGGCCCCTGGGTGCCGTAGCTGTGGCCGATGCGGTCAGTGGCCGACAGGCTGACGCCCAGCATGTCCGTGACGCCGCGACGACCCAGTTGCTGGCGGTCCATCAGTTCGATCGCGCCCTCGATGGTCAGCTCGTCCAGGATGGGCGAGTTGTCGAGACGGAAGTTGGCCGGCGGCACCTTGGAATCGAAGGTCTGGCCCGCGATGGTCCACTGCCCTTCCAAACGACGGCAGGCGGCGTTGGAATAGGTCCAGCTGGGCGCCTGGCGGGTGAAGCGGTCGATCATCCGCGCGTTCAGGGCCGCCACCGGCGCCAGGCGCGCTTCGGCCGACTGACCCGGCTCGACATAGGTGGTGAAGCCGAAGTTGTCCGTCAGCCAGAAGGCGCCGTCGCCCTTGTGCCCGGCCAGGTTGATGGCGCCGCGATCCTTGCCCGACACGCCGTAGACGCGGCTTTCAGGGCTGACGGCCTTCAGCCAGTCGCCCAGGGTCGAGGCGCTCAGCTGGCCCGGGCCGACCGGGCCGTTGTCGGTGTTCTTGCCGTGGGCCAGGGTGTTCTGCGGCGCGGCCAGGCAATAGGTTTCCTGCCCGGTCGTCGTGTCGATCCAGTCATTGGCCGGGATGCCGCTGCGCGCCGGATGGGCGCCGGTCAGCACGGTCGAGTGGCCGGCGCAGGTCACGGTCACGCCGTGGGTCTGATAGCCGTTGATCGAGACCATGCCCTGATCGGCCAAGGTCTTCAGCCCGCCGGTGAACTGGCTGCGGTACTGGTTGAACAGATTGGCGCTGAGCTGGTCGACCACCACGGTGACGATCAGCGAGGGCGTGGGCCGCTCGGCTGCCGGCGCCAGTGCGGGCGCCGTCGTCTCCGCCGCCTGCGCGGCTCCGCTCATGGCGACGAGCCCGAGGGTCAGGCCCAGGGCGGAGGCGAGAAGGCGGCTGCGGATCATCGGGAACACCAAGCGAAGCAGAAAGTCGTCAAATCCCTACGCCGCCGCCATGACGGGGCCAAGACAGCGCAGCTATGAAAAGGGGGCCGCAGCCCCCTTCGGCGTCAGATCATCGGCTCGCCGCGTCGATGCGCGTCCAGCCACTCCCGGAAGAAGGCGCGGGCGATGAAGGCCAGCACGCCCGCGACGATGACGGGCCACATCAGAACATAGACGGTAAGCCAGAAGGGGGTCATGGCGATCTCCGGTTAGCGGGACTGAGGAAGTTGCGAGCCTGTCCGGGCCACGGCGGGCGCGGCGGCTGCCTCGGCGTCGGCCTCGTCGAAGTCGCCGGTCATGCGGGCGATGCGCGAGAAGTCGAAGCCGGTCCGGTTGGACAGGGACATGGCGGTGCAGACCACGGTGCTGACGGCATAGGCGATCAGCGAGCCGCTGAGCACGGCGTAGTCATGCAGGAAGCCGATGGCGAAGGGCGCGACAAGCAGGGCCGCCGCCACGCCGACGATCCGCGCGGGCCGAGCGCCGAAGAAGCCGAACACCATCAAGCCCGCGACCACGCCCACCCCGACCACGGCGACTGCGTCGAAGACATAGCCGACCGCGCCGTCCATCGGGATCCAGCCGAACCGCACCGGGAAGAAGATCGCCAGCGCCGCCAGCACCGAGACGGTGAAGGCCCTGTTGGTGACCTTCTCCCAATAGAAGCTGGCGATGACGGGGAAGACCAGCGCGCCCCAGATGGCGCCGACCAGGACCAGCAGGTCCAGGATGTTCATCCGCGCCCCGGCGAAATAGAGAGCGGTCCCGGTGGCGATGACCATGGTGGCTCGCCCCACAGTCAACATCAGGCGCGGATCGGCCTTGCGCTTGCCCGCCCGGCCATAGACGTCGGCCATCATGATCGACGACAGGGCCGACAGGTCGGAGTCCGCCGTCGAGGCCAGAGACCCGATGATCATGATGAAGAAGACGCTGAGCAGCACCGGCCCGAAATAGGTTCCAGCCAGTTGCGGGATCAGGTTGTTGAGGTCGCCTTCCATCGGATTGATCCCGGCATACAGCGCCACAACGCCCAGCATGCCGATGCCGATGATGGTGGCGCCATAGCCGACGGTGGCGGTGATGAAGGTCGGCTTGATCAAGTCCTCGCGCACGGCGAACAGACGCTGGGCGATGGTCTGGTTGCCAATGGCGTAGGCCAGGACGGCGGCGATATAGGGCGCGCCCTGGTTCAGGAAGGCGTCGGACGAGAAGAAGCTGGTCTGTTGCGGCGTCAGGTTGGACGCGCCTTCAACGAAGACGGCCGGGCCGCCCATGGCGAAGAAGATGGCCGGGATGACCACGATCACGGCGCCCAGCATGGCGCACACCTGGATGAAGTCGGTCAGCACCGAGGCGCGGAAGCCCGACCACAGGGTGTAGAGCAGCACGCCCCCGGCGATGACGACGACACCCTGGCTGAAGCTGAACGGCGTCAGCATGGCGATCAGGGCGCCCCCGGCGATGAAGTTCGAAGTCAGGCTGATGACGCTGCCCAGGACGTTAGAGCCCGCCAGCATCAGTTGGCTGGACCGGCCGTGCCGGGCGTACATGACCTCGGCCAGGGTGTGGGCGCGCGGCGCCACGGCGCGGATGCGGCGGCCATAGGGGTAGATGAACAGGATCATCAACGCCCCCCACAGCCCATAGTGGATCGGCCCCGATATGCCGTAGACGTAGCCCGAGGTGGCCGAAGCGTACATCGACGCCGCCCAGATCCAGGTCGCCGTCATCGAGGCGGCCGAGACCCCCAGGCCGATGCCGTTCCCGGCGGTCATATAGGCGTCGGCGTTTTCCTTGCGTCGGCTGATCCGCAGCGAGATCAGCATGGTCAGGCCAAAGAACAGCACCAGCAGGCCGATCGTCAGCGGCCCGCCCAGTTGTTGAAGTTGTACGTCGTCCACGCGCGCCTGCGCTCCTGTCTCTCTAACATCCGGCGAGCCCCGGCCCGCCATCCGCGCAGCCGTAAGAACGCCGCCGCGCACAGCGGCGCAGACAGACGAGATGTCACGGTTGCCTTCGCGCCCGACATGAAAGCCAGGCGCAATGAACGGCGCATCAAACGCGCCAGCGCGGCTCAACCCCTCAAGCCGCGACGAGACAGCCTAATACATCAACAGCGAAGCTGAGATAAAGTTTTTGTGCAGCGCGAAAGACTTGACAGAATTCAGGTCAATTTCAGCCAGGTGAAAGAGATTTGACCATAAATTATAACATACACTCTCAAGAGCGATAAAAATCAACTAAAGCGATATTAATGTATATCTATACTTTATACGCAAAAAATACACACGACCGATCAAGAATTCGCTCCCATGTGAAAACTGCATTCATCGACATCACACACTATGGAATGCAGGAATGCGACGGCGACAAGGGCGCGCGCGTTAAAGGTTCTGAGCTCCGGACCGCACTTGGCCGAAGACGCAAAAACGCCTGCGTCCAGGAACGCAGGCGTGGAAACGGCCTCACTGGGCCAAGGCCCTCAAGGGCATGCGCCGGATCAGGTCCGGCCGAAGATGGTGCGAGCGGCGGGGGTCGAACCCGCAAGACCAAGGTCGGCAGATTTTAAGTCTGCTGCGTCTACCAGTTTCGCCACGCTCGCGGCGCGCGCCTCAGCGCTTCGCCTCCTGTGCCGCACGGGCGGCCCGGAAGTCCACATCGGAATCGGCGATCAGGCGCACCAGGGCCGCCCAGGCGGCGACATTCTGGGTCATCTGGGCCCGGTCGATCTTGTCCAGGGTGTCGTCAGCCGTGTGGTGCAGATCGAAATAGCGCGTGCCGTCCTGGCGCAGGCCGAAGACCGGAACGCCCGCCCGCGCCAAGGGGCCGATGTCGACCCCGCCGAACAGCTCCGCCTCGCCCGGCAGGACGCCCAGCGGCCGCAGAACGCGCTCGGCGATCTTGGCGAAGTCCGTGTTCTGCGAACCGGGCGGCAGGCCCAGGGCGTAGACGCGATCGGCGCCGAAATCGCTCTCGCCGGCGACGACGTGCTTCTCCACGTCCGCGCCGATGTTGCGGACATAGGCGCCGCCGCCGTTGCCGTGGTCGGTCGGCTGGGCCACCTCTTCGGAGCCGTAAAGCACCACACGGATCGTGCGCGCCGGTCGGCCCTGCTCGGCGATCAGCTTGGCCGCGGCCAGGGTGATGGCGCCGCCCGCCGCATCATCGATGGCGCCGGTGCCCAGATCCCAGCTGTCCATGTGCGAGCCCAGAACGATGATCTCGTTCGGACGCGACGCGCCGACGATGTCGCCCATCACGTTCTGGCTGTGGGTCTCATAGGTGTGGGCGGTGGATTTCAGGCGCAGGCGCACTGTCTCGCCCATGCCGACTAGGCGCGCGATTTGATCGGCGTCCGGTGCGCTGAGCGCAAAGGCGGGCAGCGGCACCTTGCCCTCGACATAGCGGGTGGTGCCGGTGTGCGGCATCCGGTGTTCGTCCGATCCGGCCGAGCGCATGACGAAGGCGACCGCGCCGCGCTTGGCCGCCTCGGTCGGGCCGACGCCGCGAATGCGCGACAGGGGGCCGTAGCCCGAGCCGTCCTGCATCCGCACCATCTGACCGCCGTCGACCACGGCGATCTTGCCGGTCAGCGAACCGGCCGGCGCGGCCAGCAGGGCGTCCAGACCGTCGAAGAAGACGACCTCGGCCTCGACGCCTTCAGCCGGCGTGGCGATGGAATGGCCGAGCGCGGCGGCGACCAATTTCTGCGGGCGTGCGCCCAGGATCTCGGCGCTTTCCTCGCCCCGCTCCCAGCCGATCAGGGGGAACTGCTCGATGCGAACGTTCTGGAAGCCATGGGCGCGCATATAGTCGGCAGCCCAGGCGGAGGCGTCCTGCTCGGCGCGCGAGCCCGCCGGGCGCGGGCCGAAGCGGGTGGTGATCTGGGTGACGTAGTCGAGGGCGATATTGCCCTTCAGCGCCTGGTCGCGCACCTGTTCGGCGGCGCGAATGGCGCCGGCGTCCTGCGCCAGAACCGGCGTAGCGACAAGGCCGAGCGCCAATGCGCTGGCCGCCATCAGACGGATATTGAACGACAAGAGCGCCTCCCAGACTCAAACGACAGGCGCGGACCCTAGCGGGCGAAGACTGCGACTGAAAGTCTCAGCTTCGCCGCCAGGCGGGAATCACTCGCCCTTGATGAAGGGCTCGACCGGGCCTTGCAGCTTGACGGTCAGGGCCTTGCCGCGACGGTCGACGCGGTTGCCGACGGCCAGGCGGACCCAGCCTTCCGAGACGCAGTATTCCTCGACGTTGGTCTTTTCCTCGCCCTTGAAGCGGATGCCCACGCCGCGCGCCAGCAGTTCGGCGTTGTGGAAGGGGCTGTCGGGATCGACCGAGAGGCGGTCAGGCAGGGCGTCGGACATGGAAAGGTCTCGCGAAAAATCGAAGCGGGCTGAATAGCCGCGCAAGGCCTGTGCGACAACCGTCGCCTATTGCACCGACTGGCGCGCGGCGGCCGGAGCGTCGGCGGGGGCCGCCGTATAGGGACGCGGGCCGGTCTCGGCGGGCGTCGGCGCCTTGGCCGCAGGTTGAGCCGCCGGGCGGGCGGCGGGGCGGTTGGCGGCAGGCGTCGGCGTGCGACGCGGCGCGGTCGGTTGAGCCGCGCGGGCCGGAGCGGGCGCAGGGGCGGCGGCGGGCTGGGCCGCCGGTTGAGCGGCAGGCGTCGGCGCGGGCGCGGCCTCGGCGGGCGCCGAAGCGGCGGCGGCGCGGGCGGCGTACTGCTGGGCCTGGAAGCGTTTGGCCAGCTTTTCGGTCAGTTCGCGGGCGGCCGCGGGCTGCATCTGGGCCATGATGGCGGCCAGGGTGCGCGGACGCATGGCCGAGGCGACCGGCAGACGCACGCTGTCGTCCAGGGTGGCGAAGACGGCCGCCGCCTCCTTGGGCCGCATGGCGGAATAGACGGCGACCAGACGATCAGCCTCGGCCTTTTCCTTCTCGTCGACCTGGCCGACCAGGGCGCTGATCTCGCCCTTGAGGGCCTCCAGCGCCTGCAGTTTGGCGTCCAGCTTCTGCTCGGCGGCGACCATCAGCGGCAGGGTGGTGGCGAAGTCCGCGTCACGCGCGTCCAGCTGGTCACGGCGCTTGGACAGGGACTGGATGATCCGAAGCTCAGCCGGAGAAATCCCCGCCTGCTGGGCCAGTTGCTCAGGCGACAGGGCGCAGACGGCGGGAGCGGGCTTAGGCGCGGGCCTGGCCCCCTCGCCTTCTCCGGCGACGGCTTCCTGAGCCCAGGCGGTCGCGCCCTGGAACAGCTCCGGCGCCACGCCCGCGGCGCGCACGGCCACGACGCCGCCGATGGCGACGGCGATCAGGGGCAGAAGGCGGGGCAGCTTGCTCATCGGTCAAACTCAGGAAAGGCGCCCTCAAGTCGTCCGGCGCCGCGCGTCGGACATAGGGCAAAAAAGATGCGTCCCCCCTCAAGTCGCCTGACGCCGCGCGTCAGGCATAGGGGCTCTTAGAATCAAGCAGCGAAAAGGTCGTCGTCCAGACTACGGCGGGCGCGGTTTAGGCTCTGTTGCGCAGCATGGTTAGCGGCCAGGGCCTGCATCACCGGCGAGGCGCGCTCCGGCGCGGGCGCAGGCTTCGACGACGGCGCCTTCATGACCGCGCGAGCGCCCTCGATGCGCTCCATCAGCGAGGCCATGCGGCGCGCGCGCGCCTCGTCGTCCAGCAGAGGCGCGACCGAAGAGGTGCGGACAGGTTCCGCCTCGGCCTCGATCATCGCCTCCATGCCGGCCAGCGTCTTGGCGGCGGCGCGGCGTTCGTCCTCGCGCGTTTCAATACGGCTGTCAGCCGAGCGGGCGGGCGCGCGGGCGATCAGCACCTCCAGCTCCTGCTTCACGGCGCGGGCCTTGATGATGCGGTCATGCAGCAGGTCCGTCTCCTGGCCCGAGGCGCGCAGGGTGGCCAGCGCCTGTTCGGCGCGTCCGGCGGCGCTGTTCAGCTCGGTCACGGCGGCGGCGAAGGCCAGTTGGCCCTCGCGCAGGGTCTTGAGCTTGCGCTCCAGCTTGATGCCGTAGCCGATGGCCGCGACCAGCAGCAGCATGAGGATGGAGTCGAGGATGATGCCGGTCATGTCAGCTGTTCTCCCTGGCGAGGCGGGCGGCGGCGTCGGTGCTGATGGGGCCTTCGACGCGGACGGCGATGTGCTGGCCCTTGCGACCCATGCGGCCGGTGGTCAGCGGAATGGAGCCCGCCCGCACCGACACTTCGGACTCGGGCGTGACGTTCAGCATCAGGGTGTCGCCGACCTTCAGGTCCAGCACCTTGGACAGGGGCATCTGCTGCTCGTCCAGCACGCAGCGCACCTCGGTCTCGGTGGTCCAGAGTTCGGTGGCCAGGTGGCCTTCCCAGATGTTGTCGCGGCCGAACTTCTCGCCCATGAACTGCTGCAGCAGCATCTTGCGGATGGGCTCCAGCGTCGAATAGGGCAGCAGCAGCTCGACCCGGCCGCCGCGATCTTCCATGTCGATGCGCAGCTTGACCAGAATAGCGGCGTTGGCCGGGCGCGCGATGGCGGCGAAGCGCGGATTGGTCTCAAGCCGGTCCAGGTTGAAGTGGACGGGGGTCAGCGGTTCGAACGCCTGACGCGCATCGTTCAGGATGACCTCGACCATGCGCTGCACCAGCACCCGTTCGATGGTGGTGTAGGGCCGCCCCTCGATCCGCAGGGCCGCCGTGCCGCGACGCCCGCCCAGCAGAACGTCGACAATCGAATAGATCAGGTTGGAATCGACCGTCAGCAGGCCGTAGTTGTCCAGCTCCTCGGCCCGGAACACCGCCAGAATGGCCGGCAGCGGGATGGAGTTCAGATAGTCGCCGAAACGGATGGAGCTGATGGTGTCGAGGCTGACCTCGACGTTGTCGGAGGTGAAGTTGCGCAAGGACGTCGTCATCAACCGCACCAGGCGGTCGAAGACGATCTCAAGCATCGGCAGGCGCTCGTAGGACACCAGGGCCGAGTTGATGATGGCGCGGATGCCGCTGCGTTCGGAGTCGTCCCCGCCGCCCATGTCGAAGCCGAGCAGGCTGTCGATCTCGTCCTGGTTCAGCACCCGTTCGGACAGCCCCGCGCCCAGGTCGGCGCCGAGATCGTCGCTCAGCCCGGCGTCGCCGCCGAAGGGGTCCAGTTCCGTCTCGGGGGCCAGGGCGTCGGTCATGACTACTGGACCAGCATTTCTTCGATCAGCACGGCGTCGACCTTGCCCGGCGCAGCGATCAGATTGACCCGGCGCAGGATCTCGGCGCGCAGCTGATACGACCCGGCCGACCCGGCCAGATCCTCGGGCCGCAGTTCGCGCAAGAAGCCCTGGAACATGTCCTGCATGCGCGGGGCCTCGGCCTGAAGGTGCGAGGCGACGGCGGCGTCCTTCGTCTCCAGCGTCAGGCGCAGCTTCAGATAGGTCGGGCGTCCGTCGGCCGACTGAATGTTCACGATCATGTCGGGCAGGGTGTAGAAGGTCACGCCGTCGGGACCGGCTGCGATCTTGCCCGCGCCCTCGGGCGCCGCCTCGCCTTCCCCGCCGCCGTGGCCGCCGCCCTCCTTCTTGCCCTTCTTCTCTTCCTTGGCCGGAGCCGCGTGGTCGCCCGCCGCCTCGGCGGGTTTGGGCTTCATCAGCAGGAAGGCCGTCGCGCCGCCGCCGCCCAGCACTACCAGGGCCGCCGGAATGATGATGAACAGCAGCGGAATCTTCTTCTTGGCGGGCGCGGCTTCGCCGTCCTCGCCCTCAGCGCCGGGCGCGCCGTCGCTCACGGCGGGCAGGTTCGCGTCGTCGCCGGTCGGCGCTTCGCTCTTCTTCTTGCCCAGCTTCAGTTTCAGCATGCGTAAGCCGCCCCGATCCTCACATGCCGGGTGTGGCCCTGTTTTGGTTAACGAGGCGTTTACAATCGGCAAATCCTGCCGGGCGCCGCAGGAGCGAAAACCGCTCAAACCCCCATTCCACGGGCGTTAACCCTGTTGGCACGGTCGTTGCGACGGGAAACGGCGAAAGGAGCCGCCTCGTGGAAAACGCCGCCTATATCGGACTGTCGCGCCAGATGACGCTTCGCCGCGAGCTGGACATCGTGGCCAACAATGTCGCCAACGCCGACACGACCGGCTTCAAGGTCGAACAGCTGATGGTCGGGACCGAAGTGGGCCAGCGCGCCCGCAACGACGCCATCCGCCCCTCGGCCAGCTTCGTGCTGGACAAGGGCGTGGGCCGCGACTTCGGCCAGGGCACGCTGAAGCAGACCGGCCGGGAGCTGGACTTCGGCATCGAGGGCGAAGGCGCCTTCTTCACCGTGCAGACGCCGAACGGCCCCGCCTATACCCGCGACGGCGCCTTCGTGACCGACCCGGACGGGCGGCTGACAACCAAGCAGGGCCTGCCGGTCCTGGCCGACGGCGCCGAGATCGTGCTGGATCCGCAGCGCGGTCCCGCCAGCGTCGGCCACGACGGCACCATCAGCCAGGAGGGCCAGCCCGTCGGCCGCCTGACCGTGGTGCGCTTCGACGCCCTGTCGGTGCTGCAGAAGTCCGGCGACGGCCTGTACCGCAACGCCTCCAACGCCCAGCCGATGGACGCGACCGACGCCCAGGTCCGCCAGGGGATGCTGGAAGGGTCGAACGTCAACACCCTCGTGGAAATCACCAACCTCATCGAGATCAGCCGCGCCTATGAGCGCGTGACCAAGATGATCGAAAACGCCAACGACCTGTCACGCCGCTCCGTCGAGCGGCTGGGCCGGGTTTCGTAAGGGAGAGCTGAGACATGCGCGCGCTTCGCACCGCCGCCACCGGCATGGCCGCCCAGCAGCTGAACGTGGAGGTCATCTCCAACAACATCGCCAACATGAACACGGTCGGCTTCAAGCGTCAGCGGGCCGAGTTCCAGGACCTGCTGTACCAGAACGTCGAGCGCATGGGGGCCCAGTCCTCGTCGCAGGGCACCGTGGTCCCCACCGGCATTCAGATCGGCTCGGGCGTCAAGGCGGGCAGCGTCTATCGCATCACCGAACAGGGCAGCCCCAACCGCACCGGCAACACCTACGACATCGCCATTCAGGGCAAGGGCTACTTCCAGATCACCCTGCCCTCGGGCGAGCTGGCCTATACCCGCGCGGGCAACTTCACCGTCAACGGCGAAGGCCAGTTGGTGACGGACGACGGCTATGCGGTCGAGCCGGCCATCGCCATTCCGCAGGACGCCCTGGACGTCTCCATCTCCAAGTCGGGTCAGGTTCAGGTCACCACCGCCGGCCAGACCGAGCCGCAGGTCGTGGGCCAGCTGGAACTGGCCACCTTCTTCAATGAAGCGGGCCTGGAAGCCATCGGCGACAACCTGCTGCTGGAGACGGCGGCGTCCGGCCCGGCCACGGTCGGAGCGCCCGGCGACGTCGGCTACGGCAATCTGCTGCAGCATTACACCGAGGCCTCGAACGTCGACGCGGTCAGCGAGATCACCGCCCTGATCGTGGCCCAGCGCGCCTATGAGATGAACTCCAAGGTCATCACCACCGCCGATGAGATGCTGTCCGTCTCGGCCCAGGTGAAGAGCTAAAGGGAAGGTCTGAGCCATGAAGCGCGCCCTGATCCTCGCCGCCGCCATCGCCGCATTGGCCACCCAAGCCCTGGCCGGGCCGGTCAATCTGCTGCCCGATCCGGTCGACGACGACGGCCGCATCACCCTGGGCGAGTTGTTCGACGACGCCGGCGCCGCATCGGGCGTGGTCGTCGGCCGCCGCGCCGGAGCCACCGCCGTGCTGGAGGCCTCCCAGGTCCAGATCGCCGCGCGCCGCGCCGGGCTGGAGTGGAGCAACCCCGCAGGCCTGCGCCGCATCGTGGTGCGCGAAGGCGGCGCCCTGCCTGCAGAAGCCTCCGCCCGACCTGCAGCCGCCAGCGTCGGCGCGCCCGCCCGAGCGGGCTCCAGCGTCGAGGTTCTAACCTACGCCCGCAGCCTGGCCGCCGGCGACGTGATCCAGCCCGAGGACGTGGTCTGGGCCTCGGTCCAGTCGCACCTGGCCCCCGCAGGCGGCCCCCAGGACGCCGAGGCGGTGATCGGCCTTCAGGCCAAGCGCGCCCTGCGCGCCGGATCGCCCGTCGGCCCGCGCGACCTGGCCTCGCCCCAGGTCATCGCCCGCAACGACATGGTCGAGGTCGCCTATATCAGCGACGGGGTCGAGCTGACCGTCACCGGCAAGGCGACCCGCAACGCCTCGGCGGGCGAGGCCGTGCCGATCCTGAACGTCCAGTCCAACCGCACCATCGACGCCGTGGCCGTGGCCCCCGGCCGGGCCGTCGCCGGTCCCGCCGCCCAGATCGCCCGCCGCAACCCGCAACAGTTCGCCGCCCGTTGAGCGAGAGTTCCATCATGCGCCCCATCACCGTCGCCGCCCTGTCGTTGTCCGCCCTGAGCCTGGCCGCCTGCTCGACCGCCATCGAGGCGGTGAAGGGGCCGGAGCTGGCCCCCATCGGCTATCCCGCCGCCCTGGTCCCGGTGGAGCAGGCCTATCTGCCCGAGCCGACCTCGGCCAGCGCCAACAGCCTGTGGCGCACGGGCGCGCGCAGCTTCTTCGGCGACCAGCGGGCGCGCCGCGTCGGCGACATCCTGACCGTCTCCATCGACATCAACGACCGCGCCCAGACCCAGAACACCACCCAGCGCAACCGCACCAACAGCGCCTCGGGCGGCGTCACCAACTTCTTCGGTCTTGAGAACAGCCTGGGCCGCGCCTTCCCCGGCGGCTTCGACGCCGCAAACATGATCGGCACGGAAGGGGCGGTGAACGCCAACGGCTCGGGCAGCGTCAACCGCTCGGAGCGGGTGAACCTGACGGTGGCCGCCGTCGTCACCGCCGTCATGCCCAACGGCAACCTGGTCATCCAGGGTCGGCAAGAAGTGCGCACCAACCGCGAGGTGCGCGAGCTGACCGTGGCGGGCATCGTCCGGCCCGAAGACATCTCCAGCGCCAACACCATCCGCCACAGCCAGATCGCCGAGGCGCGCATCAGCTACGGCGGGCGCGGCGACATCAGCCGGATGCAGGCGACGCCCGCCGCCCAGTCTCTGGTCGAACGCTTCAGCCCCTTCTGACCCGCGTTCACCGAAACGTGTGATTCCGGCCGCAGCGCATCACTGAATCGCGCGCGGCCCAGCGGAGCCGTGAACCGTTAACAAGCGACCCGCGTTTGATCTGTCGAACGCGAGTGAGCTTGTCATGCGTAAAACCGTCTTTCCCATCCTGGCCGCCGTGGGCCTGGCCGCCGTCGCGGCCCATGCGGCGACCTATGCTCCGTCCCCATCCCGCAGCGGCGCCGAAGCCGTCGCCGGCTGGCATATGCTGCATGAGGGGCCCATGGCCAAACTGGCCTATGGCCTGCCGAATTCGGACCAGTTGGCCCTGATGCTGACCTGCGCGCCAGGCGACGGCGCCGCCGTGGTCTATGGCGACGTCCAGCCGCGCAGCGCGGGTCTGGTCCTGGCGTCCAGCGGGCCGCAGCCCATCGACCCGCTGTCGAACGGCGAGGCCTTCGAGGCGCGCCTGCCGCTCGGCGATGCGGCCCTGACCGGCCTGGCGCGGGGCGGCCGCATGACCGTCCAGACCGAGGCCGGCGAGCGCCAGCTGACCGCTACGCGTGCGGAGCGGCGAATGGTCCAGGGGTTTCTTAGCTATTGCGCTTCGGGACATGCCTGACCACAGTCCCCCGTCTTCCTCAGCGGGGGCTGAAACATGACCTCAATGCTCGGCCTGACCCAGGCCATGCTATTCGCCCTGGCCGTGCAGACGGCCCCTCAGAGCGGAGCTCAGCCGCCCGCCGAACGGCCACAGGCTGCGCCGCCGGCCCGATCAGCCCGCGCGTCCGAGGGCTGGACCTGGACCCTCTACAGCGGCGACGGCCCTCTGGTTCTGGCCAATGAGATCCCCGACACGCCACGCCTTCGCACCACGCTGGAGTGCGCGCCCGGCTCCAGCGTCGTCCGTCTGGCCTTCCATGACGCGCCCGGCGCCGACGGCTTCGCCGTCATCCGGTCCGGCGCCGCCTCGACCGAGGTCGAGGCCCGCGCGCGACGCGGACGACTGGAGGCGGCCCTGCGCGCCGACCATCCCGTCTTCGCCGCCTTCCTGGCCTCCGGGCGGCTGACCCTCGCCCTGGGCGACCAGGCCGAAACCGTCGAGATCGATCGGGCGAATCTGTCCAAACTGCGCCGCTTCGCCGAACTGTGCACCGGATAAGGACGAGGATGCGCCCCGCCCATTGGCTGACCGCCGCCGCCTTCATCACCATGACCGCTCTCGGCGCCTGCGCCCCCAGCGTCGCCCCGCTGAGCACGAACGGCGCGCCCCTGCCCGTCGCGGGCTACGACTGGTTCCTGAATGAAGACCCGGACGAGCCGCGCCTGTCCTACGGCCTGGCTCAGTCCGACGACGTGCCGCTCAGCCTCATGTGCGCGCCCGGCTCGGGCAAGATCGGCCTGTCCCTGGCTGCGGACCAGGCCAACGGGCGCCGCGCTATCACCCTGGAATCCGGGGGCGACACCGAGACCTACGCCGCGCGCGCCGAAGCGGCCGACATGCACGACGGCGTCCACCTGGTCGCCACGGCTCCCGCCGCCGATCCCGTCATCCAGCGGTTCCGTCGCCTCGGCTGGCTGGCGATCCTCAACGGCGACCAGCGCTGGATGATGGCCGCCCAGCCTGGTTCGGAAGGCCGCGCGGCGCGTTTCCTGGAGTTGTGCCGCTGAAGGCTTGACCGCAGCGACGCGGTCCGCTCCCCTCCCCGCCAGTTCTTGGGAGGGCTTTAGTTCATGCGTCATCTTCTTCTCGCCGCCGGGATCGGCCTGTCAGGCCTTGCGGGCGCCGCCGCCCTGCCGACCCAGGCCGCCGCCGTTCAAAGCCAGTCGTCCGCCGCCGCGCTGGACGCCCTGCTGGTCGATTACGAAGCCTATCTGCGCCAGAACGACCCCATCGGCTCGGGCATGGACGGCGACCGCCCCGCCCTGTCGCGCCTGCCCGACGCCAGCCGCGCAGGCGAACTGGCCCGCCGCGCCCCGCTGAACGCCCTGAAGGCGCGGCTGAATGCCATCAACCCGGCCTCGCTGGACGAAGACCACCGCCTGAACCACGCCTTCGTCGGCTATCTGATCGGCCGCGAGTTGGAGCGGATCGAACTGGACCCGTCGCGTCTGGCCTTTGATTCCGAAGGCGGCCCCGGCCAGCTTCTGGCCTATCTGGCGCCCGCTGCGCGCATCGCCACGGTCGCCGACGCCGAGGCCTGGCTGAAGCGTCTGGAGGCCGCGCCCGCCTATTACGACGCCGGGATCGCCAACACCCGGCGCGGGCTGGAGACCGGCCTGATCCAGGCCCGGTCGGTCGTCGACAGCGCCCTGGCCCAGGCCGAGCGCGACCTGACGCCGGGCGAAGCCGGCGACGTCCTGCTGCGCCCGTTCAACGCCCTGCCCGCCTCCATCCCCGCCGCCCAGCAGGAACAGTTCCGCGCCCGCGCCCGTGCCCTGGTCGAGGGACCGATCACCGCCCGCCGCACCGCCTGGCGCGACCTGTTGCGTAACGAATACGCGCCCAAGGCCCCACAGGCGCCGGGTCTGGTCCACCGCCCCGGCGGCCGCGACCTGTACGCCTTCCTGGTCCGCAGCCACACCACCACCGACCTGACGCCCGATCAGGTGCATGAGATCGGCCAGCAGGAAGTCGCCCGCATCCGCGCCCGCATGGAGACGGAGATGCGCGCGGCCGGCTGGACCGGCGACTTCGCCGGCTTCCTGACCTTCCTGCGCACCGACCCGCAATTCTACGCCAAGACGCGCGAGGAGCTGCTGGAGAAGGCGTCGGAGATCGCCAAGCGTTCCGACGACCGCCTGCCGTCGCTGTTCGCCACCCTGCCGCGCCTGCCCTACGGCGTGCGTCCGGTGCCGCACGAGATGGAAGAGACCTACACCACCGGCCGCTACAACGCCGGGTCGATGGCGACGGGCGTGGCCGGGGGCTACATCGTCAATACCGGCAAGCTGGACCAGCGCCCCCTGTATGAACTGCCCGCCCTGACGGTGCACGAAGCCGTGCCGGGCCACCACCTGCAGGTCGCCCTGCAGCAGGAAGCCGCCGACCAGCCCTATTACCGACGCGACGCTTCGGTCACCGCCTTCAGCGAAGGCTGGGGTCTCTATTCCGAGTTCCTGGGCGAAGAGATGGGCATCTACCGCACGCCCTATGAGCGGTTCGGCCGCCTCAGCTATGAGATGTGGCGCGCCTGTCGTCTGGTGGCCGACACCGGCCTGCACTGGCTGGGCTGGAGCGAGGAACAGGCCCGCGCCTGCTTCCGCGACAACTCCGCCCTGTCTGCGCACAACATCGAGACCGAACTGCAGCGCTACATCGGCGATCCCGGCCAGGCCACGGCCTATAAGATCGGCGAGATCCGTCTGCGCGAGATCCGCCAGAAGGCCGAGCGCGAACTGGGCGATCGCTTCGACGTGCGGACCTTCCACGACGCCCTGCTGGTCGACGGTGCCCTGCCTCTGGCCCTGCTGGATGCGCGCATGGACCGCTGGATCGCCGAACAGAAGACCGCCTCCCAGTAAGAAAGCGTCCCTCCGACATGAATTTCATCAAACGCATCTTCGGCTCGGTGCAGCCGAGCTACCTGATCCGCGCCTATGTGCTCAGCGCCGCCTTCATGGCCTTCATGATCTGGATGGTGCTGTCGCTGGACAGCGCCAAGCCCATGCATGACCGCGCCGTGACCCTGGCCGTGTTCGGCGTCGGCGCCCTGCTGTTCCCCTTCTCCAAACTGGTCTGGGACGAGATCAAGCGGGTGATGATGGGCGAGACCGTCTTCTTCATGAACGCCATCATTCTGATGTTCCTGAAGGTGCTGGTGAACTTCTTCCTGTGGGGCTTCTCGATCTTCATCGCGCCCGTGGGGATTCTCTACCTGTGGTTCCGGTCGCGAAACGCCGCCGCCTGAAGCTGACCTAAGCCCCCGTCTAGAGGCCCAGTTCAGCCCGCGCCTTCTTCGTCAGCTTGGCGGCGATCAGGGCGTGGGCCGACTTCAGGTGATCCGCCAGTTCATCGTCCGGCCAGTCGCCCGGATCGGCCAGATGCACCCATTTGGCTCGCGCCAGATAGGGGGCGGGCGCCGCCCGCCCCTCCTCGGTCAACACCTCATAGGCAATGTCCGAGACCTTGAACGACAGCCCGCCCTCGGCGCCGACGATGGCGAACATCTTGCCCCCGACCTTATAGGCGTCATGACCCGGTCCAAACGGGTGATCCATCGTCGCCCCCGGCAAGGCCAGGCAAGCCTTGCCTACGCCCGCGCGATCCATCCTAGGCCCCGACGCCCAGGCCGATCGGGCAGACCACGCCCGTCCCGCCGATGCCGCAATAGCCCGCCGGATTCTTGGCCAGATAACCCTGGTGATAGCCCTCAGCGAAGTAATAGGGACCGGCCGGTTCGATCTCGGTCGTAATCGCCCCGCGTCCCGCCGCGCTCAGCGCCGCCTGATAGGCGTCGCGCGAGGCCAGCGCCTCCGCCTGTTGCGCCTCGTTCAACGTATAGACGGCCGAGCGATACTGCGTGCCCTGGTCGTTGCCCTGACGCATGCCCTGCGTCGGGTCATGGTTCTCCCAGAACGCCTTCAGCAGGTCGCCATATGAAATCCGGGCCGGATCAAACACCACCTGCACCACCTCCGTGTGGCCGGTGCGGCCCGAACAGACCTCCTCATAGGTCGGGTTGGGCGTGATCCCGCCCGCATAGCCCGCCGACGTGACCCACACGCCCGGCAACTGCCAGAACACCCGCTCCACGCCCCAGAAACAGCCCATGCCGAACACGGCCGTCTGCATCCCGGCCGGATGCGGGCCCTTCAGCGCATGACCCAGGACGAAGTGCATCTCATCGGTCGGCAACGCTTCGGCCCGCCCCGGCAGAGCCGTCTCAAGCGTGGGCAGTTCAGCATTCTTCTTCAACAACATGGCGCGAACTCCGGGAAAAACCTTCTTCGCCTATATGGAGGCTTCAAGGGCGCTTGCCCATGGGGGCGTCATGCTCTAATCAGCCCCTCCCGTCGGTCCGCTCCCGACGGCTCCGCCCCGGACGCATCCGGGCTCAGGTGGAATGGACAGGTGGCCGAGTGGTTGAAGGCGCACGCCTGGAACGCGTGTATAGGGGCAACTCTATCGAGGGTTCGAATCCCTCTCTGTCCGCCACCCGCCGCAATTTGTCGCAATAAATCATAATTTTACCCTGGAAAACGTCTAACCCCTGGCTGAAGGTTAGACAGAAGCGTTCTGGTTTCGTGCATCAAGCGATGCGGTTCATGGCTGTGTCGGCCAACCCGCGCCGGGCGACTTCGCGCGTGTAGCGCTCCACCTCCTTCAAACTTTGGTGGCCCGTGATCGACATGATCTCGTGGACCGTACAGCCGGCCTCAGCCAATCTCCGTGCCGCAGCCTTTCGCAGCCCATGAGCGGAGCAATGAGGCAGACCTGCGCGCTCGGCCGCCTTGCTCACCCAATTTCCAAAACCCTTCTCTGTGAAAGGTTTGCCCTGCTGCGTGGTGAGCAGCGCTAGGTGCTCGATCTTACGGGCTGCTAACGATGCCTGGAGGTTTGGATGCTGCGGAATGTCGACAAGTTGCCCGGTCTTTTCCTGACGAACGAGGACCCGACCGTCCCGGATTTGGTGAACGGTCATCTGCCGAACATCGCCCGATCGTTGAGCGGTGTAGAGGAGGAGGTCGAACCCTAGCCGCTCATTCGTTCCGACTGGCCATTTAGCCTCGAACGCTTCGATCTCATGCTCGGTCCACGCATGAAAGCCTTCGCTCTTGTATCGAAGCATTCGCACGCCCACGGTGGGATCTGTACGAGCAAATCCGCGGTCCACAGCGAAGCGCATCACCGCTCTCAGCACCTTCAGCATGTTATTCGCCGCCGCCGGGGTTGCAGCCATCTTGTCCATTTGCCCGCGAATGTGCCGCGCTTCGAGCATGGCTACGGGGTTGTCGCCATACTTGTCCCGATAGCGATCAAAGATGCCTTTGTAGGTGCGCTGGGTGTTCGGCTTGAGCCCAAGAAAATCCCCCGACCCATAGTAGGCCACGCCTAGCGCGTGGATGGATCCTGGCTTGACCCGGCTCGCGCCGATCACGATCGGCTGGGCGTTCGACGCAGCCGCATACCAAGCCCACCACCCCTCAGAGCCAAACGTTTCGGTTGTTTGGGATTCAGGGAAACCAACACGGCGAAAGCGCCAACGCACCTTCCCCCGCACATCACGGTAGTAGGAAACGTGGGCAGGCTTCTTCTTCACGCAGCGGCGTCCCACGGATTATCGGCGCGGTCAGGGCCATCGTCAGGTAAGGCCCAAAATGCCTCGTCCAAGGCATCTCGATCCCACAGCTTGCGTCCGTCGATACGCTTCGGTGCCGGCATTCGCCCCTCTTGGACCAGTTGGTCGAATTTGGTGACGCTAATACCAATATAACGGCTCGCAACCTCGCGGCTCAGACCGCGTGGGGGCAAGCTCAGCGGGAGATCCTGATGTCGCCGCCCCATCATCATTCACCCTTCCGTATCAGCTGGAATTCCGTGGGTGTTTCATCTCTCATGCAGCGAATGGCCGCGTGAGCGATGGCTGGCGGCAGAGTTATAGTATGACTACGCCCCGGATTATCCTCCCTACGCCTTCGAGGTGGCCATACTCCGTCGGGCGAGAAGCTAAGCACTAGGTCGTCGCCGCCTCTTTCGGCGACTATTACCTCTGCCTTCCAACCGAACTCGTCCTTTGTCACCGACAGAGTGATGGCACATGGCGTCGGGTCAGTTTCGCGAGGGCCGCTGTCAACAATCAGTCCCGCCGGCTTGGCCGTCTGTACCTCCGCCTCTAGCGGCAGGCGGCCCTCAGAAGAATAACGTTCGACCAGCGTCGTAAGGACGCTCCAAAGCGTCTGCTTTTCGGACAAGCCGGTCCGATCTTCTTCATCTTCCAGAATCAAAAAATCGCGGTTCCCCTTACCGAGCGAAACCCAAGGCTCTAGTTTCAAATCTCCGATAACCTTGACCGTCTGCCCGGATTTGGTGACGTCTTCAGGCGATGCAAAAGCGAGCAATAGATTCGCTACATCGGCGGCCCCCATACGCGCCGCGCTAAGTCCGCGCCCTCCCTTAGAAACTAGGCCAGCCTCCCGAAGCGAGCGGGCGATCACACGCGCCGCCGTATCCGGCACACCCGAGGCGGCAGCCACAGTGGAAGTAAGATGAGAAAGTCGAGCCATGCACGATTGGTATATTACGCCAATCGCTTGCACAAGGCCCATTGGCGCATGACACCAATCGCAACCGCCTCACGATCTTCCTGAGCACCAACCGCGAATGCCCGCGACCTCGACCTGGTTGGATCGCCGCCAACCTGCGCCGTTCCATGTCGCCAGTCTAGCCCTTGAGCGCTGGCAGCGCTAATGTCGGAAGACGTCGCGCGGAAGGATCGTCTTGGAAGTAGCGCTGCCGGCAGCACATCCGGCGGCGATTACATCTTCAGTCGCCTTACGACTTAAGCGAGCGCCGGGCCCGCCGAGTGCTGGGCGTCGATCGCACAACCGTGCGCTATCGGGCGACACGGCCGGGCTATGGCACCTTGCGTGATCGTTGAGCTCTGCCCGAGGAGCGACAGCGAGGCACCATCGACGCTTGCTCGACGACGCACGTCAGTAACGCTGCAGAACCGAGGTCGCTACCAGACATCGTTTAGAGGATCGAGCACTGCATGGAGGGCGAGAATCCGTTCCTCTTCTTCCTGAATTTCTTCGAAATCGTAGGGACGAACTGGGAGAGGACCAAACGCGGCGCGGCCCATAGTTACTGCCATCTTTCGCAAGCGATGGTATTCGTCATCGTCGAACTTTTCCTTGGCCATCGCGCCAACCTGGATCGACATCAAGGTCATCCGATGGGCCATCAGGCGCAGCATGTAATCCTGGTGCCCCTCTAGATCGGCCTCGATCAACCCTCGCACGTACTCGGTCATCGTCAGACCACTGTCCTCCAACTTGACCTGAAGACGCGCGTGCAACCTCCTCGAAATGTAGGCGCTGATGCGGGGCAAATTCGTAGCCATTGAGTCGCAAATCCGTGTATCGGTGGAGCCTCTTTGGGACCCTACAACGTATTGAAGTTACTTAACAATCAGGCAAGTCAGGAAAGTGGGCCCACTTTGGCACACGCTTCGCCGCTGAGATTGTCCTTTTAAATCAGATCACTATGCGATCGCAGCTGTGCGTAATGTGTGCACCTCCCAAGGGAGGTTTCGTCACGGTCCCCTTGTAAGGGGAAATCGTCTATAAATGGCGGAAGCCACGGCCAGTCCAGGAAGGCCCTCACCGGCCTCTAGGCTGGGGTGAATGCGCGCGGAGCCTCTGACGCGGCTAGCGGCGCAGACCTTCCCCTCTGGTCACTAGCCGCCGCCTACTGGTCAGGATCGGCCCCGGGCCGGCGGACTAACCTTTGCTGGGCAAGACGGCTCGCACCAGTCCGATACTTATTCGCAGACCAACCGCGTGAAGCATCTCGACGAACGCGTTCAGCTCGAGCTTATTCCCGCCTCTGGACCGAAGGACTTGGCTCAGTGCCGCCGACAACTGGGCAGGATCGTCTCCATCTTCGTCAGCCACGACCGCAAGATAGGCCGCCACGTCGGCGGGCGTTTCGAGATAATTTACAAGGTCGAACTCACGAACCTTCAGCTTGTTCGACAAGGGTGTGTCGCCAGTCCCTGCGCTCATCGCGCCACCTCAAAACTCACCGTCACGCCAAGGGCGCGGGCGACCGTCAGGATGGTGTCGAAGGATGGATCGCCGTCATCGGCTAGCGCCGCACAAAGGTCTTCGACGGACATGTCGGCTTCTGCGGCCACGGTTGACGGTCCCCCCCGCGCCCGCACCACGACAGCGAACGCCCTGACGATCGCTCTGACGTTGTCATCAGTTTCCTCGGCTACGGCCTGGATATAGGCCGCGATCCGCTCGGCACTCGTCAAGCATTCAGCAGGATCAAACTCCTGGATGCCTAGATCCGCCATTCGCTCTCTCCATTCCCCATCAAACGCGGTCTCAACTCCGCTAGCCGGAGCTAGTGACGTGCCGCAGCCCTTCTAAGCTTCTGCGGAAGCCCACAGCAGTCTTTGCGTCCTCATTTCTCCAAGATTTTCTGCTGATCCCGATCATATCTGTATCGATGAAGCCGCCCCTCTTTGAGCAGATTGGCGGCTTGACTGACATGTTCGGGCAGGACGTAGAACCATTCGCGAGGGTTGACGCGTTTTCCAAAGCGATCAGTGACGAACAGTTCGGCAGGTCGCGCCGCCTCGAAGAAACGGTGCAGAAGCTCCTCCACCCGTGCCCGGGGCAAATTCTGCAGCGCGAAGGTGGCGACCACCTCCACCGGTGCGAGCAGGAAGGTGGGATCGTTGCGCGCGTCGGCGACGCGCCTGCGCACGTCCTGGGACGTCACCCCGATCTTGTGCAGGATGTTGCGCTCCGCAGCGATCGACGGATCGGTAGACAGGCTACGCGCCACATAGATCGAGCCCGACAGGGCCAGCTTGTCGCTTTCCCATTCAGGGTCGAGAGCGCCCAGGCCACGCCGCTGTACGACGCGGGCGGTCTTGTCATCGTTCAGCGACTTTCTGAACGACGAGGCCAGCGGGTCGCTCTCGGTTCCGTTCGAGAAGATGATGCGCAGGCGATAGTCCCGGGATCCTCCGCGAGCGGTCATCTCCGACTTCTCGGCGACGAATGCCAGCAAGCCGTTGCGGATGAAGAAATCCCCCTCGTACGGGTCGATCACCATCCGCTTTTCGATTGCCGTCGCGATGCGGTCGCCGGCTTCCAACTCCTGCTGCATTTCCAGGAATTTCGGCTCGAAGACCTCGAAATCGACGCAAGGCACGAAGTCGGCGCGATGATCCGGCAGATGCCGCTCCGCCGCCGGCGTGACGTGCCGCAGTTCGAAAAGCCCAGCTGTCACGCCCAGGTCATCATCCGCGAAGATGTCGTCCAGGCTGTCGGGCACCTCGTCCTCGGAGGGAGCGTCACGCCAGGACCGCTGAGGCGGCGGCGCATCAGTTAGATTCAGCAGCCCAAGACGGTCCATCGCGCGCAGCGCTTCGGACGGCGCCTTGGCCAGCTTTCGGAAGATCACGCCCAGCCGCATCTCATCGTGGCTGGCGGCGTCGGGGTCCGGCAGCCGCCCATGCTTGGCGTGAAAGGCCTCTACGTCGCGCAGGACGGCTTCATCCGCATGGTCAGCCAGACGGCCGGTCGTTGCCGCCGGCTTGACGTCCAGCAGGCCGAACTCGTCCTCTTCGGCGAAGATTTCATCCAGCGTCGGCCGCATCAGACCGCCTCGGCCCGCAACTTCTGGGCCTTCCGGTTCCGCATCCAGGCCAGCGCCTCGGCCATGCGCTTCTCCAGATCATCCGACGAGTGGACGTTCGGTTCTCGCCCTTCCTGAGCGCGGAAGCGCTTGATGCGCGGCCACAGGGTGCGCGCCTCGTCCTCGGTCATGCTGGTGCGCATGGCGACCATGGCCGACTGCATGTTCGACAGCAGCGTGGAGTCGAGCGACTTGGACGTGATCTCGAACTGCTCGCGGAAGGTGTTGACGCTGTCGATCAGGTCGATGTCCAACTCGCGCACATTGATGAAGCGCCGCACCAGCGCCAGCAGGGTGTTGGGCGCGCCGGGCAGATCATCCTCCGCGTCGAGAAGCGGCGGCCCTTCCCACTCAGCAGACGGTTCAGACACGCCGGTTTCGACTTCCCGCTTGGCCAGCGTCAGGATGTTCATACGGGCGGCCAGGTCCTGACGAACGGACTCCGTCTCCTCGGCCGTCAGGTTTTCGTAGCGCGTCTCGATGATGTCGGTCAGCACCATCTGAGTGACCACCTCGGGCGCCGTTTCGGGCGACAGGGCGCGCTTGTCCATGGCCTGACAGGCGGCGGCCATCAGGTCGTGCATATCCCGCTCGCAGATGTCGCGGGCGCGATCGGTGGGCGGCTCCATCAGGCCCTTGATGCCGATCGTCACCGTGCCGTTGTCGTCGATGCTGATCGGTTCGCGAACGTCGCCGTCCTCGCGGCGATAGAATTTGAAGTTGGGCGCCAGCACCTGTTCCATCAGGAGCGAGCCGGAGATGGCCTTCAGCATATCGTTGACGGCGTCGGCGACCACGCCGGTCTCAACCCCCGGCTCGGCCACAAGGTTGGTGAAGCGCGCCTGCGTCTTGCCGGGCGCATCGCGGGTGGCGCGCCCGATGATCTGGACGATCTCAACCAGAGAGGCGCGATAGCCGATGGTCAGGGCGTGCTCGCACCAGACCCAGTCAAAGCCTTCCTTGGCCATGCCCAGGGCGATGATGATGTCCACCTTGGCGCGGTCGGCGACGTCATCGCGCTTGCCGTCCGGCCCCTTGATCTCGCGCGAGAGGGCCGCCTTGACCCGGTCTCGGTCGGCGCCGTCATCGACCAGGTCCGCGACCTTCAACAGGCGACCGTCCGGCGTACGCAGCAGGTCGAAGCCGGTTTCGGGGTCCGTCCCCTCCACCGTCCCGATCAGGTCGTAGATGCGGTGCACCTCCTCGTGCTTGGGCGCATAGGCCTCAGACGATCCACGATGCGGAATGTGGATGATGGTCTTCAGCTGGGTGTCCAGCACCTCTGGCAGGCCGTTGGGGTAACGGCCCTTGTAGAAGTTGTAGTTCACCCCGAGCGACTTCAGGTGCTCATAGCCGTCCAACTGCTCGTAGTAGGAATAGGTGACCGTGACGAAGCGATCCTCGTCATCAGCCCGCAGCACCGGCACGGCGTCCCCGCGGAAGTAGGACCCGGTCATGGCCATGACGTGCGTGCGTTCGCGCGCCAGGATACGCCGCAGAATCTCGCCCAGCCGATTGTTGTCGGCGGCAGAGACGTGGTGGAATTCGTCTACGGCCAGGAAGACGTCGTCGAAGGCTTCAGCCCCCTCCTCCGCCTCGACGGCGTCAAAGCCAAACCGGAAGGTGGCGTGGGTGCAGACCAACACGCGCGCATCGGACTTCATGAAGTCCTTGAAGGCCTTCACCTTCTGCGACTGAGGAGCCTCCTCGACCCCGCTCAGGCACAGGTTCCAGCTGTCCTCGACCACCCAATCGGCCTCGAAGCCATAGGACGACAGGTCGGTCGAGCGGAAAGACCCGCCGATCGAGGTTTCGGGCACGCAGACGATGGTCTTGCCCAACCCCTGATGCCGCATCTTGTCCAGGGCGATGAACATCAGGGCGCGGCTCTTGCCCGCCGCCGGCGGCGCCTTCAGCAGCAGATGCTGGGCCGCGCGCGCGGCATAGGCTCGCGCCTGCATCGGGCGCTGACCTAGGGCGTTGACCGCCTTGGACGCCCCCGTCTGCGCATAGGCCACGTTGACTGTCTGAACCATGACTTCCCCCCTCTTGCCGACCGCTACTGTGCCGTCTTCGCGGCGTAGAGTTTGAACAGAGTCTCCAGCCGCTCCGTATCGTTCCGGAAGGGACGGCCGATGTACATCGACTCCAGCAGGTCGTCGTTGTCCTTGTGCGCCTGACGCAGGTCGTCGGGCATCTTGTCGGGATCGTAGAGCTGCGCGATCGTCGCCGGGTGGTGCTCGTAGCGCGTCCTCAGAATGCGACGCGCCGAAGCCGACAACTGATCAAGCTGCTCCTGCGTAAATTTGGGCACCGGGAAGGTGTTCCAGCCCAGGGTATTTGAATAGCGGAAGTCGGACTTGAGCTTGCCACAGACCGTACCGATCCACACCAGATGCAGGCGCGCGGCGATCAGTGCGATGCACCAGTCTGGACCGTCGTAGATGGCCTGGTTCAGGTCAGAGGAAATGACATCTGCACCTACCCGAACAACGGGCAAATATGGGCGTCGCTCCGAGGATACACGCGGGATTAGGATGGCGTGATCGCGCGCCCAGTTTTGGGCTTGCCGGAATTTATGGGGGTACGCAGCCCACGGCCTAGTCTGAGCGGCTGTGCTTGCGGCTCGGAATGCCGCTACCGCTTCAAATCGCGACTTGATAGGCGGAATGACCGCCGCCTCCTCGGCATCACCATCAGTGACCCAGAGGCAGAAACGCACTTTGCCTTTCACCGCTTCTTCCGAACCCATGAAGCGCTTAATGAACTTGGATGCATCTGGGTATAAAGCGATCAGCTCATCCCGCTCTTCGGGGCTGAGGATCAGATGTCCACCGTCCGTCGGCTTGTTCCCATATTCCATGTAGGGCAAGCCAAAGATCGAACGAGCCTCAGCGTCCACAAACAAGGATGGGCCATCCAGCAAGTAGGCGTTGATGTTGCCGGCCGTGGCGGACAAATCCCCCGCAAAAAGCAGCTTTGAAGCGCGACTTTCGTTCCGAAGCCCAACGACCACGCAAATGACCGCTGCATTCGCCGAGGCATTGTTCCGCCATTTGAACGACGTGTGGGCGAAGCCGATCTCGACGCCATCTCTGAGAATAGCAGGCCACAGCGCACCAACAGCCTGCCCTTGACAGATCGAGTTGGTCGACACCAGGGCAGACCTCGCGTTGCGCCCGCGAATGTAGTTGGCGGCCTTGAACATCCAGCAGGCGACAAAATCGACCCGCCGATAGGCCTCCAGATGCCCGGACAGCACGAAGTCCATGTCGGCATTTTGCTCGTCGGAGCGTGAGTTATCGCCTAGGAATGGCGGGTTCCCCGCGATGTAGACCTCTTCCTCCCC
Organism: Brevundimonas diminuta 3F5N; assembly: GCF_900163625.1. Taxonomy (GTDB): domain Bacteria; phylum Pseudomonadota; class Alphaproteobacteria; order Caulobacterales; family Caulobacteraceae; genus Brevundimonas; species Brevundimonas diminuta_A. The sequence continues at coordinate 111,489 of NZ_FUIE01000057.1, forward strand.
CTCCGGCGGCGGACAGATCTCCTCCCAATTGAGACGGAGCGAATTGTCACAAACAATGTTGCCGCCATCCCGCAGCGGCAGCAGCGCCGGCATCCGGCCGAACACGTCGGCGAGGCGGGCGTTCGCCTGATACTCGGCGATGAACAGCGCCAGCTTGGCTGTCTCCGCCGCGAAGTCGTTGATCTCGACCCCGTAGAACTGATCCAGCCCGACCGAGGAGAACATCTGCATGGTCGTGGTGACAGGATCCAGTTCGCCTAGCCGCTTCATCAGACGCAGCTCGCGCTCGCGCATCTGGCGGTAGGCCACGACCAGGAAGTTGCCCGAACCGCAGGCGGGGTCGAAGACACGGATCTTCGACAGGCGCGCCAACTGAGCACGCAGAGCAGCGGGCTTGTCCCAGGCCTTGTCGATCTCGGCGTCCAGATCATCCAGGAACAGCGGGCCCAGCACCTTCATGATGTTGGGGACGGAGGTGTAGTGCATCCCCAGTTCCGACCGCGCCTTCTCATCGGCGATCGACTGGATCATCGAGCCGAAGATGTCGGGGTTGATCAACTTCCAGTCCATGCCCGACGCATCGCGCAGATACCGGAAGCTGATGACATCGAAGACCGGCGCGTCGATGGCGCCCGCGAACAGCCCGCCGTTCACATACTTCAGAGCGCCCGCCCAGACCGGCAAACCTGAACGCTCGCCCTCGGGCAGATTCATGGCCGTAAAGGCGTGTATCAGGGTCTCGCGCGCGTGCTCGCCCCGGTCGCCGCTGTAGTCGAACAGGACTGACGAGAACTGGCTTTCAGGAAAGACGCCGACGTCCTCGGCGAACAGGCAGAAGATCAGCCGCGTCATGAACAGGTTCATGTCGTGGCGGCGCTCCTCCGCCCGCCAGTCGGGATTGGCCTTCAGCAGGGCGTCGTACAGGCGCGCCAGCTTGCCGGTCGCGCGAACATCGACAGGGTTCTCCTCGGCCGCCTGATACCGCTCCTTGCCCGCCGCCGGCAGGAAGAAGGAGAATTTGGCGCCCAGTTCGCTGAACGCGCAATGCAGAGGCGCGCCCGACTTCGGGTGCTCGGCCGCAATGGTCTGGCCGTCGGTCGCCAGCAGTATGGCGGGCTTGCCGGTCTTATTCTTCTTGCTGGCGCGGAGCTGCGTCAGCACGGCCTCGACCTGGCCGGCTTCCGCGGGGGCGTAGTGGAACTTGCGGCTCAGCAGCATGCCGCCCGGCACGTCGGATTTTCCGGTCGAACCGTTGCGCAACTTGGCCAGGGTCGCCTGCGGGTTGTCCGTCGCCTCCGCAAAGGAAAGGCCGAACGTCTCAGGCGCAAACGGTTGCTGGGCCAGGGCGTCCAGGGCATCGGCGATTTCAGTAGGGTTCATCATCAGTCCAGAGACGGAAATCGATTGCGGTCAGGGCGGCGCAGAAGCGGCGTTAGTCCTGGGGCGCGAGGAAATAGACGGGCACCAACGGCAGGCGACGGCGCGCCTCATCGGCCAGTTTGTCGTAGGTCTCGACCCACAGAGTGACGAAACGGCGCGCGTCGATCAGGGTGACGCGGCGGTTCTCCTGATTGCGGGCGTAATCCTGAGCGTCCTTGGTGAAGCCCGCCAGGCAAACGTACAGGCCCACGTCGCCGTTCGAGAGGGAGGCCAGGAAGGACTTCAAGCCGTCGCTGTCGACCTTGGACTGCCAGCGCTTCACTTGGACCTTGATGCGCGGTCCAGTGGTGCCAAGCGGATCGGTGAAGGCGATCACATCCACCCCGCCATCCTTGCCCGGCGGCGAGACCCACGGGACGTGATAGCCCATGCCGCGCAGCAGATCTGCCACCATCTCCTGGAACTCGAACGGGTCGCTGGCGTGCAAGAAGGCCGAAATTTCGGCCCAGGCGTGATCCTGCGCGGACTCGACCGTCACGCTGAGCTTTTCAGCCGCATCCTCGATCGCCTCAGGCTCAATCGCCGGGCTGACCGGGACGGCCGAGGTCGCATCCCTCTCCGCCTTCCAAATCGCGTACCGGCGGCAAGCCTCCTTGTAGAAGGCCTCCGGGTTCGCGAAATCGTTGTAGGCCTTCGCGCCCGCGTCGGTGACGGTCCAGACGCCATCGTCCTTGCGCAACCACCCCGCCTTCACGCAGTCCACAGTCGCGAACCGCAGGATCTTCTCGAACCGCTGCCCGCCGGACGAATAGGAACCGGCCTCATAGTCGCTTAGCTTCGTCGCGGACCGAACCAGGTCGATGGCCGCCGACGCATGCATGCCTTCAGGCTCGGCCATCAGCACTTCGAACAACTTGCGCAGAAACTCGCCCGTGCGGGCCCGTGTGATATTCGCCATGACGCCTCCCGTACCGGGCTTAGCCTAACGGCGGGTTGGCGGCCAGAAGACAGCGCGCCATGATCGGAGCTAAGATAACCTCTATGGACAGCCACCTCTGTGGTTATTTCTCGCCACCTCGGCTCGGCTGCTACGTCCTTGGCGGCAAACATCCCACCGAGGAACAAGCCTTCGACCGGATTACCGCCTATACCGTCGAACGCGGCCGCGGGCATCGGGTCGACACGTGTGCCCCCGGCGCAAACCCCAAGATCGCCGCTTCTTCCGCGTCACTTCAAACCCGGCGACGCTCACCGGAGGGCTACATACGTCAGCAGCGCGCCAACAGCCGACATTGGAAGGGTGCCACGAGGCGGACGTTCGCGCCGCATCGATTCAGAGGCCCGTCAGTTTTCGACATCGCCATCGATTGGAGGCGCATTGGGACGCGGCGTGATCAATCCTCGGCCGTCGGTGATCCTGTCCTGGGCGTCCCTAACGGCGGCTAGGAGCTCTGTATTGAAGTCGCCGCGGCAATAGAGTTGCATATTTGGCACCAGCGGCGGCGGATATTCGACATGGCTGCATAGGGCGATGATGAAGTCGTTGCAGGCCCACAGCGTGTTGTGAATGATCAGCCCGAGCGCCGCATTAAGCGGTCCAAGTTCATTGGGCAGCATTTCCGCATCGCGCCAGATCCGCAGGTCTTTGAAGGGACCGAACTCGCGCGGAATCAGAAAGCCGTCGTCTCCGACGAAAATTGTCCCCACGCGCCGCCCTCGGTGCACGAGATCGTCGCGGAACTTGCGGATGTGCAGAAAGACTGGCGCATGCCGAGCATAGCAAGCTGCCACTTCGTCAAAGAGACCGAAGGTCGCCGCCAACTCTTCGGCGGAACGGGCGTCGTCGCCCTTAAGAGCCATATCGGCGAAACTGCTTTTGAGAGCGCGCGCCTTGAGTTGGGGGTTGGCCTTGCGGATTGACTCCCACAGGCAGGCCAACATCTCCTGCAAAAGATCAAACATGCTGCGGCAAACTTGGAGGATGTGCTCGACCTCGGTCGCTGCCATCCGGCCTTTGCCTTCCAGGGACGAGCGGTGGATCAGGTCCAGCTTGGCCAGCGAAGCGGACAGATTGTAGAGATCGTCCTGGAAGGCGCTGAACTTATGGGCGAGGCCCGGCAATAGGGCGCGTTGGGCTATGAAGTCCATATGCAGGGTGGTGAAGTCGGAGGGCCTTTCCGGCTCCGCAGCATAGTAGGAAGCCTCCGAGGGCCAGCCGTATATCTCGACGAACTCATTGGGCGATCCTGTGGGCACCCAGAGCCGCCACTCGCCGTCGACATGGAAAGTCAGACACGGCAGAAATCGAGACCGGGTCAGCTGACGCCGGTCGATGAAGGGTATGTCTTCAAGCTTGAAAATCTGACCTGGCGCCATGGCCGACAGATGGAGGCCGGAGCCGAGGGGGACAAGCGGCTATAGTGAACTGCCGTGACGAGCTGGAAGCGGCGGCGTACGCGCGGAGGGTTTCAAGAGCGCCAGAAGGCGACATTGGAATATCGATCCCAAAGTGGACGTCCCAATCTACTCTAGACCTAGTCCCGCCAGGGACCTGCTGGGCGATGCGCTTGCTCCGAAACGGACGAATCGGGCGGCAACAGACACCTGTCCGGGGCGAGACTTATTCTCTAGATCGCGCATCGCGGCCCGGCTAAGCTACACATTAGACAACTATGGATAGCGCCTGAATGACTCCGCTCGAAGTTCTGAAATCGTCCTCCTTCGGACGCCGGACGGCAGAAGAGGAGCAGGACCATCTGTCTCAGTATTTCGTCGAAACAGAACAGTGGAGAAAAGTTTTCGACGGAGAGATAGACGTTGTATACGGCCCTAAAGGCAGCGGAAAGAGCGCCATCTACAGCCTGATAATAAAAAATCAAGACGAACTATTCGATAAGGGCATTCTCGTTGTCCCTGGAGAAAATCCTCAAGGAGCTCCCGCCTTTCAGCACCTAAGGAACGATACACCTGAAAATGAATTCGAGTTTGTCAGCCTTTGGAAGCTCTACATCCTGACCCTATGCGGTCAAACGATGAAAGAGTATGGATTTAAGTCCTCTAAAGCATCTCGAGTTATCAAAGAGCTTGAAGGCGCAGGGCTACTTCCCTCTGAATTCACACTCTCAAAGGCTGTAAAATACGCTCTGGATTACGTCAAAAATCGATCGCGCGTCGAAGCGATCGAGAACTCGATGGACATCGATCCGAACACCGGAATGCCGACCGGGTTCTCAAACAAAATTTACCTGCGTGAGCCCAGCGCAAGTCAGGCGCGCCTAGGCGCCGTCTCAATCGATGAACTCTACGATGTCGCCAATGCCGCCCTAACCGATGCAGGTTACGAGGTTTGGATTGCACTGGATCGGCTCGACGTAGCCTTTGCGGACAAGCCCCACCTTGAGGACGATGCGCTTCGCGCGCTGTTTAAGTTCTACCTCGACACCAAAGGCACCTCATCTATTCGTCCGAAGATCTTCCTCAGGACTGATATCTGGGACAGCATAACGAAAGATGGGTTCCGAGAAGCGAGCCACATTGAACGTTCAAAGACAATCGAGTGGAAGGAAGCGGACCTAATCAACTTGGTTGTTCGTCGCATGCTTTCGAATGAGCCCATTCGCCAACATTACTCCGCCGATCCAAAGGCCATTCTCGCCGATTTTCAGAAGCAGATTGAGTTCATCTACCTCGCCTTTCCCGACCAAGTGGATTCCGGCCCCAACAAACCAACGACCATGACATGGGTTCTTTCCCGCACAGCCGATGGCACCAAGGAGTCCGCACCTCGGGAGGTTATTCACTTCCTGAACGAGCTTCGGGAGATCCAAATTGCCCGCTTGGAGCGCGGGGAGAAAGCCCTGCAGGGAAACCGAATATTCGAGCAAGTTGCATTTAAAGAAGCTCTGCCGGCAGTTTCCAAAACGCGCCTCGAACAAACGATCTATGCCGAGTTCCCTGAAGAGAAGGCGTATGTGATGGCGCTTATTGAACAAAAGGCGACACACACACCCAAGACCCTATCCAAGATTTGGAACCTCGATGAGAGCGAGACGCAAAAGGTGATTGGCAGATTGTTGGAAATCGGCGTTTTGGAGAAGCAAGGCTCCAGCTTCCGCGTGCCCTTCCTGTATCGACCCGCGCTTAGCTCCATCCAGGGGAGCGCTGAGTAGCGCTAAAGTCCAATAGTGTAGCCTGATTGCCCCCACTGCAGCTCCTGCCGCCCGACAGCGAGTCAGGCGATCATCTTCATCATCGCGCTCCGCGATAATAGGCGGCGCCGCCCTGCTTGCTGAGACCTGATTGACATGGCGAATTTGAAGGCCAAGCGCCGTCATCACTATGTTCCGGTTACCTATCTAAATGGGTTCCCCGATGAGACAGGCCAATTGGTCGCCTATCCGAAGGATCGTCCGGGGAGCTTCCGCTCGCGCCCAGATCGCATCGCCTTTGAGTCCTACTACTATTCGCAACTGACAGCTGCTGGTTCTCCAGATCATTCGACGATGGAGGATCTGTTTTCCGAAATCGAAATGCCGTGGCCGAGTATAGTTGATAAGCTAGCCTCGCGCGTCCCGCTCACGCAGGGGGAGGCTAGCGCGCTCTGCTCGTTCATCGCTCTCCTCCGGGTCCGTGTCCCGGCTATGCGGGATGCTATAGAGCTCTTCGAGGCGCAGACCGTACGGGCGACCTTGTTAACCTTGGGCGCACACGGACAGCTCCCAGCGCCTCCACCAGGGATGCCGGATCTGTGGAATAATCTGGAAATCCCGATTGATCCCAATCGAAGCCTCCAAGCAATGCCGCATCTGCTCGACGGCATTTCCCAACTTTTTAACCGGATCGGCTTCGAAGTACTCCACAACACATCGACCGAAGACTTCATCACGAGCGACAATCCAGTAATTTATTTCGATCCCGACCGACCGGAGAGCCAGATACGACCCTATGAGGTCACCCCGTTCGGTAGGATCGAATTCCTGATGCCTCTAACTAGACGGCTCATCCTCCGCGGCCGGTCGGAATTGCCCATTTTACGTACCGGGGCCGAGGCTCAGCATAGGTCGCTTGACGACCCATCTGAGGTGATGAGATTCAACCGCTTAATCGCCAAATTCGCATACCGGATCGTGTTCGCCGGCAGTGGCTTTGAGGCGTTTGTCGCGGATCACGCCAGCCAGTCGCCTGTTCCGCACCTCGAGATCGTCCCTCTTCCAAACGGCCTCGGATCCTCAATACGGTTTGTATTCGGCTCGAGACCTGAGAAGCCTAAATGGACCGGCCCGAGAGGTTAATGCTCAGGATGAGCCTCGCGCACCTCACCTGCCGAAAGCCGCCATTCGGAACCGCCGCTATGAGTCACGAGCGGTCCTTGCGCCTCCTCAGTCAAGAGGATTGCTGGCGAGCGAATAGCTCGTACTCCGCCCGCCCCCGGCATCTCGCTCCAATATCCCCCGCTGCATCAAGTCGCTGATGTCACGCAGCGCCGTATCCGAAGACGTCTTCGCCAGCGCCGCCCATTTGGCGTTGGTCAGTTTGCCCTCGAAACCGTCAAGCAAGCGGTTGAGCACCTTCCTCTGGCGTTCGTTCAGAGGCTGATCGGCCAGGGTCTCCCAGAAGCGGGCCTTGCGCATGACGCTGGCCAGAATCGTCTCGGCGCCGTCGAAGGCGCGGTCGAGACAGGCGATGAACCAGAGCAGCCAAGCGGTGACGTCCAGATCGCCTTTCTGGGTCGCTTCCAGCATTTCGTAGTAGGTCTTCCGCTCCGCACGGATCTGGGCGGACATGCTGTAGAACCGCTGAGAGGTGCCTTCAGCGCGAGCCAGGGCGAGGTCCGCGATGGCACGGGCAATACGGCCATTGCCGTCGTCGAAGGGGTGATTGGTGACGAACCACAAGTGGGCGACGCCGGCCTTAAGCACCGGATCGGGCGTGGCGGTCTCAAACCAATGCAGGAAGGCCGTCATTTCGGCGTCGAGACAGTCGGCGGCCGGAGCTTCATAGTGCACGCGCTCGCGTCCGATCGGACCGGACACCACCTGCATCGGGTCACCCTCTGGCGTCCGCCACGCCCCGACGTTGATCCGGCTCATCCCGCTGCGCCCCGTTGGGAACAGAGCGGCATGCCAACCGAACAGGCGGTCGGCGGTGAGCGGTTGGGCGTAATTTTGGGTAGCGTCGAGCATCATCTCGACGACGCCCTCGACATCGCGATCCGCAGGAACCAGACCGACAACGTCCATACCCAAGCGGCGGGCGATGGAGGAGCGAACCTGTTCGCGATCGAGGACTTCGCCCTCGATCTCGTTGGACTTCAACACGTCCTCGGTCAGGGTCCGGAGGACGGCCTCCTCACGAAGCGCAAAGCCCAAGGCCTCCATCCGCCCGATCAGCCGGCCCTGGCGATGGCGCACAGCGGCGAGCGGCTGGGCGAGGGCGCTATGGTCCCAAATCAGGTTTGGCCAATCGGCCAGCTCATGTATGTAGGTCATATTTACCGCACCTTCTGCGGCGAATATGGACATTATTCGCCGCAAGGACAAGACTCAATCAACGCAACGTTTGCGGTGAATATCTCAGACATTCGCCGCTAGACCCCGATCAGGCCGCAAGGCGTGTGGCTTCGCAGGTCTGCAGAGCGATGGACACACCCCTCTTCGCAAGCGGACGACCGACAAGGTCTTTCAGTCGACCGAATGCGGTAGGGCTGGAGCAGACGATGCGCTGGCCATCGGGCTCCCATCTGGCGCGATCCAGATAGCTCACCGTCGCAGCTTCCCCCACGATCTGAACGACCGCCTGACGGATGTCAGCATGAACGAACGGAGCGCCCCGCGCCGGCTTCCCTGCGCCGCCGCCTGCCTGACCGTCGGTCGCGACGCGAAATCTTTTAATGGGGTCATAAAGGTATTGTCGGTCATCGGTGACCGGTTTTTGTGTCACCGATGTCCGGTTTTCTGGCGCTTGAGCGGTCACCTGTGACCAGTTTTCGCGGGTTTGAGCGGTCGCGGATGACCGCTTTCGCGGCGCCTCAACCGCCTCGCTTGGCATGGTTGCACGGTAGATGTTGGTGCGGCCGCGTCCACGCCGAACCTCGACCTCCAGATAGTCGGAGGCCTGCAGTTCTTCGATCAGGCGACGGAGTTGCCGGGGGCTAACGCCCAAACTGGTCGCCATGCTCTCCTGGCCACGCCAGGCGCCGCCTTCGCAGGGGTTCAGGTCGTGGAGAATGAAACCCGCGACTGCCTTGGCTTGGAGGCTGATCTTGGGATCGCTCGCGATCCGCTGATGCCAGGCCAGCTTTTCGGCGACGAAGTTTTTAGGATCGAGACGGCGGCTCATCGGCGAACCTCCGGCGTTGCGGCCGAACCGAGCAGAGAGTAGATTTCCTGCGGCCTTGAGTGTTGTGCCAAGCCCATTCGAACCCCGCCGAGCGCTGCAACGCTGGCGGGGTTTTTCGTGGCCGAGATGCCTCCCGAGAGGTTAGCCAAACGGGAAAAATCCCCAAGGATTTCAATACGGAGGCGGCACCCCGTTAGACGCATTAGGGTATTGGATTTAAAGAGAAAAACGACTTCCTCTCTGTCCGCCACGCTGTTACAAGCTCTTGATCTGAAAGAGTTTGTTGGAAAATCAGTCACTTACAATCGTTAGGGGCCGAATGTCTGCTACACTCGATACGGAGAAAGCAGACGTGTTGACTGGCCTTTTTCGACGCGAGGGCGGGCGATATACCACGCGCCGCATCATCCCCAAGGACCTCCGCCCGGCCTATGACGGCAGGGAAGTAATCACCAAAGCGCTAGGGACGGCGGACCCGGCTGAGGCCAAACGGCTCCATGTTGCCCTATGGGCCGCTCTGGATCGGGAGTTTGCAGAGGCGCGGGCGGCTATGGCCGCAGCCGACAGGACCCCCGCTGTCGAAGCCAAGGCGGCGGCCAAGCCCATAGACATAGATGCCTATGCGGCGCGGGCGCTTGTCGGCCTACGGAAAAAGCGGGCGGAATATCTCGCAGCCGGGCGGTTGGAAGACTTCAACCTTGAGGCCCGCGAAGGGCTGGAAACCTATCAGGCTATCCTCGACGGGGGCGATGCCGTGGGCCTTTCATTGCCTGAGGCCGAGGGGATGCGGGTGGCGACGCTGGCGATCCTTACGGGCGAAGGCGCGGCGGCACTTGCTGCGGCTCCCGCCGTCAAGCCCACAGCATCAGGCGGCCCCCGCGTCCCGCTCGCTGATGTGCTGGACAAATGGAAGGCCGAGCGGACGCCGCAGCCGAGAACGGTGCGGGACCTGACGCGGACGGTTAAGCGGTTCGAGGCCGTCGTGGGCAAGCTGGCGGTCCAAGATGTAACCAAGCAGCACGTTATTGCGTTCAAAGATGCGCTGCTAGCCGAAGGCAAAACCCCGGAAAACATAAACGTCATCATCCCGTTCTTGGGGACGTTGTTCAATTACGCGGTGGACAATGACCTGATCCCCGCGAACCCCGCCAAATTGAAGAAGCTTCCCGAGAAGAAACGCGCCAAGGACAAGAGACGCGAATTCAACAAGGACGAACTAAAGGCGCTGTTCAGCGGCCCAGTCCACAAGGCCGGTTCTCGTCCCATCGGTGGCGCAGGAGAAGCGGCCTATTGGCTTCCCTTGCTCGCGCTCTACACAGGGGCACGCCAAACAGAACTAGGTCAGCTTCATCCCGATGACGTCTATGAGGAAGCCTACTTCGGCGATGGCGACACCGAAAAATCTGCTTGGGTTATGCGCTTCGCGGAGAACGAAGAGCGCGGCCAGAAGGTCAAGAATGAGGGGAGCGAGCGACGTGTCCCCATCCACGCTGATCTAATCGCCCTGGGCTTCCTCAAGGTGGCGGCGGCCGCCAAGGCAGAGCGCCGTGCGCGCATCTTCCATAAGATCAACCCGACAGCCGAGGGCGAACTTATGGGCAACTGGTCCAAGTGGTTCAGCCGCTACCTCCGCAAGGTTTGCGGCGTCACCGATGACCGCGTTGTGTTCCATTCCTTCCGCCATAGCTTCAAGCATTACGCCCGCGAGGTGGACGTGCCCACAGAGGTGTCCAACGAAATCACAGGCCACGAAACCGGGGACGTGGCGAACCAATATGGCGGTCTGGAATATCCTTTGCGGCCGCTGGTCGAAGGCATGGCCCTGTATCGGGTGCCGGGCTTCACCCTGCCGCCCCCGCCCGCTTCCCTGAGGTAGCCGAGAAGGCCGGAAAGCGGGGCGCTGGGGCGGTGGTTTGATCCCGGCCGGGTAGTCGCTCATCCGGGATGGCGAGGCCCCTCAGCGCGGCTGTATTCGGCAGACCGGACGTGGCGATTTTTGAGACAGATGCGGCGTGCGAATTCGGCGGTCTATATCTCGGCGTCGGATAGGATTGACGACACGGTGCAGCCCAGCGCCGCTGCTATGCCGATCAGGGCCACAAGGCTGACGTTCCGCTTGCCGCGCTCGACCTCGCCCATATGGGTCCGGTTGATCCCGGCGGCGTCAGCCAGCGCCTCTTGCGACATGCTCCGCTCGTTTCTCCGCACCCGGATAGCGTCGCCGAGGCGTCCCAGCGCGCGCTGATTATCAGGACTGACGGATACTCTCGGCACCCATACAGCGTCGCCGCATGTTGGATTTACGCACCACCTGATCTATGCACCATTCGACACCGGCGAGCGGACGAAGGGGCGGATAATGAGACCTATAGCAGGAGCAACTGTAGCCGCTTTCATGTCGGCGTTGTCGATCAGCGCGATGCTGCCGGTTGATGCACTGGCGCAGTCACGTGCCGAGAAGACGGAGGGGCAGCTAGAAACCGTTGAGGATGTCGCGGGCCTCACCGATCTCTCCTTCGACGAGTTGCGAGGCAAAGACCTTTCAGGCGTCAATGACGCGATGATGCGGCCAGCTCCTTCAGCAGTCCGTCAACCGCGCACTCGCGCCTACCCCGGAAAGGTTCTCGGGACCGCGTTCATGGACACCCCTCACCCGGCCACCCAGCGCCGAGGCGGCGGGGACCGGCCGTCGAACCCGATGGCTTACGAGGACATCGCCACTATATCGGACCTCTCGTTTGACGAGATAAGAAGCATCCGCCCCAGCGACATTAAGGACGGGCTCATTGAGAACCGCCCCCGCCGCTCGGACAGGACGCCCCGGACGCGGGCAGACCGAGAGGCTGCGACTATCCGTGGTCTAACGGAAGGGCGCGGTATCACCGGCGGGGCCACCATTGGCGACAGCCTCAATAGCGCCGCTGTAGCGGCCACGACTGCACAACAGCAGACCCGCGAGGCGGAAGTCGCTCAGGCCCGCAGCTACAGCTTTGGCGATAAGTTCGGTGCGGCCTTTGAGGATACCACTATAACGTCGGCTATTCTGCGGCAGCTTGATCGCGAGGTTGAGCCCTTTGACCTTAACTTCGTCAGGGACTACGCGAACAACCGGCAAGAGTTGGAGAAGGGCTACGCATGGGAAGAAGTTCGTCGCCTGCGCCGCGCTAACTCCCAAGCGGACTTCGACCGCATCGCTGGCGAGATCGCGGAAGGCCGGGAACGGAAGGCTGTCTATATGAGCGGTGGGAGTGGGAAGTGGTATTCCATCTTCGTTCATGCGCTGGACCCTGTGGTGTGGTTGGCGCTTGCTGCCTTGTTGTCAGCTTCTATCTTTGCAGGGCGTTGTCGGCGTCGTCTCAAAGTTCCGTCTGGAAACTAATCTGACCATAGGTTGGATGAGTTGTTCGTAGGCTGCCCGGCTCCCTCGCCAAAATAGATGGCGAGTTTGCCGGATCAGCGACGCTAACTCTTGGTCTGACCATGAGTTGGATTGAGCGTTGCGTGAGTGTGCCCGGTGGCCGCGATCAGCTTTCGCTGAACTCCCTCGGGCAAATGCCCTACCTGCGACCATGCCTTTTTACGTCGGCCAAGACGGTGAAATCGTGTTCTAAATCTGGATGAAGAAAAGTGGTTTCTTCCCCAGGAGGGTATCAATATTCCCGACTGCACGAACTGACCCCTTGAGAGCCGGGACGCGCCGGATGCACCCGCGTGTGGGTGAGCGAGAGGGTATCGAATAGCGCCCGAAGTCAACGACGTTCGGTTATTGTGCCCGATGACGTGCCCCTGAGTTTTCATCCAGCGGCGACCAGAGTCCTTGGGTTAGTTACG
>NZ_FUIE01000020.1 GCF_900163625.1 Brevundimonas diminuta 3F5N
CCTTTCAAGGGGCGGACTCTAGCTCCGCGTGGAGGAAATTCTCAGGGGCACGTCAAAGCTCGAGGCGTCTCGAACGCCTTTATATTTATCCAGATCGTGTCCAGGAAGCGCGCGAACAAAATCCAAATCAGCGGGATGCCAGCGTCCAATTTCCCAAGCGCACGCGAAACGTATCGCAGATCTTATCGCAACAGCGTCATGCCTAGATAGTTGATCTCGGAACTGATCGATCCATAGTTTTTGAAAATCGTTAGGGGTCAAAGTCGCAACCGCAAACACTATCGCGTGAAGCTTTCCCTCGTCGTGCATCGCTATATAGCGATGGCCGTAGTTCATTACGGTTGTAACCGAACCTTCAATTAATCTGTCAGCTAAATGCGCCCGGATAAACTGATCGATCCATGGGTGATCAAAGCTCAATCTGAGGTTTCTAATACCTCCATTAATGTGCAGCGACCACTCGCTCAGAGCAGGCTGTTTAAGCGTCACATCTTTGCGGCCGTAACGATCCCTGTACCTGACCAAGGGCGGCATGGCCGGCAAAGCAGGGAGGGGAGGGGGCTGTTGATCGAGCGGAAAAAGTGAATACTGCACCACTAGCTCCACACTCCGCTTCGCAACGCTGCCAGAGTGTCATCGAAACTTTCGTTCCACATCTTCGCGTAGCGCGGCTCGAAGAATGCGCGAGCATAGTGAAATGGCATTTCTGAACCTGGAGCCCACCCCATAAAGGGACGAATCCTGCGCCCTATTTCCTCAAACTCCATCCCGCCCTCCGAAAATCGTTGATACCTGACTACAGCTGCTGTGTGTCGAAGCGAGTGGGGCGAGAGTTGGTCATTAGCTCGCGCGGCCAAGGCATTGCGCGCCTGAGCAGAAAGACTCCGTTTTATCTTCAGGAATATCTCATTGAGTGACTGCTTGGATATCGGAGCCCCTTCCTGCGAAGAGAATAGGTACCCATGCGCCGGGTCACCGCGATAATGAACGATATAGTTGTCAATCGCTGCTGTAAGTGCTCTCGACAGCGGCAGGTCGCGGCTTGCCCAATGGTTCTTCAGTTGCGGTGAACTGGATCGTCGATCTTCGTGCTCTGGCGGGCGAATACTGACCCAAAATACCTGTTCTCCCGTGCGAAAATCGAACTCATTCTGAAGGCTATCGGGTGTAAGAAGAAGCAATTCACTGCGACGCAAGCCAAGCTGGAATAGCATTAGAGCCATGGCATAATTCCGCCACCGATTTGTCTCAGTGCGAAACGGATTTCTCTCGCTGTCGGGGTTCACGATGTCAAACACATCTTCTAGGACAATGGCAGGCAAGGACTTTACTTGGATCGACGCAGTAGCTGCTTTTGGCTGGGCGCGTAGCTGCGAATAGGAGCGCTGAAGACGCTGCAGGTCCTTCGATAGATCTCGAGGATCGGCCCCGTTAATCATACTTAGGACACCGAACACGAAGCGCCTTTGGAGCGCCCAACGCTTCTCCGGCGCCGTTTGAGACTGATGACCTAACAAGGCTGAGGACAGTACGCGTTGGATAGCGTTGAGATCCGCAGCAACAAGCGCTCGATCGAGGTCGACTGGCGGATTCAGGCGTTCAGCATCATGATAGAGTTGGGATATAGCAAAGGCATGTTTTTCGCGCGTCGCGATGGCCTGGTGTGCGTTGAGAAAATCAAGCCATATCGTTGCGGCATACCGAGGTAGCCCGAGCGCATCGGTGCATACTGGACCGCGCAAGGATGCTGGGATCAAACTCATACGCCAAAACACACAACCAACCGTAGCTGTCGTAGCTTCAGCAGGATTAGACGGGAATGATCAAGGGCATACGTGTCGAATGGAGCCCGCCCAAGCCCAAGCTGCTGCGCTGTTTTGAATGGCTGCGCAGCTTGGGCTTGAGCTCATGTTGCAACGGAAATGAACTTGGTCGGCCTTCGCATAATATATCTTAGGCGATAAAAACCAACACGCCTCACAGATCATCGACGCTCGCCTCTGCGGCTGCTTGCGCCTCTTCCTTCAGCCAGGCGGCAAAGGCTCTGGCGGGCGCTGACGCGCCGCTGCGCTTGATCAGGACGTAGTAAGCCAACGCCGTGCTCAGCGCGCCGTCAGCGAAAGGCGCCACCAGGCGGCCGGATGCCAGATCCCCGGCTACGAAGGCATAAGGCGCCAAGGCCACGCCCTGGCCGTGTGCCGCCGCCTCGATGGCCAGCGCTGTCTGATCGAACCGCGGCCCTGCCTGGACGTCAGTGTTCGTCAGTCCACGCGCCTTGAACCAGGCCGCCCAGTCCGGGCGCGGTTCCTCCAACTCGCTGGGACGCAAGTGAATCAGCACATGGCGCGCCAGGTCTGACGGACGACGCAAGGCGTTTTCGCCCATAGTTAACGACGGTGCGCAAACCGGGGTTACGTCAGCGTCCAGCAGTTTTTCGGATCGCACGCCAGGATAGTCGCCCCGGCCATAGCGAACGGCCACGTCGACCCGTCCGCCGCTGACATCGGCCAGGCGCATGTCAGCGGACATCCACACCTCGATTTCAGGATGCGCGGCCGCGAAACGGGCGATGCGCGGCGCCAGCCATTTCGAGGCGAAGGACGGCGGTACGCTGACCGCCAGGGCGTGACGCCGGTCGGGGCGATACAGCAGATCCCCTGCCCGTTTCAGATAGTCGAACCCGTCACGCAGCAAGGGGTAGAGTTCGGCGCCCAGCTCGGTCAGGGCGATCTGGCGGCCTTCACGATGGAACAGAGGCGCGCCGGCGTGTTCCTCCAGGATGCGGATCTGCTGGCTGATAGCGCCTGGCGTGACCGAGAGCTCTTCGGCGGCGCGGGTGATGTTGAGACGACGTGCTGCAGCCTCGAACGCCTTCAGGGCGTTAAGCGGCGGAATCCGACTTTCGGCGGCTGGTTCCTTGCGGCGGGTCATCGGCTTATCCAGTCGGGCGCCGGCAGGCCGCGTGCGTTGAGGAAGCCAGGGTCATAGATCTTGCTGGCGTAACGCTGGCCCGCGTCGCACAGCACGGTCACGATGGTGTGGCCGGGTCCCATGTCGCGGGCCATGCGGATGGCGCCCGCGATGTTGACGCCGCTGGACGGGCCGAGCGACAGCCCCTCGTCCCGCACCAGATCGAACAGGATGGGCAGGAACTCGGCGTCCTCGATCCGATAGGCGTGATCGACCGACAGGCCGTTCAGGTTGCCGGTGATGCGGTTGACGCCGATGCCCTCGGCGACCGAACCGCCCTCGCCTTTCAGCACGCCTTCGGTGAACCAACTGTAGAGAGCGGCGCCCGGCACGTCGGCCAATCCGATCTTCAGCGCCGGATTCTGTTCGCGCAGATAGGTCGTGGTTCCGGTCAGGGTGCCGCCTGAACCGACAGCGCAGATGAAGCCGTCTATGTGGCCGTCGGTCTGTTTCCAGATTTCCGGACCGGTAGCTTCATAGTGAGCCAGGCGATTAGCCAGATTGTCGAATTGATCGGCGTAGAAGGCGCCGTTCGGTTCGCTGTCGCTCAGTTCCTCGGCCAGACGGCGCGAGAAATGGACGAAGTGGTTGGGGCTGGCGAAGGGCGCCGGATCGACCTCGATCAGACGAGCGCCGTGCAGGCGAACGGCGCGCTTCTTCTCTTCCGTCTGGGTGCGCGGCATGACGATGACGACCGGGTGGCCCAGCGCCGCGCCGACCAACGCCAGACCGATGCCGGTGTTGCCCGCGGTGCCCTCGACGATGGTCCCGCCGGGTTTCAACGCGCCCGAGGCGCGCGCCGCACGAATGATGCTGAGCGCCGCACGATCCTTGATCGAGCCGCCGACGTTCAGGAACTCGGCCTTGCCCAGGATTTCGCAGCCGGTCAGCTCCGAAGCGCGCTTGAGGCGCACCAGGGGCGTGTTGCCGATCAGGCCGAGGACGTCAGGCGCGACAATCATGGAAAATCCGAACCATGGGGAGGAGCGATCCTCTTAGCCACAGTTCAGATTTTCTAACAACCGCCCTAGATGTGGATCACACGGCCATAGGCGTCCAGGGCGGCTTCGTGCATGGCCTCGGACATGGTCGGGTGCGGATAGACGATGCCGTGGATGTCTTCCTCGGTCGCTTCCATGGTGATGGCGGTGACGTAGCCCTGGATCATCTCGGTGACGTCGGCGCCGATCATGTGGGCGCCGATCAGGGCGCCAGTCTTGGCGTCGAAGATGACCTTGACGAAGCCTTCGGTCTCGCCCGCCGCGATGGCCTTGCCGTTCACCTTGAAGGGGAAGCGGCCGATCTTGACCTCACGGCCTTCGGCCTTGGCCCCCTGCTCCGTCACCCCGACCGAGGCGACCTGAGGCTGGGCGTAGGTGCAGCCAGCGATGGGCGAATGGACGTTCGGCGTCTTGTAGCCGGCGATGTGCTCGGCGGCGTGAATGCCTTCGTGCGAGGCCTTGTGCGCCAGCCAGGGCGCGCCGGCGCAGTCACCGATGGCGTACAGGCCCTTCACATTGGTCTGGCAGTGGCTGTCGGTCTTGATGTGGCCGCGATCCAGTTCGACGCCCAGCGCCTCCAGCCCGATGCCGTCGGTGTTGGCGGTGATGCCGACGGCCGAGATGCAGACCTCGGCCTCCAGGCTTTCGGCCTTGCCGTTGACTTCAAGATCGACCTTCACGCCCTTGGAATCCTTGGTGACCTTCGTCACCTTGGCGCCGAGCTTGAACTTGATGCCGCGCTTCTCGAAGCCCTTCTGGGCGGCCTTGGAGACCTCTTCGTCCTCGACCGGCATGACGCGGTCCACGGCTTCAACGACCGTCACCTCAGCGCCCAAAGCCCGGTAGAAGCTGGCGAATTCGATGCCGATGGCGCCCGAACCGATAACGACGAAGGTCTTGGGCAGCTTCTTCGGCGCCAGGGCGTCGCGATAGGCCCAGATCTTGTCGCCATCCGCCTCCAAGCCGATCTGCGGCAGGGCGCGGGCGCGGGCGCCGACGGCCAGCATGACGGTCTTGGCTTCGATCGCGCGCGTGCCGCCAGCCTTCAGCGCCACGACGACCTTCGGCGCAGCCGCGCCTTTCTCAAGCTTGGCTGAGCCCTCGATGACCTCGATCTTGTTCTTCTTCATCAGGAAGCCGACGCCCTGATTCAGTTGCTTGGCCACGCCGCGCGAACGCTGGATGATGGCGTCAAAATCGAACGACGCGCCCGAGGCGGACAGGCCGTAGTCCTTCAGGTGCGACAGGCTTTCGAACTTCTCGCCCGACTTCAGCAGGGCCTTGGTCGGGATGCAGCCCCAGTTCAGGCAGATGCCGCCCAGGTTCTCGCGCTCGACGATGGCGACCTTCTGGCCCAGTTGGCTGGCGCGGATGGCCGCGACGTAACCGCCGGGGCCCGAGCCGATGACGACGAGATCGAATTCAGCAGCCATGATCAGATCAACTTCTCGATGTCGGCCTTGATGGCCTCGGGTTCAGTCTGGGGCGAATAGCGCGCGACGACGCGGCCTTCGCGGTCGGTCAGGAACTTGGTGAAGTTCCACTTGATGGCCTGGGAGCCCAGGAAGCCGCGCTTCTGTCGGGTCAACCAGGCATAGAGGGGGTGGCGGTTCGGTCCGTTGACCTCGACCTTGTCAAACAGGGGAAAGGTCACGTCGAAGCTGCTGGCGCAGAAGGCGGCGATTTCCGCCGCCCTGCCCGGCTCCTGCGCGCCGAACTGGTTGCAGGGAAAGCCCAAAACCTCGAACGGCGCGTCGGCGAAGTCGCGGTGCAGCTTCTCCAGCCCGTCATACTGACCGGTGAAGCCGCACTTGGACGCCGTATTGACGATCAGCAGCGCCTGACCGCGAAAACGATCCAGCGAGACGTCCGCGCCGTCGATGGCGCGGGCGGAGAAGTCATAGACCGAGGTCATGACTTCACCCCTCCCACTTTTTCAGCACATGATCTCATCCGAAAACCGCTGACACTTTTCGGGATCATGTGATTAGGCCAGCATCGCCACGGGATCTTCGATCAGCGGCTTGAACGCCTGCAGGAAGCGGGCGCCCGTCGCGCCGTCGACCACGCGGTGATCGCAGGTCAGGGTCACGGTCATGACCGTGGCCACGGCCAACTGCCCGTCCTTGACGACCGGACGTTGCTCGCCTGCGCCCACGCTCATGATGCAGCCTTGCGGCTCATTGATGATCGAGGAGAAGGACTTGATGCCGAACATGCCCAGGTTGGACACCGAGAAGGTGCCGCCCTGGAACTCTTCCGGCTTCAGCTTGCGCTCGCGCGCGCGCTTGGCCAGATCCTTGGACTCGGTCGCGATCTGGGCCAGACCCTTGGTCTCGGCCTTGCGGATGATCGGGGTGATCAGGCCGCCGTCGATCGCCACCGCCATCGAGACGTCGGCGTTGTGGTGCATGGCGATGCCTTCCGGGGTGTAGGAGGCGTTCGCCTCCGGCACCATCTTCAGGGCCAGCGCAGCGGCCTTGATGACGAAGTCGTTCACCGAGACCTTGATGCCCTGCGGCTCCAGCATCTTGTTCACCTTGGCGCGGACGGCCATCAGCTGGTCGATCTCGCAGTCGATGAACAGCGGGAAGTGCGGCACGTTCTGGATGCTGTCGACCATGCGACGGGCGACGGCCTTCTTCATGCCGTCCAGCGGGATCAGATCGTAGCTGCCGTCCGGGATGCCCATCTGGGCCAGCGACATGACCTTGCGCGGTTCGACGCCTGCCGCAGGGGCAGCAGCAGCCGAGGCGACCGGCTTGGCGCCGCCCTTGCCTGCGGCTTCCACGTCACGCTTGACGATACGGCCATGCGGGCCGGTGCCGGCCACGCTCTTCAGGTCCAGACCGGCCTGAGCGGCCATACGGCGCGCCAGCGGCGAGGCGAAGATGCGGCCGCCGTCATCAGACTTCGGTGCGGCCGGAGCAGACGCCGCCTCGGCCTTCGGAGCCTCCGTCTTAGGCGCTTCAGCCTTCGGCGTCTCAGCCGGAGCATCAGTCTTCTTGGACGCAGGCGCCACGTCGTCGCCGGACAGACGGGCGATCGGCGTATTGACCTTCACGCCTTCGGCGCCTTCCGGCACGAGGATTTCCAGCACTTCGCCTTCGTCCACGGCTTCGACTTCCATCGTCGCCTTGTCGGTCTCGATCTCGGCGATCACATCGCCGGCCGAGACTGTGTCGCCGACTTTGACGTGCCACTTGGCCAGGACGCCCTCTTCCATCGTCGGAGACAGGGCGGGCATCAGGATGTCGGTCATTGAGCGGTCTCCGTCTGCTGGCTGGAAGCCGCCTTTTCGTGCGCGGCGTCCCAGCTGTCGCGGATAGCCTTAAAGGCTGTCGGCTGGTCGAAACCGTGCATGTCGGCGTAGGCGTGAGAGAAATGCCAAGCCAGTTCGGCCAGCACGACGCCGATGTTCGCCGGTTCGCGCAGAGCCGGGCGGATGTTCATCTGCGGCCCGTCGACGTTCCACCACACGCGGATCAGTTCCAGCACCTGTTCATCGGCGCCGTCGAGCCCCTCGGGGATCGATAGAGCCTTGGCTTCCAGGGCCTCCGTCATGCCATCACCTTCTTCACGGCGGCGACGATCTTGTCGACGCCCGGCAGAGACAGGGCTTCCAGATTGGCGGCATAGGGCAGCGGCACGTCTTCCTGGTGCACGCGCAGCGGCGGAGCGTCCAGGTAGTCGAAGGCGTGTTCAATCACGCGGGCCACCACTTCGGCGCCGACGCCCATCGGACCCCAGCCTTCTTCGGCCGAAACCAGGCGGTTGGTCTTCTTGACGCTCTCAACGATCGTCTCGTGATCCAGCGGACGCAGGGTGCGCAGGTCGACGACCTCGGCCGAGATGCCTTCTTCAGCCAGCTTTTCGGCGGCCTGAAGGGCGAAACCGACCATGCGGCTGTGCGCCGTGATGGTGACGTCCGTCCCTTCGCGGCGGACCTTGGCCTTGCCGATCGGCACGACGTAGTCCTCAACGTCCGGCACGTCGAACTCGTGACCGTACATCATCTCGTGTTCAAGGAAGACGATGGGGTTCGGGTCGCGGATGGCGGCTTTCAGCAAACCCTTGGCGTCAGCAGCGTCATAAGGGGCGATGACCTTCAGGCCCGGAACCTGAGCGTACCAGGCCGAATAGTCCTGGCTGTGCTGGGCCGCCACACGGGCGGCGGCGCCGTTCGGGCCGCGGAACACGATCGGGCAGCGGATCTGGCCGCCCGACATGTACAGCGTCTTGGCAGCCGAGTTGATCACATGGTCGATCGCCTGCATGCCGAAGTTCCACGTCATGAACTCGACGATGGGCTTCAGGCCCGCCATGGCGGCGCCGACGCCCAGGCCAGCGAAGCCGTGCTCGGTGATCGGGGTGTCGACCACGCGGCGATCGCCGAATTCCTGTAGCAGGTCGCGGCTGACCTTATAGGCGCCCTGATACTGGGCGACTTCCTCGCCCATCAGGAAGACGGCCTCGTCGCGGCGCATTTCCTCAGCCATTGCGTCGCGCAGGGCGTCGCGGATGGTGGTCTTCACCAGCTTGGCGTCAGCGGGGATTTCCGGGTCGCGCAGTTCCACCTTGGGCTGAACCGGCGCAGCAGCGGCCGCCACGGCGACAGGCGCTTCGGCCTCGACGGCGGTCATCGGCTCGGCGGCCTTGGGCGCAGGCGCAGCGGCGCCGTCTTCGTCTGCCAGACGGGCGATCGGCGTGTTGACCTTCACGTTCTCGGCGCCTTCGGCCACGAGAATTTCCAGCACTTCGCCTTCATCGACGGCTTCGACTTCCATCGTCGCCTTGTCGGTTTCGATCTCGGCGATCACCTGACCGGCCGACACGACGTCGCCAGCCTTGATGTGCCACTTGGTGAGCGTGCCCTCTTCCATCGTGGGGGACAGCGCCGGCATCAGAATGTCCGTCACGTATCAGGCCTCCACGTAGACGTCGGTATAGAGCTCGGACGGGTCCGGCTCAGGGCTCTCTTGAGCGAACTGCACGGCTTCGGCCACGATGGCCTTCACTTCGTTGTCGATCGCCTTCAGCTCTTCCTCGGTCGCCTTGGCGGCGGCCAGCAGCATCTTCAGGTGGTCGATCGGATCGCGGGTCTTCTTGACCTCGTCCACCTCTTCCTTCGTCCGGTATTTGGCCGGGTCGGACATGGAGTGGCCGCGATAGCGGTAGGTCTTCACTTCCAGGATGTAGGGGCCTTCGCCGGCGCGGGCGCGGGCCACGGCGCGGGCGGCGGCGTCACGCACGGCCAGCACGTCCATGCCGTCGACCTGTTCGCCCGGAATGCCGAAGCTGGCGCCGCGCTGATACAGTTCGGTCGTGGAGGACGAGCGTTCGATGCTCGTGCCCATGGCGTACTGGTTGTTCTCGATGATGTAGATGGCCGGCAGCTTCCACAGCTGGGCCATATTGAAGCTCTCGTAGACCTGACCCTGATTCGAGGCGCCGTCGCCGAAGTAGACGAAGCTGACCGAGTCATCGCCGCGGTACTTGCCCGCGAACGCCAGGCCCGTGCCCAGCGCCACCTGGGCGCCGACGATGCCGTGACCGCCGTAGAAGCCGGTCGGCACGTCGAACATGTGCATCGACCCGCCCTTGCCCTTGGACGACCCGCCGATGCGGCCCGTCAGCTCGGCCATGACTTCCTTGGGGTCCATGCCCGCGACCAGCATGTGGCCGTGGTCGCGATACCCCGTGATGATCTTGTCGTAGCCCTGCTTGACGCTCTCCTGAACGCCAACGGCCACGGCTTCCTGACCGATGTACAGGTGGCAGAAGCCCCCGATCAGGCCCATGCCGTACAGTTGGCCCGCGCGCTCTTCAAAGCGGCGGATAAGGACCATCTCGCGATAGAAACGCAGCAGGTCTTCCTTGGAAGCCTGAGGCGTGTTCGGAATCTTGTCGCCCGTGCTGGGCGAGTTTTTCTGAGCGGCGGCTTTCGCCATCCGGCATCTCCCGGCTTACACCCCTGTTTCAGGGACTCTTATCGTTACAGAAAGGGGCTTTAGCAGCCTTCGTTCCCGAAACGCAAAGCAGCCAGCCGGGCTGTAACAATAGTTCAGGAGGCGCGCGTCGCGTCAGGGTTGTGGCCAGCGGGGCCGTTCAGCCGCACCACATAGTCGCGCGGGTCGGCGAAGCCGATCACCGCCCTCGCCCGTTCCTCCAACAGATCCTTCGACAGGCTCTCTGTGCGCAGATAGCGGACACGGACCTCCAGGTCCTGGCGCTGCTCGGCCAGGCGGCTCAGCTGTGTCTGGCGCTGCTCCAGCAAAGCGTCGCGTTCACCGCCACTTAGCAGGCCGCGTTCACCCGTCAGGGCTTGCACGCCCAGATAGGCGATCAGCAGCAACAACAGGATGGACGGCAGGTAAGGCTTCATCTGCTCGGGCACGACGGACGCTCCTTCTGAGCGCGCATAAACACAGTGACCTATCAGTGAGGGAAAATGCCTAACGAACCGTAGCTTGGCCGTAATTGCGAACGCCGCCCCCGAGGTCCGGAGGCGGCGCCCAGCACATCTTCGTGATGCGGCTTATTTCAGCAGCATGCCGTCGCCGAAATAGGCGGCCTGGTCGCCCAGCATTTCTTCGATGCGCAGCAGTTGGTTGTACTTGGCCGTCCGGTCCGAACGGGCCAGCGAGCCGGTCTTGATCTGACCGCAGTTGGTGGCCACGGCCAGGTCGGCGATGGTCGAGTCTTCGGTCTCGCCCGAACGGTGCGACATGACGGCGGTGTAGCCCGCGCGGTGCGCCATATCGACGGCGTCCAGCGTCTCGGACAGGGTGCCGATCTGGTTGACCTTGATCAGGATGGAGTTGGCCAAGCCTTCACCGATGCCCGCGGCCAGACGGCGCGGGTTGGTCACGAACAGATCGTCGCCGACCAGTTGGACGCGATCGCCGAGGCGGTCCGTCAGCAGCTTCCAGCCGTCGAAATCGTCTTCAGCGCAGCCGTCCTCAATCGAGACGATCGGGAAGCGTTCGACCAGGTCGGCCAGATAGTTGACCATGCCCTCGGCGTCGAAGGACTTGCCTTCGCCTGCCAGCTCATACTTGCCGTTCTTGAAGAACTCGGTCGAGGCGACGTCCAGCGCCAGGTGGAAGTCCTCGCCCGCCAGATAGCCGGCCGCCTGGCCCGCCTTGGTGATGAAGGTCAGGGCTTCGTCGGCCGAGGCCAGGTTCGGGGCGAAGCCGCCCTCGTCGCCGACGTTCGTGTTGTGACCGGCATCCTTCAGCGCCTTCTTCAGCGCGTGGAAGATTTCGGCGCCCATGCGCAGGCCTTCCGAGAAGCTCTCGGCGCCCGTCGGCATGATCATGAATTCCTGAATGTCGATCGGGTTGTCGGCGTGGGCGCCGCCGTTGATGATGTTCATCATCGGCGTCGGCAGGATGCGGGCCGAAACGCCGCCGATGTAGCGATGCAGCGGCAGGCCGGCCGAGATGGCGCTAGCCTTGGCTACGGCCAGAGACACGCCCAGCATGGCGTTGGCGCCCAGGCGCGACTTGTTCTCGGTGCCGTCCAGTTCGATCAGGGCCTCGTCGATGCGGCGCTGGTCCTCAGCGTCCATGCCGGACAAGGCGTCGAAGATCTCGCCGTTGACGGCGTCGACCGCCTTTTCGACGCCCTTGCCGCCCCACAGGTCCTTGTCGCCGTCACGCAGTTCGACAGCTTCGTGCGCGCCGGTCGAGGCGCCCGACGGCACCGCCGCGCGCCCGAAGCTGCCGTCTTCCAGCATCACGTCCACTTCAACCGTCGGATTGCCACGGCTGTCGAGAATCTGGCGGGCGACGATGTCGACGATATCGGTCATGAAACTTTGCGCTCTGACTGAGTTGGGAAAGGTCGGGCCGGTTTAGACCAGACCCGTTGGAATCGCCACAGCCGAGACTGCGGCGAACATATGCGAAAACGGCGCGCGAGAAGCTCGCGCGCCGCTGAACATGCGCCCGGCCGAAGCCGGATCGCCAGAGGAGACCTTAGTCTTCCTTCTGGGTCAGAACCTGACGGCCCTTGTACATGCCGCTCTTCAGGTCGATGTGGTGGGGACGACGCAGTTCGCCGGTGTCCTTGTCTTCGACATAGGTGTTGGCGCCCAGGGCGTCATGAGCACGACGCATGTTGCGACGCGAGGGGGATACTTTGCGCTTCGGAACGGCCATGTCCGTCTCAATCTCTAAGTCGGTGCGCCGGTGAAGACGCGAAAACAACAGCGGCGGCCCCCCGATAAGAGCCGCCACGCGAGGGCGGGCTTATGCATGAAGACGCAACCGATTTCAAGGGTCTCGGCGCAGGTCGACGGAATAGACGTCAAACCCCTGCCGTAAGGCTTTCCGCCACGGCCTCGCCGATAGCCAGAGAACTGGTCAGGCCAGGGCTTTCAATGCCGAACAGGGCCATCAGCCCCTCCATTCCGTGATTCGCCACGCCGTGGAGCTGGAAGTCCGGCTGCGGCTCGCCCGGTCCGTGCAGCTTGGGCCGGATGCCGGCGTAGTCAGGCGTCAGCCGCTCCACCGTCACGCCCGGCCAGAAGCGGCGGATGTAGCGCGCGAACTCGTCGGCCTTGGCCGGATCGACGGAATAGTCCTCGGTCTCGACATAGGCCAGGTCGGGGCCGAACACGCCCTGCCCGCCCAGATCCTTGCGGTAATGGGTGCCTAGCGCGCCAGGAATGGGCGGCGGATAGATCAGGCGGTTGAACGGCGCTGGTCCGGTCAGGCGGAAATAGATTCCCTTGCCCAGATGGCGCGCCGGAATATCGGCGGCGGGATAGCCATCGATTCGCGCGGCAACATCCTGAGACGACAGGCCGGGCGCCGTGACCAGAAGACGGCTGCTCAGGCTCATCGCCCCCTCCCCGCCCACACGGATCGAGAATCCGCCGCCCGGCAGGCTTTCAGCCCTCTCGAACGGCGCCGAGATCACGACCGAGCCGCCCGCGTCCTCGATCTCGCCCTGTAGCGCCAGCATATAGCCGTGGCTGTCGAACACCCCGCTCTCGGGTGAGAGGATAGCGGCGTGGGCGTTCAGCTCCGGTTCCAGCCCCCGCGCCTGGGCGCCGGTCAGATGCTCCAGCCGCTCGACGCCGTTGGTCGTCGCCTGCTGGAAGATCGCCTCAATGCGTTCAACCTCGGCCTCTTCGGTCGCCACGACCAGTTTGCCGCACTTCCAGTGGTCGACCTTGCGGCTTTCCAGGAAGTCGTAGAGGGCGCGCCGCCCCTCGACGCAGAACTTCGCTTTCAGCGAGCCGGTCGGATAGTAGAGGCCGCCGTGGATCACCTCGGAATTGCGCGAGGAGACGCCCTGGCCGATGTGCGGCTCCTTCTCCAGCACCAGCACCGTCAGGCCGCGCCGCGACAGCGCCCGACCGCAGGCAAGCCCCACAGCCCCCGCGCCCACGACCGTCGCATCGAAGTCGAAAGGCGCGCCCATGGTCCTACCTCTTGCCGTAGAGAGCCTTAGCCCGGCCCTCGAAACACTGGATCAGCTTGTCGACCGCCCGGTCGAAGTTCGCCTGAAGCATCATGTCCAGCATGCGCGACTTGAAGGCGAAGTCGATGGAGAATTCCAGTCGCGTCCCCTGCGGATGCGGATGGAACTCCCAGCGGTTCTTCAAATGCTTGAACGGGCCGCGGATCAGGCCGACCTCGACCTTGGGCGCGTGAACGTCGTGACGCACCCAGGTCGAGAACTTTTCAGTCAGGAAGGCGAACCCGACCCCGGCCTCTGCATCCAGCAGATGCACGCCCGGCGCCTCGTCCCGCACGTTCCAGACGCGCATGGAGGTGATCCACGGCACGAAGTCGGGATAGGCGCGCACGTCCGCCACCATGGCGGCGAGTTGCTCGGGCGCATAGGGCAGGATGCGCGTTACGCGATGGACGGCCAAGGGTTCAGCGGCCGTTCCGGGACGACAGCTGGGCCTCGCGCGCTGCGCGCAGCCGGGCGAAGTCATCGCCCGCATGGTGCGACGAACGCGTCAGCGGCGACGACGACACCATCAGGAAGCCCTTGGCCCTGGCGATCGCCTCATAGGCCTTGAACTCTTCCGGTGTGACGAAGCGGTCGATGGCGGCGTGCTTGCGCGTCGGCTGCAGGTACTGACCAATGGTGATGAAGTCGACGCCGGCGGAACGCATGTCGTCCATCACCTGCATGACCTCTTCCTTGGTCTCGCCCAGGCCGACCATGATGCCGGACTTGGTGAACTGGTTCGGGTCGCGCTCCTTGACCATCTGCAGCAGGCGCAAGCTGTGGAAGTAGCGGGCGCCCGGCCGGATCTTCAGATACAGGCGCGGAACCGTCTCGAGGTTGTGATTGAAGACGTCGGGCGTGGCGTCGATCATCACATCGGCCGCGCCGTCCTTGCGCAGGAAGTCGGGCGTCAGGATTTCGATGGTGGTGTTCGGCGCCTGGATGCGGATCTGGCGCACCACTTCGGCGAAGTGGGCCGCGCCGCCGTCGGACACATCGTCACGGTCCACCGAGGTGATGACGACGTGGTTCAGGCCCATCTGGGCGACGGCCAGGCCGACCTTGCCCGGCTCTTCCGGGTCCAGCGGTTGCGGCAGGCCGGTCTTCACGTTGCAGAAGGCGCAGGCCCGCGTGCAGGTGTCGCCCATGATCATCAGGGTGGCGTGCTTCTGGCTCCAGCACTCGCCGATGTTCGGACAGGCGGCCTCTTCGCAGACAGTGTGCAGCCCCTTCGAGCGCACGATGTCCTTGGTCGCGTTGTACTGGCCCGAGCCGGGCGCCTTCACGCGCAGCCAGTCAGGCTTCTTCAGCACCGCCGATTCCGGGCGGTTCTGCTTTTCCGGGTGACGAAGCTCAGACGGCTTCTTCTGCAGGGTGTCGATCAGCGTGACCATCGCCGGCGGTCTGGCTCCTGTTTCTGAAGGCGGTATGTCGGCTTTCCGATGTGTAAAGGCAAGGCACAGACGGTTTCAGTCCGACAACAGAACGTCATCACGCGACGTTACGCATCTTTTCAAGGCGACCTTACGTCACTAGGTTCCGGCCTCTTGTAACCGAGAGGGCCGCGCCAGAGCTCTCCGAAGGAGGACGTGCTTGTTGCGGGCTGCCCTGGACCCCAAGGTCTATGAAGAGACCCTGTTCGACGCGCTGATCGATGCGCGCGCCCGCTACGGCGACAAGGAGATTCTGGAAGACCAGGATCGCCACCCACTGACCTATACGGGCTTGATCCGCGCCGCCTTCGTGCTGGGCCGCAAGATCGCCAAACTGACCCAGCTGGGCGAGCGCGTCGGCGTTCTGCTGCCGTCCAGCGCAGGCGTGGTCGTGACCTTCTTCGCCCTGCACGCCTTCGGGCGCGTGCCCGTCATGCTGAACTTCACATCGGGCGAGGCCAACCTGAAGGCTGCGCTGAAAACCGCGGGCGTGAAGAAGATTTTGTCGGCCAAGCGCTTTGTCACCCAGGCCAAGCTGGATGACCTGATGGAGGCTCTGGGCGAGGTTTCCGAGATCGTCTGGCTGGACGACATCCGCAAAACCATCGGCTTTGCCGACAAGATGTACGGCCTCAGCGCCGGCATGGCCCCCAAGCGGTTTCGGGTGAAGACCGATCCGGATTCGGCGGGTGTGGTCCTGTTCACCTCGGGCAGCTTCGGCGCGCCCAAGGGCGTGGTGCTGAGCCAGAAGAATCTGGTCGCCAACGCGCGCCAGGTCGCGGCGCACATCGACCTGAACCCCGACTGGGTCATGTTCAACCCGCTGCCGACCTTCCACTGCTTCGGCCTGACCGGCGGGGTGCTGCTGCCTCTGTTGCAGGGCCTGAAGGCGTTTGAATATCCGTCGCCGCTGCACGCCAAGCAGATCACCGACCTGCTGCCCCAGGTGAAGGCGTCAATCCTGTTTGCGACCGACACCTTCCTGAACCAGTACGCCCGTGTGGCCGAGCCGGGCGATTTCGCCACCCTGCAGTTCGCCGTGGCGGGCGCGGAAAAGGTTCGCGACGAGACTCGCCAGATGTTCAACACCAAGTTCGGCGGCGTCGAACTGCTGGAAGGCTACGGCGCCACCGAGGCGGCGCCTGTGGTGGCGGTGAACCACCCCGACCGCAACCGGCCGGGCACGGTGGGCCAGATCCTGCCGGGCATGGAATACCGGATCGAGCCGGTCGAAGGCATCGAGGTCGGCGGCCGCCTGTTCCTGCGCGGGCCGAACGTGATGGAAGGCTATATTTCGCCGAGCGACCCCGACAATCTGGAGCCCCTGGCGGGCGGTTGGCACGACACCGGCGACATCGTCGATATCGACGCCGAGGGCTACATCACCATCCTGGGGCGTGCGAAGCGCTTCGCCAAGATCGGCGGCGAGATGGTGTCCCTGACGGCGGTCGAGGGCATGGCCGGCGGCGTCTGGCCGACAGGTCATCACGCCGTCATCGCCGTGCCCGACAGCAAGAAGGGCGAGCGCCTGGTCCTGGTTACAGACGTCGCAGGGGCTGAATCCGCTCGCCTCACAGAATGGGCCCGCGACAACGGGGCGCCCGAACTGGCCGTGCCGAAGAAGATCATCAAGGTCGAGACCATCCCGGTCCTGGGCACCGGCAAGACCGATTATGTGACCATCCAGAAGATGGTTGAGGATGAACTGAAGCGCGCCTGACAAGGCGCTTGCCGTTCGGCGCAAGTGTCATAACCTCGGCCGTCCGGTCCCGCTCGCGGGGCGTAACGGCCGAGGAGACTTCATGGCCCGACGTTCGACATCCCTGGCCACCTGGGAACCGCATTTTCTCAGCATCCTGAGAATCGTCTCAGGCCTGCTGCTGCTCCAGCACGGCGCGCAAAAGATCCTGAGCTTCCCGCCCGGCGGGCGTGGCGGCGTGGTCGACCTGTCGACGTTGGCAGGCTGGTCCGGCCCGATCGAACTGGTCGGCGGCGTCCTGCTGGTGCTGGGTCTGTTCAGCCGCCCGACCGCCTTCATCCTGTCGGGCTTCACCGCCGTGGCCTACTGGATGGTCCATGCCCCGCAAGGCCCCTACCCCATCAACAACGGCGGGGAGCTGGCGGCGCTCTACTGCTTCGTCTTCCTGTACCTGGTCTTCGCCGGGCCGGGGCCGTGGTCGCTGGACAACGCCCTGCGCGGCGGCCGCCGCTGAGACAGGTGGCGCGGCGTCCGGTTAGCCGATCCGGACGCCCGTCATCGAAATCGAACCGCCGTCGATCACATCGTTGAAGAAACTCAAGGATTCGCCGGGCGCCTGTTGAGCGGCGACGTAGAGCAGCGGCAGGTAGTGCTCGTCCGTCGGCACGCTGAGCTGCGCCTGTTCGGCCAGATGGACCCAGTCGATCAGGGCGTCATGATCGCCCGTCGTGAAGGCGCGTTTCACCGCCTCGTTGAAGTCGACGGCCCAGTCATAGGGCTCGCCGCCCGCGCGTTTCCACATCCGGAGATTGTGCACGAAGTCGCCCGAACCGGCGACGATCACGCCTTCATCCCGCAACGGGCGCAGGCGCCTGGCCAATTCATAATGGGCGCGGGCGTCGATGGTGCGATCCAGCGACAACTGCACCACAGGCACGTCGGCATCCGGCCAGACATGGGCCAGCACGGACCAGGTTCCGTGATCCAGCCCCCACTGCGTCGTCTGGGCGGCGCCGGTCAGCTCCGCCACCCGGTCCGCCAGAGCAGGCGAGCCGGGCGCGGGATATTGCATAGCGTGAAGTTCAGGCGGGAAGCCTCCGAAATCATGGATAGTTTCCGGTCGCTCCTGCGCCGTCACGCCCAGCCCGCGCGTCTCCCAGTGGGCCGAGACCATGACGACGCCTTTCGGTTTGTCGATCTCCTCCCCCAGCGCGCGCCAGGTGTCCGCGAAGGGACTGCCCAGGGCGTTCATGGGAGAACCGTGACCAAAGAAGAGTGCGGGCTGGCGCATGATTTTAACCGTGAAGTTTCTTGGCGATCTCAGCGATATGTTTGCCTTGGAAGCGCGCGCCGTCCAGTTCGGTTTCGCTGGGCGTCCGCGAGCCGTCGGGGGCCGAAATGGTCGTGGCGCCGTAAGGCGAGCCGCCGGTGATCTCGTCCAGGCGCATCTGGCCGGCGAAGGCGTAGGGCAGACCCGCAACCAGCATGCCGTGGTGCAGGAAATAGTTGTGCAGACCGGCGAAGGTCGTCTCCTGGCCGCCGTGCTGGGTAGCCGAGCCGGTGAAGGCGCCGCCGACCTTGCCCAGCAGCGTCCCTTGCGCCCAGAGCCCGCCGGTCTGATCCAGGAAGGCGCGCATCTGCGAAGCGGCCGTGCCGAAGCGAGTGCCTGCGCCGATGATGATGGCGTCATAGTTCGCCAGATCGGCCACGGCGGCGACCGGCGCGACCTGGTCCATCTTGTAGCCCGAGCTGCGCGCCAGCTCTTCCGGCACGGTTTCCGGGACGCGCTTGATGTCCACCACGGCCCCTTCGACCTGGCGCGCGCCTTCGGCGACGGCCTCGGCCATGCGTTCGATGTGGCCATAGGTCGAGTGGTAAAGGACGAGAATCTTGGGCATCACGGCTCCGGTTGAATCTGAAACGATGCTTACGGTAACTGCATCAGTGTCTGATTTAACGTCATGCTGCGCCGCCGCAAGCCCTTCCTCTCAAAAATCCGACAAACCGATGGGACAGACCCGCGCATAGAAGGCGGGATCGGCCGGAACCCGCGCGCCCCGCGATTGCAGGAAGCGGTGCTCGACCACCATGGCCTGCTGCTCGATGTTCAAGCCAATCCACTCGCAGCGGTCATCCACCGGATAGGTGTAAGCGCCCGGCCCATCGCCCGCCTTCAGCTTTCCTGTCAGCAGATTGACGCCGTTCTGCGCCTGCCAGACGTGAACCAGTTCATGAATGAAGACCGCCTGGGTCCGCAGCGGCGCCTGCGACAAATCCGGCGCCAGGGTCGCCCTGGGCCAGACGATCCAGTCGCGTCCGAACCAGCGCCCCGGCACAAAGGCCCGGTTGAACGGCCAAGGCGATCCCAGAAAGCGGATGTCGTCCAGCCGCAGGTCACGCCCGAACACTTCGCGCGCCAGAGCCGCCTCGCCATGCGCCAACGATCGGATCATCGACCGACCCACTCCCAGTGCCAGGGCTCATAGACGTAGGGGACGAAGCCGAACCGCCCGGCGTTCTTGACCAGCCAGCGATAGGTCGGGGTCTGGCTCATATGGCGACGGCTGTGGACATCGGTGGAATCGACGCCCATGCCCTGCAGGTGGCCGACATACAGATCGACCGCTGTGCCCGTCCTGTGCGGTGAACAGACGGCGCGCCTCAGACCGTCGCAATTGCCGTCGCGCGCACATCGCGCCGCATCGGCTTCGGGATCGCGGAAGGACGAGAAGACGCGCAACAGTTCCGGCTCGGCGGCGATCTCCGGCACTTCAGCGCGGGCCGCCGCCGCCATGGCGCGATAGGCGTCCAGCACGTCGCGACGCAGCAGGCGCGTCAGGCGCTCGGCGTGTTCCTCGCCCGTCGTCAGATAGGCCAGGTCGCCGACAGGCGGCGGATCGGGACATTCCCCCCTCACCCGCGCCATGACGAAAGGCCGCCGTTCCTGCCACAGGCCGCGCAGCACCTGGAAGGTCGCCTGGTCGAACCGCCCGCTGGCCGTCAGTCCATATCGGCCCTGAAACGCCGCCAGAGCCTCGGCGAATCCCGCCGACGTCGGATCGCAGGGAGAGCCGACCTCCTGCTGCATCAGCGGCACATAGGCTTCCCAACCCAGTTCCGAAGGCCCGAACGGCGTCCACTCCAAGGCGTAGAGCGATATGGCGTTCGCCTCCGCGGTATCGTCCCATGCGCCGGGTGTCCGGTCGCAGATCTGGGCCGTCGGAACCGGTTCCGGCGCCTCGGCGCGCGCGTGTCCTGCGAAGGCGACGGCGGTCAGGGCGGCGAAGAGAGAGGCGGACGCTTTCCACATGGCCGCAGCAGGCCTCAGGATGAGAGTCGCCGCAACCCCTTGCGCGGTCTTCGCGCCTGCGTCGAAAACCTGCATGGTGACGGTTGCGGCCGACTCGCGCCGCGAACGGGCCGTGACCGCATGACCGCAACCGCCGCGCCTTCGTCCGCCATTGCAGCGCCCGACGCGCCGCGTCGATCCAACGCCATTCTGGCCGCCTTCTCAGGCCCGTGCCTGCCGCTGGCGGCCTTCGGCGTGGCCCTGCCCGTCACCCTGCCGGAATTCTACGCCACCCATGTCGGCATCGAGATGGGCATGGTGGCCGCTGTCTTCATGGCCGTACGGCTGATCGACATCTTGTTCGACCCCTTCATCGGCTGGGGCATGGACAAGACGCGCACACGCCTGGGCCGCTATCGGCCGTGGATGGCCGTGGCGACGCCGATCCTGATGCTGGCGGCGCTGATGATGTTCGTGACGGTCCAGCCGGGCGCCGGGCCGGTTTATCTGTTCGCCTGGCTGCTGGTTCTCTACCTCGGCTTCTCCATGGGCACGTTGGGCCAGTTGGGCTGGGCCGCCGTTCTGGCGCCGCAGTACGACCAGCGCAGCCGGGTCTATGGCTGGTGGCAGGTGTTCAACATCATCGGCGTGATCCTGATCCTGATCCTGCCGACCATCGTGGTGAAGACGGGCATCGGCGACTACGCCGACGGCGTGCGGATCATGGGCTGGGCCATCATCATCGCTCTGCCTCTGACCATCGGCCTGGCCATGGTCGCCGTGCCCGAGCCCGTCAACGCCGGCGCCGCGCCGCACGGCGGGCCGAGCGCCTACCTGGCCCTGTTCAAGATGAAGACGGTGCGCAAGCTGCTGATCGCCGACCTACTGCTGGGCATTGCGCCGGGCATCACGGGGTCGCTGCTGTTCTTCTTCTTCGGCCAGATCAAGGGCTACGACCACACCCAGGCGTCGCTGTTCATGCTGATCTACTTCATGGCCGGCCTGGTCGGGGCGCCTATCTGGGCCTGGCTGGCGACCAAGATCGGCAAGGATCGCGCGCTCGCTGTCGCCAGCCTGATCTTCGCCGTCTTTTATGTCGGGGCGACGCTGGTTCCGGGCGGCAACTTCGCCCTGACGGCGGTCGCCATGTTCATCGCCGGTCTGCCCTATGCGGCGGGCCTGTTCCTGCTGCGCGCCATGATGGCCGATGCGGGCGACGAGGTCCGGCTGAATACCGGCGTGGACCGCACCGGGCTAATGTTCTCCATCCTGTCGGCCACGACGAAGATGGGACACGTCTTCGCCCTGATTCCCTACGCCATCCTGCCGCTGGTTGGGTTCAAGGCCCTGCCGGGGCCGGAAGGGAACAGCGACTTCTCCCTGTTGGTCCTGCAGATCCTGTTCATCGCCGTGCCGGGCCTGCTATTGGCGGCCACCGCCTGGGTGCTGAAGGGTTATCCCCTGACGCCGCAGCGGCATGACGAAATCCGCGCCGCCCTGGCGCAAAGAGACGCCGGACACGCCTGAATGACCCACCCCGTCGACCGCCTGAAGGACATCATGGTTCGCCTGCGCGATCCGAACGGCGGCTGCCCCTGGGACGTTGAGCAGACCTTCCAGACCATCGCCCCCTATACGATCGAAGAGGCGTATGAGGTCGCCGACGCCATCGAGCGCGGCGACATGGACGAGCTGAGGGTCGAACTGGGCGACCTGCTGTTCCAGGTCGTCTTCCACTCGCGCATGGCCGAGGAAGCCGGGCATTTCCAGCTGGAGGACGTGGCCGAGGCCATGGCCGACAAGCTGGTTCGCCGCCATCCGCATGTCTTCGGTGACGAAGCCGCCAAGGCCACCGGCCCGGCCCAGAAGGACCGCTGGGAAGACATCAAGGCCGCCGAACGCAAGGCCAAGGAACAGCATGGCGTGCTGGACGACGTGCCGGTCGGCCTGCCCGCCCTGACCCGCGCCGCCAAGCTGACCAAGCGCGCGGGCCGTGTCGGCTTCGACTGGCCCTCTACCGACGAGGTCTTCGACAAGCTGGCCGAAGAGGTCGAGGAACTGCGCGTCGAAATCGCCGCCGGCGACAAGGAAAAGGCGCGCGAGGAACTGGGCGACCTGCTGTTCGTCGTCGCCAACCTGGCCCGCAAGCTGGAGGTCGAACCGGAAGACGCTCTGCGCGCCGCCAACGCCAAATTCGTGCGCCGCTTCGCGTTCATAGAGGCCGAGCTGAAAAAGGACGGCCGCACGCCAGAACAGTCCGACCTGCCGGAGATGGACGCCCTGTGGGACGCCGCCAAGGCGGCCGAGCGCGCGTGAGCCAGGGGCCGTTCGACCTCATCATCTTCGACTATGACGGCGTCATCGCCGACAGCGAGCTGCTGAACAATGCAGTGATGGCTGAACTGCTCAGCGAAATCGGCCTGCCGACCACGCTGGACGACGCTCTAGCGCTCTACCTCGGCAAGCGATGGCTGGACTGCGAGCCGCTCATTTCTGAGCGCCTGGGCGCGCCCTGTCCGCCCGGCATTCAGGCCGAGTGGACGCGCCGTTGCCACGACCGCGCCCGGCGCGACCTGACGACCGTCGCGGGGTTCGAAAGCTTTCTGGCCGAGCGTAGCGAAGCGCGCTGCATCGCCTCGTCCAGCCCGCCGGACTGGATCGAGCTGGGGCTTCGCCATTTCGGGGCTCATGAGACTTTTGCCGGGCCGATCTTCAGCGCCGCGGTCCACGTCAGCCGGGGCAAGCCGCATCCCGACCTGTTCCTGTACGCCGCAGACGCCATGAAGGCGGCGCCGCAACGCACGCTGGTGATCGAAGACAGCCCTGCCGGCGTCCTGGCGGGAGCCGCGGCGGGCATGACCGTCGTCGGTCTTTGCGCGGGCGGCCACATCCGCGGCGATCACCCGCAGCGCCTGACCCAGGCCGGAGCGCATCAGGTGTTCGACAGCTACGCAGCCCTGGCCGCCTGGATCGCGGACGACGCTCAGACGTAGCGCAGTTCCTGTAGGTCGATCTCGCGGATCAGCTTGCGCGCCGTCTCTTCATCGATCAGCCGCTGGCGGCCTAAGCGGACCAGTTCCTCACGTTCAGCGACAAGGCCGGTCAGGCGGAGGCGTCGCTCGATCTCGTCGGCGCGGCGAGCCTGAACCACGGCGTCCTCCTCCATGCTGGCGCGCATGTCGATGCGGTGGCGATAGACCTCCATGACCCGCGTCGCCGTCTCCGCATAGAAGTCAGGGTCCAGCTTGCCCTCGGCCATGGCGTGCTGGGCGTCCTCGATGGCGCGGATCGCGGCCCAGGCGGCGGCCACGCGGGACCGGCTTTCTTCGGCCTGATGATCATCCTCGGGCGGGAGCTGCACGCCCTTCAGCAGGCGCGGCAGGGCGATCGTCGCCAACACCAGGGAGACGATGATCACCCCCGCCGCCAGAAAGATCGCCAGATTGCGCGCTGGTAAAGGCGAACCGTCGCTCAGATAGAACGGCAACGTCAGGATGCCCGCCAGGGTGATCGCCCCGCGCACCCCGGCCAGCGACATGACGGCCACCAGCCTCAGTCCGACCTTGGGCGGCGCGCTGCGGCCCTTGCGGCGGAACAGGGTCAGCTTCAGCGACGTCCACACCCACGCGAAGCGCAGGGCCGCCAGCGCCGCGACAATGGCGAAGACGTAGACGGCCAGCCACCAGACTTCGCTGTGCTGGGTGGTGCGGATCACCTCGGCTGCGCGGGCCATGATGGACGGCATCTGCTCGCCCAGAATGACGAAGATCAGCCCGTTGGCGACGAACTGCACCGTGTCCCACACGACAGCCCGACGAATGCGCGTCGCAGCCAGGGCCGATCCCTGCCGCTCGGTGAAGCTCATGGTCACGCCGGCCGCCACCGCCGCCAGAATGCCCGAGGCGTGGATCGCTTCGGCCGCCAGATAGGCCGCGAAAGGCATCAGCAGGCTGATCAGGATCTGGCCGCCGACGTCCTCGCCCCAACGGCGGCTGATGAAGGCTTTCACCAGGCCGATGGTCAGGGTGACGGCGATGCCGACCGCCACCCCCGCAACCGCCAGCCAGGCGAAAGTTCCGAAGGCGCTGGATAGAGAAAAGGCGCCGGTCGTCGCCGCGATCACCGCGATTCGCATGCAGGTCAGGCCGGTTGCGTCGTTCAGCAGCGACTCGCCTTCCAGGATGTGCACCAGGCGTTTGGGGATCGGCGCCCGTCCGGCGACGGCCTGGACCGCGATCGGGTCCGTCGGCGACAGGATCGCCGCCAGGGCGAAGGCTACGGCCAGCGGCATGGCCGGGATCATCCAATGGATCAGGAAACCCAGGCCCAGAACGGTGAAAACCACCAGCCCAAGCGCTAGCTCAAGGATCACCACCTTGTCCCGGAACAAGGCCTCCTTGGGGATGCGCCAGCCGTCCACGAACAACAGCGGCGGCAGGAACAGCAGGAAGAAGATATCCGGCTTCAGGTCGACCGACTGGCCCGTGATCAGCACCACCCCCGCCCCCAGGGCGATCTGCACCAGAGGCAGGGCGATGCGCGTGATGCGAGCCACCCATCCCGACAGCACCACGGCCAGCAACAGGAAGAGGACGGTCTCGATCAGATGCATGACAGGATCAGTCGATCACGTCCGGATACAGTCTTTCAAGCCGACCCAGCGCGGCAGGATGCAGCCGGACCGTCAGATGGACCCGGCCTTCCTCGTCCGTCTCGCGTCCCGTCACCCGCCCGTTGGCGTAGAGCCAGGCCAACAGGTCGCCACGATGCGGCTCGACCGTCAGATGCGTCTCCGGATCATCATCGATCAGGCCGGCGATGGTTTCGCGCAGGACCTCGATCCCCTCACCGGTCCAGGCGGACACGGCCACGGCCTGTCCCTCGCGCGCCAGGCGCTCGGCCTGGCCGACGACGGCTTCGCGGGTTTCGGGCTCCAGCAGGTCAATCTTGTTCCAGACTTCGAGGATGCGGCGCGTCTTGCCTTCGGGCGTCGGAATCTGCTCCAGCACCGCCTCGACGTCCTTGGCCTGGGCGGCGCTGTCGGGCGAGGCGATGTCGCGCACATGCAGGATCAGATCGGCCTCGCCGACTTCCTCCAGCGTGGCGCGGAAGCTCTCGACCAGTTCGTGCGGCAGGTCGGAGACGAAGCCCACGGTGTCGGCGATGATGGCCGGACGTCCCTGCGGCAGGCGGATGGTGCGCTGGGTCGTGTCAAGGGTCGCGAACAGCAGGTCCTTGGCCATCACCTCGGCCCCGGTCAGACGGTTGAACAACGTCGACTTGCCCGCATTGGTGTAGCCGACCAGGGCGACCGACGGGAACGGGACCTGCTTGCGCGCCTTGCGGTGCAGGCCGCGCGTGCGGCGCACCTCTTCCAGTTCGGCCTTCAGACGCACGATGCGGTCGGCGATCATCCGCCGGTCCAACTCGATCTGGGTTTCGCCGGGGCCGCCCGTGCCGCCCGTACCGCCACGCTGACGCTCCAGGTGGGTCCAGGTCCGAACCAGGCGCGAGCGTTCGTATTCCAGTCGCGCCAGCTCGACCTGCAGACGCCCTTCACGCGTGCGGGCCCGACGGCCGAAGATCTCGAGGATCAGTCCAGTCCGGTCGATGACCTTGATGTCCCAGAAGCGTTCCAGGTTGCGCTGCTGCACCGGGGTCAACTGGTCGTCGATGACGACCGCCTCGGCGTCGGCGGCCAGGATCAGCGCCGAAATCTCTTCCAGCTTGCCCCTGCCGATCAGTGTGGCGGGGGTCACGGAACGCAGGCGCACGATTTCCTGCGCCCGCACGTCAAGGTCCAGCGCCTGGGCCAGGCCCACGGCCTCTTCCAAGCGTTCGGTCGCATGGCGCGCATTGTCGCCGCGGCGGTCGGGGTGGATGACGACGGCCCGGATCAGCGGGACGGCGTGGTCAATGAGTTTGGAGGTCAATCAGTCTTCTTCGGCGTCGGGCTCGTACAGTTGCACGGGCGCGGACGGCATGATGGTCGAGATGGCGTGCTTATAGACTAGCTGCGATTGGCCATCGCGACGCAGCAGCACACAAAAGTTGTCGAACCAGGTGACGATGCCCTGAAGCTTGACGCCGTTGACCAGGAAGATGGTCAGCGGGGTCTTCGTCTTGCGGACGCTGTTCAGGAAGGTGTCCTGGAGGTTCTGTCGTTTGTCTTGCGACATGGCAGGTTGATCCTGTTCTTGGTCTTTTTCATCGGCGGCGGAATGGCCGCGAGGCGGGACGTCGCCCGCATCCGCGACCTTAGCCACGCCCCCGCCGGTGCGGCAACGCCTTAAATGGCTTCGCGGCGCGCCTGTTCCAGATAAATCTCGCGCAGACGGGTCGCCACTGGGCCGGGTTTGCCGTCGCCGATGCGGGTTCCGTCCAGAGAGACGATCGGCATGACGAAGGAGCTAGCGGCCGTGACGAAGACTTCGCGCGCGCGCTTGGCTTCCTCGACGCTGAAGGCGCGCTCGTCCAGTTCGATGCCTTCGGCCTCGACCAGTTTCATGATGGCGGCGCGGGTGATGCCGCGCAGGATATTGGCCTGGGTGTCGCGGGTTCGCAGCTTGCCGTTCTCGTCGATGATCCAGGCGTTGGTCGATGAGCCTTCCGTCACCATGCCCATTTCATCGAACAGGATGGCCTCATAGGCGCCGCGCTCGCGCGCCGCCTGCTTGGCTAGCGCGTTGGGCAGAAGGCCGACGGTCTTGATGTCGCAGCGGCCCCAGCGCATGTCCGGGTGGGTGACGCCGGCTGCGCCCTTGGCGGCCAGAGCCTCGCCCTTTCTCAGGTCGATCGACTTGGCGGTGATGATGACGCTCGGCGCCACGTCTTGCGGAAAGGCGTGGTCGCGCGGCGCCGTGCCGCGCGTGATCTGGATATAGACAATGCCGTTTCGCACCCGGTTCCGGCGGATCGTCTCGCGCAGCACGATGCCAAGGGAATCGGCCGACATGGGAATGTCGATCCGCAA
Organism: Brevundimonas diminuta 3F5N; assembly: GCF_900163625.1. Taxonomy (GTDB): domain Bacteria; phylum Pseudomonadota; class Alphaproteobacteria; order Caulobacterales; family Caulobacteraceae; genus Brevundimonas; species Brevundimonas diminuta_A. Next base: position 26,843 of record NZ_FUIE01000020.1, read on the forward strand.
TTCCGTCAGACTGCGGGCCAGTCGGCTCAGGTGCCCCTGATAGTCGGCCAGCTTGCCATCAAAGACCGACCAGACCTCATAGACGCCGTCGGCGAACTGGAACCCGCGATCCTCGATATGGACCACGGCCTGACCGTGCGGCTGATAGATGCCGTTTACATAGGCGACCCTGGACATCAGGCGCCCTCTCCTTCTTCGTCTCCGCCGCGTGCGGGCGACACGCCCAGCGACTTAAGCTTGCGATGCAACGCAGATCTTTCCATGCCGATGAAGGCTGCAGTGCGCGAGATGTTTCCACCGAACCGCATGATCTGAGCCGACAGATATTCCCGCTCGAACACCTCGCGCGCCTCACGCAACGGCAGGGCGATGATGCGGTCGGCGCCCAGAGAGGTCGGGCTGGCGGACGACGCCACCTCCTGCGGCAGCATGTCCGCCGTAATCGGCTCGTCCGGACCGCCAGTCGCCAGGATCAGCAGACGTTCAATGTTGTTGCGCAACTGGCGCACATTGCCCGGCCAGGGGTGGACCTGAAGCACGGCCAGGGCGTCGTCGGCGATCCGCCGATGCGGCAACCCTTGAGAGGCCGAAAGGCTCTCCACGAAATACTCCACCAACTCGGCGATATCCTCGCGACGTTCCGACAGCGGCGGCACCCGGATCGGCACCACGTTCAGCCGGTGGAACAGATCCTCGCGGAAACGGCCTTCGCTGATTTCCACGCGCAGATCACGCGAGGTCGAGCTGATGACCCGCACATCGACCTGAACGTCCTGCTCGCCGCCGACCCGACGGAAGCGTTGCTCGACCAGTACGCGCAGGATGCGGCTCTGGCTTTCGCGCGGCATGTCGGCCACGTCATCCAGGAACAGAGTGCCGTTATGGGCTTGCTCGAAAACACCGATCTTACGCGGGCGGCCATCGACGCCTTCTTCGCCGAACAGTTCGACGTCTAGGCGTTCGGGCGCCATCCCGGCGGCGGAAATGGCGACAAACTCGGCTTTGGCGCGCGGACTCGCATCGTGAATCTGGCGCGCCGCTAGCTCCTTGCCGGAACCTGGCGGTCCCGAGATAAGGATGCGGCTGTTGGCTGGCGCGACCTTGGAAATGGTGCTGCGCAGGGTCTGGGCGGCGACGGATTTGCCGATCAACCCGCTGGGCGTCAGCGTCTGGGCGCGCAGGCGCCGGTTTTCACGCTTCAGCGCAGCCGCCTCGAGGGCGCGCTCCACCACCACGACCAGCCGGTCGGACTTGAACGGTTTTTCGATGAAGTCATAGGCGCCGCGCTTCAGGGCGCTGACGGCGGTTTCGATGTTGCCGTGGCCCGAGATCATGACGACCGGCAGGTCTTGATCCAGCTCGCGCACGACATCGAGCAGTTCCAGCCCATCAAGGCCGCCGCCCTGCATCCAGATGTCGAGCACCGCCAGCGACGGCTTGCGCGCCCGGATGGCGGCCAGAGCCTCGTCCGAATTGGCCGCCGTGCGAACCGAGTGGCCCTCGTCCTCAAGCAGGCCCGAGACCAGTTCGCGGATGTCCGCTTCGTCGTCAACGACCAGAATATCAGCACCAGTATTACGCATGACGCCTCGCTTAACTCGCCGCGCTCGTCGCGCCGGAAGCGCGATGAGCGGACTTATGGTTCTGGGTCAGTGGGAAGATCAGGCCTACCCGTGCGCCCGACAGTGTTTCCGCGTCAGCCAGCCGCAACTCGCCGCCGTGGTCCTCGCAGATGCGCTTGACGATGGCCAAGCCCAAGCCTGTGCCCTTCTTGCGCGTAGTGACATAAGGCTCAGTCAGCCGATCTCGATCCTTGGCCGGCAGGCCGACGCCATCGTCCTCAATCGTGAAAATAGCGCGCTCATCCTCAATCTCGAGCCTGGCGATGATGCCCAGCGCCCCTTCGGCAACGGGGTCGCGCGCTCGCTTGGCGCTGACGGCCTCGCCGGCATTCTTCAGGATATTGGCCAGAGCCTGCCCCACCATGCGGCCATCGCATTGCAGCACGACGCTGGGCAGCGGCTCCACCAAATCCACCTCGATATCGGGCATGGCGACGCGCTGGGCGAACACCGCCTCGCGCAGCATTTCAGCCGGGTTCTCCATCGAGAAACGTGGAGCCGGCATCCGCGCGAAGGATGAGAACTCATCCACCATTCGGCCGATATCGCCCACCTGACGGATGATGGTCTCAGTGCAGCGATCGAACACCTCGACGTCGTCGCCCACACGCTCGCGATAGCGGCGACGCAGGCGTTCCGCCGACAGCTGGATCGGCGTCAGGGGATTCTTGATCTCATGAGCGATGCGTCGCGCCACGTCGCGCCAGGCCGCGTTGCGCTGAGCCGTGACCAGTCGGGTGATGTCGTCGAATGTCAGCACCATCTCGCCGCCCTGTCCGCCCTCGATGCGGACACGCAGACGCATGGCCTCGCCATCGCGGCTGACGTCGATGTCTTCTTCGATGTGGGCCTCGCCACGCTCGGATAGTTCGCCCAGTTCCGGCGCAACCTCGGCCAGACGTAGCCCCTGCACCTGCTCAGGGTCGAGGCCCAGCAATTGACTGGCGCTGTCGTTAATAGCCGAAATGCGCCGCATACGGTCCAGGCCGATCACGCCCGCGCTGACGCCCGACAGAACGGTCTCGATGAACAGGCTGCGCCCCTGCGCCTCATCCGACGCGGTCTTCAACGCGGCCTGCTGGGTCTTGATGTCCTCTGTCATCCGATTGAAGGCTTCGGACAGGACGATGATCTCGGACGGCGCCCCTGAGTTGTCGACGCGCGCGTCCAGGTCGCCGCCGGCCACCTGATCCGCCGCCTTCACCAGCCGCCCGATCGGCGCAGAGATCGAACTGGCCGCCGACATGGCCAGCCAGACCGCCCCCACCAACACCAGCAGAGCCGTCTCCAGATAGCTGAGCGCAAAGGCCGCCTGAATGCGGGCGCGGCTTTCCTCGGCGGCGCGATAGGCAGTGATGGACTCCTCGCCGTTGCGCATCCGCTGGATCAGGCCCGGCGCCAGCGGCCGCACGACGTAGAGGTAGGCGTGACCGTAATCCGGCAACGGATAGAGGGCCCGAACCATGTCCGGGTTCTCTGTCACCGTCGTCGGCGCCACTTCGCCGCCGGCCACGGTTTCAAAAGCCTCGCGCGGCGGCGCGACATAAGGCGGCGCGCCCGGCTGTTCGCCGCTGGCGAGAACGCGCCCCTCTTCATCCAGAATGTAGAGCGCCGGATAGCCGAAGAAGTCGCCGATCTGCGACAGGGCGCGCGAGAACTGGATCCGGTTGTCGAACAGGTCGCGCACCCCGCCCAGTTCGGTCGCCATCGTCTCCAGATCGACCTCCAGCCCGGCGCCCACGTCGGCGACATAGGCGCGGCCGATCTCGGCCCCGTTCTCGACCGCCGAACGGACGTTTGTGCTGAACCACTGATCCACCCCCCGATTGACCAGCAGGCCGAACACCAGGGCGATCAGCACCGCCGGCACGACCGAGACGAGCGAGAAAAGGGTGACGAAGCGCAGGTGCAGGCGCGCACCTGGATCATTTCGATTGCGCGTGAGGCGCAGCACCCGCCCGCCGATCACCGCCGCCAGACCCGCGATCAGGATCAGATTGGCCAGAAGAATGAAGAGCACGACCTGACTGGCCGCCGTGCGCGCATCACCGCCCGCCGTGGCCCCAGGCGCGATGGCCACCAGCCAGATGGCGGCGGCCGTGATCAGAAACGCGATGGCGTAGGCGGTTCCGAACAAGGCCCGTGCGCGACCATCAGCCAAACGCCCCCAGAGCGAGCGCTCTGAAGTCTGTTGCTCAGCCGTGGAAACGGGCGTGTCCGACATCAGGCCACAGCTTCGAACACCTGTGGCTCGTTTTCAACATCGAAGTTGCTCAAATGTGTCACACCTAGCCATAGGTCGGTCAGGGCGGCCTCAACCTCTTTGGGCGTCTCCAGGCGACACAGACGGGCCTTGGCGGCGCGACGTTCCAGCGGATCGGCGGGCCAGGGCGCCTGTTCGATGTACCAGCCCAGATGCTTGCGGAACATCTTCAGCCCCAACGGTAAGCCGTAGAAGTCGGCCGATGCGCGCAGATGTTCGAGAACAATGGTCAGGCGCTCTTCGCGATCCGGTTCCTGAAGTTGCGTTCCGTCGATCAGCGCGCGTTCCAGATGCGCCGCCAGCCACGGCCGCCCATAGACCCCGCGCCCCAGCATCAGGGCGTCTGCGCCCGAACGGTCCAGCGCCTCGCGCGCCTGTTCGGCGGTGATGATGTCGCCGTTGACGATGACGGGGATGGCGACCGCCTGCTTGACCTCGGCCACGGCGTCCCAGTCAGCGACGCCGGTGTAGAATTGCTTACGCGTGCGGCCATGCACGGTGACGGCGGCGACGCCCAGCGCCTCGGCCCGGCGCGCCAGATCGGGGGCGTTGTGACTGTTCTCGTCCCAGCCCAGTCGCATCTTGACGCTGACCGGACGGCTGACGGCGCCGACGACCGCCTCCATGATCCGCGCGGCCTGATCGGGGGTGCGCATCAGGGCCGAGCCGCAGGCGGCGCCGGTGACTTCCTTGGCGGGACAGCCGAAGTTCAGGTCGATGATGTCGGCGCCCGCCGTCTCGGCCATGCGCGCGCCCTCGGCCATGGCCGCCGCATCGCCGCCGACTAGCTGGATCACCGTCAGCGGCAGGCCGCCGCCGACGGCGGCGCGCCGCACCACGTCGGGACGGGCGCGCGCCAGTTCAGCCGCCGCCACCATCTCCGTCGCCACATAGGCGGCGCCCAGCCTTGAGGCCAGCACACGGAACGGCAGGTCCGTGATCCCGGTCATGGGCGCCATCAGCACCCGCCCTGCGATCTTCACATCGCCAATCTGCAACCCGGTCGTCATGAGGCTCCTTAGCACCGATGAAGGCCCCTCTCGTCAAGCGGAACCGGGACGCCTAGAAGACCCGCATGGGATTCTCAGCGATCGTCGTCGCCGCCGGTTCAGGCTCCAGGGCGGGCGGCGCCAAGCAGTGGCGCGTGGTCGCCGGCAAGCCGGTCGTGCGCTGGTCGGTCGAGGCCTTGCAGGACGCCGGAGCGCGCGAAGTCGTCGTGGTGATCGCCGCCGGGGCCGAGACCGAGGCGCGCGACGCCCTGTCCGGCCTGAACGGTTGGCGGGCCGTCACCGGCGGAGACACGCGCGCCGCGTCGGTGTGCGCGGGCCTGTCCGCCCTGACCTGCGCCGACAGCGAACCCGTGCTGATCCACGACGCCGCCCGCCCCTTCCTGAGCACCGAAGTGATCGCGCGCCTGCTGGAGGGCCTGCATGAGGCCGACGGCGCCCTGCCCGCCCTGCCCGTCGCCGACAGCCTGCGCCGGGGCGATCAGGACATGGTCGTCGGCGCCGTCGACCGAGAAAACCTGTGGCGCGCCCAGACCCCGCAAGCCTTCCGTCTCAAGACCATCCGTGACGCCTATGCCGCCTGGCCCGCCGACGAAGCCGCCACCGACGAGGCCGCCGTGGTTGAGCGCGCGGGCGGCCGCGTCCGACTGATCCCGGGCGATCCGCGCCTGATGAAGCTGACCTATCCAGAGGATTTCGCCATGGCCGAGGCCCTATCCGCCGCCCGCACCGTCACCCGCATCGGTCAGGGCTACGACGTCCACCGCTGGGGGCCGGGCTCGTCCGTCTGGCTGTGCGGGGTCGAGATTCCGCACGACCAGACCCTGATCGGCCATTCGGACGCCGATGCAGGCCTGCACGCCCTGACCGACGCCATTCTGGGCGCCATCGCCGACGGCGACATCGGCGACCACTTCCCGCCCAGCGATCCCAAGTGGAAAGGCGCCTCATCCGACCGCTTCCTGGTCTACGCCGCCGAGCGGGTGGCCCTGCGCGGCGGGCGCATCGTCAATGTTGACGTGACCCTGATCTGCGAGCAGCCCAAGGTGAAGCCGCACCGTCTGGCCATGCGCGAACAGCTGGCGGAGCTGCTGAAGCTGCCGCTGGACGCCGTCAGCGTGAAGGCCACGACCAGCGAGGAAATGGGCTTCGTCGGCCGCAACGAAGGTTTGGCGGCGCAGGCCGTGGCCTCCATCGAAATGCCCGCCTGAAGCCTCCATCAGCCGCGCCGGATCGGCAGGCCGTGCAGTTCGACGCGCAACCCGCCCAGAGCCGACGGCGCAAAACGCACCGTCCCGCCGTGCGCCTTCATCGTCGACAGGACGATGGACAGGCCCAGACCGCTGCCGCCGATGGGGGCGTCGGCGGTGCGGAAGAAGCGACGACCCAGGCGCTCCAGATCAGCCGCTGACACGCCCGGGCCGTCGTCCTCGATCACCAGAACGGCGTCAGGCCCTTCGCCGACGACCGTCACGCAGATCCGTGTCCGCGCCACGCCACGCGCATTGGCCATCAGGTTGGCGACGACCGTTTCAAAGCGGTCCAGCTGAACGTGAAGCTCAAACTCTTCGCGCGGCAGATGCAGGCGGTCGTCGGCGCCCGTCGCCTGGAACAGGCTCCGCAGATCGATCCAGCGCTTGGCGGCATCGTCCACCGCCGCCTCGTCCTCGCGGGCGAGCGTCAGCAGGCCCGTGACCAGGCGCGCCGTCCGATCAACGGAGGTCTGGATCTGCTCCAGCGCGTGTTTGCGCACGGCCGGATCGTCCGTGACGGCTGCGATCTGGGCCTGCACCCGCAGACCCGCCAGCGGCGTCCGCAGTTCATGGGCCGCCGCCGCGGTGAACTCCGTCTCTCGACGACGCGCCTCGCTAACACGCGCAATCAGATCATTCAGCGCCGAAGCGAAGGGCAGCAGATCCTTGCCGCCCGGCGCGACGTCGATCGACGTCAGATCGTCAGCCCGGCGACTGGCGAGCGCTCGGGTCATCTGCTGAATCGGCCGCAGGCCCGCCCCCACCGACCACCAGATCAGAACGCCGAGCGCCAACAACCCCAGCACCGCCGGCGCCAGCAGGCCGGTGACGACGCTGCCCACCAGGTGTTCGCGGATCGCCAGATTGTCGCCTACCATCACGCGATAGCCGCTTTCAGGCATGTGGACGGTGTAGACACGCCAGCGCTGGCCATCGATCACGCGCTCGGAGAAGCCGTCCTCACCATCCGCCAGCATTTCCGTCGGAGCGCTGCGCGAGCGCGCGATCAGTTCTCCCTGCATCGACCATATCTGACAAGCCAGTTGGCGCTCATAGGCGGTAAGCGGGCGGCCCCCCTCCTCATTGGCTACAGGAGACAGGCTGCCCGGCCGCATCATGGACGACACCAGACGGGCCGATTCCATCAGCCGGCGATCCAGAACCCTTTGCACCTCATGGCGCGTCTGAATCTCGACCCAGACAACCGCGCCGCCCCACACCAACGCCGTGACAAGCGCGAGGATCACGAACAGCCGCATCCGAATGGACATCATTGGAGCGTGTATCCCAGGCCGCGCACAGTGCGGATGAAGTCAGCGCCCAGCTTGGCGCGCAGGTGATGGATGTGAACCTCGACCGCGTTCGAGCCGATGTCCTCCTGCCAGCCGTAGAGCCGCTCCTCCAACTGGCTGCGGGACAAGACATGGGACGGGCGCTCCATCAGGGCCTCAAGGATGGCGAACTCGCGTCGCGACAGATGAAGGTCGCCCTGCCCTCGCCAGGCCAGCCGCGACTTGGGGTCTAGCGTCACGCCTTCATGCGACAGCGCCGGTTGCGAGCGGCCCAGCAGGCGCCGACGAACCGCCCGCAAGCGCGCCGCCAGTTCATCCAGATCAAACGGCTTGCCGACATAGTCGTCAGCCCCTGTATCCAGACCGGCGATGCGATCGCGGCTGTCGTCGCGCGCCGACAGGATCACCACGCCGACGTCCATGTCCCGCTGCCGTACGAAGCGCAGGATTTCCAAGCCGTCGCCATCCGGCAGGCCCAGGTCCAGAACGACCGCGTCGAAACTCGAGCTTTCCAGCGCGGCCAGGGCGTCTTCGACCCTGGCGACCGGCTCGACGGTCCAGCCGCAGGCCCCCAGGCCGACGCGCAGTCCATCCGCCAGCACCGGATCGTCTTCTACAGCGAGCAATCTCATTGGCTATTGATGCGAAGCTCGGCTTAAGCCTGACTTAAGCTCATTCTCCGACCTGACAGGTATGAAGATCATTCTCGTACGCCTCCTCGCGGCCCTGGCCGTCCTCATGCTGCCGGCGCCGAGCCTGGCCCAAGGACTGGGCCAGGGCTTCGGCCAGCCGCTGCTTTCCCCCGAAGAGGCGTTCACCCTTCAGATCTCGCGAGAGGCTGACGGCGACATGGTGTTCGTCTGGAAGATCGCGCCGGGCCACTATCTCTACAAGGATCACACCGCCGCCACTGCGCCCGACGGCAAGACCGGGTTTCCTCTCCGCCTTCAGGCTGGAGAAAAGAAGGACGACCCCGGGTTCGGCGTCGTCGACATCTGGCGTGACGCTGGGCGCGCGGTTCTGTCAGCGGATGCGCTGAAGCGCGCGAACGATCCCGCGTCGATCAACATCACCTACCAGGGGTGCCTGGAAAACTCGATCTGCTACCCGCCGACCACCCGCACGGTCGACGTCCCCGCCCTGCCGAGCGCTCGGATCGCTTCGCGCGAGGCCGAGGCCGCGACGGCCCAGGCCGCCGCCGTGCTCGCTCTGCAGAAGGCTCCTGCGGCTCCAGCGACCGAGGCCGCCGAAACGATTGAGGCGGAGCCTACGCCTGTCGCTGCACCTGAACCGGGCGCCGTCGCGTCCACGCCCGCCATCCAACTTCAGCAGGATCAGGGCTTCGTCGATCGATTGGCGGGTCAGGGGGGAACGGCCTGGGTGCTGCTGGCCTTCTTCGGCTTCGGCGTTCTGCTGGCGTTCACGCCCTGCGTCTTCCCCATGTACCCGATCCTGGCTGGCGTCATCGGACGAGGCGTCGACGGGCAAGGCACGCGACGCGGCCTACTGCTTTCGGGCGCCTATGTCCTGGGCCTCGCCGTGGCCTTCGCCCTGCTCGGCGTCGCCGCCGCATGGTCGGGCCAGAACCTGCAGATGGCGTTGCAATCGCCATGGGCCGTGGGAGGCCTGGCCGTCCTCTTCGTCATCCTGGCGGTCTCGATGTTCGGCGCGTTCGAGCTTCAGCTGCCATCCGTCTGGACCAGCCGCCTGTCGCGCGACGCCGGAACGGGGCGTCGATCCGTAGCCTCTGCATCAGGCCTGGGTTTCCTCTCGGCCCTCATCGCCGGGCCGTGCGTCACCGCCCCGCTGGCAGGCGCCCTGCTCTATATCGCGCAGACCGGTGATGTCGTCCTGGGCGCAGCCGCCCTGTTCTTCCTGGGGCTGGGCAAGGGCGTGCCGCTGATCGTCTTCGGGACCGCTGGCGCGCGCTTCCTGCCCAGGGCCGGAGCATGGATGAACCGCGTGAAGATCGTCTTCGGCTTCATCTTCCTGGGTATGGCTTGGTGGCTTGCCAGTCGCATCCTGCCGCCTGTCGCGACCCTGGCGCTGGGCGCGGCCCTGTGCTTCACGACCGCTGCCGCCCTCGGCCTGTTCCGTCCGGCGGCGTCGGGCGTCCTGAACAGCATCGCGCGCGCGGCTGGCCTGATCACCGCCGTCTGGGGCGTGCTGCTGTTGATCGGCGTAAGCCTCGACGCCGTCAGTCCCTGGCGTCCTCTGGCGCCGCTGGCCCGGCCGGCCGTCGCGGCCAACGGCGCCTCGCCTCTCGCGGCCGTTCCGGCGGCGGTGGTCGCCGATAACGCTGCGCTGGAGACCGCCGTCGCCCAGGCGGCCACCAAATCCCGGCCGGCCCTCGTCTATTTCACGGCGGAATGGTGCGTCAGTTGCCGCGTGATGGAGCGCGAGGTTTTCCAGAACGGCGAAGTCCTGGCCGAACTCGGCGCAGTCGATCTGATCGAGGTCGACGTGACACACAGCACACCCGAAGTGCGCGATCTGCTCGACCGCTATGGCGTCGTCGGCCCGCCGACGATGATCTTCCTGTCGAAGACGTCAAAGGAAGCGCCTGACAGCCGCTTGGTCGGCGAGGTTCCGGCTCGCGCCGTCCTGACCTCGCTGGAGCGCGCAGGGGCGACCGAATGAACAGTCTGTCGCTCGGCCCCCTGGTCCTGTCCGGCGAACGTTTCGCCATCATCGTCGGCGTCGTCGTCTTCATGATCGGCTCCAGCATTCTGGTCAGCCGGATCAGCGGCCGCTTCAACCTGTGGAGCACGGTTGTCGCCATCGGCGGCGTCGCCGTCGCCCGCCTGGCCCACGTCATCGCCAACTGGGAATATTTCAGCGGCGACCCCATGCGCGCCTTCGCCGTGTGGCAGGGCGGGTTCGCCTGGTTCTGGGTTCTGCCCTTCGTCGCCCTGGCCACCGTCCTGCTTCTGAAGACCCGGCAGGAACGGGCCTGGGCGATCGCACCCGTGGCGGCGGCTGCCCTGGTCTGGGTCACGACGCATCAGTTGGCTTCGGCCACCGAGCCCCTGCCGCCCGCCCAACTGACCCTGGTCCAGTTGGAAGGGGCTTCGATCGACCTGGCCCAGCCGGTCAATCAACCCACCGTCATCAACATCTGGGCGACCTGGTGCCCGCCCTGTCGCCGCGAAATGCCGGCCCTGGCGCAGGCCGAGCAGTCTCACCCCGACGTCCGCTTCCTGTTCATCAATCAGGGCGAGAGCCGGGAGACGGTCGGCGATTATCTGACGCACGAGGGTCTGTCCCTACGGCACGTCCTGCTCGACACCGGCATGGCTCTACCGCGTCACTATCGTACGGTCGGCATTCCGGTGACGCTCTTCCTTCATGCGGACGGCAGCCTGGCGAAGGCGCACATGGGCGAGATCGCGCCCGAACAGATCGCCGCCGAGATCGCTCGCCTGAACAAGGCCTCGCCCGCCGCCTTAAGCGTGACTTAAGCGGGCGCCTCGACCAAGAAGCATCAACCGTCGCCTTGGCGCGGCCCCTCCCCGCCTAACCGTGCGGCCATGCGCCGAACGAAGCAGGAAAGCCTGACCCGATGAAGAACCCCGCCCTCGTCATGAAGCTCGCTGTCGCCCTGACCCTGGCCGCGTGCGGTCCGGCCGACGCTGGCAACGCCCCGGCGGCTGTCGCGGCGGCTGGAACGTCGGGCGCTCAGGATCTACCCATGGTGGCGGAGGTCGGCTTCAGCGACCTGCTGCGCGATCCGGCGACGCCGTTCATCGGCGGCGAGAACGCCGATATCATCATCATCGGCTTCATGGACTACAACTGTCCCTACTGCAAAATGATGATCCCGGAGTTGGAGGGCCTGATGAAGGCCGATCCCAAGGTGCGCATCCTCTACAAGGAATGGCCCATCTTCGGCGCCGTGTCCGACAACGTGGCTCGCCTGGCGATGGCCGCCAACTACCAGGGCAAGTACCATGAGGTGCACAAGGCCTTCATGAGCGCCAAGGGCCGCATCGAGACTGACCAGCAGGCGCGTAGCCTCGCTCGCGCAGCCGGGGTCGACATGAATCAGCTGGATCGCGACCTGGCCACGCACCGCGAGGAGATCGACGCCGTGATTCTGCGCAATACGCGCGAAGCCTCGGCCCTGGCCCTGAGCGGAACGCCCGCCTTCATCATCAACGGCAACCTGATCCCCGGCGGCATGCCTCAAGCGCAGTTGGAAGCCGTCATCGCCCGTATCCGTGCGGGCCAACCGCTGCGCTGATCCTTTAGGCTTCACTTTACGCTCGCCTCAGAACGGCAGGCTGGCATAGTCGCCAAATGCGAAGCCTGCTGTTCAACATCGCCTATTGGGCGCTTTCCATCACCTACGGCCTGGCCGCCGCCTTTGCGGCCCTGGCGCCCGGGCGCAAAGCCACCAGCTGGATCATTCGCCGCTATGTCCGGCGGATGGTGCAAGCCATGAGCCTGTTCGCGGGCATTCGAATCGAAACGCGCGGCAAGGAACGAATTCCGACCGGCGCATTCATCATCGCCTCAAAGCACCAAAGCTGGGGCGACGGCTTCGCCACCTATGACCAGTTCGACGACGTGGCTTTCGTCACCGGTGACCATCTGGAGAAGTTCCCCCTGCTTGGAACGGTGCTGAAGAAGCTGGGCGCCATCGTCGTCAACAACTGCGGCGGTCACGCCGCCCGCGCCGCCCTGAAGGAACGCGCCGCCGACGCCAATCGCGAGGGCCGCAAGATCCTGATCTATCCGGAAGGCCATCTGGCCAAGGTCGGCGAGAAGTTCCGCTATCGCTCGGGCGTCTGGCACATGTATCGCGACTTCGACATGCCGGTCGTGCCGCTGGCGACCAACCTGGGCCTGTTTTGGCCGTTGGAGGAGTTCCGCAAGAACCCCGGCACGGCGACGCTGGAATTCCTCGAACCCATCCCGACCGGCCTGCCCAAGGCCGAGTTCCTGGCCAGGCTGGAAGCCGCCGTGGAAGGCAAGACCGCTGAACTGATCGCCGAGGCGACGGGTCAGCCGGTAACGCCGGCTGTTCTGGTGCTGCCCGCGAACGAAATGAGCAAAACACTGGAACCGCAGCAATCCTCCGCAGCTTGACGCCCTTACTGAACCTGTCGCCGAGCCAGGATCATTTTCGCGACCAAGCCAATCAGCCCGCCAATCGCTGCACACACCGCCGCTGCCGTCAGCGCAGCGACGATCCACCAGTGACCACTCCAGTCGGTCTCAGAGCTGAACAGCGCGTCCCTCAGAACGACTAACGGGCCAACAGCGGCACCGGTAACTGCAAAAACAACGACAACATTACGCTTCATAGACGTCACGATGCAGCCTCCCGAATAAAGACCGAGGCTTAAACGCAAAACAACGTTACGGCAATATAGCCTGTCAGGCGGCTGGGATCACCGCACCTTCATACTTCGAGGCGATGAAGTCCTTGATCGCCTGACCGCGCAGGGCGTTGGCCAGCGCTTGGACGCGCGGGTCGTTCTGATTGTCCGGACGGGCGACCAGATAGTTCACATAAGGGCTGTCGGCGCCTTCCAGCGACAGCGCGTCGGTCTTGGGCTTCAGACCGGCGTCGAGGGCGTAGTTGGTGTTGATCACCGCGCCATCGACCTGCGGCAGGATACGCGGAATGGTGGCGGCCTCGACCTCCTGGAACTTCAGCCCCTTGGGGTTGGTCGCGATGTCGCGCACCGTCTGCAGCGGGTTCTGCGGGTCCGTCAGGGTGATCAGGCCCGCTGCCTGCAGCAACAGCAGGGCGCGGCCGGTGTTGGAAGCGTCATTAGGCAGCACCACTTGGGCGCCGTTCGGCAGATCGGTCAGAGCCTTGTGTTTGCGCGAATAGAGACCAAGCGGCTCGACGTGGATTCCAGCCACGGTGACAAGGCTCGTGCCCCGCGCCGTGTTGAATTCGTCCAGATATGGCTTGGTCTGGAAGTAGTTCACATCCAGCCGCTTTTCAGACAGTTGCACGTTCGGTTGAACGTAGTCGTTGAAGACCTTGATCTCGATCGGCACGCCCTGCGCGGCCAGGATCGGCTTCACCTGCTCCAGGATTTCCGCGTGCGGCACGGCGGTGGCGCCAACCAGCAGAGGCGCGCCCTCGGCCCCCGCCTTCTTGTCCGCGCCCTGACCGCAGGCGGCGAGCATCAGGACAGCAGCGGCGGACAGCAGCAGCGAACGGCGGATCATGAGGCAGGCTTTCGTAAAATCAGCGGTGCGAGACCTTAGCGACCAGACGGTCGCCGATCATCTGCAGAATTTGTACGAGGATCAGCAGCAGAACTACGGTCACAACCATGACGTCGGTCTGGAAGCGTTGATAGCCGAAGCGGATGGCCAGATCGCCTAGGCCGCCTGCCCCCACCACGCCCGCCATGGCGGTGTAGCTGACCAGGGCGATGGCGGTGACGGTCGCGCCGGCGATGATGCCGGGCATGGCCTCGGGCAACAGGGCGCGCGTCACGATCTGGAAGGTCGAGCCGCCCATGGCCTGGGTCGCCTCGACCACGCCCTTGTCCACCTCGCGCAGCGCCGTCTCGACCAGACGCGCATAGAAGGGCGCGGCTCCGACGACCAGCGGCGGAATGGCGCCCGCCACGCCCAGCGAGGTGCCGACCAGCAGCACCGTCACCGGCAGCATGACGATCAGCAGGATGATGAAGGGCACCGAGCGCAGCACATTGACCACGAAGGACAGCGCGGCGTTCAGCACCGGATTAGCGGCCAACCGTCCCTTGCCCGACAGATAGAGCAGCACGCCCAACGGCACGCCCAGGATCACGGTCAGCACCATCGAGCCGCCCAGCATCAGCAGGGTGTCGATCGTCGCCTTGCCGATATCGGCCCAGTCCACATTGGCGAACATCAGACCGTCTCCACCACGACGCCGCGCGCGGCCAGTTGCGCCAAGGCGGACTCGGCGTCGCCGCCGGTGAAGGCCACCGTCATCTGGCCGTAGGGCTCGCCCCGGATGCGGCTGATGCGACCCGACAGGATTGAATAGTCCACGCCGACAGTCCGCGCGACGCGGCTCAACTCCGGCTCATAGGTCGCGGGACCACGGAAGGTCAGGCGGGCCATGCGCGCCCCGGCGGGCGCGACCGAGGCGTCGATCGCCTCCTCGCCCTCGGCCAGCATGGCGCGGGTCACGGCGTGCTGCGGATGCAGGAAGACATCGGCCGTCGCGCCCTGCTCCACGATCTTTCCATCTTTCAGAACGGCCACCCGGTCGCAGACGCGACGCACCACCTCCATCTGGTGGGTGATGAGCACGATGGTCAGGCCCAGATCGCGGTTCAGCCCGTCCAGCAGGGTCAGGATGTCCTCGGTCGTCTCGGGGTCGAGGGCGCTGGTCGCTTCGTCGCACAACAGGACGCTGGGGCCGCAGGCCAGGGCGCGGGCGATGCCGACGCGCTGCTTCTGGCCGCCCGACAGTTGGGACGGGTGTTTCTTCGCGTGATCAGCCAACCCCAATTGGACCAGCAGTTCCGCCGTGCGGGCCTTCACCTCGGCCTCGGGCCGCCCTTCCAGCCGCAGGGGAAAGGCGACGTTGTCCTCGATCGTCTTGGCGTTCAGCAGGTTGAAGTGCTGGAAGATCATACCGATGCCGCGCCGCGCGGCGCGTAGTTCGGCCGGGTTCAGGGCGGTGATTTCCTGATCGCCGACGAAGACCTTGCCCGCGTCGGGCGTCTCCAGTCGGTTGATGGCGCGGATCAGTGTGGACTTGCCTGCCCCCGAACGGCCCACCACGCCGAACACCTCGCCGCGCGCGACGTGCAGGTCGACGGCGTCCAGCGCCGTCCGGTCGCCCGCTGCGCTGCGATAGCGCCGGGTCACCCCCTCCAGTCGGATCATGTCAGTCGGCGTCCAGAGCAGCAGCGGGGATGATGGTGACGCTCTCGCCGCAGCCGCAGGCATCCGTCTCATTCGGATTGCGAAAGACGAACTTCGACGCCAGCTTCGTCACCTCATAGTCTATCTCGGTGCCGATCAGGAACAGAACCGCCTTGGGCTCGATCAGGATGGTGACGCCCTTGTCCTCCACCACCTCGTCCAACGGCTGGGCTTCTTCGGCGTAGGCGAAAGTGTATTCCTGCCCGGCGCAGCCGCTGTTCTTCACGCCGACGCGCAGGCCGACATAGTCCTTTTCCGCGTTGTCCATGATCTCGCGCACGCGCGCGGCGGCGGCGTCCGTCAGGGTCACCGCCTTGGGCCGGGGCCGTCGGGGCCGGGTCGTCGCCGTCTGAAGTTCGGTCATCAGGGCCTCCTCAGAACATGTTCAGGGCCAGTTTGGCCTCATCGCTCATCTTGGAAGAGTCCCACGGCGGATCGAACACCAGATTGGCCTTGGCGCTGCGGACGCCCTCGACCTTAGCCACCGCCGTCTCGACCCAGCCAGGCATCTCTCCGGCGACCGGGCAGCCCGGCGCCGTCAACGTCATCTCGACCAGCACATCGCGGTCGTCAGACACGTCCACCTTGTAGATCAGGCCCAACTCATAGATGTCGACCGGGATTTCGGGGTCGTACACCGTCTTCAGCGCCTCGATCAGGTCGTCCGTCAGCTTATCCAGCTCAGCCTGGGACAGGGCGCTCTTCTGCGGCTCGTCCCAGCTGGCGGCGAAGGTGTCGCTGTCGCTGATCGCGTTGTCGGTCTTGGCGTCCATACTCGTCACACGAAGAAGTTCCGCGCCTTGATCAGCGCGTCCACGAAGGCGTCTGTATCCTCCATGGTGTTATATAGGGCGAAGGATGCGCGCGCGCTTGCGCTGACGCCCAGTCTTTTCGCGAGAGGCTCGGCGCAGTGCAGACCGGCCCGTACGGCTACGCCATAGCGGTCCATGATCTGGGCCACGTCATGAGCGTGCGCGCCCTCGACGGTAAAGGTCAGGATGGCGCCCTTCCCTTCCGCTTCCCCCAGAATCCGCAGCCAGTTGTGGCCCTGCAGGCGCTCGACGGCATGGCGATACAGCGCCATTTCATGCGCCTGGATCGCCGCCGCATCATATTGTGACAGCCATTCGACCGCAGCGCCCATGCCGATGGCTTCCAGAATCGGCGGAGTGCCGGCCTCAAAACGGTGCGGCGGCTTGGCGTAGGTCACGCCTTCCTTCTCGACCGTGACGATCATCTCGCCGCCGCCCTGATACGGCGGCAGGGCGTCCAGCGCCTCAGCCGAACCGTACAGGACGCCAATGCCCGTGGGCGCGAACAGCTTGTGCCCCGTCAGGACATAGTAGTCGCAGCCGATGGCCTGAACGTCCGGCGCCGCGTGGACGGCGCCCTGACAGCCGTCGATCAGCACCCGCGCTCCGGCCGCATGGGCCAGACGGGTGATCTCGGCGACCGGATTGATGGTGCCCAGCACGTTGGACATATGGGTGACGGCGACCAGCTTGGTCCTCGGTCCCAGCAAGGCGGCGAAGGCCTCCATGTCCAGCGAGCCGTCGTCCTTGATCGGCGCCCATTTCAGCACCGCCCCGCGCCGCTCGCGCAGGAAATGCCACGGCACGATGTTGGAGTGGTGCTCCATCTCGGTGACGATGATCTCGTCGCCCGGCTGGATCGACAGGCCGACGCCGTTGGCGACCAGATTGATCGCCTCGGTCCCGCCCTTGGTCCAGACGATGTTGTCGGCCGACGGCGCATTCAGGAAACGGGCGACGATCTCACGCGCCCGCTCATAAGCCTCGGTCGCCTCATTCGACAGGGTGTGCAGACCCCGGTGGACGTTGGCGTAGCTGCCCTCCATCGACGCGACCAGGGCGTCGATCACGGCGCGCGGTTTCTGCGCCGAGGCGGCGGTGTCCAGATAGACCAGCGGCTTGCCATTCACCTGCCGCGACAGGATCGGGAACTGCGCGCGGGCGGCATAGGGGTCAAACCCCGTCACAATTGCGTTGGTCACAGGCGAGCCGTCAGCCATTCCCGCACCACCTCTCTGGCGCCTTCATCCTCAATGCGGTCGACGACCTCGATCAGGAAGGCATGGGTCAACAGGGCGCGGGCCTCATCGGCCGAGATGCCGCGCTGCTGCATGTAGAACAGGGCGCTCTCGTCCAGCGTCCCGACGGTCGCCCCGTGGGCGCACTGCACCTCGTCGGCGTAGATGATCAGCTCGGGCTTCACATCGATTTCGCCGCGATCCGAGGCGATCAGGCCGTGGTGGCCCATGCGGGCGTCGGTGTCGTCAGCGCCCTTCTGGACCAGGATCTTGCCCTGGAAGACGCCGCGCGCTTCGTCCCGGACCACACCCTTGATCAACTGGCTGGTCGTGCCGTTGGGCGAGACGTGGTCGATCACCGTGGTCAGGTCGAAGTGGCGCGCGCCGTTCAGCAGATACAGGCCGTCCACACGCGCATCGGCGCCCTCGGCTCCGTGTCGCAGACGCGTCTCATGACGTTGCAGCTTGGCGCCGGTGGCGACGATGGTCTGGCGATAACGGCCGCCAGCCTCCAGCCGCACCTCGGCCTCGGCCACCGAAATGGCGTCGGCGGGTTCATCAGTCAGGACGATGCGAATGACCTCAGCGTCAACGGCGACGTCGATCTCGACCTTGTTGTGAGCCACATAGGCCGAGCCCTTGCCCTCATGCGTTTCCAGCAGCAGCAGGCGCGCGCCGGGGCGAGCCACGATGCGCGCCGCCGCCGTATGGCCGGTGCCCGTCGCATCCGAGATGAAGCGCAGGCGCAGCGTCTGATCGCCCGAGGCGATATAGTCCTTCACCCCGACCGGGCGGCCGTTGGCGAAGACGATGGCGTCGCCGCCCAGATCATAGAACGGCCCCGGCGCGCCCACGACGGCGGTGCCTGAAGGTTCGGGCGCTTCACGAAGGAAGCGCTTCAGATCACTGTATTTCCATTCCTCGACCCGCCGCGAGGGGAAGGTCGCGGCATCGGTCAGGTCCAGCCGAGCGAGCGCCTTCATGCCGCCTCCGGCAGGAACTTGTCGTAGCCTTCCGCCTCCAGCTCATGCGCCAGTTCCGGCCCACCCGAGGCGACGATGCGGCCGCCCGCCAGAACGTGCACCCGGTCCGGTTTGATATAGTCCAGCAGGCGCTGATAGTGGGTGATCACCAACATCGACCGGTCGGCACGGCGCATGGCGTTCACGCCGTCGGCGACGATGCGCAAGGCGTCGATGTCGAGGCCCGAGTCCGTCTCGTCCAGGATCAACAGCGACGGCTCCAGCAGGGCCATCTGCAGGATCTCCATCCGCTTCTTCTCACCGCCGGAGAAGCCGACGTTCAGCGGTCGCTTCAGCATGTCGAAGTCCATCTTCAGCGCCTGCGACGCCGCCTTGACCAGCTTCAGGAAGGCAGGAGCGGAAACCTCTTCCTCGCCACGCGCGCGCTTCTGGGCGTTCAGCGCTGTGCGGATGAAGGTCATGGCCGGCACGCCGGGGATCTCGATCGGATACTGGAACGACAGGAACAGGCCCGCCGCCGCGCGCTCGGCCGGTTCGAGGTCCAAAAGGTCGGCGCCGTTCCACGAGGCGGAACCGTCCGTCACCTCATAGCCGGGACGGCCCGACAGGCTGTAGCCCAGCGTCGACTTGCCCGCGCCGTTCGGCCCCATGACCGCATGAACTTCGCCCGCAGGCACATCGAGCGTCAGGCCCTTGAGGATCGGCTTGTCGGCGACAGAGACGTGGAGGTTATTGATCTTAAGCATTGTTTTTCTTCTTCAACTCACTCAGCCGACCGAGCCTTCGAGACTGATCGCCACCAGCTTCTGCGCCTCGACGGCGAACTCCATCGGCAGCTCCTGCAGGACGTCGCGGACGAAGCCGTTGACCAGCAGGGCCACGGCTTCCTCTTCAGACAGACCGCGCTGCTGGGCGTAGAAGAGCTGATCCTCGGACAGGCGGGTCGTGGTCGCCTCGTGCTCCAGCTGAGCCGAGCCGTTGCGGACCTCGATGTAGGGGATGGTGTGGGCGCCGCACTCCTTGCCGATCAGCAGGCTGTCGCACTGTGTGAAGTTGCGCACGCCCGTCGCCTTGGGGTGGATCGACACCAGGCCGCGATAGGTCGAGTCCGACTTACCGGCCGAGACCGTCTTGGCGATGATGCGGCTGCGGCTGTTCTTGCCCAGGTGCATCATCTTGGTGCCGGTGTCGGCCTGTTGGTGGCCGTTGGTGATGGCGATGGAATAGAACTCGCCCGAGCTTTCCTCGCCCTTCAGGATGCAGGACGGATATTTCCAGGTGACGGCCGAGCCCGTTTCAACCTGCGTCCAGCTGACCTTGGAGCGATCGCCGCGGCAGTCGGCGCGCTTGGTGACGAAGTTGTAGATGCCGCCCTTGCCCTCGGCGTCACCGGGGTACCAATTCTGCACGGTCGAGTATTTCACCTCGGCGTCGTCCAGGGCGATGATTTCGACGACCGCCGCGTGCAACTGGTTCTCGTCGCGCATCGGCGCCGTGCAGCCTTCCAGATAGGAGACGTAGCTGCCCTTGTCAGCGATGATCAGGGTCCGCTCGAACTGGCCGGTCTGGCTGGCGTTGATGCGGAAATAGGTCGACAGCTCCATCGGGCAGCGCACGCCCGGCGGGATGTAGACGAAGCTGCCGTCAGAAAAGACCGCGCTGTTCAGGGCTGCGAAATAGTTGTCGCTGACCGGGACGACCGTGCCCAGGTATTGGCGCACAAGATCAGGATATTCACGCAAGGCCTCAGAAATTGGCATGAAAATCACGCCCGCCTTAGCCAGTTCCTCCTTGAAGGTGGTGACGACCGAGACGCTGTCGAACACAGCGTCAACGGCCACCCGGGGCGCGCCCTGGACGCCGGCCAGGACTTCCTGTTCCTTCAGCGGAATGCCCAGCTTGGCGTAGACTTCCAGCAGTTCGGGATCGACCTCATCCAGTGATTTCGGCCCCTCCTTCTTAACCGGCGCGGCGTAGTAGTAGAGGTCCTGATAATCGACAGGATCGTATTTCACCGCCGCCCAGGTCGGCTCTTCCATCGCCAGCCAGCGCTCATAGGCGGCGAGACGCCATTCCAGCATCCACTGCGGCTCGCGCTTCTTTTCAGAGATGAAACGGATGATGTCGGGGTTCAGGCCCTTGGGGGCGAACTCCTGCTCGACGTCGGTGGTGAAGCCGTACTTGTACCGCTCCAGCTCCGCGACCGTATCGATTGTTTCCTGAACGATAGCCATAAGTTACGCGACTTCCTTTACGCGCTCTTGCAAGCGCGCCTTGTGCTTGTCCCAGGCCGCGACCCAGGCGTCGGCGAAGCGGGTCCAGTCGGCCTCGGTCGTGCCCCATCCGCCGGAGACGCGCACGCCCCCGGTCGCCAGATGATGCAGGCCCATGGCGCTAATCGCCTTGGACGGCTTGACCTTGCCTGACGAGCAGGCGGAACCGGCGGAGACCATGACGCCGACCAGATCCAAAGTGATGAGTTGCTGCGGGCTGTCCCAGCCCTCGACCGCCATGAACAGGGTGTTGGGCAGACGCTCGACAGCGCCGCCGATGACGGTCGCTCCCGCCGCCGTGACCTTGGCCTCGGCCGCGTCGCGCCAGGCGACATGAGCCATGGCGGCTTCCAGATCGCGCGCGGCGCAATCAGCGGCGACGCCGAAGCCGGCGATGCCCGGCACGTTCTCAGTTCCGGCGCGCAGGCCGCGTTCCTGCCCCGCGCCATGCAGGATGCGAACGGCGGAAACGCCGTCCTTCAGCACCAGAGCGCCCACGCCCTGCGGCCCGCCCAGCTTGTGCGCCGAAAGGGTCAGGCTGTCGGCGCCGAGCGCGCGCATCGTCACCGGAACCTTACCAGCCGACTGGATGGCGTCGACGTGCAACCAGCCGCCCGCCGCGCCGACCAGCTTCGCCGCCTCGGCGATGGGCTGGATCACGCCGCTTTCGTTGTTGGCGTGATGGATGGCGACAACAGCCCGCTCCGGACGGGCCAGCGCCTCAGCCAGCCAGGCCAGATCGACCACGCCGTCCGCATCGACCGGCAAAACCTCGACCGGAACGCCGCTGACGGCGGCAGCCTCGGCCACACAAGGGTGCTCGGTCGCGCCGACGATCAGCCGCTCGCAACCGGCGGCCAGGGCGCTGTGGATGGCCTGGGCGTTGGACTCGGTCCCGCCCGAAGAGAATATGATCGCCGTCGGATCGGCGCCGATCAGATCGGCCACCTGAGCGCGCGCCGTCTCGATGCGGGCGCGAGCGCGGCGCCCGGCGGCGTGCACGGCCGAGGGATTGCCGTTGTCGGCCAGAGCCTTCGCCATAATCTCCTGAACCTCAGGACGAACCAGACCCGAGGCGTTGTAATCTAGATAGACGCTCACGCCGCAGCCTCCATGGACGTCGCGTCCTTCTGGCCCATGCGCGCCCGGTTGGTGCGCTTTTCGATCACATCAGCCAGACTGACTCCGGCCAGATAGCGATGGATCTCGGCGCCCAGATCTTCCCAAAGGTCGTGGGTGATGCAGCGTGCGCCGCCCGTCATGCAACCGCGCGGCGTGCCATGGGCGGCGCAGCGGGTGGCGCGGATCGGTTCGTCTACGGCCAGGACAATGTCGGCCACGACCGTCTCTTCCGGCGCCTTGGCCAGGCGATAGCCGCCGCCCGGCCCGCGAATGCTCTTCACCAGCCCGCCCTTGCGCAGCCGTGCGAAGAGCTGCTCCAGATAGCTGAGCGAGATTTCCTGACGGGTGGCGATTTCGGCCAGGGACACAGCCCGGCCCGAGCCGTTTTTCGCCAGATCGGCCATCGCCATCACGGCGTAACGTCCCTTTGTCGACAGGCGCATCCCTATAACCTCAAAATTCTAACGCTTTTCGGGGCGGCCATGCTAAGACCCCCGGCCTCGCTGGCGAGTGCGTCACGCACCGGGGACTTAGAAAGTCCTACCTCCCCGGTCAAGTATTATCCGTCCGGCGAAACCTCTATTGATTGTAGGGATCGCGATCCATGCCTGAAGTCATCCTGCCCGGCGCCTCTGGCCGTATCGAAGGCCGCTATTCGCCCGGCAAGCGCCCCGACGCGCCGATCGCCCTGATCCTGCACCCCCACCCCAAGGCGGGCGGGCATATGAACAACCCGGTCGCCCTGACGATGCACCAACTGTTCGTGCAGCGTGGGTTCGCCACCCTGCGCTACAACTCGCGCGGCGTGGGCAAGTCCCAGGGCGAGTTCGACAGCGGCATCGGCGAACTGGCCGACGCGGCCACCGCTCTGGACTGGCTGCAGGCCAACAACCCCGCCGCCACCCAGACCTGGGTCGCCGGCTATCAGTTCGGCGCCTACATCGGCATGCAGTTGCTGATGCGCCGCCCCGAGACGGACGGCTTCATCTCGGTGTCGCCGCCCTCGAACATCTATGACTTCAGCTTCCTGGCCCCCTGCCCGGCCTCGGGCCTGTTCCTGCACGGCACGGCCGACACCGTAGTGCCTCCGGCCGAAGTCGAGCGCGTGGTCAACAAGCTGCGCACCCAGAAGGGCATCGTCATCGACTACGAGCTGGAAGAAGGCGCGACCCACTTCTGGCAGGACCACATCGGCGCCGTCGAGCGCCGCGTCGGGGCCTACCTGGACAAGCGTCTGGCCGAAAAGCCGGCCTGACATCCTGACGATCAGCGCGGAGGTCCAACCTCCGCGCGGGTCCGCCACAGGGACCAGGCCACCCCCGTCGCCAGGATCGCCGCCGTCACCGATAGTGAGACAGGGGGCGGCACCTTCTCGATCCCCAGCAGGGGCGCCGCGAACACCTTGGCGCCGATGAAGACCAGCAGGACAGCCAACGCCTGCTTCAAATAGGCGAAGCGGTGGATCACCGCCGCCAGGGCGAAATAGAGCGCCCTCAACCCCAATATGGCGAAGATGTTGGACGTGTAGACGACATAGGCGTCCGTCGTGATGGCGAAGACCGCCGGGACGGAGTCCACGGCGAAGATCACGTCAGCGATCTCGATCGTCACGAGGGCCAGGAACAGCGGCGTGGCGTGCAACTTCATCTCGCCCGAACGACTGTGCGTTCGGACGAAGAAGGCGTGACCGTGCAGGTCGTTTGTCACCCGCATCCGTCGTCGGAACCACTTCAGCAGCGCATTATCGGCGATGTCCGCTTCCTCGCCGCGCGCAAAGAACATCTTCACGCCCGTGAGGATCAGAAAGCCGGCGAACAAGTACAGCACCCAGTGATAACGGGCGACCAGCACGGCCCCGCCGCCGATCATAATCGCCCTCAGGACGATGACGCCTAGCACGCCCCAGAACAGCACCCGGTGCTGATAGAGACGCGGCACGGAAAAGGCGCTGAAGATCAAGGCGATAACGAAGACATTGTCCATCGCCAAGCTTTTCTCGACGGCATAGGCGGTCAGATATTCGACCGCGCTATCCGCCCCAAGCCACGACCACAGCCATGCCCCAAAGGCCAGGGCAACGGCGATATAGAAGGCCGACAGCCCCAGGCTCTCGCGCACCCCGATCTCATGATCACGCCGGTTGAACAGCCCCAGGTCCAGCGCCAGCAGGGCGATGACGATTGTCAGGAAGCCGGCCCACATCCAGACGGGCTTGCCCAACCACTCCAGCAGCAACAGTTCCATCGACGCCTTCGCGAGCCGTTTCAAACGACGCGGCCGACATCGCGATGAAGGGTCGCCAGAGGGGCCCGGTCCGCTCTAGGTCAACGCCTAGAGACGGCGAGCGTTGCCTAATGCTCGCCTTCCGCCGCCGCCACAGCCGCCGGACGGTGAGCGCGGACGCACCAGACGACGCTGACGATCATCAGGATCATGGCGACGATCTCGATCACGGTCGGGCCGCGCTGCTCCCAGATGAAGCCGTAGATGAAGGCGAACAGAGTCTCCGACACGATCATCTGGCCCAGCATGGTCAGCGGCAGCAGGCGGCTGGCCTGGTTCCAGAAGGCGTTGCCGATGACCGAGGCGAAGATCGCCACGCCCGCGCTGACCCCGATGAGGCGCAGCCAGGCGTCATCCGTCATGCCGCCCAGCATGAACAGCGACGGAATGACCAGCAGCAGCGCCAATGCGCCCGTGACCACGCCGGTCAACAGCGACCACTCATGCGGGGTGACATCAGGCAAGCGCCCCATCCAGCGGCTGTTGCCGACAGCGAAGGCGGTCCAGGACAACAAGGCCGCAATGGCGCAGCCAAGCCCGATCAAGGTCGCGGAGCCGCTTTGCGCCGCCGCGCCGCCGCCCTGGCTGAGCGACTCCCAGCCAATCAGGCCGACGGCCAGCGCCGCCACGGCGATAGGCGGCGCCACGCGCGACAGCGGCGGCGAGTCCTTGTCCCGCAGGCCCCACAGGGCCACCACCACAGGCACCATGCCGACGATCAGGGCCGAGGCCGCGACGCCTGCGTAATGCACCCCGACCACCAGAAAGGCGAAATAGACCAGATTTCCCGCCAAGCTCAGCCAGACCAGGGCGCCCCACGCCTTGCGCGTCAGAGCCGCCGTCACCCGCCGCCAACGCGGCGCGATCAGCAGGACTGCGATCAGGCCATAGGCGAGATAGCGTCCGGCCGTCAGCAGCAGGGGCGAGGCCTCCGGCACGACCTTCGGCGCCAGGAAGACCAACCCCCACAGGGCGCCCGCGGCAAGGCCGCTGGCGATGCCCCAGAAGCGCGATGACGCCGCCACTATTCCGCACCCGGCTCGACGATTTGGCCGCCGGTCATAGGCGTCGGGACGCCTGTCGTGCCGGGGAAGCTGATCGGCAAGCCCAGACGACAGCGCGCGGCCAGGAAGGCGAAGGCCTCGGCCTCGATGGAGTCTCCGCGCCACCCCTTGTCTTCGGCCGTCGAAACAGGGACGCCGACACGCTCGCGAATGGCGACCAGCAGCACGGGGTTGTGTCGACCGCCGCCGCAGACGACGATCTCCTTCGGCTGTTCCGAACAGCGCGAAACGCCCAGCGCCACGGCCTGAGCCGCAAAGGCGGTCAGAGTGGCGGCGGCGTCCTCCAGCGACAGCTCCGCCACCGGATCCAGTGAGAAGTCGAAACGGTCCAGCGACTTCGGCCCAATCGCGGCGAAGTAGGGATGGGCCAGATAGGCGTCCAGCATGGCCTGATCGACGACCCCCGCCGCCGCCAGACGACCGCCCTCATCCATCCGCTTCTTCATCCGCGACTGGACCAACAGATCGACCATGCCGTTGGCCGGGCCGGTGTCGAAGGCCTCCAGTTCGCCATCAGCACGGATCAAGGTGATGTTGCCGACCCCTCCCAGATTCAGCACGGCGACCGGGCCCGGCATCCCCGCCTTGCGCACAAGCGCCGCGTGATAGACAGGCGCCAACGGCGCACCCTGCCCGCCCGCCGCCACGTCGGCGCTGCGGAAGTCAAAGGCCGTTGGCACGCCCAGGCCTTCGGCCACGCTGGCGGCGTCGATCAACTGGACCGTGCGGCCCGGCTTGTCCAGCGTCGGCGCCTCGTGCAGCACCGTCTGGCCATGGACGCCGACCAGATCCAGCGCGCTGGACTTCACCCCATTCACCGCCATGAAGCCGAGCGCAGCGGCCAGATGCGCGTCGGCCACCGCCATGCGGGCGTCCTCGAAGCTGTCGGGTTCTTCCTCGTCGCGTTCCCAGTCGAAAGCGTCGTCGATCGCGTCCTCGATGAGGGCGCGCGTTTCGCCGTCCAGCTTCATCTCGCCAGCGGGACCAAAAGCCAGGATGTCGTGGCCATCCGTCTCGATCACCGCCATGTCCACAGCGTCCAGCGAGGTGCCGGTCATGAAGCCGAGCACGCGAAGGGTCTTTTTCGAGGAGGTCGTCATAGCGGCTTGACTGCCACGTCGGGCGCGACGTAGCTAGCGCCCATGATCGCGCAACCGGCCCTTTTCGCCGCCTATTACTACGGTCTCTACTCGTAGAGCGGCCGCGATCCTTGCCGCCCCTCCCTCGGCGGCATTATTCCTCGGAAGACGGCCGCCGGTTCTGATGTTACGGACCCGACCATGACCGAGACAACGCCCCAAACCGTTTCCGAAACCGCCTTCAAGTCAGACTTCCTGCGTCTGATGAAGGCGCGTGGCTATATCCATCAGATCACGCACCCGACCGAACTGGACGAAGCGGCGGCGACGGGCGTGGTTACGGGTTATATCGGTTTCGATGCGACGGCGCCGTCGCTGCACGTCGGCCACCTGACGCAGATCATGCTGTTGCGCCGCCTTCAGCAGGCCGGACACAAGCCGATCGTCCTGATGGGCGGCGGCACGACCAAGGTCGGCGACCCTTCGTTCAAGGACACCCAGCGCCCCCTGCTGACCGAGGAAAAAATCGCCGAGAACATCGCCGGCATCAAAAGCGTGTTCGAGAAATTCCTGACCTTCGGCGACGGCCCCAGCGACGCGCTGATGCTCGACAACGACGAGTGGCTGTCCAAACTTGGCTACCTGCAATTCCTGCGTGACTACGGCACGCACTTCACCGTCAATCGCATGCTGAGCTTCGACTCGGTCAAGCTGCGCCTGGAACGCGAGCAGCCGCTGACCTTCCTCGAGTTCAACTACATGCTGATGCAGGCGACGGACTTCCTGGAACTGAACCGTCGCTACGGCTGCAATCTGCAGATGGGCGGCTCGGACCAGTGGGGCAACATCATCAACGGCGTCGAACTGACCCGCAAGGTGGACCAGAAGGCCGCCTTCGGCCTGACCACGCCCCTGCTGTCCACCGCGTCAGGCCAGAAGATGGGCAAGACGGTCGGCGGCGCCGTGTGGCTGAACGCCGACGCCCTGGCGCCGTTCGACTACTGGCAGTACTGGCGCAACACCGAAGACGGCGACGTGGGCCGCTTCATGCGCCTGTTCACCGACCTGCCGCTGGATCAGATCGAGCGTTATGAGGCGCTGGAAGGCGCCGAGATCAACGACGCCAAGAAGGCGCTGGCTGACGCCACCACCTCCATGCTGCACGGCGCCGAGGCCGCCAAGACCGCGCGCGCCGCCGCCGAGGCCGCCTTCGAGAAGGGCCAGCTGTCGGCCGACCTGCCGACGATCGAACTGCCGAAGGATGAGGTGATCGGCGCCATGATCGCCGCCGTGACGACCAAGGCGGGCCTCAGCGCCTCCAACGGCGAGGCCCGTCGCCTGGCCCAGGGCGGCGGCCTCCGCCTGAACGACGAGGTCGTCAATGACGGCGCCCGCCTGATCGAAGAAGCCGATCTGAACGCCGACGGCGTGCTGAAACTCGGCGCCGGCAAGAAGAAGCTGGTGCTGGTGCGGCCGGTGTAAGGAGAGACCTGTGACCGACATCACCGAAAACACCCCTGCACCAGCTTTTGACCTAGCGACCGACGGCGGCGGGCGCGTGTCGCTGGACGGGCTGAAGGGAAAGACGATCGTCCTCTACTTCTACCCCAAGGCCGATACGCCCGGCTGCACGACCGAGGGGCAGGACTTCTCGGCGCTGACCGACCGGTTCTCGGCGGCGAACGCCGTGGTGATCGGCGTATCGCGCGATGCGGTGAAGAAGCTGGACCGCTTCAAGGCCAAACATGACCTGAAGGTCGTGCTCGGCTCGGACGAGGACGGCGTGGTCACCGAAGCCTGGGGCGTGTGGGTGCTGAAGAAGCTCTACGGCCGCGAATACATGGGCATCGAGCGCGCCACCTTCCTGATCGACGGCCAGGGCGTGGTCCGTCGCGCCTGGCGGAACGTCAAGGTGAAGGGGCACGCCGAAGAGGTGCTGGCCGCCGTCGAAGCGCTCTGATCGGCGAGCGGGGTTCGGAAGGCCCCGCTTGACCTCTCCGCCTCAGCCCCCCCTAAGTATTGTCAGGGATTGTATCCTCAGGGGCTGACATTGACCAAACGCCGGTCGTCCCGGCGTGACGCGGAGAGTATAGATGTTCAACAAGAACAAACCCCTCGACAACAGTACTTCGAGCGGCCTGGGCATTCCGACGCCGCCGGAACCGGCCAAGCCGACACCCGCACCCGCAGCTCCGATCGCTGCTGCGCCTGTGCGGACGCCCGAGCCGCCGCGTCCCGCCGCGCGATCGTCCAGCCTGTCGACCCTGTCGGCGGGCGTGAAATATGAAGGCAACATATCCGGCGCGGGCGAGCTTCAGGTCGACGGCTCGCTCAAGGGCGACATCCGCGTGGTGCGCGTGGTGATCGGCGAAGGCGGCGCGGTCGAGGGCACGGTCCACGCCGATATCCTTGAGGTGCGCGGCCGCGTCTCGGGCGCCATCGTCGCCAAGCAGGTCAAGCTGTTCGCCACCTCGCGCGTCGAGGGCGACATCACGCAGGAACAGCTTTCGATCGAACAGGGCGCCTGGTTCCAGGGCCGCTGCACCCAGGCCAAGCGCGACACGCCGGGCGCCAATATGCTGGAAGGCCCCGCTCCTGCCGAGAAGCCCGCTCCCGCCAAGGCGGACGCCAAAGTCGAAGCCAAGCCCGCCGCCTGATCGTCGCGGCGGACGGAAACGAGAAAGGGCGGCCCGCGAAGGCCGCCCTTTTTTATGCGTCGGTCTGGCGGCTGGATCAGCCCTCGCGGGTCTCGCCCACGCGAGCCGCAAGCGCGGCGCCCATGAACGGATCCAGGTCGCCGTCCAGAACCCCTTGCGTGTCCGAGGTCTCAACCTCGGTCCGCAGGTCCTTCACCATCTGATACGGCTGCAGGACATAGGATCGGATCTGGTGGCCCCAACCGATGTCCGTCTTGGCGTCGGCGAGAGCCTGAGCCGCAGCCTCACGTTTCTGAAGCTCCAGCTCGTACAGACGCGCCCGCAGCATCTTCCAGGCCTGTTCGCGGTTCTGGTGCTGCGAACGACCGGCCTGGCAAGCCACGACCGTATTGGTCGGAATGTGCGTCAAACGCACGGCCGAGTCCGTCTTGTTGATGTGCTGACCGCCGGCGCCGGACGCGCGATAGGTGTCGGTGCGCACATCCGACGGGTTGATGTCGATCTCGATCGTATCGTCCACGACCGGCGACACCCCGATGGAGGCGAAGCTGGTGTGACGCTTGGCCGCCGCGTCATAGGGGCTGATACGGACCAGGCGGTGAACGCCCGATTCCGACTTCAGCCAGCCATAGGCGTTCGGCCCGGCGATCTGCAGGGTCGCGGACTTGATGCCCGCCTGTTCGCCCTGTTCCTCGGCCTCGATCGTGACCTCGTAACCGTGGGCGCGGGCCCAGCGGCTGTACATCCGCATCAGCATCCCGGCCCAGTCGTTGGACTCGGTGCCGCCGGCGCCGGAGTTGATTTCCAGATAGGCGTCATTGCCGTCGGCCTCGCCGGACAGCAGGGCTTCAAGTTCGGCGCGGGCGGCGCGTTCCTTGATGGCCTTCAACTGCTCGCGCGCGTCCTCGAGGGTGGCTTCATCGCCCTCCTCGTCGGCCATGTCGGCCAGCATGATCCCGTCTTCGAGACCCTGCTCCATTTCCTTGACGGCGTTGACCTGGGCTTCCAGGCGCGAGCGTTCGCGGCTGACGGCCTGGGCTTGTTCGGGATTGTCCCACAGCGTCGGATCCTCGACCCGCGCGTTCAGCTCATCGAGCTTTCTTAGAGCGACATCCCAGTCAAAGTCGCCTCCTGAGCAGAGCGACGCTCTGCTCGATGTCGGCCTTCATGGCCTCGACATCCGGTCTCATCGCAATCTCCGCGATATAGGGTGAAACGGCGCGCCTGATGACAGGCGCGCCGGGTGGTGGGCTTACCTAGAGGGTCAGTAGAGGTCGCTCAAGTCCTCAGCCGGCTGCTTCTTGGGCGGCGGCGGCGCCACCGGCGGCGGCGCGACCGGCGCGGGAGCCTGAGACTTCGCTTCCTGCTCGCGACGAATGACCTCGTAGTAGTTCTGCGGTCCTTCCGGCGCAGCCGGACGCGGCGCTTCTTCACGCAACTGGCGCTCGGTGCCGGGCCGGAAGGCTTCCTCGATGCCGTTCACGGTGCGGAAGATGGCGTTCTTCGGCTTCACGAAGGGACGCGCGGGACGTTCCTTCAGAGCGTCTTCCATGAAATCGATGAAGATCGGCACGGCGGTCGAGGCCCCCGCCTCGCCCCCGCCCAGCGAGCGGTTGTCGTCGAAGCCGACGAAGACGCCGACGACGATGTCAGCCGAGAAGCCGACGAACCAGGCCGAGCGGTATTCATTGGTCGTGCCCGTCTTGCCCCCGACCCAGCGGCCCAGACCGCGGGCGCGGGCGCCGGTGCCGCGCTGGATCACGCCCTCCAGCATGGAGCTCATCTGATAGGCGGTGATCGGGTCGATCACCTGGGTTCCGCGGTCCTGCAGACGCGGCGATTCCTGGCCGCTGAAGCCTCGGCCGCAGTCGCGGCATTGGCGACGGTCGGCGCGATGGATGGTCTGGCCGTTCCGGTCTTGGGCCAGTTCGATCAGATAGGGATCGACCCGGCGCCCACCGTTGACGAAGGCGGCATAGGCGGCCGTGATGCGGTACGGCGTCGTTTCACCGGCGCCCAGCGACATGGCCAGGTTCGGCGACATGTCGTCCACCACGCCCATCTTCTTCGACAGGTCGACGACGTTCCTCATGCCCACCGCCTGGGCCAGACGCACGGTCATGACGTTGCGAGACAATTCGAGGCCGCGACGCAAGCTTTGCGGGCCGTAGAACTGGCGGCTGTAGTTCTGGGGCGTCCAGGCGCGGCCGCCGGGGCCGCCCGGGAAGCTGATCGGCGCGTCCAGAACGATCGAGGCAGGCGTGAAGTCGCCTTCCAGCGCCGCCGCATAGACGAAGGGCTTATAGGCCGAGCCGGGCTGGCGGCGGGCCTGGGTCGCGCGGTTGAAGCTTGACAAGGCGTAGGAATAGCCGCCGACCATCGCCAGGACGCGACCCGACTGCGGCTCGATGGCGACCAGGGCGCCGTTGACGGCCGGCACCTGCTTCAGGGCGAATTGGCCGCCCTGACGCTCGACAAAAATCAGATCGCCACGCTTCAGCGGGCGACGTCCTGCGTTGGACCATGTCACGTCGGCAGCGCGCAGCGTGCCTGTCTGATCGTCCTTGGCCGTGCGAACGCGAATCGCGCCGCCGCTGACGTTCTCGACGGCGGCGGCCTGCCACGAGCGACGCTCGGGCGGGGTCGTCCGTTTCTGTGCTTCGGCCTGCCAGCCCTCGGCGAAGTCGGTCG
Organism: Brevundimonas diminuta 3F5N; assembly: GCF_900163625.1. Taxonomy (GTDB): domain Bacteria; phylum Pseudomonadota; class Alphaproteobacteria; order Caulobacterales; family Caulobacteraceae; genus Brevundimonas; species Brevundimonas diminuta_A. Next base: position 58,378 of record NZ_FUIE01000020.1, read on the forward strand.
TGCCCCACGCGCCGCGCCAGCCGTGACGACGGTCATAGTCCTCAAGGCCGCGCATCAGGGCGTCGCGCGCCGCCGATTGCAGCTGCGGATCCAGGGTGGTGCGCAGGTAATAACCGCCACGGTTGACCTCTTCCTGGCCGAACAGAGCGATGGCGCGACGACGCGCCTCTTCCACAAAGAAGTCGGCGTCAGCGTATTCGGCGCGACGCGGCGCCGAACGGGTGCTCAGCGGACGGGCCAGAGCAATCTGCAACTGTTCGTCCGACAGCCATTTGTTGTCGGCCATCTCGCCCAGCACCCAGTTCCGGCGGCCCAGCGCGGCCTCGGGATAGCGTTTGGGGTGATAGTTGGTCGGACCCTTCGGCAGGGCCGCCAGGAAGGCCGCCTCGTCCGGCGTCAGCTGATCCAGCGACTTGCCGAAATAGTTATAGGCCGCCGAGGCCACGCCGTAGGAGCGATAGCCCAGGTAGATTTCGTTCAGATACAGCTCGAGGATCTGTTCCTTGCTCAGCGTCGCTTCCAGACGGCTGGACAACACCGCTTCCTTAAGCTTGCGGTTCAGGCTGGTCTCGCTGGTCAGCAGGACGTTCTTGGCCACCTGCTGGGTGATGGTCGAACCGCCCTCCAGGCGACGCCCGGACAGCACGTTGAAGACGTTCTTGAACATGGCCCGACCGATGCCGGACACGTCGATGCCGCCGTGACTGAAGAAGTTCTGATCCTCGGCCGCCAAGAAGGCGTGAACGACCGTCTGCGGCACTTGGTCATAGGTGACGTAGATTCGGCGCTGATCCGAGAACTCGCCGATCAGGGTGCCGTCCTCGGCATAGACGCGCGTCGCCGTCGCCGGGCGATAATCCGCCAGCTCTGAGGCGTCCGGCATGTCGTGCAAGACCCAGGCGGCGTAGATCGCCACCACCACCCCGGCCACGGCGATGGCGCCCAGCAGGGCCACGCCCGCCATGACGAACCAGCGTTCGGCTATCTTCACCATGAACTCCGCAAGACGCGCCCCATGTTCCGTCGTTTATCGCGCGTCGCGCGGCGCGCAAAGCGGAACTGCACTTATCCCTTGTCGCGCAGCAGGCGCGCCTTGTCGCGCTGCCAGTCGCGCTCAGCCGAAGTCTCGCGCTTGTCGTGCAGCTTCTTGCCCTTGGCCAAGGCGATTTCCAGCTTCGCCTTGCCTGCCTCGTTCAGATACAGGCGCACCGGCACAATGGTGCGGCCGTCGCGCTGAACGGCGCCGATCAGCTTGTCGATCTGCTTGCGATGCAGCAGCAGCTTCCGATGGCGGCGCGGCTCGTGATTGAAGCGGTTCGCCATCTTGTAAGGCGGAATGTCGGCGTTGATCAGCACCATCTCGCGCCCCTCGGGTGAGACGTAGCTTTCGGCGATGTTGGCCCGACCGTCGCGCAGCGCCTTGATCTCGGTGCCCAGCAGTTGGATCCCGGCCTCGATATGATCCTCAAGGAAGTAATCGAAGCGCGCGCGTCGGTTTTCGGCGATCGTCTTCTGTTTCGGCGCGTCTGCTGCCATCAGGCGACCCCGGCCTCGGCCAGCGCCTGGTCGATCGCAGGCTTCACGGCGTCGGCTGTCAGCGACAGCGGCAGACGAACCTCTTCCGTGCACAGACCCAGCTTGGCCAAGGCGTATTTGGTAGGCGACGGCGAATTGTCGAGGAACAGCGCCTTGTGCAGACCGATCAGCCGTTCCTGCCACGACCGGGCGGCGGCGAAGTCGCCGGCCTGGATGGCGTCATACAGTGCGACCATCGCCTCGGGCGCGACGTTCGACGTCACCGATATGACGCCGACGCCGCCGTGGGCCGCATAGCCCAGGTAGCTGGAATCATCGCCCGAGATCAGGTCGAACGCGCCGTCGATGTTGGCGCGCATCCAACTGGCCCTCGCCACGTCGCCGGTCGCGTCCTTGATGCCGACGATGTTCGAGTGCGCCGACAGGGCCGCAACCGTCTCGTTCGACAGGTCCACGCCCGTGCGTCCCGGCACGTTGTACAGCAGGATCGGCAGTTGCACGGCATCGGCCACGGCTTCGAAATGCGCGTGCATCCCGGCCTGCGACGGGCGGTTGTAATAGGGGGTGACGACCAGGGTGCCGTCGGCGCCGACCGTCTTAGCGAAGCGGGTCAGCTCGATCGCCTTGTCCGTCGCGGACGCCCCGGCGCCGGCGATGACGCGGATGCGCCCGGCGGCGATCTCGACGCACTGTTCGACCACGCGCTTGTGTTCGTCCAGGTGCAGGGTAGCGCTCTCGCCCGTAGTGCCCATCGGCACGACGCCGTGAACTCCAGCGGCGATTTGACGTTCCAACAGGCGCTTGAAAGCGGCCTCGTCCACGTTTCCGTCACGAAGAGGTGTGATCAGGGCGGTGATCACGCCCTTGAACAAGGGGGCGGTCATGGGAACAACATACCTGCGCGGAGAAATGGGCGGCGATCCGCCCGTCACTAATCGGCAAAGGGTAGGTTGCCCGCCGCTTGGCCGCAACCAAAGATGAATGAGGATCAGATATCTGATGATCGCGACGACCGTGGCCGCCGCCCTGGCGATACTGACTCCACCGGCTCAGGACGTGCTGAACAGCACGCCGACGCCCTATTCCGCCAGTCAGGGCGGGATCATCAGCAGCCAGGACGCCGCCCTAGTGCAGCAAGGTCTGACGGCCGCGCGGGCGCGCGACGTCGTCGGCACGCAGTCCATCATGGCGCGCATTTCCGATCCTGCGGCGCGCAAGCTGGTCGAGTGGGCGCTGGTCGACACCTCGGACAAGCAGATGTCCTACAGCGACCTGGCGCTGGCTCAGACCGACCTGGCGAACTGGCCGCGCGGCGATTCGCGCCGGGGTGCGGGCGAGCGCGCCCTGGACATGGCGGGCCAGTCGCCGGACGCCGTTCTGGCCTTCTTCAACGGAACCGCACCGACCACGGCCCAGGGCGCCATCGCCCTGGGCGGCGCGCTGGAGCAGACGGGCCGCCGCCAGGAGGCGCAGGCTCTGATTCGCGACTGGTGGCGCACGCAGAGCTTCGATGAAGCTCAGCAAAGCCGCATCTATTCGCGCTGGAGCGGCTGGCTGACCAGCGACGACCATGTGACCCGGCTGAACATGCTGCTGCTGGGACCGCACGGTCCCGCGACACGGGCCATGGTCGCCCTGGTCCCGGCCGACCGCCAGGCCGTCGCCAACACCGTCATGGCGCTGCGCACCGCCTACGCTCCCGACGTGATCGTCGGCGGCCTGTCGCAGACCCAGGCCAACGATCCGGCCGTGGTGCTGGAGCGGGTGCGCCTGCTGCGCTCGGCCGGCCGCCAGTCTGAGGCCTTCCCGCTGCTGTCCGCCCTGCCCCCCGCGCCGTCGCACGCCGACGGCCAGAACACCCTGTGGAGCGAGCGCCGCAACTACTTCCTGGACGCCCTGCAACAAGGCAACGCCCGCGCCGCCTACGCCGCCATGAACGGCCACGGCTTCCCCTCAGGCGAGCGCAAGGTCGACGCCGAGTTCTTCGCCGGTTGGGTCGCCCTGACCAAGCTCAACGACCCGGCGACGGCGGCCCAGCATTTCGAAGTCCTGCGCAACGCCTCCTCGACCCCGATTACCCAGGGTCGCGCCCTCTACTGGCTGGGCCGTGCGGCCGAGGCGCGCGGCGCCCGCGAGGACGCCCAGCGCTGGTATCAGGCGGGCGCCGAACACTGGCAGACCTTCTACGGTCAGTTGGCGGCGGAAAAGGCAGGCGCGACGACCCTGACCCTGCCGGGCGAACCGTCCCCATCGGCGGAAGACGTGAACCGCTTCGAAGGCAATGAGGTGGTGCGCGCCACGCGCATTCTGGGTCAGATCGGCGAAAAGACCCTGATGCGGGTCTTCGCCTATCATCTGGATGATGCGCTGCCCTCGCCCTACGACCTGTCTCAACTGTTCGACCTGATGCAGGGCTACGGCGACCAGTTCGGCTCGATGATGGTCGGCCGCGCGGCCAGCCAACGCGGCTTCGTCATGCCCGAGCGCATGTACCCTATCCGCCTGCCGCAGCAGGTTCCCGGCATGGCGCCGAACGAGTTCGCCCTGGCCATCACCCGTCAGGAATCCAGCTTCGATCCCCTGGTCCGCTCGCACGCCGATGCGCGAGGCATGATGCAGCTTCTGCCCGCGACGGCGCAGGGCGTGGCCCGCCGCATGGGCCGTTCCTTCAGCTCTGAACAGCTGTGGGATCCGGAGGTCAACATGACTCTGGGCAGCTATCACCTGGGCGAACTGATGAACAACTTCGGCGGATCGCCGCTGCTGGCCGCCGTCGGCTATAACGCCGGCCCGGCGCGCCCGCCGCAATGGACCGCCCGCTGCGGAGACCCGCGCCAGGCCCAGGTCGATCCCATCGACTTCATCGAGTGCGCGCCCTTCACCGAGACGCGCAACTACATGATGCGGGTGATGGAGAACATGCAGGTCTATCGCGCCCGCCTGAACGGCGGCTCAGCGCCGCTGACGCCCTCGGCGGACCTGGCGCGGGGCACGCCGCCCAACACCGGACCGCGTCCCTATCAGCCCTGATATCAGTTACTGGGCAGACGGCGGGCCGCCAGCAGCGGCCCGTCCAACGCCTCCAGCCAGACAGCGTCCAGGTTGAAGACGGTCTTCAGCACGCACGGCGACAGAGCCTCGGTCGGCGCGCCTTCCGCCGCCGTCCGCCCCTGATCCAGCACCACGACCCGATCGGCGAAGCGCGCAGCCAGAGTCAGGTCATGCAGGCTAACCAGAACGCCATGCCCAGCGTCAGCGCGCGTCCGCAGCCGCTCAAGCACCAAAAGCTGGGCGTCGGGGTCCAGACCGGCGATCGGCTCGTCCGCGACCAGCAAGGGAGCGGAAACCGTCAGGGCGCGGGCCAGTAGAACGCGCGCACGCTCGCCGCCCGACATCTCGGCCACGCCGCGATCCGCCAGATGGCCCACGCCGACCTCGTGCAGCGCGACACGCGCGCGGTCCAGCGCGGCCGCGCCCGCCAGGAAAGGCGCGCCCAGCGCCGCCAGTTCGACCGCCGGCAGGTTCCACGCGATCGAACGGTCCTGCGGCAGGTAGGCTGCACGCTCGCCGCGCTGACGCTCGGACAGACGCCGCACCTCATCGCCGCCCAGGCGGGCCGAGCCTTGCGTCAGCGGCGTCAGGCCCAAGGCGGCGCGCACCGCCGTCGACTTGCCCGCGCCATTCGGCCCGCACAGGGCGACCACTTCACCCGCCCGCACCGACACGGACGCGCCTTTCAGCACTTCGGCCCCGCCAACGCGGGCATGGGCGTTCTCAAGAGCCAACAGAAGACTCACAGTCGCCACTCCCGCGCCGCGCGCCAGGCGATCAGGGCGAACAAGGGCGCACCGACCAGGGCGGTGAAGACGCCCAGCTTCAGCTCCTGATCCGTCGGCAGCATCCGCGCCGCCAGATCGGCGGCCACCAGCATCAAGCCGCCCGCGAGGGCCGATGGCAGAAGCAATCGCCCCGGATCGCCGCGCACCGCCGCCCGCACCAGATGCGGCGCCGCCAGACCGACGAAGCCGATGACGCCCGCCACAGCCACCGCCGCGCCCGCCGCCACGGCCGCCGCCGCCAGCGCCAGCACCCGCATTCGCCCCATCGACAGGCCCGACGCCCGCGCCGCCTCCTCGCCCAAAGTCAGCATCCGCAGGCCCGGCGACGCGCTGCGCGCCAACAGGCCGGCCACCAGAACGGCGGGCGCGACCCAGGCGACATCGATCCAGCTGCGGTTCTCCGCCGAGCCCAACAGCCAGTTCATCACCTCGGCCGAAGCGATGGGCGACGGCGACAGATTGAAGATCAGAGCCGTCAACGCCCCCGCGAAACTGGACAGGGCCACGCCGAACAGGATCAGCGCCTCCGGCGTCCGCACCCGCGCGGCCAGGGCGATCAGCAACCCTCCGCCGACCGTGGCGCCGAACAAAGCCGAAACCTCCACCGCGCCGGGGATCGCCGCCAGCCCCAGCACGATGGCCGTCGCAGCGGCCAGGGCCGAGGTCGCTGACACGCCGAGCACGCCCGGTTCGGCCAGCGGGTTGCGCAACAGCCCCTGCATCACCGCCCCCGCCAGCCCCAAAGCCGCGCCTACGAACAGGGCGCAGATCGCTCGGGGCGCGCGCACGAGCCACAGCACCTCGCCAGGCCCTGAGCCCGGATTGCTCAAGGCCGTCATGTAATCGGCGGCGTTGAAACGGGTTTCACCCAGCGTCACCGCCAGAACGATCGCCGACACGATCGCCGCCGCCAGGCCGATATTCAGCGTCGCAGTCCGCTTCATGACGCCTGCTCGGCCAACTGCGCTGCGGCGTCCGCCGCGAACCAGGCCGGGCATGTCAGAGTCGCACCGGGCAGTTCAGCCGCCGTCCGACCTCGCATGGCGCGCTGCATCACCGGATGCCGTCCCGCCCCGCGCCAATCCGAACGCGCCAGATCGAAGAAGCCCTTCACGAAAAGAGCAGGCGGCGTCAGCAGCACGCGTTCGAGTCCCAGAGGCTGATAACCCGGCCGTTCGACCCCATTGCGAAACCCGGCCGCGCGCAGGACAGCGTCCATCAAGGAGCCAGGGCCGGAGGTGAACCCGCTGGCCGTGACATAGACGGCCTTGCGCCCTCGGCCTGCGCCTTCAGCCTTGGCCAACTGCGCCTCCATACGCTGCGTCAACGCCTTGCCTCGCTCCGGGCGCCCCAGAGCCTGAGCGACGACCTGAATGTTCGCGCGGACTCCATCCATATCCGTGGCGTCGGATATGGTGACCGTGCGGACGCCATCGCGCTCCAAGGCGGCCAGAAGGCGAGCGTCGCCGCCCCAGTAGCGCACCGCCACGTCTGGTCGAAAGCCGACAGCGGCCTCCAACGTCGGTCGCACCCGCCGATGGCCCTGGGCGTCAGCACGCAGCCAGGAATCAGGATCATCCGCTCTCGGCGACAGGCCCAACTCCGCATCGGGCGCCAGGGCGAGGACAAATTGATCGGCGCATTGATCCAGGGCCATGACCCGCAAAGGCTGGGCCGCCGCGACGTTGCTCCAACACGCCATCGCCGAAACGACGGCCGTGATCGCGATCTTCACGAGGCGGTCAATCCTGCAAACAAGGCGTCCATCTGGGTGCGGACCAAGGTCTCACGATCCGCCCAGTCGAAATAAGGCTTGGTCGTCATGATAGAGACCAATCCATGGGCGCTGGCCCAGATGACCTGCGCCAGCGTGCGGGGATCACCTCGCAGCGCGCCTTGATCGACCGCCTCTTCGACCACGCTGACAAAGGCACGAAACAGGTCGGCCCCGCTTTGCTGCGCCACGGTCTCGGCGCCGTGGCGTGTCTGGACCTGCGGGGTCAGATAGGCCAGCCGATAGGCGTTGGGATTGGCGAAACCGAACGCGATGTAATTCTCGACAATCCGGCGCAGCCGCGCCAAGGGAGGCGCATCCTCAGCCAGGGTCCGTTGGTGTTGCTCGGCCAGGGTGTCGAAGGCGTTGCGGCAGATCTCGTTGAGGATCTCTCCCTTGTCCGCAAAGTGCATGTAAAGCGCGGTCGACGACAGGCCCACCTCGTCAGCAATCTTGCGAATGGTGGCGCCTTCATAGCCCCGCTCGACGAAAATACCTTCGGCCGCCGCCAGGATTTCCGCACGGCGCTCGTGCCCTTCACCCTTGGGTTTGCGTGTCGAACGCGACGATGCGGCAGGTGCGAGCGACACTCGAATGCTCCCCAAGTTGAACTCCCGTGTGGGGGCCAGTGATAGCCGCAAAAGCCGGCTCCGGCCAAATATATTGCTTTACATAGATGTTAGTATAACATTGATCTACGAACGGGAGGGCGACGATGCGAAGGGGAACGGTCGCCCGCGCGGACGGCGATGCTCTGAAGTCTGCGCGCATCACGCTGACAACCCGTCAGACGCTAGGTCTTACCCTCATCGTCACCGGCGTTTTGGCCGCCACGACAATCGCCCCTTTGTCAGGTTCTGTCGTACTTCTAAGCCTCCAGATCGGATTCATGAGCCTGGCCGCCTGGAGGCTGTTCCTGCTCTGGAACAGCCGCCTCCAGCACTTGTCCGACACGCCACAGATATGCCCGGACCCGTCGTGTCCATGGCCCCGCTATACCATTGTGTCAGCCCTGTATCAGGAGACGTCCGTCCTACCGCAACTGATCGAACGGTTGTCCGATATCGACTATCCGAGAGAACGCCTTGAGGGGTTTCTGGTGCTTGAAACGGACGACGCTGCGACGATCAAGGTTGCTCTGGACCTGCCCAGGCCCGACTGGCTTCAGGTGTTGATCGTGCCGCCCGGCGCGCCCAAGACCAAGCCGCGCGCCCTGAACTACGCCCTGGCGCGCTGTAGCGGCGACCTGATCACCATCTATGATGCAGAAGACGACCCCGACCCGCTGCAACTGCGCGAGGCCGCGACGCGCTTCATCTACGAAGGCGAAAGCCTGGCCTGCCTTCAGGCGCCGCTACGTATCCGTTGCAGGAACAAAGCCAGCGCCAGCCCCTTTCTCGACCGGCAGTTCGCGGCCGAGTACGCCGCTCTGTTCGAAGTCACCCTGCCGGCCATGAGCCGCCTGGGGCTGCCCTTTCCTCTCGGCGGAACCAGCAACCATTTCCGAGTGCCTGTCTTGCGAGCGCTGGGAGGCTGGGATGCCTGGAACGTCACCGAGGACGCCGATCTGGGCTTTCGCATCTGGCGCGCCGGCTATCGGCTCGGCGTCATCCAGAGGCCCACGTATGAACCGCCGCCTGGACCCTTGCCGCTCTGGCTGCCGCAACGCACACGCTGGCTGAAAGGCTATCTGCAAACACTGGCTGTCCATACACGCTACAAAGAGGGAATGGGCTGGCGAGGCTGGGCGGCGTTGGCCGTCACCGTCGGCGCTGGCGTGGCGTCCGCCGCCATCCACGCCGCCTGCGCCGCCTGGGTGTTCAGCGTGGCCCTGACCTCTATCGTCGCGGGACGCCTGCCTCACTTTTCGCCGCAAGGCAGTATCGTTCTGATCTCCGGCGTCATTGCCGCCTGGCTTTTGAAGCACCGCGGCGCACGGCAGGCGGGCGCTTCCTATGGCCTGGGCGACATGCTGGCCTCCCTCGCCTATTGGTGCCTGCTCAGCCTGGCGTTCGCTCACGCCGCCATCCGCCTGATCTTTGAACCGCATCACTGGGACAAGACCCCGCATCAGGCTGAACCCGAACCCGATATCGCCATGATCAACGGCGCTGACGCTGGACGAGCGGCCGCCTGAGCGCCTATCAGCGCGCATGGCTCCGGTTCTCTCCTCCTCGCCCGAAACCCTCGTCACGCGTGGGTGGTCGGACTACGCCCTTCTGGACAGCGGCGACGGTCGCAAGCTCGAGCGTTACGGCCGCTACACTGTCGTGCGACCCGAGCCCCAGTGCTTCTGGAAGGCGCACGACGAGAACGCCTTCGAGCGCGCCAACGCCATGTTCGATCCGCAGCAGGAGGAAGAGGATTCCGGTCGCTGGCGCTTCGACGCCCACGGCCCGATCGACGCCTTTCCGCTGAAGTGGCGCGGCGTGAGCTTCATGGGGCGCTTCACCCCATTCCGGCACCTGGCCTTCTTCCCGGAACAGGCGGCCAACTGGGAATGGCTGGACGCGCGCGTCCGCACCCTGAAGCAACCGAAAATCCTGAACCTGTTCGGCTATACCGGCGTGGCCAGCCTGGCCTGCTCGGCGGCCGGCGCGCACGTCACCCACGTCGACGCCTCCAAGAAGTCCGTCGCCTACGCTCGCGAAAACGCCGAGCTGTCAGGTCTGGCCGACCGCCCGATCCGCTGGATCGTCGAGGACGCCCGCAAATTCGTGGCCCGCGAAGTTCGGCGCGGCAGCAAATACGACGGCATCATTCTGGACCCGCCGAAATATGGGCGCGGCGCTAATGGCGAGGTCTGGCGCCTGTTCGAGGACATGCCGGAGCTGCTGAAAGACTGCGCCTCCTTGTTGTCCGACGACGCCTCCTTCCTGTTGCTGAACGCCTATGCGGCGCGGATTTCCGGCCTGTCGTTGGCGCACATGATGGCCGAGGCGACCCATGATCGCGGCGGCCGCATCGACTGGGGCGAACTAGCCCTGTCCGAAGACGGCAAGAACGCCCGCGCCATCGGCCTGTCCTTCTTCGCCAGATGGAGCGCCTGATGACCGAACGCCTCATCACCTCCCTGACCAACGACACGATCAAGGCTGTCCGCGCCCTGCACATGCGCAAGGAGCGCGAGGCGACGGGCCGCTTTCTGGCCGAAGGGCTGAAGTTCATCGGCGAGGCGCTGGATCAGGGCCGCGCGCCGGTCATGCTGCTGGTCGGTCAGGACGCTCGGCCGCACCCCCTGCTGGACCGCGCCAAGGCCGAAACGCTGAAGGCCGGCGGCCAGATCATCGTCGTCACCCACGCCATCCTCGAAAAGATCAGCCGTCGCGACAATCCGCAGACGGTGCTGGGCGTGTTCGAGCAGGTCTATACGCCGCTGGACGCCATCCGGCCGGACGCCAAGCCTTGCTGGGTGGCGCTGGAGCAGGTGCGCGATCCCGGCAATCTGGGCACCATCATCCGCACGGCGGACTCGGCCGGCTGCGGCGGGGTCATCCTGATCGGCGACTGCGTCGATCCCTTCTCGGTCGAGGCGGTGCGCGCGACCATGGGCTCGGTCTTCGCCGTCAGCATCAGCAAGGCGTCGCGTGAAGAGTTCCTGGCTTGGCGCGCCTCATGGCCGGGCAGCGTGATCGGCACCCGCCTGGACGCGACGCACGGCTATCGCGACAGCCCCGTCCGCCACCCCGCCATCATCATGATGGGCAATGAACAGGCGGGCCTGACCGATGAACTGGCCGCCGCCTGCGATCTGAGCGTCAAGATCCCGATGCGCGGCCGCGCCGACAGCCTGAACCTGGCTGTCGCGACGGGGGTCATGGTCTATGCGGTGACCGACGCGGCCTATGGCTCCAGCCTCTAGGCCTCGCCCTCGGTCTTGATGCGGCCCATGCCGATCAGGGCCAGGACCGTCAGCAGGGCCGCGACCGTGAGATAGGCGCCAACCGCCTGAAGGCCATAATGGCCCGCCAGCCAGGTCGCGGCGTAGGGCGCCAGCGAGGCCCCGAGGATGCCCGCCAGATTGAAGGTCATCGACGCGCCGGTGTAACGCACCGTCGTCGGGAAGGGTCGCGCCAACGCGGCGCCCAGCGGTCCATAGGTGCAACCCATCAGGCTGAAGCCGATGATGAAGAAAGCCACCACGCCCGCCATGCCGCCGCTGCCGAACAGCGGCGCCAACACTAGGCCGAACAGGGCGATGGCGATGGTGGTCGCCAACAGCGTCCTTCCCTGCCCCCAGCGATCCGCCGCCAGAGCCGCCAGCGGGATGAACAGGCCGAAGAAGCAAACCCCCAGCAACTGGATCGGCAGGAACTGCTCGCGCGTATAGCCCATGCTGGTCGTGCCCCAGCCCAGGGCGAAGACGGTCATCAGATAGAACAGAACGAAGGTCGCCAGCCCGGCCAGCGTCCCTGTCAGCAGGGCGAACTTGTGGTGCGCCACAAGCGTCAGAGCGGGCGCCTGAACGCGCTCGGCGCGGTCGATGGCGCGCTTGAACTCGGGCGTCTCGGTGATCTTCAGCCGCATCCACAAGCCGACGATGACCAACAGCGAACTGGCGATGAAGGGGATGCGCCAGCCCCAGTTCATGAACTGATCCTCGCTCATCACCTGGCCCAGGGCGATGAAGCTCAGGGTCGACAGGATGAAACCGATCGGCGCACCCAATTGCGGGAACATGCCGAACCAGGCCTTCTTGCCCGGCGGGGCGTTCTCGGTCGCCAGCAGGACCGCCCCGCCCCACTCGCCGCCAAGGCCCAGCCCCTGTCCGAACCGACACAGGGCCAACAGCAGCGGGGCGATCACGCCGACCGAATGCCAGGTCGGCAACAGGCCGATGGCGATGGTCGACAGGCCCATGGTCATCAAAGCCGCCACCAGCGTCGCCTTTCGCCCCACCCGGTCGCCGAAATGGCCGAAGACGACCGCGCCGATCGGCCGAGCGAAGAAGGCGATGGAGAAGGTGGCGAATGAGGCCAACATAGCCGTCATCCGGTCTCCGCCGGGGAAGAACAGGTCCGGAAAGACCAGCACTGCCGCCGTGGCGTAGATGTAGAAGTCGTAGAACTCGATCGTCGTACCGATCAGGCTCGCGAACAGAACGCGCCGCTTGGAGGCAGGAGGCGGTAAAACGGCAGCGTCGGTCACGCGGAATCCTTACGGTTGACGCACGATCATTGCGGCGTGGCGCATCTATGCGTCAAGCGCAGGATCAGGTTCCGCGAGGCTTGACCCGGTTGGTGGCCGCCGCATTGGCAGGGTCTTCCGGCCAGGGGTGGCGTGGATAGCGGCCACGCATCTCGCTACGGACCGCCGCCCACGACCCGGCCCAGAACCCCGGCAGGTCTTTCGTCACCTGCACCGGTCGTCGCGCAGGCGACAGCAGCGACAGCGTCAGGGGAACGCGGCCGCCGCCGACGGTCGGATGAATCTTCACCCCGAACAGTTCCTGCACTCGGATCTCGACGCGCGGCCCGCCCTCGGCGGCGTAATCGATGCCCGCGCTGCCCAACGGCGTCGTCAGGCGTACAGGCGCCAGATCATCCAGCCTGCGTTGCAAGTCCCAGGGGATCAAGCCACGCAGGGCCTCGGCCAGCTTGCCGTCGCCGATGTCGGCCAGCGACCGCGCCCCGTCCAGCAGTGGCCACAACCAGTCTTCTCGCGCAGCCAACAGACCTTCGTCCGAGACGTCGGGCCAGGCGTTATCCAGTCCACGCAGGAAGGCCAGGCGCGCCCGCAGCGCCCCCGCCTGCTCCCCCCATTTCAGCGCGCCCAGCCCCCCGGTCTCAATCTCCGACTTCAGCGCCGCCGTCATGGTCGCCCGGTCCGGGGCGCCCACGACCTTTTCATCCAGCACAATCGCGCCGATGCGGCGGATCCGGCGGATCACCGGCTTGCCCGAAGGTTCGCGCGCCAGCCGATCCTCGACCTCGATCAGACGCGACAGATCGGTTTCCAGCGTTGTCGCGTCCAACGCCGCCGCCAGACGGATGCGATCGCGCGCGTCGCCGCCGCCCAGTTCAGCCACGGCCAACCAGGACTCGCGCGCCAGGAGGTCCGTCGGCTCGATAAAGGCGCCGCGCCCCGAGGCCAGCAGCACCTCGCCCGGCTTGCCCTTGGCGCGCGCGATGCGTTCGGGGAAGGCCTCGGCCAGCAGCAGGCCCGCGTCCGCCTCGCCATCCCGCCCGCCCCCCGCAGCGCGCGCCCAGCGTTCGGCTAGCTTCATCGCATCGCGACCACGCGGCGAGCGATCCCGCTCCAGCCCCTTCAGGCGGTCGTGCAGATCGACGCCGTTCCCGCCCAGGCCCGGCTCGCTCAGCACCGCCGCGATCTTCGCACCGCCGAGGGCGTCGCCCTGATCCGAAGCGACCGCGACCATGTGCGCCAGACGCGGCGCCAGCGGAATGCGCGTCAACCGTCGCCCGTGCGGCGTCAGATCCCCCTTGTCGTCCAGCGCGCCCAGCCGGGTCAGTACTTTGCGCGCCTCAGCCATCGCCCCGGCGGGCGGCGGGTCCAGCAGGGCCAGCCCATCGACCGACTTCGCACCCCAACGCGCCAGATCAAGGGCGAAGGCGGTCAGGTCCGCCTCCTGAATTTCCGGCCGCTGATGGGCGACCAGACCGCGCGTCTGTTCCTCGTCCCACAGGCGGTAGCAGACGCCGGGTTCGACCCGGCCCGCCCGGCCGCGCCGCTGTTCGGCCGAGGACTTGCTGACCTTGACCGTCGCCAGTCGGGTCAGACCGCTGGACGGCTCGAAACGCGGCACGCGCGACAAGCCGCCGTCGATGACCACGCGCACGCCTTCGATCGTCAGGCTGGTTTCGGCCACCGAGGTCGCCAGCACCACCTTGCGGCGACCGGGCGCGGCGGGCTCGATGGCGCGGTCCTGCTCGCCCTTGTCCAGCGCACCATAAAGGGCGACGACATCGACAGCCGGATCGCGCAGCCGTTCATTCAACCTCTGAACCGTGCGATGGATCTCGCCCTGCCCCGGCAGGAAGGCCAGGATAGAGCCGGTCTCGTCGTGCAGGGCCTGGATCACGGCCTTGGCCATGGCGTCCTCGAACCGCTCGACCGGGTTGCGGCCCAGATAGCGGATCTCGACCGGGAACATCCGCCCCTCGGCCTCGATGACGGGCGCGTCTTCCAGCAGGCGCGACACCCCGGCGATATCGAGCGTGGCCGACATGACCAGCAGGCGTAGATCGTCGCGCAGCACCGACTGGCTCTCGCGCGCCAGCGCCAGGCCCAGGTCGGCGTCGAGGCTGCGTTCATGGAATTCGTCGAACAGGACGGCGCCGACACCCTCCAGCGCCGGGTCGTCCAGAATCATGCGCGTGAAGACGCCTTCCGTGACGACCTCGATTCGCGTGTCCGGACCGATGCGGCTCTGAAGACGGGTGCGATAGCCGACGACGCCGCCCGCCTTCTGGCCCAGAGTGGCGGCCATTCTGTCGGCTGCGGCGCGCGCGGCCAGTCGTCGCGGCTCCAGCACCAGCACCTTGCCGTCGCCCAGCCAAGGCTGGTCCAGCAGGACCAGGGGCACGACCGTCGTCTTGCCCGCGCCCGGCGGTGCGGCCAGCACGACCGCAGAGCTCTGGGCCAGTGCGGCCTTCAGTGGTTCCAGAACAGCGTGAATCGGCAGCATGGCACGGGCTGTAGCGCCTTCGGCCAGGGTCACGAAAGCGTCGTCCGCACGTCATCCTTCGTAAACCGCGTTGCGTGCGAGCCCTCAGATGGCTAGCGTCCCCGCCCAAGAAGGCGACCCGGGAGGGGTCGTCGCATAAGTTTGGGGGCGCACCTGCATGTCTGCAGATGGCGTAAAGCCAGCCGGAAACCGGCTATTTCTTAAAAAATCCATCGCCCAGATTCAGAAAGAAGCCGCCAAGAGCGAGCTGAAACGGACCCTCGGTCCGATGAATCTGATGAGCCTGGGCATCGGCGCCATCATCGGCGCCGGCATCTTCGTTCTGACGGGTCAGGTGGCCTCGGCCCACGCCGGTCCGGCCATCATGTTCTCCTTCGTCATCGCCGGCATCGCCTGCGCCCTGGCGGGCCTGTGCTACGCTGAACTGGCGTCGACCATGCCGGTGTCGGGCTCGGCCTACACCTATGCCTACGGCACCCTGGGCGAGGTTTTCGCCTGGGTCATGGGCTGGCTGCTGGTGCTGGAATACGGCGTCGCGGCCTCGACCGTGGCGGTCGGCTGGTCCGGCTACGTCGTGTCGATCCTGAATGACTTCGGCGTAAGCGCCAGTCTGTTCCCGACAATAACCTATCCAGGCGGTGAAGGGCCCCAGTGGGCCACCCCGCTGATCCAGTACGTCGCCTCAGGCGACAACGCAGGCTTCCCGCTGACGGGCACCTTCAACCTGGTCGCGGCCGTCGGCATCGCCGCCGTGTGCGGCCTGCTGGTGCTGGGCGTGTCGGAATCGGCGAACATCAACAACGCCATCGTCGTCATCAAGATCATCGTCCTGCTGACCTTCATCGCCGTGGGCCTGCAGTACATCAACCCGGCCAACTGGGACCCCTTCATCCCGCCGCAGGGCGAAAGCTGGGACCAGTTCGGCGTGGGCGGCATCTTCCGCGGCGCTTCCATCATCTTCTTCGCCTATGTCGGCTTTGAAGCGGTTTCGACCGCCGCCGCCGAAGCCAAGAACCCGTCGAAGGACGTGCCGATCGGCATCCTGGGCGCCCTGTTCGTCTGCACCCTAATCTACATGGTCGTGGCCGCCGTCATGACCGGCGTCGTTCCCTACCTGGAGCTGGCTTCGCCGGCCCCGATCGCTGTCGCCATCGACCGCATGGGTCTGGAATGGGCCAATGTGCCGCTGGCCAGCGCGCCGAGCGGACAGCTGAACATGATCGCCTTCCTGATCAAGATCGGCGCCATCACCGGCCTATCCTCGGTCATGCTGGTGCTGTGCTACGGCCAGACGCGCATCTTCTACACCATGGCGCGCGACGGCCTGCTGCCGAAGGCGTTCGCCATGGTGCACCAGAAGTTCCGCACCCCGTGGATCGGCACCATCCTGCTGGGCATCGTCATCGCCATTGCGGCGTCCTTCCTGCCCATCTCGATCCTGGGCGACCTGGTGTCGCTGGGCACGGCGACGGCCTTCGCCATCGTCTGCCTGTCGGTCATCGTCCTGCGCATCAAACACCCGGAGATGGAGCGTCCGTTCCGCGTTCCGGGCGGCATCGTCACGGCCGTGCTGGGCATCCTGGCCTGTCTGACGCTGGCGTCGTTCAACTTCATCCCGATGGTGACGCACGCCCTGAACGACAATCCGCTGCCGCTGACCATCCTGGGCGTCTACGCCCTGGTGGGCGCCTTGATCTACGGCCTGTACGGCTTCGCCCACTCGAAGCTGGCCAAGGGCATCGACATCACCGAGGACACGACTCTGGAATCGGCGGTCGAGGCCATGGGCCACGGCGTGGACAACAAGAAGGACTGATCTCGATCGGTCGGCCTCAAGCCGCGTAGAAACGCAGTAGGCCCAAGACAGAGAAAGGCCCCGGAGCGATCCGGGGCCTTTTTTCATGTCCAGACGGGATTGCCGAAACCGCCGCCCTCGCCTACAGCCTCGGGCGAACCTATGCGGATGTGGCGGAACTGGTAGACGCACCAGATTTAGGTTCTGGCGCCGCGAGGCGTGGAGGTTCGAGTCCTCTCATCCGCACCACGTTCTTCAGCCGCTCAGAAGGCCTGTCAGCACAGCAGGAAGCGCCTGCGGCAGGTCCTCAGCGATCAGCCCCGGCCCGAACCGGCGCGCCGCTTCCGAGTGGATCCACACCGCTGCCCTCGCCGCATCGAAGCTGTCCATATGCTGGGCGATCAGACCGCCGATCATACCCGCCAGCACATCGCCGCTGCCCGCCGTCGCCAGCCAAGGCGAACCGTCGCCGTTGACCGCCAAACGCTCGTCCGGCGCCGCAATGACGGTCGAAGCCCCCTTCAGCACGATAACCGACCCTGCACGCCGCGCAGCTTCCTGCGCCGCGCCCTCACGTCCCAGTTCGACCAACAGTCCGGGGAACAGCCGCTCGAACTCGCCTTCATGCGGGGTCAGGACGTCGTCGCGGTCCAGCCATCCGAACAACTGTTCTGATCGATCGCGAAACAGGGTCAGGGCGTCCGCGTCGACCACCAGCGCAGCCCCCGTCCGCGCCAAGGCGGCCAGATTCAGCACCGTGCTTTCATTCAAGCCCGCTGCGGGCCCGATCACGACGGCGTCCATCGGATCGGCCAAGGCCTGAAGCTGATCAGGCGTAGCGAAGCTGGCCAGCATCACCGCCTCCAGCGCCACCGCCAGAACCGGCACCGCGTCCGGCGGGCAGAAGACCTTGACCAGGCCGGCGCCTATCCTCAACCCAGCCCGAGCCGACAAGCGCGCCGCCCCCGTAGACATGGCCCCGCCGGAGATGACGCCCAGCCGCCCACGCGCGTGTTTGTGGCTCTGCGGCCCCGGCTGAGGGAGCAGATGACGCCACTCTGACGGACTGTTACCGAACTTCATGTGGATTTCCGTTCACGGAAGGCCTTAGCGGACGAAAATCGCTTGCCATATTGTGCAATGCAATGTCCCTTTACCACCCGAGCGTCGGACCAACAAAGGAGCCGGCTCGGGACCCGCCATGAAGAAGATTGAAGCCGTCATCAAGCCGTTCAAGCTGGATGAAGTGAAAGACGCTCTCCAGGATATCGGAGTGCAGGGCATGACCGTGCTGGAGGCCAAGGGATATGGTCGCCAGAAGGGCCATTCGGAACTCTATCGCGGCGCCGAGTACGTCATCGACTTCCTTCCCAAGATCAAGATCGAGGTCGTGGTCGCGGATGACCTGGCCCCTGCCGTGGTCGAGACGATTCAGAACGCCGCCCGCACCGGCAAGATCGGGGACGGCAAGATCTTCATCACCAACCTCGAAGACGTCATCCGCATCCGCACGGGCGAAACCGGCGCCCAAGCCATCTAGTCTAACGGCCGCCTCTCGGGGCGGCCGATTTCAATTCCCCAGCTACAGGACCTCCCCCCATGAGCGCCGCCAACAAGATCCTGCAAGAGATCAAGGACAAGGACGTCCAGTACGTCGACCTTCGCTTCACCGACACGCGCGGCCGCGTCCACCACGTGACCTTCGACATCGGCATGGTCGATGAGGAGTTCCTGGAAGACGGGACCATGTTCGACGGTTCGTCGATCGCCGGCTGGAAGGCCATCAATGAGTCCGACATGCTGCTGAAGCCGGACCTATCGAGCGCCTTCATCGACCCCTTCTATCAGCAGACGACGCTGTTCATGTTCTGCGACGTGCTGAACCCGGACACGGCCGAGCCCTACAATCGCGACAGCCGCTCCATGGCCAAGAAGGCCCTGGCCTATGTCCAGTCGTCGGGCGTGGGCGACACCGTCTTCTTCGGACCGGAAGCCGAGTTCTTCGTCTTCGACGATGTGCGCTGGAACACCGCGCCGCACGACACCCGCTACAGCTTCGACTCCAGCGAGCTGCCGGCCAACACGGGCGCCGAATACGCCGAGGGCAACCTGGGCCACCGCCCGGCGACCAAGGGCGGCTACTTCCCGGTCAACCCGGTCGACTCCGGCCAGGATCTGCGCGGCGAGATGCTGGCCGTCATGAAGGACCTGGGTCTCGATCCCGAGAAGCACCACCACGAGGTCGCCCCCGCACAGCACGAACTGGGCCTGAAGTTCAGCGACCTGCTGACCATGGCCGACCGCATGCAGCTGTATAAGTACGTGATCCACAACGTGGCCCACGCCTATGGCAAGTCGGCGACCTTCATGGCCAAGCCGATGTTCGGCGACAACGGCTCGGGCATGCACGTCCACATGTCGATCTGGAAGGACGGCAAGCCCCAGTTCGCGGGCGACCAGTACGCCGGCCTGTCGCAGGAGTGCCTGTGGTACATCGGCGGCATCATCAAGCACGCCAAGGCCATCAACGCCTTCGCCAACTCGACCACCAACTCCTACAAGCGTCTGGTGCCGGGCTATGAAGCGCCGGTGAAGCTGGCCTATTCGGCCAGCAACCGCTCGGCCTCGATCCGCATCCCGCACGTCACCTCGCCCAAGGCCAAGCGCCTGGAAGCCCGCTTCCCCGATCCGATGGGCAACCCCTATCTGACGTTCGTGGCCCTGCTGATGGCGGGCCTGGACGGCATCGAGAACCGCATCGATCCGGGCGCCGCCGCTGACAAGAACCTGTATGATCTGCCGCCGGAAGAGCGTCATTCGATCCCGGAAGTCGCCGGTTCGCTGAAGGAGGCCCTTGAGGCGCTCGACGCCGACCGCGCCTTCCTCAAGAAGGGCGGCGTCATGGATGACGACTTCATCGACGCCTACATCACGCTGAAGCAGGAAGAAGTCGCCCGGCTGCAACTGCACCCGCACCCGGTCGAGTTCGACATGTATTACAGCTGCTGATCTCTGGATCAGCCTGGTACAGAAAGCCCCGGACGATCCGTCGTCCGGGGCTTTTCATTTACGCTTGGTCGTAACGGGCGGCCGCCTCGGCCAAGGCCTTGATATTGTCAGCGCACAGCAGCGGGCGCAAAGCCTCGAACTTCGCTTCAGGCCAGCCATAGACGTCGAGCGCCAGCAACTCCTCGATCACGGCGTCGGAGAACCGCTTGCGTATGGGGACCGCCGGATTACCCGCCACGATGGCGTAGGGCGCTACATCCTTGGTGACGATGGCCCCGGAGGCGACCACGGCCCCCTCGCCGATCGTGACGCCCGGCATGATCATGGCGCGCATTCCGATCCAGGCCCCGTCCTTGATCACGGTGTCGCCCTTGCCCTGATAGGCGTCCAGAATGACCTCGGCGAAGGGATAGAGGCTGAACCAGTCTGTCCGGTGGGTGTGGTTGCCGCCCAGCAGGATCACAGCCTCGGCGCCGATGCAAACGCAATCGCCGATCCGCAGCTGGTCGATAGGCCACTGCGGCTCCCATGCCCTCAGGCTGTAGGGATCGCCATAGAGGTAGCGGACGACGCTTTCCTCGAACGAGCCGGTCCAGGCGTTGCTGTAGTAGCTGCGCCGGCCCTTGATGTGGATGTTCGGATTGGCGACCGTCTCGTGGAGCAGTTCAATCTTGGACCAGTGCCGGTCCGGGGCGGTATGGGACATGAAGCGACCTCAAGATGCTTGTCAGCGTCCAGATCGCCTCACCGCCCAAAACTGATCAGGCCGCCAGGCCGTCGGCCGTATCAGCCTTCTTGCGGCGCAGCTCGATGATGCGGACGCACCAGATGGAGACCTCGTAGAGCAGGACCATCGGCACGGCCAGCATCAGTTGGCTGATCGGATCAGGCGGCGTCACCACAGCCGCGACCACGACCACGGCGACAATGGCGTATCGACGGCCCTTGGCCATCATCTGGCTGTTGATCAGGCCTGCCAGGCCCAGCAGGGTCATTACGACCGGCAACTGGAAGCATAGGCCGAAGGCCAGGATCAGCGCCGTCACCAGGTTCAGATAGTCCGACACCTTGGGCAGCAGTTCCGCCGCCACGTTCTCGCCGATGATCTGCTGGCTCAGCGAGAACCACATCACGAAGGGCAGCATGACGTAATAGACCAGCGCCGCGCCCAACAGGAACAGCACCGGCGCCGCGAGCAGGAACGGCAGGAAGGCGCCCTTCTCGTTGCGATAGAGACCGGGAGCAACGAAGCGGTACAGTTGCCAGGCCAAAACCGGGAAGGCCACGATGACGGCGCCCAGGCCCGCCAGCTTCATCTTGGTGAACAGGATTTCCAGCGGCGCGGTGTAGATCAGGCGCACGCTGTTGTGGTCCACGTCAGGCACGGGGATCAGCCCCGCCGTGCCCAGGATCAGGCTGAATGGCGACACATGGCCGTTCGCGCCCACCGTCTGGTGGAAGGCGGCCGAGACCACATAGGGTTTCACCAGAAACAGATAGAGGGTCTCTGAAAAGGCGAAACAGCCGATAAAGGCAATGATGAAGGCGACCACGCAGATCATCAGCCGCGAACGCAGCTCGATCAGGTGATCCATCAGGGGCGCGCGCGAAGCCTCGATCTCGGCTTCGTCGTGATCAGCGCGGCTCATAAATCAACCTTCTTGGTGCGCGCGGCCTTGGGGCGAGAGGCGTCGGCTTTCGTCACAGTCTTCGCAGCAGGCTTTGCGGCTGGCTTACGCGTCTTGGGCTTAAGCGCTCCGTCGGCAGAAGAAGCGACGCTCGCCTTCCTGGTTCGCGGTTTGGCGACCGATTGCGGCTCCGATGCGGACGCAGCGGCGGCGGCCGGGGCCGTATCCGGCCACTCGTCTACGCCCGTGGCCACGGGCTGAGCAGGCGTTTCCACAGGTGCAGCGGCCGGCGCTTCAATCGGCGCCTCCAGTTCCTTGCGGATGTCCTTGAAGGCCTCGTCCGCATCGGCGCCCAGGGCGTACATCCCCTGCCCCGACCGCAACGCCTCAACCTCCTTGCGAAGGTCGTCCAGTTCGGACTGGCGCGCCATCTCGTCGAAGCTGGCGCGGAACTCATTGGCCATGCCGCGCGCCTTGCCGACGAACTGGCCGACCCGGCGCATGAGCATAGGCAAATCCTTGGGCCCTACGACAAGCAGGGCCACCAGACCGATGACAAGGATTTCGAACCCGCCGATTCCGGGGCCAAGACCACCCATGATTCAGCGTCTTCCGGCGAGAGTCAGCGGTTCAGTTCTTCTTTTTCGGCGTCCGTGCGCGGCAGGGCGCCCGGCGCTTCCTTGCCCTTGGCGTCCGTGTCGTCCTTCAGGCCGTCCTTGAAGGCGCGAATGCCCTTGGCCGCATCGCCCATGATGCCAGACAGCTTTCCGCGACCGCCGAACAGGACCAGCACGACGACGACGACGATGGCCCAATGCCAGATGCTCATGGAGCCCATGGCGATACCTCCTCAAGGGGACTCACCGAGACGCGGCCCCACCGACTGATTGTTGTGCGTCATATAGGCTGAGTGATGGCGACGCGCCAAGGGACGCTGTACGCATCGCGGCCATGAGTCTCAACGATCACGTCATCATCCACACCGACGGCGCCTGCAAGGGCAATCCCGGCCCCGGCGGCTGGGGGGCGATCCTGCAAACCGGCGGAGGGCACGAAAAGGAACTTTGGGGCGGCGAGCCCCTGACGACCAACAACCGCATGGAGATGATGGCCGCGATCATGGCGCTGGAGGCGCTAAAACGCCCTTGCCGCGTCGATCTGCACACCGACAGCAAATACGTCATGCAGGGCGTGACGGAATGGATGCGTGGCTGGAAGGCGCGCGGCTGGAAGACCGCGGACAAGAAGCCGGTCAAGAACGAAGACCTGTGGCGGCGGCTGGACGAAGCCCGCAACCGCCACGAGGTCAAATGGCACTGGGTGAAGGGCCACGCCGGCCACGCCCTGAACGAGCGGGCCGACGGGCTAGCCAATCGCGGCGTGGCGGAGATGCGTGGGCGCTAGACCGCGCGCACCTTCAGCAGGGGGCCGGAGACCGATTCGATGATCACGCTCTCGCCCGCCAGGGGCGAAGCGCCCTCGATCTCAGCAGGCCATTCCGATCCCGACACGAAAACCCGACCGCGCCCGCCGACAAAGGCTTCGACCACGCGCGCGCGTTCGCCTACCAGACGGACGTCACGATCATTGATGTCGGGCTGATCCTTGGGATTGACCCGCTTGATCAGGCGACGCGACAGGATGGTCGATGCCACCGTCAGCGCCGCAAAGACGCCGATCTCGACCGGCAGGCCCAGTTGCGGCGCCAGGGCGGACAACAGGGCCGTCAGCCCCGCCGCCACCGCCGGCCACAACAGCCATTCGGTCGAGGCCGCCGCCTCTATCCCCAGCAGCACCACGCCGATCGCCAGCCAAAGCCAGAACGGCTGGGCGGCGTAGAGGGAGACGAACCAGTCCATGGCTTACTCCGTCGTCGGCACGGAGCCGCCCGAACGACGCGGCGCGGCGCGCGCGGCGGTCTGGCGCGCGTCCGTGCGGACCTGCTGTTGCTCCCTGGCCAGGCCGACCAGTTCGCCGACGCCCGCGATGGTGCCGACCAGCGCGCCCATTTCCGACGGCACGATGACCGTCTTCTGCTGCGGGCTGCGGGCCAGTTCGGCAAAGGCCTCCACATACTTCTGCGCCACAAAGTAGTTGATGGCGTTGACGTCGCCGCGAGCGATCGCTTCGGACACCATGGCGGTGGCCTTGGCCTCGGCCTCGGCTTCACGTTCACGAGCCTCTGCGTCGCGGAAGGCGGCTTCCTTGCGGCCTTCGGCTTCCAGGATCGCAGCCTGCTTGGCGCCCTCGGCGCGGGCGATGGCGGCCTGCTTCTCGCCGTCCGCCTCGGTGATGACAGCGCGGCGTTCGCGCTCCGCCTTCATCTGGCGGGCCATGGCGTTGGTGATGTCCACCGGCGGCGTCAGGTCCTTGATCTCAATGCGGTTGGCCTTGATGCCCCACGGCTCGGTCGCGGCGTCGATGACGTGCAGCAGGCGCGTGTTGATGGCGTCGCGCTGCGACAGCACCTCGTCCAGTTCCATCGAGCCGACCACGGTCCGCAGATTGGTCATGCAAAGTTGGGCGATGGCGTAAGGCAGGTTATCGACGCGATAGGCGGCGCGTGCGGCGTCCATCACCTGAATGAAGACGATGCCGTCCACCTTCACCATGGCGTTGTCCTTGGTGATGACCTCTTGGGTCGGGACGTCCAGCACCTGCTCCATCATGTTCATGCGGTGGCCGACGCGCTCGACGAACGGGGTCAGGATGTGGATGCCCGGCGTGAGGGTCTTGGTGTATTTGCCGAACCGTTCCACCGTGAATTCACGCCCTTGCGGCACGATCTTGATCACGCTGAACAGGAAGATGATCGCGAACACCGCGAACATCACAAAGAAAATCAGCGAAAAATTCATAAGGCCCTCCAGTTGGACCGGGAGCTTAATCGCCGCAGCCGTCCCGCGCCACCGAATCCGGTTCCGTCAGCATGACATCCGCGTCAGCCATCCTGCGCGCCATGCGAATGATGCGTCGCGTCTCGTCCCAATCCACCTTGGCCAGAGCCGCCTCGAACGGGAAAAAGACCGCTTCGGCGGCGTCGTCGCCAGCGACCGGCTCGCCGGACATCCAGACCGCCGCATAGTCGATTAGGACATAGTGCCGCCCCGCCTCGGGAAAGAGGCCGTCCACCACGTCGACCAGACCGATCAGTTCGGCCTCCACGCCCGTCTCCTCGCGCAGTTCGCGCAGGGCGGCGTCAGCCAGGCGTTCGCCCGGCTCCAGTCGGCCGCCAGGCAGGCTCCACTCCCCCACACGAGGCGGCGTGCCGCGCCGGATCAGCAGCACTTCATCGCCTTTCAAACACACTACGCCCACGGCCGGCGTCGGAATCATGTTTTGCCCTTGAATTGACCGCCAGAAGGCAAGGTTTTGCGCTTCCACCACGGGCTGCCTTTTGCCACAAGGCCGATATGACCCTCCCGACGCCAGAATCCCTCGCTGAACTCAAGGCCGCCCTGCCCGGCGCCTGGACCCAGGACGCCGCCGAAATGGCGCCGTGGCTGACCGAATGGCGCGGCCGCTGGACGGGGCAGACGCCGCTGCTGCTGCAACCGCGTACGACCGAGGAAGTCGCCCGCGCCGTCGAGATCTGCGCCCGTCACGGCACAGCCGTGGTGACGCAGGGCGGCGGCACCGGACTGGTCGGCGGCCAGATCCCTTATGGCGAGGTTCTGCTGTCCACGCGCAAGCTGCGGACGGTGCGCGACGTGACGCCGCTGGACGACGCCATGACGGTCGAGGCGGGCGTAACCCTGCTCGAGGCGCAGGAACTAGCGAAGGAGAAGGACCGCTTCTTTCCCCTCAGCCTCGCGGCCGAGGGTTCGGCCACCATTGGCGGCGTGATCTCGACCAATGCGGGCGGCACAGCCGTCCTGCGTTACGGCATGATGCGCGATCTGGTGCTGGGCATCGAGGCGGTCATGCCCGACGGTCAGGTGTTCAACGGCCTGAAACGCCTGCGCAAGGACAACACCGGCTATGACCTGAAGCAGCTGTTCATCGGCGCCGAAGGCACCCTGGGCGTCATCACGGCGGCGACGCTGAAGCTGTTCCCCATCATGCGCAGCCGCGCCACCGCCATCGTCGGCCTGGAAAGCCACCACGACGCCGTCGTTCTGCTGGCCCGCGCCAAGGCCGAGACGGGCGGCGGGGTCGAGGCGTTCGAGCTGATGAAGCGGCTGGGCATGAGCCTGGTGCTGAAGAACATCCCCGACACGCGCGAGCCGCTGGAATCGACGCCGCCCTGGTATGTGCTGATCGAACTGACCTCGGGCGAGCCGAACGGCGCCGAGGCGGCGATGGAGCGCCTGCTGACCGCCGCCTTCGAGGAAGGCCTGATCATGGACGCCGCCATCGCCCAGAACGACGCCCAGAAGGCCGAATTCTGGCGTCTGCGCGAAGAGCACTCGGCCGCGCTCAAACCGGAAGGCGGCGGATGGAAGCACGACGTTTCGGTGCCCGTCTCGCGAATCGCGGACTTCATCGACGAGGCGACAGCCGCGGTTGAAAAATTCCACCCCGGTTGTCGGGTGTCGGTCTTCGGCCACGTCGGCGACGGCAATCTTCACTATGATGTGATCCCCGGCGTCGGCGAAGACGTGCCCGCCTTCATCGCGCGCTGGATGGAAGGGTCAGAGGTCGTGCATGACGTGGTCGCCCGCTACGATGGGTCGATTTCCGCTGAACACGGTCTGGGGCGGCTGAAAACCGACGAGGCCCGGCGTTATAAATCACCGCTTGAAATCGCAACGATGCAGGCGATCCGTCAGGCCATCGATCCGCAGCGGATCATGAACCCAGCGGTCCTCTTCTGATGATTGACGACCGTATGTGACGTTTCAGGCGGTTCAAAACGTCGTCGAAGCGGCCTATGAGGCCCGCTCTTGAGACGCATAGGGAGTCGATCGTTTTGCTGATCGTCCTGTCCCCGGCCAAAAAGCTGGACTTCAACCCGCCCGCCACCGACGCCCCCGTGACGCCACGGCGATGCGCTGATGAGACCGCCGAACTGGCCAAGGTGACGCGAGGGCTGAGCCGTGCGGACTTGCGCCGCCTGATGTCGATCTCCGACGCCCTGGCTGAGTTGAACTATCAGCGCTTCCAGGCTTTCGACAATGAAACACCGGAGGGCGCGCTGCAGGCCGTCTTCGCCTTCGCCGGCGATGTCTATGAAGGGTTGTCGGCCCGCACCCTGTCGGCCGACGACCTGACGTGGGCTCAGGACCACCTGCGTATTCTCTCGGGCTTCTACGGCCTGCTGCGGCCGCTGGATGCGATTCAGCCCTATCGGCTGGAGATGGGCATCCGGTTGAAGACCAAGCGCGGCGCCACCCTCTATGACTTCTGGGGCGAGCGCATCTCGCTGCGCCTGAACGAAGACGCCGAAAAGCTGTCCGAACAGACCCTGGTGAACCTAGCCAGCCATGAGTATTTCGGCGCGGTCGACGCCAGGGCGCTGAAACTGCCGGTCGTGACTCCGCACTTCAAGGAAAAGAAGGACGGCGAGGCCCGCATCATCTCCTTCTACGCCAAGAAGGCGCGCGGCGGTATGGCCCGTTTCGCCATCGAGAACCGGCTCGAAAAGGTCGAAGACCTGAAGGCCTTCGATCGCGACGGCTACCGCTTCGACAAGAGCCTATCGACGGACACGGACTGGATATTCATCAGGGAAGGAAAATCCTGATCGCCAGATTGAACGACTGCGGTTAGGTTGCATTGCAGCATCATCATCCACGGGTTCTTTCTGTCATGTTCGCGATGAACGATCTCAAGGGCCGCGTCGCGGTCGTATCCGGCTCGACCTCGGGCATCGGACTGGCGCTGGCGCGGGCCGTGGCCTTGTGCGGCGGCGATGTGGTGCTGAACGGCCTGGGCGACCCCGTCGTCATTGAGAAGACGCGCGCGGACCTGGCCGCCGAAACCGGCGTGCGCGTCCTCTATCATCCCGCCGACATGACCCAGCCGGATCAGATCGAGGACATGATCGCCACGGCGCATCGCGAACTGGGCCGCCTCGACATCCTGGTCAACAACGCCGGCATCCAGCACGTCGAGGCCGTCGAAAACTTCCCCGCCGATGCATGGGAGAAGATCATCGCCATCAATCTGTCCTCGACCTTCTACGCCACCAAGGCGGCGATTCCGATCATGAAGGCGCAAGGGCGCGGGCGGATCATCAACATCGCCTCGGCCCACGGTCTGGTCGCCAGCCCGTTCAAGTCCGCCTATGTCGCCGCCAAGCACGGGGTGATCGGCTTCACCAAGACGGTGGCGCTGGAGTTGGCGCAGGATAACATCACCTGCAACGCCATCTGCCCCGGCTTCGTCGAGACGCCGATCGTCGCCAAACAGATTGAGGATCAGGCCCGCACCCGCGGCATGAGCGAGGAAGACGTGATGAAGAACGTCATCCTGGGCTCGCAGCCGACCAAGCGTTTCGTCACGACTGACGAGCTGGCGGGCATCTTCCTCTATCTGGCGTCGGACCTCGGCGCCTCGGCCAACGGCGCTCACTTCTCCATCGACGGCGGCTGGACGGCCCAATAGGTTTCACTCGGCCATAAGGGCCGCAAGACGGAGAGTTTGATGGCGACAAAGCGCAAACCCGTCTGTCTGGCCTTGCAGGGTGGCGGCGCCCACGGCGCCTTCCAATGGGGCGTGCTGGACCGGCTGCTTGAAGCCGATGTGCTGGACGTGCGCGCCGTCACCGCCGCCTCAGCCGGGGCGATGAACGCCGCCGCCCTGATCACCGGGCTGGAGCGCGGCGGCGCAGAAGGCGGGCGTGAAGCTCTCGATTATTTGTGGCGCGAGGTGAACCAGTCCGGCGGCCGCAATGTCTTCGGCGACAGCTCCGTTTGGTCCAAGGCACTGACGCCCGACTGGCTGAAGGGCACGCCGATGTGGCAGGCAGGTCAAACCCTGGCTCTGTCGATGAGCCCCTATTCCTTCAACCCCTTCAATCTGAACCCATTGCGTCGGGTGCTGGAGACGGCGGTGGATTTCGAGGCCCTACGCACGTCCTCCATCCGCATGTTCGTCTCGACGACTGCTGTGCGCGCGGGTCGATCTCGCATCTTCAAGTCCGATGAAATGGCGCCCGAGGTGCTGCTGGCCTCGGCTTGCCTGCCCCAACTGTTCCAGGCGGTCGAGATCGAAGGCGAACCCTATTGGGACGGCGGTTATCTGGCCAATCCGGCGCTGTGGCCCCTGTTCTACACTGACACGCCGGACGATATTCTGCTTCTGCCGCTCAACCCGTTCCAGCGTGACGAGCCGCCGCGCGAAGCAGGCGACATCAACGACCGGCTGAACGAGATCGTCTTCAACGCCCCGTTGGTCGCCGAACTGAGGGCCATCGCCTTCGTCCAGGACCTGATCGCCGAGGGCAAGCTGAAGCCCGGCGAGGACCGACGGCGCAGCATCCGCATCCACGTCATCGAGGCCGACGAATGGCTGGGAGATGAGTCGCTGCACTCCAAATTCGACACGGAGTGGACCTATCTGAACAAGCTGAAGCAGCACGGCCGGACAGCCGCCGAGGCATGGCTTGAAAGCTGCCTGCCAAAGGTCGGCAAGGCGTCCAGCGTGGATATAAAGGCGCGGTTTCTTTAGCCCACGAAGCCCGCCGCTCGACGCAGGCGGTCGTTGATCGCTTCGCCCAGCCCCTTGGCCGGAATGGGCGACACGGCGATCCCGGCGGGCTTTGTGCGATCCGCCTCACGCAACAGGCGGAACAGATTGGCCGCCGCCTCGCGCAGGTCGCCGGTCGGGCTGAGACTCCAGCGCGGGTCGCCGACGCCAGCGCCGAAGCCCAGCAGGATTTCGCAGTCCCTGACGCCCTCCGCCTCAATCCGCACCGGCGCGTCGGGCGCATAGTGCAGCGCCAGACGCCCCGGAGAGCGATGCCCCTGCCCGCCTTCAGCCAGCGGCCCGACAACCGCCTCGATCTCTTCGCGCGTGACGGAGCCGGGACGCAGCAGGGCGACCTGACCGTCCAGCACCGAGACGACCGTGCTTTCCACCCCCACGGCGCAGGGGCCGCCATCGACAGCCGCGCCCACCGCGTGGCCCGTCTCTTCCAGAGCGTCATCGAAGGTCGTCGGACTGGGCCGTCCCGAGCGATTGGCCGAGGGCGCGACGACAGGCCCGCCAAATGCGCCGATGACCGCCCGCGCGCGCGGATGCCCCGGCACGCGCACCGCCACGCTGTCTAGCCCCGCCCGCGCCAGATCACTCACCCGTTCACGATCGCGCACCGGCGCCACGATGGTCAGCGGTCCCGGCCAGAACGCCTCAGCCAGCGCCCGCGCCTTTGCGTCGAACACGGCGATCGCCTCGGCGTCCACGGCGTTGGCGACATGGGCGATCAGGGGATTGAAGCGCGGCCGCCCCTTGGCCTCGAAGATTCGCGCCACCGCCTGCGGGTTGGAAGCGTCAGCCGCCAGTCCATAGACCGTCTCGGTCGGCAGGATGACCAGACGCCCCGTTTTCAGCGCCTCGGCGGCGATTTCGGGGCTGTCGCCCCTGGCGGGTCGGTCGGCGGGCACGGTCGGCCTTTCCTTACGCGGCGTCAGCCGTTCAAACAGAGGGCCACAGTGCGCGGAAACTCGACCAAAGTCCAAGCAGGCTTGCGCCCGGCGACGCGGCGGCCGACAGAAGCGCAACGTCTTTCTGAGGATAACCGATGAGCTACCGCGCCCCCGTCCGTGACATCGCCTTCGCCCTCGACGCCGTGGCCGGGATCGGCCAGGTGGCGGCGACCGGCGCCTTTCCCGATTACGACGCCGATGTCGCCTCGGCCGTGCTGGACGCCGCCGGTCAGTTTTCGGAAGAGGTTCTGGCTCCGCTGAACCGACCCGGCGATCTGGCGGGCGCCAAATACGCCAACGGCGCCGTGACGGCCGCCCCCGGTTTCGCCGACGCCTATCAGCAGTTTGCAGCGGGCGGCTGGACCAGCCTGACCGCCTCGGTCGAGGCCGGCGGTCAGGCCCTGCCCAAGGCGCTGGAGCTGGCCGCCTATGAAACCGTCCACTCGGCCAACATGGCCTTCGGCCTGTGTCCCATGCTGTCGCTGGCCTCCATCGAGGCGCTGGAGCAGGTCGGCAACGAACACCAGAAGGCGACCTATCTGCCCAAGCTGGTCAGCGGCGAATGGACCGGCGCCATGGTGCTGACCGAACCGCACGCCGGGTCTGATCTCGGCGCCCTGACGGCGACGGCGGTTCCCAACGGCGACGGAACTTATGCCCTGACCGGCCAGAAGATCTTCATCACCTGGGGCGACCACGACGCCACGGACAACATCGTACATCTGGTGCTGGCCCGCCTGCCCGACGCGCCTGCGGGTCCGAAGGGCATCAGCCTGTTCCTGACGCCCAAGTTCGCGGTCAACGCCGACGGTTCGCTGGGCGAACGCAACGCCTTCCGCCCGGTCGGCGTCGAGCACAAGCTGGGCATCCACGCCTCGCCCACCTGCGTCATGAGCTATGAAGGCGCCCGCGCTGAACTGGTCGGGCAGCCGAACCAGGGTCTGGCCCATATGTTCGTCATGATGAACGCGGCGCGTCTGGCCGTCGGCGTCGAAGGCGTCGGCATCGCCGAGCGCGCCTATCAGCACGCCCTGGCCTATGCGCTGGAACGCCGTCAGGGCCGCAGCGCCTGGACCGGCGAGAAGGACGCGCCGATCTTCGACCACCCCGACGTGCGCCGGATGCTTTCGGTGATGAAGGCCAAGGTCGCCGCCGCCCGCGCCATCTGCCTGTCGACCGGCGTCGCCGCCGACCTGGCCCGCCACGCCGCCACTGAGGAAGAGCGCAAGGCGTGGAAGGGTCGCGAAGATCTGTTCACCCCCATCGCCAAGGCCTGGTCCACCGACGTCGGCTGCGAGGTCGCCTCAATGGGCGTTCAGGTCCACGGCGGCATGGGCTTCATCGAGGAAACCGGCGCGGCCCAATACTATCGCGACGCCCGCATCACCCCGATCTACGAAGGCACCAACGGCATTCAGGCCATGGATCTGGTGGGACGCAAACTGTCGATGGACGGCGGCGAGTCGGCCAAGGCCCTGATCGCCGAAATGAAGGCCACGCTGGCCCAAATCGATCGCCTGTATGCCGGCAAGCCGGTCGAGCGCTTCGCCACCGCCATCGAGGCGGTCGAGGACGCCACCCTGTGGCTTCTGGACGCCAAGTCGGACCCGGCCCGCGCGGCCGACGTGCTGGCGGGCGCTGACGCCTATCTGAAACTGATGGGCGACGTGGTCGGCGGCTGGATGCTGGCCAAGGGCGCCCTGGCGGCCAAGGCGAAACTGGACGCCAATGACGGCGACGCCGCCTGGCTGCAGGGCAAGCTGGACCTCTATGAAGTCTACGCCGCCAACGTCCTGGGCCACGTCTCCAGCCGTCTGGCCGCCGTGGGACAGGGCGGCGATCTGCTGCAACGGATGAGCGTTGAAGCCCTGGCGGGCTGATCGCCGTTCTATGACTTGAGCGTAAAGCGCCTCCTGTGCCACCTAGGCGCGGGAGGCGTTTCGTATGAATCGAGCAGTCAGCGCGGCTATCCTGGCCACGGTCATTGTCGGGTCGAGCACGGCCGCCCTTGCCGATGATAAGGCCAGGCGTAAGGGAAATCCCGTCGTCATCGAAAGTCCGGCCTGGGTTGTTCCGCCACAGGTTGATGGCGACGACTACCCCATCTTCGCCGCCTATCTGGGCGTGAACGGCTCTGTCAGCCTGGAGTGCATGGTCACTCCGCAGGGAAGCCCCGCAAACTGCCTGGTCCAGGAAGAGCGGCCGACAGGGCTGGGTTTCGGCGACGCCGCCAAACGCATCATTCTTCGCCATCGTCTGACGCCGCGCCGCGTAAACGGGGTGGCGACTCCGGCCAAGTTCGTGGTTCGCCTGCCTTTCACCGCCGACTATGACGACCCAGAAAACGCCGCCGCACCTCCCATCACGCCCTGGGACGGACCGGAGCCCTCGGCGCCCCAACTCGCCAATGCCCGCGAAGTCATCGAAGCTGTCGGCATCCCGCCTGTCGCCGAGCGATTGGGGCTGGATGAATTGCCGGAAAGCCGGCGAGCAGCCATCCAAGCATGGGCGGCCGAGTTGTTTCCACCTGATGCTGACCTCGCAGAGGTGATGGCGCTCGGCATGGCGCGACTATGGGCCAAGGAAGCTTTGGATCGCTTTGTCCTGGGAACAGAAGCGCCTCAAATCACCGAAGCAGAGGCCAACGCGGCATACGCAGGGCCGGATTTCACCGCCATCGACGCCGAAATGAAGCGCCGCTATTGCGCCGCCTATGACTGCGGAGACGCACGGAGATGACCGTGACGGCTCTACTCTTGACCGCGCTCGCACTGGCGCCGATGCCTGAAGAGCAGAACACCCCGCCGGTCGCCTGGGTCACACGCCCCGCCCCGACATCGGACGACTTCCCTCCCTTCGCCGCCGCCATGGGCATCAACGGCTGGGTCGAGGTGAACTGCCTGGCGACGGCGGAAGGGCTGCCCAACGCCTGCACCGCCATGCGCGCCCGTCCGGATGGACTGGGCTTCGCCCAGGCGGCGGTCCGCATAGTCGAACGAGCACGGTTAACGCCTGCCGCGCCCACCGCCTTGCCCGAGAAACGCGTATTCACGGTGCGCGTGCCGTTCAATGCTTCGCCATTCAACACGGAAGAGCCGACGCCTTGGTCTGGACCGACACCCAACGCCGCACAAATGGAAGGCGGCCGTCGCTTCGCCCGGCGCAGCGTCGAGCCCGCCATCCGGCTGAGACGTTATTGGCGGCTGGACCAGATGCCTCCCGAAATGCGCCGGACGACCGAAGGCTGGATCGCCGAACTGTTCGGAAATCTGGAGACGGAGCGCCAAAGACAGGGCCTGGTCATGGCGCGCGTCCTGGCCCTTCGCGGCTTGGACGCCCTGCCGCCCAAGCAGCCGGATGACTGGAGCGAAGCCTGGACTCCTCAGTTGCGTGAGGCTGGCAGGGATGTCTTCCCTAGAACACCGATGATCGAACTGCGTCGTCGATACTGCGCCCGATACGACTGCGGCCCCGCGGCGCTGTCGGCCGACACCACGTCCTAAGAACGCACAGGAAACCTGAACATGATGACGCTTCTGGCGAGCCTGGCCCTACTGGCTGAACCCGTTCAGTGGGAGACGCGCCCTGTCGTCGAACGACATGACTACCCGGCCCTGGCCAAGGATTTGCGGATCAACGGAACCGTCACCCTCGAGTGCGCCAACAACGAAGACGGCGCCTTGGCTCGATGCGCCGCCATGTCCGCAAACCCTGCCGACGCGGGCTTCCAGGAAGCGGCGCTGGCGATCGTGTTCCGTGGGCGCGTCGCCCAGCCCGCGAATGTCCCTTTCACGATCAAACTGCCCTTCAGCACCCTGACCGAAGGCGACGAACCGCTGCGTCAACCATGGGAAGGCCCTGAGCCTGGCCCCGAGCATATCCAGGCCGCCCAGGCTTTTACCGACAGCTTTTATGGCGGCAGCCGCTCCGCGACCGAACGCTCGATCCGTGACTGGAAAGTCGACGAAATGCCTCCTGAGAAGGCAGCCCTTCTACGCGCCTGGATGGCCGAGCTATACCCTGACCTTGAAACCGAGAAGGCCTGGCACGCCGCAGGGGTCGCCCGCGTACTGGCACGACACGGCCTGGACTATCTGCCGACCAAGAAGCCGATCGGCTGGGATGTCTGGTACGCTCAAGTCACACAAGCTAGCCCGGAAGACCCGGCCCTGATCAGGAACGAGATGCGCCGCCGCTACTGTGCGGCGTTCGACTGCGGTTCCGGCGCGGCGTCTGACTGATCCAGCAGGGCGATGGCCTCACGCACATATTGGGCGTGGGCGACGACGCCCAGGTCCATGCCTTCGCCGCCGCCCTGCACTTCTTGAACCAGCACTCCCGCTATGAAGGGATGCTCCGGCACGGGCGCCCCCGGCACGCGACGCGCAGCGGGCGTCCAGAAGACCGGGCCGCCGGAATTGCCCTGAGCGACCACGAAGTCGAGCAGGAAGATCGGGAAATGCCTGATTGGCGTCAGCGGCCAGGAACTGATCCGCCCCAAACGCAGGATCGGAAAGCCCGCCCGATTGGCCGAAAGCCCATGCGGATAACCCAACGCCAGCAACTCATCCCCCGGCCCCATGCGCCAGCGATCGAAAGCCTCGGCATCGGCCAGCCATCCCGCGGGAATCGCCGCCTGTGCGAAGGCCGGCGGGGCCGTGACCTCCATCACCGCCACGTCGCGTTCCGGGTGCGCGGTCCACAGCGGCGCGCCGCTGGCGTCGCGGATCGCCAGGCTTCCGGGCGTGAACTTCCAGGCGCCGTCCGCCTCGGCCGTGCGCCAGCCGATCCGCGCCTCGTTTCCGGGCATGACGTCCAGCACATGCCGCGCCGTCACCAGCACCACGCGCGGCGCGCCGTCAGGCCGGGGCGCGGCGATCAGGAAGCCTG
The DNA here is from genome assembly GCF_900163625.1 of Brevundimonas diminuta 3F5N. Classification (GTDB taxonomy): domain Bacteria; phylum Pseudomonadota; class Alphaproteobacteria; order Caulobacterales; family Caulobacteraceae; genus Brevundimonas; species Brevundimonas diminuta_A. The sequence goes on from NZ_FUIE01000020.1 coordinate 93,088, forward strand.
TGCCGACCTTCCTCTGACCGTCGCTGATGGCCTGATCCAGTTGCACGGTGGCGTTGATCACGCCGACCGTCAGATCCCATTCGGGCGGCGGGGCGGCGACGACGGCGGGTTGTTCGGGCGGAAGATCCTGAATGATCATGACGCCATTTGACGCCGAGCGTCGCCGGGCACAAGGTCCGGCTCAAATCATATTCTAGGGGGAAGCCCACGCCATGAACCGTCGCGAACTGATCGCCTCGACCGCCGCCGTCGGCTTGGTCGCCGCCTCCCCTGCTATCGCCCGCCAGACTACCGGAGCCTCAATGTCCAAACCCACGCCGCCCGTCGCCAAGAAAGTCCCCGTCCGCATCGAGCAGCTGGGCCGGGTCCGCGTCGACGACTATCAGTGGATGAAGGACGACAACTGGCAGGCCGTGCTGCGCGATCCCTCGCTGATCAAGGCTGACGTCAAGGAGCACCTGACCGCCGAGAACGCCTATCGTGAAGCCATGATGGCCTCCACCCTGCCGCTGCAGGCCACGATGTTCGAGGAGATGAAGGGCCGCATCAAGGAGGACGACAGCTCTGTTCCCGCCGCCGACGGCCCGTGGGAATACTACGTCCGCTACAACACCGGCGACCAGCACCCCCTCTATTGCCGCCGTCCGCGTGGCCAGAAGGACGGCGAGGTCATCCTGCTGGACTGCAACAAGCTGGCCGAGGGCAAGGCCTATTCCGAAGTTTCCGCTACCGAGCACAGCCCCGACCACGCCCTGTTCGGCTATGCCGAGGATGCGCAGGGTTCCGAAGTCTACAAGATCTATGTGAAGGACCTGGCTACCGGCGAGGTTCTGCCCAACCCGATCGAATCGGCCAGCGCCAACTTCACCTTCTCGCCCGACAGCCAGTGGATCTTCTGGACCAACCGCGACGACAACGGCCGCCCGGACAAGATCTTCCGCCGCCCGGCGCGCGGCGGCGAGACTGCTTTGGTCAATGCGGAAACCGACGAGGGCATGTTCCAGGGCGTCGGCCGCACCGCCGACGACGCCTTCATCGTCATCTCCATCGCCAATCAGGAAACCTCAGAAAGCCGCATCATACCGGCCGCCAACCCCACGGCGACGCCCGTAGTGGCCGAGCCGCGCCACGTCGGCCGCCTGTATGACCTCGACCACTGGGGCGACCGTTGGGTGATCCGCACCAACGCCGACGACGCCGTCGACTTCAAGGTCATGGAAGCCCCGACCAACGCCCCGGCCAAGGCTAACTGGAAGGACCTGATCCCCCACACGCCCGGCCGCTTCATCGAGGGCGTGGCTCTGGTGAAGGACTATCTGGGCCGTCAGGAGCGCGCCGAAGCCAACACCAAGATCGTCATCCGCAACCGCGCCGGCGCCGAGCACGAGATCGCCGTGGACGAGCCCGCCTACGCCCTGTCGCTGGGCGGAGCGTCGGAGTTCGACACCACGGTCATGCGCTATGGCTACAACTCGCCGTCGACGCCGACCTCGACCTATGACTACGACCTGAAGACCCGCGAGCGCACCCTGCGCAAGGTTCAGGAAATCCCCTCGGGTCACAATCCAGCGGACTATGTGGTCGAGCGCCTGAACGCCCCGGCTTCTGACGGCGAACTGGTACCGGTGACGGTGCTGCGTCGCAAGGACACGCCGGTCGATGGTTCGGCGCCGCTGCTGCTCTACGGCTACGGCTCCTACGGCATTCCGATGGCGGCCAGTTTCGCGACCAACCGGCTGTCTCTGGTGGATCGCGGCTTCATCTACGCCATCGCCCATATCCGCGGCGGCTCGGACAAGGGCTGGAACTGGTTCCTGACCGCCCGGCGCTTCACCAAGAAAAACACCTTCACCGACTTCATCGCCGCCGCCGAACATCTGATCGCGCGCAACTACACCAAGGCCGGAAACATCGTCGCCGAGGGCCGCTCGGCCGGCGGCCTGCTGATGGGGGCCGTCACCAATATGCGGCCGGACCTGTGGGCGGGCGTGATCGGCGGCGTGCCCTTCGTCGACGTCATCAACACCATGAGCGACACCAGCCTGCCGCTGACCCCGCCGGAATGGCCCGAATGGGGCAATCCGCTCGAGGACGCCGCCGCCTACGACTACATGCTCAGCTACAGCCCGTACGATCAGATCGAGGCCAAGCCCTACCCGGCCCTGCTGGCGACCGGCGGCCTGTCCGACCCCCGCGTCACCTATTGGGAGCCGGAGAAGTGGGTGGCCAAGCTGCGGCCGGCCTCGACCTCGGGCAAGCCGGTGCTGCTGAAGATCAACATGGAGGCGGGCCACTTCGCCTCGTCAGGCCGGTTCGATTACCTGAAGGATATCGCCCACGACTACGCGTTCGCCGTCTGGGCGGTCGAGAAGGGCTGGGAAAAGGCGTGATTGTCCGGCCGTTTGCGGAGGCCGACCTGGCGGCCGTGACGGCCATCTACGCCGACAGTGTGCTGAACGGCACGGGGACGTTCGAACTGGACGTCCCCTCGACCGACGACATGCGGGCGCGCCTGGCCGCGCCCGCCGCGCTCGGCCTGCCCATCCTGATCGCCGAAATCGACGAGACGGTCGCTGGCTACGCCTATGCCGCACCCTATCGCCTGCGCGCGGCCTATCGCTTCATGGTCGAGGACTCGATCTACGTCGCAGAAGCGTTTCGCAACCTCGGCGTGGGCAAGGCGCTGTTGGACGCCCTGCTCAGCGCATGTGAAGCCCTGGGAATGCGTCAGATGGTGGCGGTGATCGGCGACAGCGCCAACACCGGCTCCATCGCCCTGCACGAAGCGGCGGGCTTCGCCCATGTCGGCGCCTTCCGCGACGCCGGATGGAAGTTCGACGGTTGGCGCGACGTCGTCTTCATGCAGAAGGCGCTCGGCCTCGGGGGCGCAGCTCCCCCCGACGCCCACGGCCTGGATTGCGGCCGCTAGAGTCTGAATTCGCAGATTTTTTAGCAAAAGCGCCACAATGCGCTTGACCGAAAGCGCGACGAACCGTATTCGCCCCTCCTCTCCTCCTCGCGGGGAGAGAAACGCGGGTGTAGCTCAGTTGGTTAGAGTGCCGGCCTGTCACGCCGGAGGTCGCGGGTTCGAGCCCCGTCACTCGCGCCACTCCTTCTCAGAGATGAGGGAGTGGCGCGCCACCCCGCCCTAAACCTTATAGCATTTACTAAAGCATATAGCATGATGAAGCGCGCTTCGTCGTGTCGCACACTTCGTGCTCATATGCTGAACAGGCCCTTCAGTCGGCCCTCCCCCTCCAACCAATAATGGCCACAAAAAAAGACGGCGGATCGATTGATCCGCCGTCCAGTCTTCATGGTATTTTCGCTACTTAGAAGCGGGCAGTCAGACCCACGAAGTAACGACGACCCAGTACATCATAGGTCGACGGGTCCGTGTTCGCCTGGATGTTCGGCGAGTACAGCGGCGGCTGCTCATCAAACAGGTTGTTGACGCCAACTCGCAGCGAAACTGCGTCATTCACGTCATAGGTTGCGCGTAGATCGAAATACCACATCGAATCCACGCCAGTACCTGCACCACCCGTAACAGTGTTGCTATGCACCATCTCGTCAATGAAGCGAGCCGTACCCGTGACCGAGAACGGATCCAAACGCCAGCTCGTGCTAATCGTATGGCGCCATTCCGGCGTCGCCGACCCCGTGCCGGTGCCAATGGTGCCAACATAATTACGCACCGGATCCAGCGGAGTAGTCTGGGTCTCGTACTTTTCGACCCAGGTCGACAGCACGTTGAAGTCCAGCGCACCAGCGCCGCCCAGTTCGAAACCAACGCCGAAGTTGAAGTCGACGCCGCTGGTTTCCGTCATCGCTTGGTTACGCGACAGCTGAACAACATTCTGCACCGAACCATTGGCCTGGTTGCGCTCGAACAAACGACACCAATCGTTGTTCGCGTCATAGGTCGGGTTCGCGTTGTCCAGGTTGAAACAGCGCTGAACGATCGTGCCCACCCCGATCGAAGCAATAACGTCTTCGATCTTGATCGACCAATAATCCACCGACAGATAGAGGCTATCAGCCCAACCGCCCGTGTTGAAGGGTGAACGCGCCACGAAACCAGCGGTCCAAGAGTTAGATTCCTCCGGCTTCAGGTCCGGGTTGCCGCCCGTAATGGCAGGAATCTGACCCGACCAGGTAAAGTTAGCGCCACCGGCCACAGCCGACTGCGCCTGGCACAGTTGCGTAATCTTAGCGCCGTTCGGACCATTGCGGCTGTACTCCGCAGTGGCCGGCAAGCGAACGTCACACGGATCAAGACGGTTGAAGGACGGGAAGTTATTCACCTGAGGGGCAAACAGCTCCGAAATCGTCGGCGAACGAACCGCCGTCTGATAACCACCGCGTGCGCGGAGCCAATCATTCACTTCCCACTCGAGGTTCGCCTTCCAGCTATTGGTCGTGCCCGAATGAGAATTCTCCGAAACACGATAACCCAGCGACAGCGACACATCCTTGGCGAAAGCCACATCCTTGACGACCGGAACCAGCAGTTCGGCAAAGATATCCTTCCAGTTCAGGAAGCCCGAAGTCGGCAGTTGCTGGTTAAAGCCGGCCACCAGACCAGGCTGCAACCCGCTGTCCGGACGGAAATCAAAATCCAGTTCACGATAGCTGGCCCCGAAAGCGCCTTGAACCGGGCCGGCAGGCAACTGGAACAGATCACCGTTGACTGAGGCTTCAACCACGGATTGCTCAACGACCGTCAGGTTCTTGGCCTCAAGGCTGACCCAAGCCGCACAGCTGGCATCAATCGGCGCGGCTCCGAACAGGTTGAGGCCATTCGGGCAAGCACCTCCAGAAAGCGCGGCTTGCTGAGCGATCGTCGGCGCCCGGAAGGCAGCGACGCGTGCATCATACGCCGCCTGGCTCTCAGTGGCGCCCTTGGCATCAATATGGCCGAGCAGTTGGCCAACACGATCACGCCGGACGTTGCCGCCTTGGATTTCGTTCAGAGACGTGCGACCATATGAAGCATAGACATCATAGGTCCAGGTGTTGGTCCGAGGCAGCGAACCCTTGGTGCCCAACAAAACCTGCCAGACGTCATGGGTGCTGAAGCCAGTACGGCCGCCCAAGTCGTTGAACCGCTTCGAGAAGGCGAATGGATCGTTCGGACGAGCGCGCGCCGCCAGGAGCGATCCCAGTTGCGATCCGATGAACGGGTTGCTGACCGCCACGTTCCAGCCCGTCGAACCGCCGGCTGGCGTCGGAGCGAGTTCCTGCTTGGCGTTATAGTTGGTGTACAGCGCCTGGACGTAAGGCTTGAAGTGGTCGTTCAGCTCATAGTTCACGCGCGTGAACAGGTTCCAACGCTCCATCGGCAGGACCAGGATGTTGTCCGGCTCGAAGTTGTACGAGAAGATATTCGGTGCAAACGCCGTAGCGACAGCAGAGTCCGGTCCTTTGTAGCCGTACATATTGTAGACGCTGCTGGTTTCTAGACCCGTACAGAACAGGCTTCCATCCGGATTGAATCCGAATCCAGCCCAGCCGCCCGAAGCGTCGCAGTTGTTCGGACCGCCAAATAGGCCATTCACGAAACCTTGCGTCGGAGTGTTGGCACCTAGTGCAACCGAGCCGCCAGGGAAGATAGACGTCGTTGTAGAAGCTTGCGAAGCAAAATCACGCGTGCCCTTATACATGACCTCGCGGTTGAAGTAGCTGGCGTTGAAAACCGCATTACCCTTACCGTCGCCGAATTGGCCGCCGAAGGTAATGTCAGTGCCCCACTCCTGCCCGTCGCCTTCTTCGGTGAGACGGTATTGGGAGTCGATCTGAATGCCTTCGAAGTCATTCTTCATGATGAAGTTGACCACGCCCGACACGGCGTCCGCACCATAGGTCGAGGCCGCGCCTCCGCTGATGATCTCAACGCGATCAATCAGAGCTGCGGGAATGGTGTTGACGTCGACAGTGCCGCCGGCGGTCGAGCCCATGGGGCGACGGCCATCCATCAACACCAAGTTACGGCCCGAGCCCAGGCCACGCAGATCGATGAAGGCGCGCCCGTTCGAGCTTGGATTGTTCGACTGCGAGCTGAGACCCGCAGTCACCTGCGGGAGAGTGTTGAGATACTGTTCGACAGTGGTCGAACCGGAGTGCGTCATGTCTTCCTGTTGGACAGTCAGGATCGGGCTCTCCGAGACGGCGTCGCGTCGAGCAATACGCGAGCCCGTCACCACGACCTCATCGACACGTGAAACCTCATCCTGCGACGCGCTCTGCGCGAACGCGGGCGCGGCGAAGCCGATAGCGGCCACCCCAGCGATCATCGTGGTCGCCAGCAATCGCTTGCGATGTTCCATGGAAATCAATTCTTCCTCCATTAAAATGAAGGAGCGCAGCGGAAAGCGGATATTCCCAAAAACGCCGACACCCCCAACCCAACCTCAATTTCTAACGATTCGAAATCGTGGCTGACCTTGCATTTATCTCCATATTTGAACTCATTCATTCGTCTTTACGATATCAACGCGAGTTAGCCCTCAGCCTGTCTCAAAATCGCCACATATATAGCCAAATAGCCCAGAAATTGACACTTACAAATCAACCCTCAACTTGAAACAAGATTTCAAAAAACATGAAAATATTGACAATTCCACCCCTTTTTCGTCCCTATTCGGCCTTTATCCTTCTCGCCCTGCTCGCGGCCGGAAGCGCCAAAGCCCAAAACACCCCCTCCGCCTTCGAAAAGTTGTCCGAATGCCAGGACCTCATCGCAAACGAACAACGACTAGCCTGTTACGACGAGCGCATGACCGAGCTCCGCGCCGCAGCAAACAACGGCGAAGTCGTAATCGTGGAGCGCGCGCAGGTTGATGCCGCCAAAAGAGCTGTATTCGGTTTCTCAACACCCAACCTTCCGGCCGTGTTCGGAGGAGAAACTATAGAAAGCTTGGAATCTACGCTCGAGCGTGCTGCCGCTGCTTCGGATGGCGCCTGGATTTTCTACCTGGCAGACGGCTCGACATGGCGGCAGATCGACAATACGCGCGTCACTAACCCTAGGGCTCGCCAAGGGGAAGAAGTTCGCGTTCGCAAGGCCGCGCTAGGCAGCTACTTTCTCAACCTCGGCTCGAGTCGGGCCGTCCGCGTGCGACGCGAGTAACTCACCAAAAGCGCCTTGAGGCGCACAAGAAAAAGGGGGCGATGGATAGTAAATCCTTCGCCCCCTTTCCTTATGTTATAAAGATTTAGAAGTTTGCTGTAACGCCGAAGAAGAAGTAACGACCCATGGCGTTATAAAGCTGCGGGTAGGTATTATTGTTACCCGTCGTCCCCACGCTATAGGATAGAGGGGGATCGGAGTCGAAGACGTTGTTCACGCCAGCGCGCACCGAAATATTATCCCTCATCTGCCAAGTTCCGGCCAGATCGAAATAGTTCTGGGAGTCCAGAACGCGATCGATACGGTCGCTCGGCGAGTTGTTCAGGCTGCCATCCGAACCCAGCACCGCGATTTCGGCTTCACCATAGTAGCGCCAGGTGCCGTTCAGGTTCAGACCATCAATCGGGGTGTTCCAGTCAACACGGAAGCGGTGACGCCACTCGGGGTTCGGCACGCCGCACTGGTTGGCGTAGAAGCCGGCGCAGTCATACGTCGAACGGGCCAGCCCCAGACCGGTGTCGGTCTCAAGCTTGTCCAGCCAGGTGCCAACAAGGGCGAAGCCCAAGCTGCCGACACCGTTCCAGCCAAAGTCCGCCAAGTCGACGTTGTAGTTAGCTGCAACGTCGACGCCCGAAGTCTTCAGGCCGCCGATGTTGGTGTTCAGGTCCACCACGTTGCCGGTGCCGACCCAAAGCTGACCGTTAGCGTTCCGCTGGATGTTGTTACAGGCCGTCATGAAGCCGCCCTCGTAACAGGCGTCCAATGCGTTCTGCGGGCCGACCGATGAGATCAGGTTGTCAATCTGGATGTCGAAGTAGTCGAGCGTCAGGTTGAAGCCCGGCAGGAACTCAGGCGTGAAAACCACGCCGAAAGTCAGAGTGTCCGAGCTTTCCGGCGTCAGGGTCGTCTCCCCGCCCTGCAGCACATTGTACTGACCGGCGGGGCTGCTCAGGTTGCCGCCGTCAGCTTGGCCTTGCGACACCTGCCAGGGATTGGTGCCCACGCAGGCAGCTTGCGAGGCGGTTCCGTCCTCGTTCGGGTCGGTGAAGTCGCAGGGATCATCATCCATATCGAACAGGTTGAAACCCTGCGCGGTGAACAGTTCGATGACGTTCGGCGCACGCACAGCGCGCTGAGCGCTAGCCCGGAAACGAACCGAGGGAACAGGCGCCCAGTCGCCGCCGATCTTCCACGAATCCGTACCGCCGCCGAGGTCGTACTCCGAGTGACGATAGGCTAGGTCGAGCGACAACTGGTCAGCGAAAGCCATGCCTTCTGCGATCGGAATCTGAGCCTCGACGAAGACGTCGTAAACTTGGTTCGCGCCATTCAAGCCCAGGGTCGGACCGCCCTGACCGGCGCCGTCGCCGCTCGAGAACGACACGTCAGGCGTCAGATCCAGAGCGTCACGGCGATATTCGCCGCCGAAGGCCGCCTGCACGCTACGCGTCGCCCAGGGCGACTTCACGCCATAGGCGCCCAGATCGACCGTCAGCGAACCCGAAGCCACCTGCTGGGTCGTCCAGCCAGTCGCAACCAGCGGCACCTGCAAATAGTTCAGAGCCTCCTGCGACACGCCGCCCGGTTTGAAGATGTCGTAAGGGACGCAGTCGGCGTCGATGCCGGCCAGCACGGACCGGCAAACCGGCGTGTTGGTGCTGGGATCCAGCACGACGTCCAGGGCACGCGCCAAGCGGGTGTTCGAAAACTCATTGCGGTAGATGTTGGTGAACTGCGCACGCGAGTACTGGATCGACAGATCGTAGCTCCAGGCGTCATTCAGATCGCCGCGAGCGCCGATCACGCCGCGATACGACTGGAAGCGGATGTCGGACTGACGTCCGCCGCCTTCAACGTTACGCCGCCCGATGTACAACGGCACCAGGTTGGGATCCTCCAACAAGCGGAAAGCCTCGTTGCCGCCTGGCGTGGTGGAGCCGGGAGCCGAAAGCGAGAAAGTCTTGTCGTCGTTCTCGATCACCCAGGTATTGTAGGCGGCGGTAGCTTGCGCACCACAGCCAAGCGCTGCCGCCTGCTGTGCGTTCAGCAGCGGACTGTCGCAGTTAATGAACGACGAGCCGTCGGTGGTGCGGAAGCCGTTCTTGAACTCACCGAAGAAGTTACCCGACGGTGCGATCTGAGCGATCGTCGAGTAATCGCTATACATGAGCTGGGTGTACACTTCGATCTTGTCGGTCACGTCGTAATGACCAAAGACCCCCAGCGTGTACCGCTCATCAGGGCGCTGGAAATAGTTGGACGGACCAAAATTATAGGCATCCGTCGCGCCAACATAGTTACGGAATCCAGCGTTATTCACCGTATAGGCGAAGCTCGGCAGCGGATTGACGTCAATGTCATCCGTAGTGGGGTCGCCGTCGGTATCGATCAGGAATTCATTGCCGCCGAAATCCGTAAACTGCCCAGGGAATGACGTACCTGAACCGCCGCAGTTGAATTCACCGGGGGGCGTGCTGGCCGCCGGCGCCGAGAGCGAACAGGCCGAGTAATCGTAGTCGCGTCCCAGAACCTTATTATTCTTCCGATAGCCGGCATACAGCGTGATGTTGCCGCGATCATCGGGGGCGTTGACGCCCATCAGCAAGTTCACTTCACGGCTGAACCCCGTGTAAACATTATCGTCGGGCAGCTGGTACTGTGATGGGTTGGAGGCGGAACGACGCGCGATAACGTCACGCAGATTGCCTACGCCGTCATAGTCGTTGTTGTGCTGGTTGAAACCGTACTGGGCGTCGATCTCGATGCCCTCGAAGTTACGGCGCATGATGAAGTTCACAACGCCGGCGATAGCGTCCGAACCGTAGACGGCCGAAGCGCCGCCAGTCAGCACTTCAACGCGCTCGACCATCTGGCCGGGAATCTGGTTCAGGTCAGCCGCGTCGTCCTGCGGCGAGCCGTAACCCATCCGCTTGCCGTCAATCAGCACCAGAGTGCGCGACGAGCCCAGGTTTCGCAGCGACACCGTCGCCGTGCCGGAAGCGCCGTTGGCGACCGTCGAGTTCTGCGCGGCGAAAGCTTGAGGCAGTTGGGTGACCAGGTCTTCAACGCGGGTTACGCCCTGAACGTCGATGTCTTCGCCCGTAACCTGGGTCACAGGGCTGGTGGTGGTCAGATTCGGCTGACGCAGACGCGAGCCGGTGACGACGATGTCGCTGACCTGGCTCGGCTGATCCGCCTCCGGATTCGGCGTGGTCTGAGCCGCAGCGGGGGCGGCGAAGCCCACCAGCGCAAGGCCCGCGATCATCGTCGACGCCAACAGACGCTCACGTTTGATCTGAAAATTCAAAGCTCGTCCTCCTGAGTTGTGGTCGACTCCGGCGAAGTCCACCCCCACCCGTCGACCACGGATACAGCTAAGTTCCGTATCAATCGGAACTTCATTCGGCATCCGATCAGAAGGTTAGGCATGGAGCACGACTACAGACCACGCAAATTACATGGGCGATAAAATTGCGCCGCAGCTATGTCGCAATTTCGCCACGCAAGGACTCCTAGTGACACGCAATCATCTCGCATGCGATGGTACTCACTCTTCAAACTCACAATTTCGGAATGTGCCAAAAATGCGAACGATGTTGACCTTCTGCGTTGCAATGATCGGCACATTCGGCCTCACCTGCGACACATTGGCGCAAGTTCAATCCTCCGAGCGTTCGGCGCTCCTGAGCGCGCTCTCGGGATGTCGCGCCATGCCGGACGCCGCCGCTCGCCTGAACTGTTTCGACAGAACGGCGGATGCTTTGGATACGGCGGAACGCCAGGGCGACCTTGTGATTATGGAGCGCCAACAGATTCGCGAAGCGCGGCGCCAGCTCTTCGGCTTCAGCGCCCCGGCCCTCCCCACGCTCTTCGGCCGTGGCGGCGGGGGGGCCGATACTGAGCCAGAGGTCGATTCCGTTGAAACGACCTTGGTGAGCGCCGGTCAGGATCATGAGGGTAAGTGGACTTTCCGCCTGGCCGATGGCGGTGAGTGGCGACAGATCGATTCAGCGCCTGTCCGCTTCCAGAATCGAAACGGCACGGAAGTCAGGGTGCGCCGCGCAGCCCTGGGCAGCTATCTGTTGACCGCCGGCAAGAGCCGCGCCGTTCGTGTCAAACGACAGTAATCGGAAGCGAACGGCATACGCTCTCTCGTGAGTCCGGCTATGATCCGAATTGCTCTCCTTTGAGGAGAAGCGGTTGCAGGATTCGCTCACGCAAGGGAGGCTGGCCATGATCCCCTATCTCCGTCAGTTCGACTTCGCCTATGGGCGGCGCGATCAGGTCTCCCCGTTGATTCAGCGCGTGATCGCCGACAATCCGGGGCCATTCACCTTCACTGGCACAGGAACCTATATCGTCGGGCGCAACTTGCCGGGCGCCGAGGTTGCAGTGATTGATCCTGGACCAGATGACGAGGCTCACCTTTCAGCCCTGCTTCGCGCGATCGAAGGTCGAACCGTCAGTCATATCCTGGTGACGCACACCCATCGGGACCATGCACCTCTCGCCCGCCCGCTGGCCGAGGCCGTCGGCGGCGCGCCGATCCTGGCGGCTCAACCACCCGTGCGGACCCTGCACGCCTCAGGAGCGCTAGACGAGGACGATGACGCCGACTTTCATCCCGACGAGGTTCTGACGGGGGGCGAGCGGATCGAAGGCGACGGATGGACGCTGGAAGCCATGCCCACGCCAGGGCATGCCTCAAACCATATGGCCTTCGTGCTGAGACAGGAGAACGCCCTGTTCAGCGGCGACCATGTGATGGGCTGGTCGACCACTGTGGTGGCTCCGCCGGACGGCGACATGGTCGACTATATGAACAGCCTGGACGCCGTGCTGGCGCGTGGCTTCTCGACGATATGGCCGACGCACGGCCCGGCGATCACCCAGGTCGCGCCCTTCTTGAAGGCTTATCGCGACCACCGGCTGGAGCGTGAGGCCCAGATCATGGCTCGACTGGCCTCAGGAGATCAGAGGATAGCGGACATGATCCCCGCCCTATACGCCGCCGTCGATCAGCGCCTGTGGCCGGCCGCCAGCCTTTCGGTGCTCGCGCACCTGATCAAGCTGGAAAAAGAGGGGCGTGTTCAGGCATCCCCTCAGCCGGAAATGGCCGCGACCTGGCGACTAAACGATCCCGCCCTTTAGGGTCTCAGCTCCGCAACCACGGCCTTGGCGAGGCGACAGGCCTCATCACCGACCTGAAGGCTGTCGCGCCCGGCGACGCGGACATCTGTGCGGCCGGGACGGATCCGGACGGTGACATCATGCGTCAGGCCAAACCACGCGCCTTCCTTGCGTCCATCCACGCGGAACGGCGCCGTGCCCAGAACCGTGAACCCCGCCTTCTCAAGCGCCCAGGCTGCGGTTTCCGGCGCGACCTGGGTCGGCGCAGAGGCCAAACCCTCGCAGGCCTGAGACCGGGTTTCAGGCACGCGCGCGAGGCGCCGCTCGGCCGCTAGAATGCGCGCAAAGGCTGGCGGCTCCGACGGATCGGTCGTCACATCGCGCGGCGCATCGGTAAAACGGCGTTGCTGAATCAGATAACCGCCCAGGGTCACGCCTGCGATCGCCAGCGCCGCCCCTGCGATTCCCAACAGCCGACGCTCGCGAAACGCCATCAGGCAGGCCGTCAGGGCGGCCGCCAGGCCCAGGTAGGCCAGCACCCGCCCCGCCTTCAGGGCCAGCACGCCCAAGCTGAAATCGGCGCTCCACACGCCCACCCGCGCACCGCAGACCGCAACCAGCAACAACGTCGGCGCGAGAAACGCAACGAGCAGCAGCATCACGGCCAGAGACTGGCCTTTGGGGCGTGTGGTCGACATGGCGTCCTCCGTCGCTATCAGCCGGCGGCGGGCAGTTGGTAGTCTTTCATCCGCTCGCGCAGCGTCTTCTTATCGATCTTGCCCGTGGCGCCCAGAGGAATGTCATCGACGAAGACCACATCGTCCGGCATCCACCACTTGGCGATCTTGCCCTGCAGGAAGTCGAGATGCTCCTGCTTGTTCTCGGCCTCGCCTTCCTTGAGCTTGACCAACAGCACCGGCCGCTCGTCCCACTTGGGATGGGCCGCGCCGATGACGGCGGCCAGCGCGACCTTGGGATGGCCGACAGCGATATTCTCGATATCGATCGAGCTGATCCACTCCCCGCCCGACTTGATGACGTCCTTGGCGCGGTCTGTGATCTGCATGAAGCCGTGAGAATCGACGCTGGCGATATCACCCGTGTCGAAGAAGCCTTCGTGGTCCAGGATGTCGCCGCCCTCGCCCTTGAAATAGGCGCCGGAGATGGTCGGTCCCTTGACCATGACTCGACCATAGGTCTTGCCGTCATGCGGCATATCCTGGCCGCCGTAGTTCTTGATCTTCAGCTCGACGCCCAGCGGCGGCGTGCCCTGCTTCATACGCCAGGCCATCTGCTGATCATAAGGCAGCGCCTTCAGCTCAGGCGTCAGATTGGCGATGGTGCCGATGGGCGAGGTCTCGGTCATGCCCCAGGCGTGGACCACCTCAACGCCGAACTTGTCCTGAAACCCGCGGATCAGAGCCTCGGGGCAGGCAGAGCCGCCGATCAGCACCTTTCGCAGCGTCGAGAACTTCAGATTGTTCTCCACCATATGACCGAACAGCCCCTGCCAGACCGTGGGCACGGCGGCCGAGAAGGTGACGCCCTCGGTCTCAATCAGTTCATAGATGGAAGCGCCATCCATCTTGGCGCCCGGCATGACCAGCTTGGAGCCCGCCGCCGGCCCGACAAAGGCGATGCCCCAGGCGTTGGCGTGGAACATCGGCACCACGGGCAGAATGACTTCGCTGGGCGTGCCTCCGACAACCGTCGCCTGCATCCCCAGCAGCGTATGAATGAAGTTGGAGCGGTGAGAATACAGCACCCCCTTCGGATTGCCGGTCGTGCCAGAGGTGTAGCAGAGGCCGCAGGCCGTCTGCTCGTCAAAGCCGCCCCAGGCCACATCGTTCGACGACTGCTCCAGCACCGCCTCATAGGCCTGGGCCTTCGGCAGCTTGGCCTGAGGCATGTGAGCGGCGTCGGTCATGACAATGACGCGCTCGACTGACGGGCAATGCGGCAGAATGGCTTCCAGCAACGGCACGAAGGTCAGATCGGTGAAGATGATCCGGTCTTCGGCGTGGTTGATGATGTAGGCCAGTTGCTCCGGAAACAGGCGTGGGTTCAGGGTGTGGCACACGGCCCCGATCCCCATGATTCCGTACCAGGTCTCGATATGATTGCCGGTGTTCCAGGCCAGGGTCGCGATCCGGTCGCCCGGCTTCACGCCCCAGGCCAGCAGAGCGTTCGACACGCGGCGCGCCCGTTCATGGATCGCGGCGTAGGTGGTGCGGACGATCGGCCCCTCGACCGAACGCGTTACGACCTCGCGCTCCCCGTGCCAGTTCTTCGCGTGATCGAGGATCTTGTCGACCGTCAACGGCCAGTCCTGCATCATACCCAGCATTCGGCGTCTTCCCTCGTCTATGCGCCTTGGTTGAAAGCGGCGCTTGCACCCACGCTAAGACAGGTGAACCGCGACAAGCAACGTGACGCAAGGGAAGGCCGGCCGCGACAGATCGCCGTTTCAACGCACGATCAAGGCTTGCATCCAGCTCCATCCGGGTGAATGAGCCGCCCATGACCATACTGATCGCCATCACCGGCGGCTCGGGCTCTGGCAAGAGCACCCTGGCCGAGGCCCTGATTTCCTCGTTGCCAGAGGGCGTCGCCACCCTGTTGCGCGAAGATTCCTACTATCTGGATGCGGCGTCCGTGCCCGGCTTCGATGCGACGACGCACGATTTTGACGATGTCGCCGCTCGCGATCACGATCTGCTGATTTCCGACCTGACCGACCTCAAGGCCGGGCGCAGCGTGACCGCTCCGCTCTACTCCTTCATCCATCACGGACGCGAGCCAGGCGGCGAGCCGGTTCCGGCAGCCCAGGTTGTCGTCGTCGAAGGCACGCATCTGTTGTGCACGCCCGCCTTGACCGCCCTGTTCGACATTCGGGTTTTCGTCGACACTCCGGCGGATATCCGCTTCATCCGCCGACTGCTGCGCGATCAAACCGAGCGTGGACGCACGGCCGAATCGGTCATCCATCAATACCTCGCCACCGTCCGTCCCGGTCACGAACGCCTGACGGAACCCTCGCGGGTTCATGCCGATTTCATCGTCGCTGACGCCACCGCCGCGGTCCGTCTGGAAGACCCTCAGGCCGTCGTGCGCCTGGCCGCGCCAGTGTTAGCCCATCCGCTGCTTGAAGCTTGGCTGAGCTAACGCCTTTCGCTCGACGCGTTAACCGAGATCGTTGCAATCGTGGCAAATTAAAGGCAGGATCATCACCTAACGATTGGTGACAATCCGATGACCGTTTCGGTCCATGTTCTCGAAGACCCCCGACGTGACGCCTTGGTGCGCCAAGCCCGGCTGCATTTCGTCGAGGAAGGCTATGCCGGCACCAAGATGGAGCCCATAGCCAGAGAAGCTGGCGTATCGACAGCCACCCTCTACGCCATGTTTGAAAACAAGGCGGCGCTCTTCGCCGCCGTGATTGACGAGGCTTCCGCCGATTTCGCCGAGCGGATGGCCAAGGTGAAAGGCTGCAACGGCCCGGCGCAACCCAGGCTGAACAGTTTCCTGACCACCTACGCCGTTTTCATCAGCGACCCGTTCGTCAGGGCCATCTTTCGCCTGGTCATGACCGAGCGCCGCCGTTTTGAGAGCCTGGCGAGCGCCTTCTATGAGCAGGCCAAGCAGGATTTCGGCACGGTGCTGGTCTCCGCCCTGGCCGAAATGGCCGCCAAGGGCGAGTTGAAACTCAACAAGCCGTCCTGGGCCGCCAGCCAGCTGATGGGCATGGTGGAGCACCCCCTGTTCTTTGTGCCGACAGTGACCGGGGATCAGGTTCTGCCGGCTCGATCCCCTGCCGCAATCGCCGAGGACGCCGTGGAGACCTTTCTGGCTCGCTACGCCGTCTGAGCGGCTTCAAGACCGTCCTCTAGGGCCACAGACGACTGCGGCTCCAAGACTGATCTTGCGTCGTCCGATCAAAGCGCAGACGGTCGTGCAGGCGGAAAGGACGATCGCGCCAGAACTCGATCTGCACAGGCTTGACCCGCCAGCCGGTCCAGCGATCCGGACGAGGCACCTCCTGACCGTCAAAGCGCGCGGTCTGTTCCGCCACCCTCGCTTCCAACGTCGCCCGGTCCGCCAGGGGGCGCGACTGGTCCGACACCCAGGCGCCGATGCGGCTTTCACGCGCCCGACTGGCGAAATAGGCGTCAGCCTCTGCCGCGCTGACCGGCTCGACCGGGCCGCGAACACGCACCTGACGGCGCAGGCTCTTCCAGTGGAACAGCAGGGCGGCGCTTGGGTTGGCCCACAACTGACCGCCCTTGGCGCTTTCCTGGTTGGAGAAGAAGGTGAAGCCTCGCGCATCGACATCCTTCAACAGGACCATGCGCACATCGGGATAGCCGTCGGCGTCAACCGTGGCCAAGGCCATCGCGTTCGGATCGTTGGGTTCAGCCGCTCGCGCGGACTCCAGCCATTCCAGGAACAGGGCGATCGGCTCGTCTCGTTCGAAAAGGGTTTCGTCCGCGTTCGCTTCAAGCTGGGCGGCATAGTCTGCACGAGACGGGCTGGGCGGGATCACAGACTGGGTCATGTCGGACCTATAGTCCCGCTTGAGGTTCTCGTCACACAGCCTTCGTTCAATCCTGCGTCAGCTTTGCAAACAAGGTTAACCCTGTCTTGACCATGTGGCCCGCACAGTGGCCTTCATGCGCGCAGACAGCCTCTCCATTATGGATGCTCGGCGCCTGCTCGGCCTGAACGGCCCCGCGGGGCCGCAGGCGTTGGCCGCCGCTTTCCGCGTCGCTATCAAGGCTTCCCGACCGGATCAGCCTGGCGGCGACGCCGAACGGTTCCGTCGCACAATCGCCGCCTATCGCCTGTTGCAGACCGAGACGCGCGCCCTGCCCGCGCCAAGCAAGGATTCAGAGGCTCCCGGCGTCCAAGCTGCGCCCGCCGCGTCCATTCCGCCGCCGCTTATAGTGTTGACGCCGATGCAGGCTCTCAGCGGAGGCAGCGTGATCGTCAAGGCTTGGGGTCGGAGCCTGCTGGTCCACGTTCCGCCGGGCGTGCGGACCGCCGACCGCATCCGTCTGAAGGGCTGCCCTGCTCTGCTATGCGTCTTGGTCCGGCCCGCTGACGACCTGTCTGTTCTGGGAGCGGACCTCTTTATGGATTGGCCCATCGCGCCGCGTTTGATGCGCGACGGCGGACGCATAGAGATCGACACACATGCCGGGCTACAGGCCGCCTGGCTGGTGCCGGACATGGTCGAGCCCGTGCGGCTGCGCCTTCCCGGCCTCGGTCTGCCCGCGCGAGGGAAGCGCCCCGCCGGCGACCTGTTCGTCAAGCTGGTTCCTTCTGACGACCTGCCTTCGGCCGCCGAGGATATGCTGCTTCGCTTCACTCGGGTCTGGACGCCGGAGCGGATGGCGGCTTAAGCCTCGCCATCATGTCGCACAACACCTTCGGCCACCTGTTCCGCATCACCACCTGGGGCGAAAGCCACGGCCCGGCCATCGGCTGCGTCGTTGACGGCTGCCCGCCGCTGATCTCGCTGACCGAAGCCGACATCCAGCCCTGGCTGGACCTGAGGAAGCCCGGCGGCAGCCGCTTCGTCACCCAGCGGCAGGAGGCCGACCAGGTCCGCATCCTGTCCGGCGTCTATGATGACGGAAACGGCCCGGTCACGACCGGCACGCCGATCAGCCTGATGATCGAGAACACCGACCAGCGCTCCAAGGATTACGGCGAGATCGCCCGCGCCTTCCGCCCTGGCCACGCCGATTACGCCTATCAGGCCAAGTATGGCGTGCGCGACCACCGCGGCGGCGGTCGCTCATCGGCCCGCGAAACGGCCAGCCGTGTCGCGGCGGGCGCCGTGGCGCGCAAGGTGCTGGGCGAGACTATCCGCATCCGCGCCGGAGTGGTCCAACTGGGCCCGCACCGAATTTCCGATGAGGCGATCGACTTCGACGCCGTTTACGACAACGCCCTGTTCGCCGCCTCGGCCGAAGTCGTGCCCGTGTGGGAGCAGTATCTGGACGGCGTGCGCAAGGCAGGCTCATCCATCGGCGCCGTGGTGGCGCTGGAGGTTACGGGCGTTCCCGCCGGCTGGGGCGCGCCCCTCTACGCCAAGCTGGACGCCGAACTGGCCTCGGGCCTCATGTCCATCAACGCCGTCAAAGGCGTCGAGATCGGCGCGGGCTTCGGCGCTGCCGAACTGTCGGGCGAGGACAACGCCGATGAGATGCGCTTGGGCGACGGCGGCCAGCCCGTCTTCCTGTCGAACAAGGCGGGCGGGGTTCTGGGCGGTATCTCAACCGGCCAGCCGCTGACGGCGCGCGTGGCGTTCAAGCCTACCTCCTCCATCCTGACCCTGCGCCAGACCATCAACCGTGACGGGGCCGAGGTCGATCTGCGCACCAAGGGCCGCCATGACCCCTGCGTCGCCTTACGCGGCGTCCCGGTGGTCGAGGCCATGGCCGCCATCATTCTGGCTGACGCCAAGCTGCGACACCGCGCCCAGATGGGCTGACGGCCAATAAGAAACAAGCACGGTTGCAAATGAGATTTGGCGATCCTATCTAGGTCTCAAGCATTCCTCGGATGGGAGACCGAACCATGATCGACATCAGACCTTTCAACACGCTCGGCGGCGCCAACCACGGCTGGCTGAACGCCAAGCACCACTTCTCGTTCGCCAACTACTACGATCCCAATCGCATGGGCTGGGGTCGGCTACGCGTCTGGAACGACGATGAAATCGGCGCCCGGTCGGGCTTTCCACCTCACCCGCACGCCGACATGGAGATCATCACCTATGTTCGCACCGGCGCCATCACCCACGAAGACTCGATGGGCAACAAGGGCCGCACCGGCGCGGGCGACGTTCAGGTGATGAGCGCAGGCACAGGCGTGCGTCACTCCGAGTTCAATCTCGAGAACGAGACGACCACCCTGTTCCAGATCTGGATCGAGACCGACAAGCCGGGCGCCCAGCCCTCCTGGGGCCAGCGCGAGTTTCCCAAGAACGACCGCTCGGGCCGCTTCACCGTCGTCGCCTCGGGCGATCCGACGGACGAAGCCCTGTCGATCAACGCCGACGCCAGGATCCTGGCCGCCACGCTGAAGGCCGGCGAAAGCCTGTCCTATGACCTGGCCGCCGGGCGCCGGGCCTATCTGGTGCCCGCCGTGGGACAAGTGGAGGTCAACGGAACCACGCTGAATGCTCGCGACGGCGCCGGCATCGTCGACGAACCGACAATCACCATTACGGCCAAGCAGGACGCCGAACTGGTCATGGTCGACAGCCTGTAGGACCACGCTGATCGAAAGATCACAGGGGGCGCTCGAAAGAGCGTCCCCTTTCTTTTGCGCGCTGACAGAAGGCGCTGGCCACGGCAGACTGCCCCAATGATCCAGCGCTTTTCCGCCCTCGCCCTCTGCCTGTCCTCCGCCCTGATACTTCAGGGCTGCGTCGCGGGCGCCGTCGTCGGCGCCGGAGCCGCCATGGTCGGCGGCGCGGCCAAGGTGACGGGCGCCGCCGTCGGCGCAGGCTTCGACGCCGTCACCACCTCGGACGAGGAAACCAAGGCCAAGCGCGAGCGCGAACAGCGTGAATACGAACGCGAACAACGCCGCTGCGAAGAGAGGCAGCGTCAGGGCAAGGACTACTAGGCTCCTTCGGCTTCGAGACGTTACACCGACAACCCATTGAATCTCTTTTCGCCGACTGCTAACCGCCACGGCTCGCAGAAGGAGATTTATGCGCAGAGCCCTCCATTGAGCCCGCCCACGCGGGATTCCTGCGCCTGATTGGGCGCAGTCTCTGTTTGCATATCTATCTGCGGAAAATTCATGTCACACATGGACACGATCATTCGTGCCTATAGCCCGTCGACCGACACGGCCTCGCTGTCGGACATCTGGCTGCAAGCCTCCATCCTCGCGCACGCCTTCATCGGCGAGGAACGTCTTCTCGAACAGCAGGGCCTGATCGAGACCGAATATCTTCCCAACGCGGAAACCTGGGTCGCTTGCCGTGAAGGCCAGCCGGTCGGCTTCATCAGCCTGATCGACTCTTTCATCGGCGGCCTTTTCGTCGCTCCCGACCAGCAAGGCCACGGTATCGGGCGCGCCTTGATCACGCACGCCCTTTCACTGAAAGGAACGCTGATGCTGGAAGTCTATACGGGCAACGAGCAAGCGATGCGCTTCTACGAAGCCCTCGGCTTCCGTGAGCAATCGCGCCGGGCGACAGACGATTCAGGCCTGCCCTTCGAAAACGCCCAGATGCTTCTGGCGGCCTAAGGCCACCCGGCAGGGCGGTTCGCCGCCCTGCCCTCGCCCTATCGCACCCCGATATACTTGTGCGTCTGAACGCTGAGGCGCCATTGCGGGTGGGTCAGGCAGTATTCGATGGCGGCGGCGGTGTTGGCGGCCTGATCAGGACCATCCATCGGCTGAAGCCAGAAACGCTCAAAATCGAGGTGTTCGAAACGGTCGGGCATGGCCAGGGGCTGAGGAAAGACCAGCTTCAATTCCTGACCAGACGCCTGGACCACGGGCGCGTCAGCCTTGGGGCTGATGCAGATCCAGTCGACGCCGTCCGGCGCCGCCAGGGTGCCGTTGGATTCGATGGCGATCTCGAACCCGCGCGCGTGCAGGGCGTCGATCAGCGGCGCATCCAACTGCATCAACGGCTCACCGCCCGTGCAGACCACCAGCTTGGGGTCGCCCTCGCGACCGCGCCACATCCCGGCGACGTGGTCGGCCATCAGGTCGGCGGTCTTGAACTTGCCGCCGCCGTCGCCGTTCACCCCGACGAAATCGGTGTCGCAGAAGCTGCAGATCGCGGTCGCGCGGTCCCGCTCCAGCCCGCTCCACAGGTTGCAGCCGGCAAAGCGCAGAAAGACCGCCGGGCGCCCCGCCTGCCCGCCCTCGCCCTGCACCGTCAGGAAAACTTCCTTGGCCGAATAGGTCATGCGGCCGCCCATTGCGCATAACCCGCAGCGCGAAGTTCGCAGGCCGGGCACGCACCGCAGCCATAACCCCAGACATGACGGTGCGTTCGGTCGCCCAGATAGCAGGTGTGGCTGAACTCGATGATCGCCTCGACCAGGGCGCGACCGCCGATCTGATCCGCCAATTCCCAGGTCTGGGCCTTGGTTAGGAACATCAGCGGCGTCTCGACCGGCACGGACTTGTCCAGACCCAGCGACAGTGCGCGGGCCGTAGCCTGGATCGTGTCGTTGCGGCAGTCCGGATAGCCGGAATAGTCGGTCTCGCACATGCCGCCGATCAGGACTTCCAGCCCCCTGCGATCGGCCAGAGCCGCCGCCGCGACCAGGAAAATCAGATTGCGTCCCGGCACGAAGGTGTTCGGCAGGCCGCGTGCATCCGCCTCAATGGCGCGTTCGGTCGTCATCGCCGTCTCGCCAATGGCGCCGAAGCCCGTCAAATCGACCACATGATCGTCACCCAGACGATCGGCCCATTGAGGCAGGGCTTTAACCAGTTCCTCGCGAACAGACTGGCGCGCCTGCATCTCGACCGCATGACGCTGGCCGTAATCGAAACCGACGGTCTCCACCCGATCGAAACGCTCCAACGCCCAGGCCAGGCAGGTGGCGCTGTCCTGACCGCCCGAAAAGAGGACAAGAGCTGTTTTTTCAGAGTGTTGCACGATTGCGCTCATGACAAACCTGCGGTCGGCCCGCAGGCCGCGCGCATTCGAAAAAAGGAACCAGGGTCGGATAGATGGGACGTCGCCTCCTATACGCCAGAGCGACGGGCTCGGCAAAGGACGCGAGACTGAAGAATAAACGAGGCGGCTTAACCCTTCCGCAAAAGATTCTCTGAGATTGTAAAAGAACCTCAGTAGGAGCCGGCCGAATGCCGACGATTGAAGTGCTGACCGACCGCGTGGAGCCGGTGGCGAAAACCGCCATGACCGGCGACATTCTCGCGCGGTTCCAGCGCGAGCCGGACACCATGGTGATACCGGTCGTCGATGGCGATCGACCTGTCGGCCTGATCGAGCGTGGAGATTTCCTGCTGAAGCTGGCCGGCCCGCTGGGCCAGAGCCTGTATGGCGCGCGCGAAGTCATCCACGTGATGGACCCGGAACCCGCCGTAATCGAATCCGGCGTTCGTGTGGACGCCTTTTCATCCATCATCCTGAAGAGCGGCCCCGGCGCCTTGATGCGCGGCTTCATCGTCACACGCGGCGGGGCCTATCGCGGCGTCGGCACAGCTGTGGCCCTGCTTCGCGCCATCAATGAGGACCAGCGTCACGAGAACCAGCGTCTGGTCGAGCAACTCCGTTCCTCCGACGCGGCCGAACGCGCGCTCCAGACCGCGGCGCGCGACAAAAGCCGCTTCATGGGCCTGCTGAACCGCGAACTCAGCACCTCCATGAACGGAGTGCTGGCCGTGGCCGAGTTGCTGCACCGTCAGCCGCTGAATGAAGCCGCCAAGGCCCATGCCCGAACCATCATGGATTCAGCCGAGGACATGCTGGACAGCCTGCGCGACGCCCTCGACCTGGCTCGCGCCGAGGCGGGCGAACTGCAGATCACGACAACCGCCACCCCCCTGCGCACCCTGATGGACGAGTTACAGAGCCATTGGTCGCCGCGCGCGGCTCAGGACGGCGTCACCCTGATGGTCGGCTATGAAGGCGACACGGAACTGGCGGCCATGGTCGATGCAGACCGCCTGCGCCAAGTGTTCAACAACCTGATCGGCAATGCGCTGAGCTTTGCCCGTCACGGCATGGTCGAAGCCAGCCTCAAGGCGCACGCCCACGGCGACCGCGTCCAGATAGAGGCTCGCATCCGCGATGATGGCCCCGCCGACGAAAGCCGCACCCGCGGCCTGCTTGATGCTTCGGAGCCGGATAGCGGATTGGGCCTGGCGATCAGCCGACGCTTGATCGAATGCATGGACGGCCGCATCTGGGCCGAAAACAATACGGGTCGCGGCGCCACCTTCGCCTTCGACCTGTCTGCGCCGATCGCCTTCATCGAGCGCCACGAACCGACCAACGTCGCCGATCTGGACGGCCTTCACCTCCAGGCGCGCCCGCATGTGCTGATCGCCGACGACAACGCCACCAACCGCGTCGTGGCGCAGGCCTTGTGCGAGATGTTCGGCTGCACCTCCGAAACCGTCGAGGATGGTCAGGAAGCCGTCGAAGCCGTTCAGTCGCGCCCCTTCGACCTGATCCTGATGGACATCAAGATGCCGCGCCTCGACGGCGTCGGCGCGACACGCGCCATTCGCGCTCTCGATGGGCCTCAGCGCGACATTCCGATCATCGCCCTGACCGCCAACGCAGATCCGGACGACGCCAAGGCCTATCTGGCCGCTGGCATGGCCGCCGTGGTGGAGAAACCCATCAAGCCGGAACGCCTGCGCCTGGCCATGAACACCGCGCTTGAACCGACGAACGCCGCCCCGGCTCGCGCAAGAGACGTCGCCTGACGGCGCTCAAACTGTCGCCAGATCGCCCAGGGGTTCTTCATCATCCTCGTCATAGCCGACGAGACGCAAGGCTTGCGCCTTCACACCTTTCAGCTCAGCCCAGCGCAGCAGGCCTTCCTCGCGCCCGTGCGTGATCCAGATTTCTTCCGGCGCCAGTTCCTCGAAAGTCTGGATCAGTTCGGGCCAATCCGCATGATCCGAAATGACCAGGGGCAGTTCCACGCCCCTTTGACGCGCCCGCGCCCTCACGCCCATCCAGCCAGAGGCGAAGGCGGCCACCGGATCGGCGAACCGGCGCGCCCAGCGGTCCTGAACGGCTGAAGGCGGCGCGATCACCACCTCGCCGCCCAAGGCCCCTGCTTTCAGTCCCGTAGCGGGCGCCAGCGGCCCCAGGTCGATCCCTTCGTTCTGATAGAGACGATTCAGACGCTCGAGCGCGCCGTGCACATGAATGGTCCGATCCCACCCCGCCTCGCGTAGCAGGCAGATCACCCGTTGCGCCTTGCCCAAGGCGTAGGCGCCGACCAGATGGGCGCGCTCAGGAAACTGCGTCAGAGAATGAACCAGGCGCGCAATCTCCTCCCGATCCGGCGGGTGAACAAAGACCGGCAGACCAAATGTCGCCTCCGAAATGAAGACATGGCAGGGAACCGGTTCGAACGGCAAACAGGTCGGATCGCGTCGCCGCTTGTAGTCGCCGGACACCACCATGGTCAGGCCGCCTCGCTCGATAACGGCCTGAGCCGAGCCCAGCACATGCCCGGCGGGCGCAAAACGCACCGCCACGCCGTTGATCTGCGTCGTCTTTCCGTAAGCGGCGGGCTGCGTCCGCCCGGCGAAGTCGGGTCCGTATCGTTCGGCCATGATGGCCAGGGTCTCGGGCGTCGCCAACACGGCGCCATGCCCCGGCCGCGCATGATCAGAATGGCCGTGCGTGATCACCGCCCGGTCGACCGGTCGCACGGGATCCACATAGAAGTCGCCGACAGGACAATAGAGCCCCGCCGGCGCCGGCCGCAGAAGATCTTGAGGTCGGATCATCAACCTATCCGCTCGCTGGACAAGGAGGCCCCCGACGGGCGACCAAGGCGAGACTCAACACAGGACGCCTCGATGACGGATTCGTTCCTAGACACCTTATTGCCGCAACTCGCATCCGGCGCGGCCCATACCCACGCCCTGGGTTTCGCGTTCGAGGGCCTGGACGGAGACCGCGTCCGCATCCGCGTTCCCTATCGTGATGATCTGGTCGGCGATCCCGAGACCGGCGTCCTGGCCGGGGGTCTCGTCACCACTCTGCTGGACCACGTCGGCGGTCTGGCCGTCTGGGTGGGGCTGGGAACGTTTCGACCTGTGGCGACGCTCGATCTTCGCGTCGACTATATGCGCGCCGCAGCGCCAGGGCGCGACCTGCTGGCCGAGGCGCGATGCTATCGCCTGACGCGCAATCTCGCCTTTGTGCGCGCCTGGGCCTTCGAGGATGATCCGGCCGATCCCGTCGCCGCCGCCCAATCCGCCTATATGGTCAGCGCCGAAGGCGATCACCGCGCCGGCGCGAACCTGAAATCCAGGACCGTCGCATGACCGCCTCCCTGCTCGACAGCCTGCCCTACGCCCGCTTCCTGAACCTCCAGACGCAGATGAACGGCGACGAGATCACTGTCGTCATGCCATTCGCCGACAAATTGATCGGCAACCCGATGCTGCCGGCTCTGCACGGCGGCTCGACCGCGGCCCTGCTGGAGATGACGGCCATGGCCCAGGTCTCGCTGACCTATCCACGACTGCGGCTGCCGCGCCCGATCAACGTCACCGTGGCTTATCTTCGCTCTGGCCGCCCCATCGACGTCTATGCGCGCGCCAGGATCAACAAGGCGGGACGCCGTGTCGCCCATGTCGTCGCCGAAGCGTGGCAGGACACCCGGCAGGAACCGATCGCCTCTCTCACCGCTCACTTCCTGCTGGACCCCGAAAACGCAGGATCGTGACACGCGACGGTGCGACAACGTCAATTGTAAAATTTGTAAAGAAAATCCTACCCAAATTAGTTAATGCACGTTAACACTTTCTCGTTGTTCTTTTTCAACGAGGGGTAAGTCATGGATCGCAACGAAGTCATCGCCGGTGTCGCTGGCGAACTGCACGCCACCGAAAAGGCGCTGGATGACGCCATCGCCCACGCCGCCACCCTGGTTCAGGCCATGATCGGCGCGCGCTCTGCTCTGTCGCTCTCGGCCGTCGCCGCCGCAGGCTCCCAGACCAAGGCGATGGAAGCCATCTCCGCTCTCAGCACCGCTCGTGAAGCCCTGATCGCTTGCCACGCCGAACTCGCGAAAGACCATCGCCGTCTCGGTTACGGCACCTACGCCCTCGGTCCGCTCGACAAGCCCAATGAATGGGATAGCCGCCCAATGGGTAGCCAAGAGCGTCACCTGCGCGTGGCGTGAATTCGGCGTAATCTTACGCATCAGCTATCCGGCTTCAAACTAGCTTGGTGTAGCTTGGCCCCCATCGTTGTAGAGACGATGGGGGCTTTTCATTGTTCGAATTCATCGCAGGCTACATAGGCGCGGCTAGCGTCCTGCTCGTGTGCTTTTTTGCGCTGACAAAGGGAGGCCCCCCCGAGCGAATCGGCGCGATCGTGGTTCTGTGCGGCTGGTTCCTCTCGATACTAGCCCAACGCTATTTGGGTTATGTCGCCACCCAATGGCCAGTGCTGCTGATTGATCTGATTGCTCTGGTGGTTTTTGTGGCCCTGGTCTGGAAGTCTCCGCGCACCTGGCCGGTCTGGGCCAGCGCTTTCCAACTTCTGTCTGTCGCAAGCCATGTCATGGTTCTCATGAAACTTCGGCCTGAAATTTCTGCCTTCTATACAGTCGTCAACATGGCTGGTTACGGCATCATCATCGCCCTGGGCGTTGGAACCTTCTTCGCTTGGCAGGAGCGGCGGGCGGCGGGCGTAGAAATTTCATAGGTAGATATTCCTATTCCACCCAGGTAACCTGACGCCTCGCGTTTCTCGGAACCTGCGCCATTGCCCTTGTCCCATGCCCAGATCTGGAAGGCCATCGACGCCCTGGCGCGACATGAGGGCATTTCGGCCTCGGGTCTTGCGCGGCGGGCGGGGTTGGACGCCACCAGCTTCAATCCATCCAAGCGACTAGGCCCGGGCCAGCCTCCTCGGCCTCGTTGGCCCTCGACGGAAAGCCTGATGCGCGTGCTTCAGGCGAGCGAGCTAAGCTTGGCTGAATTCGCCGCACTCGCCGATGACGCCGCGCCGCAGCGTCGCGCCATACCGCTTCTGGGCCTCGCTCGCGCGGGCGACGAAGGCTTCTTCGACGACGCCGGCCTGCCTATGGCCGAAGGGTGGGATCAAACCGATCTTCCGACTCACAAGGACAGTCTGTTCAGCCTGACCATCGACGGAGATTCCATGGAGCCGGTTTACCGACCAGGCGACAGGGTCATCGTCGACCTGGACGCTACAGAGGTCCGGCGCGGCGACCGGGTGGTGGTTCGCACCGCGGGGGGCGAGACCCTGGCCAAGGAGATCGCAGCCCTGAATGGCCGCGAAGTCGTTCTGGCTTCACTCAATCCGCACTATGAGCCGCGTATCCTGCCACGCGACCAAGTCCTGTGGATGGCCCGCATCCTTTGGGTCAGCCAGTAGAACAGCAAAAGGCCGCCCCTTGCGGGACGGCCTTCGCATTTTGATCGACGCGGGGGAGAATCCGCCGATCAGTTCGGCGCTACGTAACGAGCGTTGACCCAACCGCCGCCAGCGATCTGCACCCACTCGCCTTCAGAACCCACGGCCGTGAAGGGTTGGCCAGCCGACAGGCTGCCGGTCTGGCGATATTGTGCGCCCGGTCCGGTGCGGATCCGCAGGTTGGAGGTTGCGCGGTACATATTGGCGTTGCTTTGGCTCGCGGCGCGCGTGCGCTGCTGGTTGCAGCCGATATAGGAACCGGCCGCTGCGCCCGCGCCGGCGCCGACGACGGCGCCCAAGGCGCGTTCATTCTTCGACACCTGGCTGCCCGCCAGGCCGCCCAGCACAGCGCCGATGGCGGCGCCAGCCTGCTGACGGCCGCCCGGCGCGTCGCAGTTGGTGATTCCGTTAGCCTGAGGCATGGCGCTGGCTGTCATAGGCACAGCGGCGGCAGCCAGAGCGGCGAACATTGCGGTGGCGGCCAAACCCGCCTTGAAGGTCTTCGACATGAGGCTCTCCTGTCATCGAGTTGTCGATGAAGGGACAATGCCTCGCCCAAGCTGAAGGCTCCCCCAGCCTCGTCGTTATATGCCGTTCATCTTTCTTGCTGGGCGCAGAAGCGCCTGACGCTCCGGCGCATCCAAGTCCGTATGAGAAAAACAGATATTGTTCATTTCCTCCCCCATTCGGGGGATGGGCAGAGGCCGCATTGTCGTGCGCTATGGCGTCCATGGGCGCACTTGGAAAAGCAGACGTGGCTCTGGATGTGCTGTGGCGCAGCCTTTACGGCCAGCCGCTGCCGATCTCCGGCTCTGCCGAGCTCGCCCTGCAGGTCATTATGGAATGCGAGCGAAAATCATGGTCCCCAGCACCCGTACCCGACGCCATCGCCGATCAATCTGGTTGCCGTCCCCGTTTGAGAGTTTGCTCTTGATGCTGGCTGTAGCGTCCTTGGTCGGGGCCGTCTTCGTCGCCTGACCAGCCCATAACGAAGACGGGCCGCTGATGACATCAGCGGCCCGAAACCCCTTGATCCTTAGCCCTCGGCGAGGCTGCCTGAGGTGCCCTTCTCGATCAGGTCGATCGTCTGGGACAGGCCATAGATAGCAGCGAACGATCCGAAGCGCGGCCCCTGCGAAGCGCCCAGCAGCACCTCATACAGCGCCTGGAACCAGGCCCGCAGCGGCTCGAACTCATGCGCCTTGCCCACGGCGTAAACCTCGCCCTGGATGATCTCGCCATCGGTCGTGTCAGCGGGCAGAGCCTTCAGGCGTTCCGCCAAGTCCAGCAGCGCCGCCTTCTCCTTGTCGTCGGGCAGACGATAGGTCTTCGAGGGCTTCACGAAGTCCTCGTAGTAGTTCAGCGCATAACCCATCAGACGGTCCAGCACCGGCTCGTTGTCCGGCGTAGCGTCAGGCAGATACTTGGCGAAGTAGGCCCACAGCTGGTCTTTGGTCGAGGCGTTGGCCACGCCGACCAGGTTCAGCAGCAGGGCGAAGGACACCGGCGAGGCGCTCTCAGGCGGTTGGCCCGAGTGGATATGCCAGACGGCGTTGTCGATCTGTTTGGCCGGTTCCTGCGTCTTGTACTGCTCGATGAAGGACAGATAGTCGTCCGTCGCGCGCGGAATGACGTTGAAGTGCAGGCTCTTGGCCGACTTCGGCGACTGGAACATGTACCAGGACAGGCTCTCGGGCGTGCCGTAGCGCAGCCAGTCCTCCATCGTCAGGCCATTGCCCTTGGACTTGGAGATCTTCTTGCCCTCGATGTCGAGGAAGAGCTCATAGTTGAAGCCTTCAGGCGGGACGCCGCCAATGGCGCGGCACAGCTTGGACGACTCGCGCACGCTCTCGATCAGGTCCTTGCCCGACATCTCATAGTCGACGTCCAGCGCCGTCCAACGCATGGCCCAGTCCGGCTTCCACTGCAGCTTCACATGGCCGCCGGTAACGGGAACCTCGGTGCGGCCGCCAGCGGGGTCGTCAAAGACGATGGTCCCGCGTTCGATGTTGCGCTCCAGCGTCGGCACCTGCAGCACATGGCCGGTGATCGGGCTGATCGGCAGGAAGGGCGAATAGGTCGCCCGGCGCTCTTCGCCCAAAGTCGGCAGCATGATGCCCATGACCTTGTCGAAGCGCTCCAGCAGGGTCAGCAGGGTCGCGTCGAACCGGCCCGACCGATAAGTCTCGGTCGAGGACATGAACTCATAGTCGAAGCCGAAGCTGTCGAGGAAGGCGCGCAGGCGGGCGTTGTTGTGCGCGCCGAAGCTGTCGTGCGTGCCGAACGGATCGCGCACCTTGGTCAGCGGCAGATGCAGGTCTTCGCGCAGCATCTCCGGGTTGGGGATGCCCTCCGGCACCTTGCGCAGGCCGTCCATGTCGTCGCTGAAGGCGATCAGGCGGGTGGCCCAGTGATCGCCGGTCAGGGCGCGGAACGCGTTGCGCACCATGGTCGTGCGCGCCACCTCGCCGAAGGTGCCCATATGCGGCAGGCCCGACGGGCCGTAACCCGTCTCAAGGATCACTGGCTTGTTCAGCGCCTCGAAGGTCGCCAGAGCCTCGTCCGCCTTGCCCGCGTCGATCAGCAGTTTCGCGGCGTCGCGCTCTGCGTCGGACAGCCGTTTTTTGAGCACGTGGGCCAGCAGGTTGCGCGCTTGCTCAAACGGCCACGAACGGGCCTCACGGGACAGGGTTTCGAGGTTCTCTAGCATGTATCGGGCTTTGACGCCTTGGAGGCCCGGGGTCAACAGCGGCGGCGTTTTACAGCCGCGCTTCGGCGTTCCTCGGCAGTTGCATCTGGTTCTCGAAACTCATGGCCAGATCGCCGTCTTGATTGATCACCGTCGTCTTGGTGCGGACGACGCCGCGATCAGGCTGGCTCTTCGACGGGCGTATATCGATGATCTCACGGCGCACTGTCAGGGTGTCGCCGGGACGCACGGGCCGCACCCACCACAGGGCGTCGACGTTCATGCCCAGCAAAGGCGTCTGGCCAAAATAGGCCTCGTCCACGAACTGACGCATGACGCGCGAACAGACGTGCCAGCCGCTGGCGATCAGGCCGCCGAAACGCCCCACCTCGGCCGCCGCCTTGTCGATGTGCATGGGTTGCGGGTCGAACTCGGTCGCGAAGGCGATGATCTCGGCTTCGGTCATGGTGAAGGGCTCGCTGTCCCAGCTTTCACCGACGGTCAGGTCGTCCAGATAGCGATCGGTCATACACTCAAACTCCCATTGCTCAGTCTGACATAGCGGCTGAGACGGTTTTCGCCAGTCGACTTTCCGCGGGGCTTCGCTTGACCGGAAAGGCGGGGCGTGAGCATTGCCCGCCTCATGCGGACATCCGATTTCGACTTCGACCTGCCCGAGGCGTGCATCGCCCTGCGCCCCGCCGACCCGCGCGATTCCGCACGGTTTCTGATCGTGAAGGGCGGCGATCTTCAGGACCGGATCATCCGCGACCTGCCGGATTTCCTGCAACCGGGCGACGCCCTGGTCTTCAACGACACCCGCGTGATCCCCGCGCGCCTGTCGGGCGTGCGCCATCGCACCGGACCGGAAGGCGACCTCCTGTCGGTCCCTGTCGAGGCGACCCTGCACCACCGCGACGCCCCCGATGTCTGGAGCGCCTTCATGAAACCCGGCAAGCGGCTGAAGGTCGGCGACCGCGTTCGGTTCGGACGCGAGGAAGACAACGCCTGCCTTCTGGGCCAGGTCGACGCCGAGATCATCACCAAGGGCGAGGACGGCCTCGTCACCCTGCGCTTCGATCTGGCGGGCCCAGTGCTGGACGACGCCATCCGCGAGGTCGGGGTCATGCCCCTGCCCCCCTATATCGCGGCCAAGCGGGCCGAGGACGATCAGGACCTGAAGGATTATCAGACCGTCTTCGCCGAGCACGACGGCTCGGTCGCGGCGCCGACGGCGGGTTTGCACTTTACCCCTGCCCTGCTGGACGCCATCCGCGCGCGCGGCGTGACGACCCATGCCGTGACACTGCACGTCGGGGCAGGCACCTTCCTGCCGGTCAAGGCGGACGACACCGCCGACCACAAAATGCATTCCGAGTGGGGCGAGGTCGCGGCCGAGACCGCCGCCGCCCTGAACGCCGTTCGCGCGGCGGGCGGGCGCATCGTCTGCGTGGGCACCACCTCGCTTCGCCTGCTGGAGAGCGCCACGACCAAGGACGGCGTGGTCCAGCCCTTCCACGGCGACACGGCCATTTTCATCACGCCGGGCTATCGCTTCCGCGCCTGCGACGTGCTGATGACCAACTTCCACCTGCCGAAGTCGACGCTGTTCATGCTGGTCAGCGCCTTCGCCGGGCTGGAAACGATGCGCGCCGCCTACGCCCACGCCATCGACAGCGGCTACCGCTTCTATTCTTATGGCGACGGAAGCCTGCTGTTTCGGGAAGACGCCCAATGAGCCACATCGACGATCTGCCCGAAAATCTGGCCGCGACCTTCGACATCCTGGCTTCGGCGGCCAGTGAGCTTCAAGACCCCTGGTGGGTGTTCGGCGGCGCCGGCATGGCGCTGTCGGGCCTGTCGGAATGGCATGTGCCTGACGTCGATGTGATGACCAGCCCGCGCGACGCGCGGCGTCTGATCGAGGCTCTGCACGGCGAAACCGTGGAGGACCCCGGCGAAGGCCTGTTCCGATCGCAGGTCTTCGGCCAGATCCTGACCACGCCGGTGCCGGTCGAGGTCATGGCGATGATGGACGTTCGCGCAGGCGCAGATTGGACGCCGGTCATCTTCACCACACGCCAGGCGATCGAGTTCGACGGGGGAATGCTCTACATCCCCACCGTCGCCGAACAGATCGAGAAATGCCGACTGTTCGGCCGCCCCAAGGACCTGCAGCGCGCGGAGCGTCTCGAGACGCTCCTGCGCTGAGACTGGGCTCAATACCGGAAGCGCAGACCCACGGTGTAGAGGCTCTCTTCGTAGCGCACATCGCGCGGATAGACGCCCTCGCCGTCATCGTAGAACGACCGGAACGGCTGGCCCAGGATATTGGTCGCATCGAAGCTGACGGTGATCTGTTCAGTCGGCGACCAGCCCGCCGAGAAGTCCAGCCGCGCCACGTCGTCGACGTGCTCGCCGATGACGCCGTTGCCGAACTTCGTGCGCAGATTATAGGCCAGCCGCGCCGTCCACGGCCCGTTTTCGTACATGCCGGTCAGGTTGTAGGAATATTTCGACACATAGGGCAGCGCTCCGTCGATATAGGTCGCGTTGGCCTGCACCCCGAACGACCGCGCCCATTCAGGCACGACGTCGTAGTCGAAAAAGGTCGTGAAGGACGCCTCGACGCCCTGCAGCACGGCGTCGTTCAGATTGACCGGCCGCGTGACGCGCAGGACGCCATAGACTGGATCGTCCACGTCCATGGTCTGATCGGCGATGAAGCCTGAAATCTCGCGCCGGAAAACAGCCAGCGTCGCAGCGCCGGTATCAGCGAAATAGCGCTCCAGCGTCAGGTCGTAATTGGTCGACTGGATCGGCTTCAGATCGGGGTTGCCGCCCGAGGCCGTGCGCCGTCCGGAGGTATCGGCCGACGGGCTGACGAACAGGCTGGGGTTCAACTGACCAAAGGCCGGACGCGTCCGCGTCTGGTTCGCCGCCATGCGCAGGATGAGGCCGTCGTCCAGCATGAAGCGCATGCCCAAGCTGGGCAGCAGATCGGTGTAGCGTCCGCCCTGATCCACCGGCGTGAAGACCTCAGTTTCACCTTCAGTCGAGCGGCTGGTCCCGCGCACGGTGAAGTCGGTGGCGACGATGCGCAGACCCAGTTCGCCCTCGATCGGAATGCGGGTGTTGAAGGCGAAGTCGGCCTGGCCATAGGCCGTATAAGCCGTCTCGGACGCCTCATAGGTCTGGACCGGGTTGATCGGCGGACGGCCCGATTCGAAACCGGCCAGGGCGCGCAGGGCGTCCATGTTTCCACGCAGGCTGCCATAGGTCGGCGACACCCAGGCGCGCATGGCCTGCACGTCGCTGCCGTTAAACCCGGCCGGAATCAGGGCCAACTCGACCGGAAGCGAGGTCAGGGGCAGACCGAGGTCTTCCTGGTTCTGATACCGCTCGCCGTTCTGATAGGAGCCGTTGCGGTCGACGTAACGCACCCCGAACTTCAATTGCGGGATCAGGCTGTTTCCCGTGTCATAGGTCAGGTCGATTTTCGCCTGCCAGTCGTCACCCGCGCCAATGAAGTGACGGTCAAACAGGCCGCGGTAGACGTAGTTGTTCGGGTCGGCGACGTCGAAGTCCCGGAATTCGAAGGCCGCTCCGCCGTCCTCGTCCGGCGTGTCGAAGTCGATCAGCGTCACGGGCGAACGGGTGAAGGCCGTATCAAAGCTGTAGTTCGAGAACTCATAGGTGCTGTCGGTGCGCGCCAGATCGAAGGCGATCTGAAGCGGCCCGGCATTGTAGCTGCCGCCGATCGCCGCCTGCCAGGTGTTGGTCTTGCCGGTCGAGGCGCCCTGCCACTGCTCCGGACGACGCCCCGCGACCTGGGTCAGGCTCTGGATCTCGTTGCGGCCGTTGCGCAACGCCACGTCCTCGAACCGGGTGGTCTCGTGGTTCAGCGGCACGATGAACTGACGGTCCGAGATCTTGTTGCGATAGCCCTGATAAAGGGCGTCGACATAAAACTCCCACTGGTCGTTCGGCCGCCACTGCAACGCCAGATTGGCCGACGGCCGCCAGCGCTCGCCAGTCCCGTAGAAGATGCCCACAGCGTCGGGATAGCGCGCACCCTGAACCGCCGGATCGGCCGACTGCCCGTCCACTCGGACGATGCCGCCGCTGTCCCAGCGCACGGAGTCGAGATAGCGCAGACTGGTGTAGGACAGGTTCAATAAAGCCCCGACCTCGCCCGCCCCTGTGTTCCAGCGATTGCTGATCAGGATGTCGCCGTTCGGGTCATAGCTTTCCGACTGGGTGGCGTAGGAGCCCTTCACCGACGTCGACAGTTCGAAGCCGTCAAAATCGAACGGCCGCCGGGACCGCACATTGATCAGGCCGGCGATGCCCGATTCCAGCCGCCAGGCCGAACTGGACTTGTAGACTTCCAGCGCTGCGATAGCCGCCGCCGGAAAATCCTGCATGGCTACTGCGCGACCCTGGTCCGTGAAGATGTCGCGGCCGTTGTAGGTGGTGGCCACGTCAGGCAGGCCGCGCACGATCACCCGCGACGCTTCCCCGCCCCCGCGCTCCACCTGGATGCCCGTGACCCGCGCCAGGGATTCCGAAGCGTTCACGTCAGGCAGCTTGCCGATGTCCTCGGCGACGATGGCGTCCATCACCTCGTCGGCGTTGCGTTTCAACGCCTGGGCTGAGCGCAGGCTGCCGCGCAGACCCGTCACCACGACGTCCTGAACCTGAACAGGGCTGTCCGAGGCGACCGGCGGCGGCGTGACTTCAATGGAATCCTGAGACCAGGCAGGGTGGGCGACGGCGAGCGCGAGCAAGGAGACGGAACCCAGGGTTCCCGAACGGAGCAGCATTAATCAGGCGACTTTCACGGTTTCGTGCGCTGCCCTAACAGCCGCGTGATCGTTCGGTTGCCAAATAACCGTCGCTATTCAAACAAAGGCGCGGACGCCGGATTACCGCCACAGAACCGCCTCAGGACGTGACGCCCCAGGACTGGCGGCCTTCCCCCGTTCGGCCTAAGACGCGGCTCCTTGCAAGGAACGCCCATGCCTTTTCCGTTTGAGATCTCCGCTGTCGAAGGCCGCGCTCGCACCGGCGTGCTGAAGACCACGCGCGGCGACATCCGCACCCCGGCCTTCATGCCCGTCGGCACCGCCGCCACGGTCAAGGCGATGACGGTGGATCAGGTCAAGCAGACCGGCGCGGATATCCTGCTGGGCAACACCTATCACCTGATGCTGCGCCCTGGTCCCGAGCGGATGGAGCGCCTCGGCGGGCTTCATAACTTCATGCGCTGGGACAAGCCGATCCTGACGGACTCCGGCGGTTTCCAGGTCATGAGCCTGTCGGGAATCTCCAAGCTGACCGAGGAGGCCGTGACCTTCTCCAGCCATATCGACGGCTCCAAGCACGTCCTGACGCCGGAACGCTCGATCCAGATTCAGGCGGATCGTCTCGGCTCCGACATCGTCATGCAGTTGGACGAATGCGTCGCCTGGCCCGCCGAGGAAAAGCGCGCGCGCGAGGGCATGGAATTGTCGGCGCGCTGGGCCCAGCGCTCCAAGAACGCCTTCGGCACGCGCGATGCGCAGGCCCTGTTCGGCATCCAGCAGGGCTCGACCTATGAGAACCTGCGCCGCGAATCCTCGGAACGCCTGCAGGAGATCGGTTTCGACGGCTACGCCATCGGCGGTCTGGCCGTCGGCGAAGGCCACGAAGCCATGTGCGAGGTGTTGGACTATGCGCCTGAGTTCCTGCCCAAGGATCGCCCTCGCTATCTGATGGGCGTCGGCAAGCCGATCGACCTGGTCGAGGCGGTCTATCGCGGCGTCGACATGTTCGACTGCGTCCTGCCGACACGCGCCGGGCGTCACGGCCAGGCCTGGACCTGGGACGGCCCGCTGAACCTCAAGAACGCCCGCTTCGCTGAGGATCAGGATCCGCTGGACATCGAAGTCCCCTGCCCCGCCTCGCAAGACTATTCAAAAGCTTACCTGCACCACCTGATCCGCGCCGATGAGATTCTCGGCAAGATCCTGCTGAGCTGGCACAACATCGCCTTCTTCCAGGCGCTGACGGCGGCGATGCGCGCAGCCATCGCCGAGGGCCGGTTCGAGCAGTTCCGTCGCGACTTCCGCGCGCGACACCTGAAGATCTAACCGCGACGCGGAACGAACCCGGCCGGAGCCGCCGGCGGCGCGCAGTTCCGCTGCATCCCCACGCCTTTCAGGAAGGAGCGGCGACGCAGTCCCGCCTGGATGGCCGACTGGACATGCTTGCTGTGGGCGTCGGCGCCGGTCAGGCGGCGCACCCAGCTGCGGGCCGGAATGAAGTCCGTCACTGTGCCGCGCACGGCGTCCAGCGTCGCCCCGGCGGCGGCGTCGGCGGCGCGTTCGCTCATGAAGGTTCCATCGTCGGTGGGCGCCGCGTCCGTATCCGGACCCAAAGCCTCATC
This sequence comes from Brevundimonas diminuta 3F5N, assembly GCF_900163625.1. Taxonomy (GTDB): domain Bacteria; phylum Pseudomonadota; class Alphaproteobacteria; order Caulobacterales; family Caulobacteraceae; genus Brevundimonas; species Brevundimonas diminuta_A. The sequence continues at coordinate 129,629 of NZ_FUIE01000020.1, forward strand.
CAGGCGCGCGATCTCGGCCGCGATCACCGAGCATCGGCTCATGTTGCGCACGTCATAGGGATTGGATTCCGCCTGCAGCAGAATGGTCGGGATTTCCTGGCGCTTGAGATTCAGATCCTCGAGCGGCGCAGCCACGGCGTCGCCTAGCCCCGTGCCTACCTGATCCACCCCGTCTCGCGCAGAGGCGCCGGCGTTGCAGCCGGCAAGCAACAGGGACACAGCGATGACGGTCAATGAAATCTGGCGCATGCCCGCGTTTAATCACGCCGCGCGCTTTAAAGCCAAGCCGGTCTCCCTCGACATCAGGCCAGAAGCCCACCTAAGCTGACGTCATGCGCACGCTAAACGCCCCGCTCTATAATCTGACGTGGCTGGATTTCGTGATCGCCGCAGTCGTACTGGCGGCGGCGCTCGCGGTTGTCTGGCGGCTCCACGGCCCCTTACGACGGCGCGGCGTCGGAACCTCGTATGTCAGTTGGCTGGACGAACGCCTGACGAAACTGGAGCGCGCGGTCCGCAACAAGAACGCGCAACCCTAGAGGCTTCATCATCTTGGAATTTTTAGGGGAGTGGTACGCCCCCTCGGGCTCGAACCGAGGACCCTCTGATTAAAAGTCAGATGCTCTAACCAACTGAGCTAGGGGCGCACATCGCGTTTGCGAAGAGCGCGGAACATACGGATGAGCTTCGCGGCGGGCAAGTGGAAATTTCAGGAAATTTTTCACCGCACAAACAAGGCTCTGACGACAGCTGACGCCTCGAAACCAAGGCGCTTCCAGCACGCGATTCATTCCAGGTTCACATGAACCCTTTAAAGGCGCGACGAGAGGAACCGGCTTCGCCTCTCCACGTTTCCAGCCCCTAGAGGGGGATCAAAAATGAATCGATCCATGTTGAATCGTCTGATGATCGGCGCCGCGTTGGCCGCCACCGGCTTCCTGGCCGCCTGTGAACAACCTTACAGCGAACCGACGCCCGTCGAAGCGCCCGCGCCCGTAGAGGCCCCCGCCGCCGAAGACGCCGCCGCGCCTGCTGTCGCCGAGGCTCCCGCCGCGCCCGAAGCAGCTACGCCGGTGGAAGCGCTTCCGCCGGACCAGCGTTCCTCCGAAGAGACAGTGCAACCCGAAAGCGATACGCTGTTTTACTGATTCTCCTGACGAACGGGGCTAAGCGCTCATGATCGTCTCGCAACCAGGGTTCGGATTTGACGTCGAGGCTTCCCCTCCTTCTTGCCGGCGCGGCAGTATGCGCCCTTGCAAGCCAGGCCGCCGCCGAACCCCGGGCTCAGATTCGCGGTGAAATAGACGGCGATCTTAAACGTCAGCTCGAACAGGCCATTGGCGATGTGGACGGCGCGCCGTCCAATCGCTTCGAGGCGCGTCGTCGCGCCCGCGCGGCGCTGACGTCGGCCCAGGCCCTGCTGCGATCAGAAGGCTACTATCAAGCCACAGTCGAGGATCAGGTCGAGGGCGACGACAAGCCCGTCGCCGTGGTGCAGATCGCGCCGGGCCGTCGTTTTGTCCTGGGCGAGACCACGATCAACTGGACCGCCCCCGCGCCGGACGCCGAGACCAGCACCGCCGTCATCGAGGATATCCGGCTCAAACCGGGCGAGCCGGGCCGCGCCGCCGGAATCCTGGAAGCCGAGGGCCGCGTGGTCGCGGACCTGACCCGGCGCGGCTATGCCGACGCCATCGCCCTGCCCCGCCGCGTTGTCGTGGATCACGCTACCTTCCTGGTTCAGCCCGGCTTCAACATCAATTCCGGCGAGTTGGTCAGGCTGAACGGAATTCAACTGCGGACCCAAGGGCCGACCAAGGAAAGCTGGCTTCAGAGCCTGGCGCCCTGGAAGGAAGGCGATCGCTACGATCCGGAGGACGTCGCCGAACTGGAACGCCGCCTGCTGGACACCGGCGTCTATGACGGCGTGGGCGTGGCCCTTTCGCCGCTGGACGATATCCGGCCCGATGGCCTGCGTCCGGTCGTCGTCACCCTGGCCGATCGGCCGGTCAGTCTGCTGGAAGCCGGCGCCAGCTATTCGACCTATGAAGGCGTCGGCGTCGATGTCTTCCGTACGCGCTACAACCGCTTCGGCCGCGCCGACACCCTGCGCTACGGCGCGCGGATCGCCAGTATCGACAGCCGCATCGGCGGCGAGTGGTCCCAACCGCACTGGCGCAAGGCCGGTCGAACGCTGAAGCTGTCGTCCTTCATCGTCAATGAACAGACCGACGCCTACGACCGCAGCGCCATAACCATGGCCGCGGACCTGTCCCAGCGCCTCGGCAAGACGTCCTGGTTCAGCTACGGCCTGGGCGTCGATGCTGGCCGTTACACTGAGTATCGGTTTGATCCGGTGACGCAGGCGCCGATCACCTTCGACCGCGATCTGGCCATCGTCACTCTGCGCGGCAGCGCCTTCATGGATCGCTCGAACGATCCGCTGAACCCCACCTCGGGCTATCGTCTGTCGCTGTCGACCCAGCCGACTGCGGTGGCGGGCGAGGATACGGTCCTGTTCCTGCGCACCGAAGGCCAGGCGACCGCCTATCTGCCGCTCCAGGACGACGCCAAGACCGTGTTGGCAGGACGCGCCCGCATCGGCTCCATCATCGGCGGCGAGGAACTGACCGTGCCGTCGGACCGTCTGTTCTATTCCGGCGGCGGCGGCTCGGTGCGCGGCTATTCCTATCAGAGCATCAACCCGCGCCTGCCCAACAATCGACCGCGCGGCGGCCTTTCGCTGTTCGAGACCTCGGTCGAAGTGCGACGCGACATCGGCGAGAAGTTCCAGGCCGTGGCCTTTGTCGACGGCGGCGCCATCGGCTTCCAGGAAACGCCGAACCTGACCAACATGCGCTACGGTGCGGGGGTCGGCGTGCGTTACAAACTGCCGTTCGGCCCTGTTCGCGCCGACATCGCCTTCCCGCTTAACAAGCGCGAGGGCGACTCCGGGTTCCAACTCTATCTCAGCATCGGCCAGGCGTTTTGACCGACACACCTCCGCCTCACGAAACGGGCGCAGACGTCGCCGATACGCCAGCCAAGAAGGCCAAGCGCAAGCGCACCCGCCTGCAACTGGCGGCCTTCATCGCGGGCGCGACCTTCGCCGGTCTGTTGGCTCTGATCGTCGTCGCCCTGGTAGGCGGGCGAATGTATCTGGTGTCCGATGCGGGGCGCGAACTGATCACCAGCTTCGTCGCAGGCAAGAAGATCAGCCGTTACGGCCGCATCAACGTCGAGGGGCTGCAGGGCGACCTGTTCAACGACTTCCGTCTGAAGCGCGTCACCGTGACCGACGAGAAGGGCGTTTGGCTGGAAGCCACGGACGTCCGCGTTGACTGGTCCTACTGGCCTCTGCTGGCGCGGCGCTTCCACGCGACGGAAATCAGCGCGGGCCAGATTCGTCTGTTGCGCCGCCCCGAGTTGGAGCCGCCGAGCGAACCGGGCGGGCCCCAGGCCATCTCCATCGACATCGACCGTTTCAGCGCCAATGTCGAACTGCTGGAAGGCTTCTCCAAGGAATACGGCCGCTGGACCCTCAGCGGCGACGCCGCCATTCCGCGCAAGGGCGTCAAGACCGCCAACGTCAACGCCTACAGCCTGAACCGCAAGGGCGACTATCTGCGTCTGGCCGCCGCCTTCGGCGACAAGCCCGAAGACCTGCGCGTCAATCTGCGCGCCAATGAAGCCCAGGGCGGCCCGATCGCCGGATCGCTGGGCTATTCGCCAGATCAGCCCTTCTCGGCCGTCGCCGTGGTCAACGGCGAGGTCATCGACGTGGCTGTTCAGACCGGCCAGTTCCGCCCCCTGCTGGTGCAAGGAAGCTATGGCGACAACGGCGCCAAGGTGTCGGGTTACGCCGACTTCTCCGGCTCCGACCTGCTGGAGCCCTTCGTGGAGCGTATCGGCCGCACCGCCCGCTTCGGTTTCGCCATGACGCCGGACGCCAAGCGCGAAGGCTATCAGGGCGTGGCCTGGCGCCTGTACGCCGACAACATCCAATCCAGCGCGCGCGGTCTGATCCGCACCACGGACAACACCTCGCCAGACGGCATCAGCCTGGAGTTGAACACCCCGTCGCTCAGCCGCCTAGTGGGCAGCCCTATCGCCGGTCCGGCGGCCTATACGGGCGTGTTCAAGGGCGACGCCCAGGTGTGGAGCCTGCAAGGCTCGGCCAGCTTGCTGAACGCCGACATCGCCTCCTATCGCGCCACGCGCATCTCCGGCCCGGTCAACATCGCCGCCAACAAGGGCCGCATCGATGTGACGACCGATGTGCGCGCCGTCGGCGGCTCTGCGGCCGGCATCATCGGCGGGCTGCTGGGCTCTGCGCCGCGCATTCAGATGGAAGGCACGCGCATGGCGGACGGCGCCATGCTGCTGAAGAAGATCGACGCGCGCGGCCAGGGTCTGACCCTGACCGGCTCGGGCGGACGCAGCCTGAACGGCGGCCTGAACTTCACCGGCCGGGCGGACCTGACCGACCTGTCGCGCATCCAGCCCGGCGCGCGCGGCGCCTTCGGCGGTCCGATCCGCGCAGCTTCGGCCAAAACGGGCGCGCCCTGGACCCTCAGCTTCGACGGGCGCGGTTCGCGCATGGCTATCGGCATGGAAGAGCTGGACCGCCTGCTGGGCGCCGCGCCGCGACTGCAACTGGCCGGCTCGATGAACGGCGGCGTCATCTCCATCAATCGCGGCGAACTGACCGGCGCCGCCGGACGCGCGGGCGCCAAGGGCCTGATCGAGGGGCCCAAGCTGCGGCTGGCGCTGGACTGGAACGCCCAAGGCCCCTTCGGCGTCGGCCCGGTCGCCATCGACGGCGCCATGTCGGGCGACGGGGCCCTGACCGGCACCCTGGCCCAACCGCGCGCCGACCTGCGCGCCGCCTTCGACAAGGTGGCGGCGGGCGGTTTGACCCTGACCAACGCCGATCTGGTGCTCAGCTTCCGTAAGGGCGCCGACGCTTCGGACGGGCGCGTGGTGCTAAACTCCGGCTCCAACTACGGACCGGCTCACGCCTCGGGCAACTTCTACCTGGGCGGACCGCGCCTGCGTCTGTCGGATGTCGACGTGAACGCCGGCGGCGTGGCGGCCCAGGGCGATATCGCCCTGTCGAACAACTTCCCCTCCAGCGCGGACCTGACCTTCACCGCGCGTCAGGGCGCCTTCCTGGCCTCGGGCGAGGCCAACGGCCGTGTGCGTCTGACTGAAGGCGCAGGCGACCAGACCGCCGTGCTGGACGTCACCGGCCGCAACGTGCGCCTGACCGGTCAGGACTGGACCCTGCGCAACCTGTCGCTGAAGGGCCAGGGCACGCTGGACCGCCTGCCCTTCACCCTGGCGGCCGACGTGGGCGGCGCCAATCCGGTGCAGTTCAACGGCTCGGGCGAATACGCCCGCCAGGGACAGGCGCAGAGCCTGACCCTGCGCGGCGGCGGCCGTGTGCGTGAGATCGCCTTCACCACCCGCGCGCCCGCCGTTTTCGCCCTGAACGGCGACGGCCGCGTCGCCCGCCTGGACCTGGGCGTCGGCGGCGGCGTCCTGACCGGCGAACTGAAACAGGACAGCGAAGGCAGCGTCATCCAGGCCGACATGACCAATGTCGAAATGGGCTCTCTCGTCCCCGACTTGCGCGGTCAGGTGACGGGCCGTGTCTCGATGCAGGGTCAAGGCGACACGCTGCGCGGATCCGCCAATGTCGACCTCAAGCAACTGCGCAGCCTGGACGCGCCGCGCGGTCTGGCGGTCGACGGCACACTGAACGCCGACCTGACCGGCGACGCCCTGCGCCTGCGCGCCGAAGCCCACAACGGCACGACCGTTCAGGCCACCGCCGACGTCACCCTGCCGGTCGAAACCTCGGCCGCGCCCCTGCGCCTGGCCATCGCCCGGACCGAGAACCTGTCGGGCCAGATCGCCATCCGCGGTCAGATCCAGCCCATCTGGGACCTGTTCCTGGGCGGCGCCCAATCGCTGTCTGGTCAGGTGAACGGCCAGGCAACCCTGGCCGGCACCCTGAACGCGCCGCGCCTGAACGGGCGACTGGACCTGAATGAAGGCGCCTTCCGTGACGGGACGACGGGCCTGCGTCTCGAGAACATGACCCTGGCCAGCCGCTTCAACGACAGTCAGGCCGTGATCGAACGCTTCCAGGCCACCGACGGCGTGAAGGGCGAAGTGTCCGGCAGCGGCGACCTGGGCCTGCGTCAAGGCTCGCCCTCGACGCTGCGGCTGGAGCTGGCGCGCTTCCAGATCATCGACAACGACATCGCCAAGGCGCGGGCCAACGGTCGCCTGACCGCGGTGCGCGGCGCCGATGGCAACATCCGCCTGACCGGCAATGTAAACATCGATGAGGCCGAGATTTCGCCTGACCTGCCCGGCTCTACCGGCATCGTCAAAATGGACGTGGTCGAAATCAACCGCCCCGGCGGCGACACCGTCGAGACCGAGAAGAAGGCCGCCGCCGGTCCGCAGATCGGCCTGGACCTGACGCTGACCGGGCGCGAGATCTACCTGCGCGGCCGGGGCCTGAACGTCGAGCTGCGCGCCGACGCCCGCGTGCGCGGCACCATCACCCAGCCCGAACTGAGCGGCACGGCCAATGTGGTGCGCGGCGATTATGAGTTCGCGGGCAAGCGTTTCGTCTTCAATGATCGCGGCTCGGTGATCCTGTCCACCGATCCCGCGCGCATCCGCCTGAACCTGGAAGCCGTGCGCGAAGACCCGGCCCTGACAGCTGTCATCAAGGTCACGGGCACTGCCGTCTCGCCCAAGATCGAGCTGACCTCCACCCCCGACCTGCCCCAGGACGAAATCCTGTCGCAGGTGCTGTTCGGACGTTCGGCGGCGCAACTATCTCCGTTCGAGGCGGCCCAGTTGGCCTCGGCCGTGGCGTCCCTGGCCGGCGGCGGCGGCTTCGACGTGGTCGGCAACCTGCGCGAACTGGCCGGTCTGGACCGTCTGTCCTTCAGCGGCGAGGCTTCCAGCCTGACCGTCGCGGGCGGGCGCTACATCACCGACGACATCTATCTGGAGGTCATCGGCGGGGCCGAGCGCGGCGCAGCCGTCAATGTGGAGTGGCAAGTCCGTCGCAACCTGGCGATCACCTCCAAGTTCGGCGGCGAAGGCGACACCGCCCTGTCAGTCCGCTGGCGTCGCGAAGGCCCCCGCCCCGGCGGCGATCGTGGCGACCGCCGCCCCAACGCCGGCGCCCGACGCTAACCCGAGCAAGGCAGGCTGAGAGGCCGCCTTGCTCGCCTGTTTATTTTGTTCTTGATTTGTTCCAACTCATTCCGCATCCTGTGGACATGAGTAAGGCGATTAACGGACGCGGCGCACGCTCCAACGCCTCGGGTCGGTACGAAGCCGATCGACGCGAGGCCTACGACGACGGCTGGACGGATCAGGACGAGGCCGCAGCCCCGCTTCGCACCACCCTGTCCCCGGAACACGCCCGCACCATCATCGCCAAGAACACGAGTCCCGACGTCGGCTTCGATCGCTCCATCAACCCCTACAAGGGCTGCGAACATGGTTGCATCTACTGCTACGCCCGTCCGTCCCATGCCTGGATGGGCCTATCCCCGGGCCTGGATTTCGAGAGCCGGATCTTCTTCAAGCCGGACGCCGCGCGTCTGCTGGAACAGGAGCTCTCAAAGCCCCGATACGTCTGCCGGCGCATCCACATAGGCGGCAACACCGACCCCTATCAGCCGGTCGAGCGCGAAACGAATTCGACCCGTTCGATCCTGGAGGTCATGCAGCGCTTCAACCACCCGTTCAGCATCATCACCAAGTCGGTGCTGATCGCGCGCGACGCAGACATCCTGGGCGACATGGGACAGCGGGGTCTGGCCTCGGCCTTCGTCTCCATCACCACCCTGGACCGCAGACTGGCGCGGGCGATGGAGCCGCGCGCCTCCACGCCCGCCAAGCGGCTGGAGGCCATCAGCCGCCTGGCCGAAGCCGGATGCCCGGTCGGCGTCGGCTTCGCCCCCGTCATTCCCGGCCTGAACGACCATGAACTCGAAGCCGTGCTGGAGGCGGCGCAGAAGGCCGGCGCGACCTCGGCCATGTATGTGACCCTTCGCCTGCCGCTCGAGATCAAGGATCTGTTCCGCGAATGGCTGGCTGATGCTCGCCCCGACCGCGCGGCGCGCGTGATGTCCCTGATCCGTCAGACGCGCGGCGGCAAGGACTACGACCCCGACTGGTCCCAGCGCATGAAGGGAACCGGCCCCGTCGCCGAACTGATCGCCACGCGCTTCAAGGCGGCGGCCAGGCGTTACGGTCTGGACGCGCCGCGCCAGCCGCTGGACATCACCCAGTTTCGCGTTCCCGCCGACGCCCGGCCGCAGTTGGAACTGTTCGACATTCCCGCCTGACGCCGCCTAGGATGACGCTAAAGCTGGCAAGGTGAGGACCATCTCCATGCGCGGAACCCGGATGATCATCGCCGCAGCCGCGGCCATCAGCGTCGGCGGTTGTTCCGTCAACGTGCCGGAAAACGCCTTCCTCTACCCCGATGCGCGTATCGCAGCCGAAAAGATCGAACTCACGCCCGGTCCCGCCATGCCGGAATCGGCGCAGACCCTGCCCCTGCCCTATGCTGGCGGTCAGTTGGCGACGACCCGACTGTCTTCCGCAAAAGGCGATCAGGCGCCGCTGATCCTGTTCTGCGGCGGCAACATGTTCCGGCAATCGGCCTATGGCGGACTGGTGGGCGAACAGCTGTCGGCTTTCGGCGACGTCCTGCTGTTCGACTATCCCGGCTACGGCGCCTCGACCGGCGCTTCCGATATCGCCTCCATGAAGGCGGCTGTCGCAACCATGGCCGCTCATGCACGAACGATCGCTGACCGGGAGCAGCGACGTCTCATCCTGTGGGGACACTCCCTCGGCGGAACAGTTTGCGCCGAAGGGGCCGTGAACGCCAAGGCCGACGCTCTGGTGCTGGAGACGACGACGCCGTCAGCCAACGCCGTCGTGCAGGAGACCCTGGGCTGGAAGCGGGTGCTGGTCCGCGTGCGCCTGGCTCAGCCACTGGCCGAGATCGATATTCCTTCGACCCTTGCCGAATATCCCGGCCAAATCATCGTTCTGGAGGCCGGACGCGACACGGTGCTTCCGCCCGTCCTGAGCCGCCGCCTAGCCCAGGCGCTGATCGCCAAGGGACGGTCTGTCGACCACATGGTCTTCGCCGAAGCCGGCCACAACGACGTTCACAGCCAGGCTGACTTCAGGTCCCGAATGGCCGACGTTCTCACCCATCCCTAACCTGTTCGGCTTGATCGCATCTAGCGCCGGAAGACGCCGACCAATTCGATGTGCGTCGACCAGATGAACTGGTCGATGGGCGTGACCTTCTCCAGCCGGAAACCGGCGTCGACCAGGACGCGCGCGTCGCGGGCGAAGGTCTGGGGATTGCAGGACACGCCGACGACGACCGACGCCTTGGTCCCCGGCAATTGCTGAGTCTGCTCCAGAGCGCCTGCGCGCGGCGGGTCCATGACGATGGCCTCGCACCCCTTCAAGTCATAGGGCGACAGCGGACGACGGAACAGATCTCGCGCCTGGGCCTCGATCCCCTTCAGGCCCTGAGCCGTGCTGAGGCCCGCTTTCAGGGCGGCGATGGAGGCGGCGGCGGAATCGGCGGCCGTTACGCTGGCGATCTCGGCCAGAGGGAAGGTGAACGTGCCCGCCCCACAGAACAGGTCCGCGACCTTCTTGGCCCCCCTCACCGCCTCGACCGCGCGTTCGACCATGGCCGCTTCCGCAGCAGGCGAGGCCTGCAGGAAACCGCCCGCCGGCAAGGGCACGGACGCGCGTCCGAACCGCACGCGCGGCTGGCGCGCCATGACCAGCGTATCGCCGTCCAGGCTGAGCCGCGCCAGATCGGCCTCGGCCGCCGCCGCAATGGCCAGCGCCGACTGGTCTCCATTCAGACCGCCCGAACGCTTCTCGACCCCCGTCACATCGACGTCCAGACCCGTGTCGGTCAGGGTCACGTGCAGAGTCGGCGCCGATTTCGGATGCCCCAAGAAGGGCGCCGCGACCTTGGCCAGGGCGGGCAGAGCCGCCGTCAGGTGCGGGTCCGACAACGGACAGTCCGTCAGCTCGACCACCCGCCATGACTTGCGCGCCTTAAAGCCCAGGACAACGCGACCGTCCGGGCCCTGACGCGCGTGCAGCGCCAGACGACGGCGGCTGGCCAACGGCGTCGCTACCGTCGCCTCAACCTCGGTTTCCAACCCCTCGCGCGCCAGCGTCTGGAGCACCACCTCACGCTTCCAGGCCAGATAGGGTTCATCAGCCCAATGCTGCAGCGGCGCGACCCCGCACTCGGCATAGGTCTGTGAATGGATCGGGCGTCGGTCGGGGCTGGCCTCGATCAGGTCGAACCGTTCAGCCCGGCCGTCCTTGACCTCGGCGGCGATCACCTCGCCCGGCAGGGCGCCCGGCACGAAGACCGGGCCGTTGGCGGTGTCGGCGATCCCGTCGCCCTGATGGCCCATGCGGGCGATGGTCAGCGTCTGCGTCATGCAGCGGCTTCTAACGGCTTCCGCGTGAAAATCGAAACATGAACGAAGATGAACGCAGCGATCAAAAGCCGTTCAGCTTCACGGCCCTATCAATGGTTGCAACAGACGGCGACCTGATCCGTTCAGGTGCGGCATCCGGCGAAGGAAAAAACGATGATCGCTCTCATCTCGAAAAAAGCCTCGGCCGCCGCCATCGCCGCCCTGGCCTGCGCCTCGGCTGTCGCCCTGCCCGGCGTCGCCTCAGCCCAAAGCTACGGCTATGACTATCCGCCCGCCTATGGTTACGGCAACAGCGGTTACAGCCAGGGAACCTACTATGATCCCTGCGCGCGTGATCAGCGTCAGCGCGCCACGACCGGCGGCCTGCTGGGCGCCGCCATCGGCGCCGTCGCCGGCTCGCAACTGGCCGCGCGCGGCCGCCGCACCGAGGGCAGCGCTCTGGGCGGCGTCCTGGGCGCCGCGATCGGCGCCGGCGTGGGCAACAGCTCGGCCGCCTGCGACAGCCGTTATCGCCGCGACGCCAACTACGGTTATCAGGGAACCTACGTCCCGCCGGCCTATGGTTACGACAACCGCGGTTATGACGACGGCCGCCGCTACGACGATCGCCGCGACGGCTACGACTATTACCGTGACTATCCGCAAGCCATTGATCCGGGCTTCAGCCCCCAGACCAACAGCTACCAAGGCTATGGCGACGAATGCCGCCTGGCCGAGAGCAACATCCGTCTTCCCGACGGTCGCATGGAGACGCGCTACGTCCGCTCCTGCCGCGACCAATCGGGCCGCTATCGCGTCGTCGATTAAGTTTCAGCCCCCCTGTCAATCGACGATGTGAAGAGGGCCGCCGGACATCCGGCGGCCCTCAAATCGTTTGGGGTCAGGCTTTCTGCGCCCAGAGCAGAAACTCGACGTTGCCGTCGCCGCCCGTGATCGGGCTGTCGGCGACCTCGCGCACGATCCAGCCAGTCGCTTCCAGCCAGTCGCGCACCTTGGCTACGGCGGCGGCGTGCGCCTCCGGGTCCTTGACTACGCCCTTCTTGCCGACCGCCTTGGGGCCGTCCGCCTCGAACTGAGGCTTGACCAGGGTGATCAGATCAGCCCCCGGTGCGGCCAGATCGAGCGCCGTCGGCAGCACCTTCGACAGGCTGATGAAGCTGACGTCGCAAACGACCAGGGACGGCGCTTCGGTGATGACAGCAGGCGTCAGGTCGCGGGCGTCGGTCTTTTCCAGGTTCAACACGCGCGGATCGGCGGCGACTTTCGGATGCAGTTGCCCCGTGCCGACGTCCACGGCGAAGACGCGCGCAGCCCCGCGATCCAGACAGACCTCGGTGAAGCCGCCCGTAGAAGCGCCGACGTCCAGCACGACCCGCCCCTCGGCCGCGACCGGCCACAGGTCCAGCGCCCGTTCCAGCTTCAAGGCGCCGCGCCCCACCCAACGATGGGCGGCCTCGGCCTCAATGACGGCGTCCTCAGCGACCTTTTCCGAAGGCTTGGCGACCGTGCGGCCATCCGCCTTCACCAGCCCCGCCTCGATGGCTGCGCGGGCGCGGGCGCGGGTGTCGAAAACGCCCCGCGCGACGAGAAGCAAGTCGATCCTCACGCCCTTCTCCCCTCGGGGGAGAAGGTGTCGGGCGAAGCCTGACGGATGAGGGGGCTGTGTCCGCAATCTCGGCGGTGGAGGATGAGGAAGACGTCCCCCTCATCCGTCTCGCTGTGCGAGCCACCTTCTCCCCCGAGGGGAGAAGGGATCACAGGGCTTCCAGCCGCTTGAGGGCGGCTTGCAGCTTGGCCTTGCCCTCTTCGGCCTCGGCCAACTTGGCGCGCTGTTCGTCAACCACCTCGGCGGCGGCGCGGGCGACGAAGTTGGGGTTGCCCAGCTTCTTGTTCACATGGCCGATATCACTGTCGAAGGCGGCGATTTCCTTCTCAAGGCGAGCGCGCTCGGCGGCCAGGTCGATGATCCCGGCCAGCGACAGCGCGACTGTCGCCCCGCCCGAGACGAAGGTCACGGCCCCGGCCGGCGCGGCCTCGGCCACGGCGACCTCGGATACACGGCCCAGCGTCAGGATCAGGTCGCGGTGGCGCGCAATGCGCTCAACCGAAGCGGCGTCCGGAGCGACGAAGGCCAGCGGCGGCTTGGCTGACGGCGGCACGTTCATCTCGGCGCGCAGGGCGCGGATTTCACCGATCAGGTCGACCAGCCAGCCGATCTCGGCCTCTGCGTCTGCGTCCACAAAGGCGTCCGGCAGCACCGGCCAGGTTTCCCCCATCAGCAGACCGTCGCGGCCAGAAACACGGGCAGCGCCTTCCTTGCCCAGCTCGGCCCACAGCTCCTCGGTGATGTAGGGCATGACCGGGTGCAGCAGCTTCAGCGTCTGGTCGATGGTCCAGGCCGTCATGGCGCGGGTTTCAGCCTTGGCCGCTTCATCGGCGCCGTTGAACACCGGCTTGGCCAGTTCCAGATACCAGTCGCAGAAGACGTTCCAGATGAAGCGGTACAGGGCGCCCGCCGCATCGTCGAAACGACCGCCTTCGATGGCGTCCGACACCTGGCGTTCGGCCTTGGTCAGTTCGCCGCGGATCCAGCGGTTGATCGTCTGCTGCACGCCACCGGGATCGAAGCCCTCGACGCGACGCGCCTCGTTCATCTGGCTGAAGCGGGCGGCGTTCCACAGCTTGGTGCCAAAATTGCGATATCCTTCAATGCGCTGCTTCGATAACTTGATGTCGCGCGTACCTGACAGGATGGCCATGGTGAAGCGCAGCGGATCGGCGCCCAGCTCGTCGATGATGCCCAGAGGGTCGATGACGTTGCCCTTGGACTTCGACATCTTCTGACCCTTCTCGTCGCGGACCAGGCCATTGATGATGACGCGCTTGAACGGGACTTCGCCGTCCATGAAGTGCATCCCCATCATCATCATCCGGGCGACCCAGAAGAAGATGATGTCCGCCGCCGTAACCAGATCGCTGGTCGGATAGAAGCGCTCCAGATCCTCGGTCTTCTCGGGCCAGCCCATGGTCGAGAAGGGCCACAGGGCGGAACTGAACCAGGTGTCAAGAACGTCCTCGTCCTGGGTCAGCATGACCTCGGAATCATAGTCCGACAGCGCCTGTTCGCGAGCGTCCTCTTCCGTCTCGGCGACATAAATCTCGCCGTTGGGGCCGTACCAGGCGGGGATGCGGTGACCCCACCACAGCTGACGCGAAATGCACCACGGCTCGATGTTGCGGAGCCACTCGAAATAGATCTTCTCATAGCTCTTCGGCTCGAAGACGGTGGCGCCGTCCTCAACCGCTTTCAGGGCGGGCTGGGCCATGACCTTGGCATCAACATACCACTGATCCGTCAGCCACGGCTCGATGACGACGCCCGAGCGGTCGCCGTGCGGGACGACATGCTTGGTCTTCTCGATCTCGCGCAGCCAGCCCTCTTCTTCGGCGCGCGTGACGATGGCCTTGCGCGCAGCGAAGCGGTCCATGCCCTCGTATTCGGAGGGCACGTCGGGTGTGTCGGCGGCGGTGATGCGGCCGAAAGCGTCCATGATGTTCAGCGCTTCAAGTCCAGCCCGCTTTCCGACCCCGAAGTCATTGAAATCGTGTGCAGGCGTGATCTTCACCGCGCCCGACCCCTTGGTCGGATCTGCATAGTCGTCGGCGACGATGGGGATGCGACGGCCGGTGATCGGCAGGGTCACGAACTTGCCGACCAGACCCTTGTAGCGTTCGTCCTCCGGGTGAACGGCCACGCCGGTGTCGCCCAGCATGGTCTCAGGCCGGGTCGTGGCGACGACGATGAAGCCGCGCGTCTCGAACTCAGTCGCCTTGCCGTCTTCATCGAAGGCGACCGGGTGCGGATAGGTCACGCCGTCGGCCAGCGGATAGGCGAAGTGCCAATAGGCGCCGTCGACCTCCTTCTGCTCGACCTCAAGGTCCGAGATGGCGGTCTGGAAGTGCGGATCCCAGTTCACCAGTCGCTTGTCGCGATAGATCAGGCCGTCCTTGTGCAGTTGGACGAAGACCTTGCGGACAGCGGCGTTCAGCCCCTCGTCCAGGGTGAAGCGTTCGCGCGACCAGTCGCACGACGAGCCCAGACGGCGCAGTTGGCGCACGATGGTCCCGCCGGATTCGGCCTTCCACTCCCACACCTTCTCGATGAAGGCGTCACGGCCCAGGTCGCGACGGCCGATATTGCCCTCGGCCGCCAGCTTGCGCTCGACCACCATCTGGGTGGCGATGCCCGCGTGGTCGGTGCCCGGCAGCCACAGGACAGCCTTGCCCTTCATGCGGTGATAGCGGGCCAGGATGTCCTGAAGCGTGTTGTTCAGGGCGTGGCCGATGTGCAGGCTGCCCGTTACGTTCGGCGGCGGAATGACGATCGAATAGGCGTCGGCGGCGCCGTCAGTCGGCTTGGCTGCGCGCGGAGCGAACAGGCCGCTGTCCTCCCACTGGGCGTAGATGCGCGGCTCGGCGGCCTTGGGTTCGAACGTCTTCTCAAGCATGGTCATCTCGTTTCCCCGAGGCGTCGCGCGAATACGCCGCCGATCGGGGCTGGAATTCTTCGGTAAAGCAAAGGGCGGTCCCGCCGGAACCGCCCTTATGTGACTTAATGATCGCCGCGTCCCACGGCTAGGTCAAATCAGTGGCGGCGAGGCGAGAACCAGCCCTCATCCGTGCGCTGGACCGATCCCGCCACCGCCAGAACCGCCAGGGTCTGCTCGATCCGGTCCGTCTTGCGGCGACCGATCCGGCCATCAAAGCGACGCGCGAGCTCCAGCGGTTGCAGCGGCCGCCCCTCGCGACGCAGCTCTTCCAGCAACACGCCCGCCAGGATCGCTGGCGCATCGGGCAACGGCGCACGCGCGTTCACCTTATCGAGCGGCGCCTCAATCTGCACGGCGCGGGCCGACGATCTGATGCGTCCCGCCTGATAGCTCGGCCGCAGAAAGTGGATATCTCCCCTCTCCTCCTGCGCCCGCCGCGCGCGGTTCAGTTCCAGCAAGGCGCCGAGCGTCGCTTGATCCGTCATGCCGTCGCGCCAGCCGTAGGCCGACGTCACCTGCTGATCCAAGCGTTGATGGAGATGGTGCAGCAAGCCGACCTGACCGCGATCATAAAGGTCGCGCTCGGCCCCGGTCAGTTCTACGCCTTCCTGAAGGCGACGCCGGACATTGTAGAGCCCGGTCATCGTCAGATCTTCGTGCTGGGCCAAAACCTGACGCCGACACGCATCGATCTCCTCGGCCAGGGCGCCGATCTCCGCGCCTGCGCCTCCATTGAGATCGGGAAAGGGAAAGCCGTCGAAGCAGACCTTCTTGTTGTAGACAGGCCGATCCTCCAGCCGCCCGCCGCGCGCCAGGGCCCACAGCCCATGCACGTGCGACGACAACACGCCCAGGATGCGCGGATCGTCCGAGGCGACGGCGATCAGGGTGTTGTCCGGCAGGATGTCCGCGTCCAGAAAGCGGAACCATCGATGCTTGGCCGTCTCCACAGTGACGATATAGCGGGACAGCCCCTCCAGCGCCGGGCGGAACTCGCTGCGCGGTTCGCCGAACACCCACCAGTTGTCGCGATAGGCGGCGCGATTGTTGCGGTCGCGTTCGGGCTTCACCGCCTCCAACAGATGCTGGAAGACGGCGGGGTGGCTACGACGCACCTCTTCCTCGGTCCAGCCGAACAGATCGATCACATTCACGCCGCGCGGGCGTGACGCCAGATCGCGCCCGTTGCGATAGGCGCGGATTGGGTTTTCCGCCCCATCGCTGGACGCCGCCAGCAACTGCTCCGCCCGATCAGGCGACACCATGAAGCCCCCGCCGTGCAACTTCACGCCCGGCGAGCACAGCAGCGCATTGGCCTTCAACGGCTGAGCCTCGCTGACCGACGCTCCAATGGTCAGATCCGGCCCGATGTCGCCGCGCTGTTCGCGAAGCACGATGTCCGGCGTTTCGCCGTCGTCCATCCGCTCATCGACCACCGTCAGCAAGCGGCCCTGCCCATTCGGTTCGCCGCGCTCGGCCACGGTCATGGCGATGCGGACGTCGGCGCGGTCGGCGCCCTTGATCCACGGATGGTCAGGGATGGCGAAGGTCAGACGCATCGGCGGCGCGCCGCTCAGGTGATGCTCCAGCACGCGCCGGGAAAAGGTTTGGGTGATCGAGTTGGTGGTGATGAAGCCGAACCGTCTCAGCGCGCTGTTCTTCGCCGTCAGGATCTCGGCCGCGCGGTCCCACCAGGCCGTGACCAGATCAGCCGAGCGGAACCGCCCCTGCCGCACCCGCCACAGGGCGTCGACATAGCCGTCGCCCAGTTCACCGCGCACGTCCTTGCCCCCAATGAAGGGCGGATTGCCGATGATGAAGTGCGCCGTCGGCCAGGCCGTCGGGCGTGGATCGATGTAGCGGGCGATCTCACGCTCCTCGCGAACCACCGCCGCCGTAAGGCCATCGCCCCGGCTCAGCACCCGCGTGTGGGTCAGCGGCCGCCCCTGTTCATCGCGCACCAGTTCTTCGCGCGTCCACGTCAGCAGCGCGTCCGTATGCTGGATGCGGTTGAAGTTTCGCAGGATCGGTTCGGTCGGCTTGGCGTCGCCGGCGTTCCTGAAATGCCATTGCAGATAGCCGATCCACATCACCATCTCCGCGATCCAGGCGGCGTGAACGTTCTTTTCCAATCCCCAGAACTGTTCAGGGCTGACAGTGTGTCCCTCCAGGCCGAGCGCCGTCTGGGCGTCGCCCAGATCGGTCAGGGCGGTCAGGACCTCGCTCTCGAGATCCTTCATCATGTCCATGGCCACATAGAGGAAGTTACCGGTGCCGCAGGCGGGGTCCAGCACCCGCGTCGCACAAAGCTCGCGATGGAAGTCGCGCATGGCGCGGCGCGCCCGCACGACGTCGCCGCTGGCGTAGTGACCGACCGCCAAGCCTGCTACCGCTTCCCACTCAGCGCGCAAAGGCTCCATGATCGTCGCCTCGACCAGCCGCCGCACATAGGCCTTGGGCGTGTAGTGAGCGCCGAGCTCTCCCCGTTCCGTCGGGTCCAGCGCCTGCTCCAGCAAGGCGCCGAAGATCGCCGGCTCGACCGAAGCCCAGTCGCGCTGGGCGGCCGCGATCAGGGCCTCAAGCTCGACCTCCGTCACTGGCACGGCGGCCTCTTCCTTGAACAGGCCGCCATTGAAACGGCGCAGGTCCTGACGAACGGCCGAGCAATGACCGCCGCTGTTCATGCGACGAAAGAAGTCCGCCGCGCTGATATGAAAGCGATCCGCCATCCCGCGATAACTTTCCAGCAGGCGCAGGAAACCTCTGTCGTCGATCAGTTCGACGCTGTCGGCGAACATGGCGAAGATGCACTGCATGACAAACAGCGAGCTGCGCTTGTCCCACGCCGCCCGCGCCACGACATCGACGCGGCCGCCGGGATCGGTCGGCGCCCGCTTGCGGATGGAGCGCACCAGCCAGGCCAGTCGCTCGGCGATGTCGCTGGTCACGGCCGCCACATGGCTCGCCGGGTCCAAGCTCATAGGCTCATCCCAGACCCGGCGCAGGCGATCCCGCACCGCTGGATCACGCAGATCGTCCATGGAGATGCGGCAGCGCGCCAGGTCGGGGAACGGCACATAACCCTTCCCCTGTCGGTCAAAGTCGGCCCACAGGTGAATAGAGCGCCCGACGTCCACGACAACAATGAAGGGCGGCCATTCATCCAGCGCCTTGGCGTAGGTCTCGGCCTGACGCTTGGCGTCCAGCATCAGCCGCTCGATTGCGCCAGCATCGCCTTGCGGCGGTTTGCGCCCGCGCCCGTTGAACAGGGCCAGATGCCGCTGCGGATCCAGTTCGCCGCCGGGCGCCCGCTTCTGCGACTGCTTGGCCTCCAGCACGAAGGCGCCGCGCCGGTAGCAGTCGATAAATCCCCGGTGCGCGCCGCCATCATGAAAGCGGAACTCCACCCGCCGCTCGAAGCAGTAGCCGCGATCGCCGACCGTCTCCTGATCCGGCGCGGTCACGCCGATCAGGGCGCACAGCTGGCTGATGAAGGTCTGATAGTGCGAACGCTCGCTGATCGTCGCACCGCTCCAGCGCGTGATGAACGCCTCAACATCCATGGATTGTTCTCCCGCCCCTGAGAGAACAATATTAGGTTGAATTTTTGCACAAACACAACCTTACATTATCGCGTACAACCTGCACACGATAAGCCTCAGCGGCTGCCGAAATCCTTCAGCACAGCCCGCGCCGCATTGTGTCCTGGCGCGCCCGTCACCCCCCCGCCCGGATGGGCGCCAGATCCGCACAGATAAAGACCGGGAACCGGCATCCTGTGGTCGGCGTGGCCCAGCACGGGCCGGGCGCTGAACAACTGATCCAGCGTCAGCCGCCCGTGGAAGATGTCGCCGCCGATCAGGCCGAAGCGGCGCTCCAGATCGCGCGGCCCCAGCGCCAGCCGCCCGACCACCGAGGCCTTGAACCCCGGCGCATGGACCTCGACCGTCTCGATCATCAGATCAGCCACTTTGTCGCGGTGCTCGTCCGCCAGATCGGGCGAGACGTGCTGGCAGAACAGGCTGGCGACGTGCCGCCCCGCCGAGGCCAGACTGTCGTCCAGGGTCGAGGGGATCAGCATCTCGACGATCGGCTTGGACGACCAGCCGTTCAGCCGCGCCTCAGCATGAGCGCGGTCCATATAGGCCAGCGACGGCGCGATGATGATGCCCGCCGTCAGGTGATCGCCCGCCCCCGGCAGGGCGGTGAAGCGCGGCAGCTCCGACAGGGCCACGTTCATGCGGAAGGTGCCCGAGCCCGAGGCGTAACGGCTCATCCGTTCGGTGAAGTCCGCCGGGACAACGGCCGGATCGACCAGCCGGTCGAACAGCAGACGCGGGTGCAGATTGGACACGACGGCGCGGGCGCGGACCATATCGCCCGCCTCGGTCACGGCCCCGACCGCCCTGCCCTTTTCGGTCAGCACCTCGGCGACGGACGTATCCAACCGGATGTCGACGCCCTGCTCGGCGCAGGCAGCGGCCATGGCCTGTGTGATCGCCCCCATGCCGCCGATGGCGTGGCCCCAGGCGCCCTTCTTGCCATTCACCTCTCCGAAGACGTGGTGCAGCAGGACATAGGCCGAGCCGGGCGTATAGGGGCTGGCGTAGTTGCCGACGACGCTGTCGAACCCGAACAGGGCCTTGATCGGATCGCTCTCGAACCAGCCGTCCAGCCAGTCGCCTGCCGACTTGGCGAACAGGTCCAACAGGTCGCGCTGCGCCGCCAACCCCAGGCCCGAGGCCCGCCGCCCCAGCGACGCCGCCTTCAGCATTTCCGGCAGGGCCGCCAGCCAGCCGCCTTCCACCACATTAGGCGGGGTGGTCAGGATCAGGTCGCGCAAGATGGCGGCGACCGTCTCCAGCCGCGCCTCATAGTCGGGCAGGCGTTCGGCGTCGCGCACCGAGAACTTGGCGACCTCGGCCTGGGTCCGCCCCTCGCCGGTCAGCAGGTAACGCCCGTCGTCAAAGGGCAGAAAGTTCGCCGCCCGTCGCTCGACCACCCGCAGCCCGTGGCGCGGCAGCTCCATGTCGGCGATGACGCGCGGGTTCAGCAGGCTGACAGTGTAACTGGCGGTCGAGTTGCGGAAGCCGGGATGGAATTCCTCGGTCACCGCCGCCCCGCCGACGACGCCGCGTCGCTCCAGCACCGTCACCTTCAGCCCGACCCGCGCCAGATAGAAGGCGCAGACCAATCCGTTATGCCCGCCGCCCAGGATGACGACGTCCGTTTCCGCCTGCGCCATGCGCGCTCCCTCCCGCTTGAGGGAGCGACGCTAGTCCTAGGCCGCGCGTCCCGCCAGATAGCGGCGATGCAGCAGCGGCTTGCCCAACCAATAGGCCAGCTCCGCCGGGCGGCTGATATCCCAAACAGCCAGGTCGGCGGCCTTGCCCGCCTCAAGCGTGCCGATCTCGTCCTGCAGGCCCAGCGCGCGGGCTGCGTTGCGCGTGGCGCCCACCAGCGCCTCTTCCGGCGTCAGGCGGAACTGGACGCAGGCCAGATTGATCGCCGCCGTCATCGAGGCGACCGGCGAGGTGCCGGGGTTGCAGTCCGTCGCCACCGCCATGCGCGCGCCATGCTGGCGCAGCAGGGCGATCGGCGGCGCCTGAGTCTCGCGCAGCATCAGGAAGGCGCCCGGCAGCAGCACCGCCACCACGCCCGCCTCGGCCATGGCCTTCACGCCCGCCTCGGTCGTGTGCTCGATATGGTCGGCCGACAGCGCCTGATAGCGGGCGGCCAGCGCCGCCCCGCCGCCATCCGACAGTTGGTCGGCGTGCAGCTTGACCGGCAGGCCCAATTCCTCGGCCTTGTCGAACAGGCGGCTGACCTCCTCGACCGAGAAGGCGATGGGCTCGCAATAGGCGTCCACGGCGTCGACCAGCCCCTCGGCGTGGGCGGCGGGCAGGATTTCATCCACAGCCTTGTCCACATAGACGGCGCGGTCGGCCTTATGCTCCGGCGGGACGGCGTGCAGGCCCAGGTAGGAAGTGCGCACCCGCACCCCGGCCTCGCGCCCGATGCGGCGAGCGACGCGCAGCATCTTCAGCTCGCTATCGTGATCCAGACCATAGCCGGACTTGATCTCGACGGTGGTGACGCCGGTGGCCTTCAGCCCCTCCAGCCGCGCCAGGGCCGAGACGTAGAGCTGATCCTCGCTCTCTTCTCGCGTGGCGCGCACGGACGAGACGATGCCGCCTCCGGCGCGGGCGATCTCTTCATAGGTCGCGCCTTCCAGCCGCCGCTCGAACTCGCCCGAACGGTCGCCGCCGAAGACCAGATGGGTGTGACAGTCGACCAGCCCCGGCGTGACCCAGCGCCCGCCCAGACTGTCGGTTTCCACAGCTTTGTGCACAGGCAGGTCCGCACGCGGCCCGACCCAGGCGATGCGCCCGTCCTTGATCAGGATGGCGGCGTCCTCGATCGCGCCATAGGGCGCTCCACCCTCGGTCATGACGGCGACGTGGCAGTCAGTGATGAGACGGTCGTAAGTCAGTGTCATTCGTCAGTTTCCAGCCTTCCAGCGGCCTGTCTCAAAGCTTCTACCATCTGTGGATCAACGACCTCGGCCGGGGCCAAATGGCTGATCACGTACCAACGCCCCCAACGCCAAGGCTCCAAAGGCATGTCGCTAACTCTAATGCGGCGAGTAAAAGCGATCACAACACCCTCCGCAGGCGCCTCACCACAATTGGTACTGACACTGGTCATGCTTTTCCCAGGCGGAGTACTTCCATGAAGGGCAACCATGGGGCGGAGCTGGCTCCGGGCCTCCGTTACAGGTTTGGCTCTTGCTAGGAAAACGGCGTCTGCGTCCCTCCACAAACCCTGCTGAAAGTCCAGACTCTCGGCGTAGGTCGGAGCAAAGTACGTGCAGGACCAAGCGGGAGCAGCGCCTACACATCCTAGCAGGAAAACAAAGGTCGACGCCCAACGTCCTGTCATCGCGCGGCTACTCCAGCCAGAATTTCACAGAACCAGCGGCCCGCCGTCAGGGAGCCGAGATCGCCGATTTCCAGCGACGGGTCGTATTCGGTCAGGTCGACGGCGCGGACCTTGGCGTGCGCGCCGATGGCGCGGGCGGCGTCGAAGAAGTCGTGGACCAAAACCCCTCCCGGCCGCGCGCCGGGGCTGGCGGGCCACTGACTGCGGTCGATGACGTCGATGTCGAAGTCGACGTAGATGACCTCGCACAGGGACGACAGGCGCTCCAACTCCTCGACCACGATATTGGCCAGACCACGCTGGCGGCACTCGCGGGCGGTGCGGACGCTGATGCCGGCGGCCTCGGCCTTTTCATGGGCGCGGCGGGTGTTGGCGAAGGGCGCGAGGCCGACCTGGCTGATACGGCGGCCGTCCATGCCGTCATCCAGCAGGGCCTGGATCGGATTGCCGTTGGTCAGGCCCTGATCCGTGTCGCGCAGGTCGAAATGGGCGTCCAGGGTCAGCACGCCGACGCGCTCGAGCCCCAGAGCGTGAACGCCCGGCCGGGTGATGGCGTTGTTGCCGCCGACCAGAATGGTCAGGTCGCGGCGCGCTTGAGCCGCCACCGCGTCGCGCACGGGCTCAAAGGCGTCAAACGGCGAAACGGCCTTCAGCGTCACATCGCCAGCGTCGTGGACCTTGATCTCAAGCTCCAGACCCGTCTCGACGTCATAGGTCGACAAGCGCGGCAAGACGCCGCGCAGCGTCTTCGGCCCCAGGTCACAACGGCCCGGCGTCAGCGACCGCTCGTTCAGCGGCGCGCCGATCAGAGCGACGGGAGCGTCGGGGTGATTGCCCACCAGATCGCCGACAGAACGCCACCCCAGGGCTTCAGACGGTTGGCTCATCAGGGTCATCCTTTGGTCGGGGAAAAGCGCGCGACCAGATCATAGGCCGCGCCGGGGAAAATCTGTGAGGCCCAGGTCACGCCGTGGCCGTCGCGCCAAGTGCGGCGCTCCAGCCGCAGGCAGGGCGCGCCGTCAGCCAGGCCCAGGCCCGCCGCCGTCTCGCGGTCGGCGCCGACGGCAGAAATGCGATGCTCGGCCTCGGTCCAGGGCATGTGGGCCAATAGCCAGCCGCCCGGCGGCTGCGTCGTAAAGTCGGCGGCCTCCGCCTCGGGCGCTGCGGACAGGGAGATCAGACGGCGCTCGAAAACGAACGGCAAACCGTCGGCCAGGTGCAGGGTCTGCAGTTCGATCACCCGCTCGCCCAGCCCGTCTTCCTCGCCGCTCGCCGGGCGGACGATGCGGCCCAGCAGGCGATGGGAATAGGCCAGGCCCCGGCTCTCGATCTCGCCTTGAATATCGGGGATGGAAACCAGGGCCGAGGAATGCAGCGGCGGATGAGCCACCACCGTGCCGGCGCGACGCCGCCGCACCACCAGCCCGCGCGACGCCAGATCAGACATGGCGCGCGACACGGTCATGCGGGCGCAGCCGTATTCCGCCGTCAATTCAGCCTCGGTCGGGATGCGGAAACCCGGCCGCCACTCGCCTGAGGCGATGCGGCGCTCGATGTCGCCCGCGATGCGGCGATGAAGCGGCTCCTGATCCATGAAACGAAAATGCCTCTTGCACGCAATAATGTCTAGACATAACAGTGCGACCAACGCACGACGGCGGCTGACGCCGCATGGAGGATTCGATGGCCACGCCCAACACCCGTATCATCCGCAGCCCGCGCGGGCCGGAAAAGACCGCAAAGACCTGGGCGGCCGAAGCCGCCATGCGGATGCTGATGAACAACCTTGACCCCGAGGTGGCCGAGCGTCCCGAAGACCTGGTCGTCTATGGCGGCATCGGCAAAGCGGCCCGCAACTGGCAGGCCTTCGACACCATCGTCGACCAGTTGCAGAAGCTGGAAGCCGACGAGACGCTGATGGTCCAGTCGGGCAAGCCGGTCGGCGTCTTCCGCACCCATGCCGACGCGCCGCGCGTGCTGATCGCCAACTCCAACCTGGTGCCCAAGTGGGCGACCTGGGAGCACTTCAACGAACTCGATAAGAAGGGTCTGGCCATGTACGGCCAGATGACCGCCGGGTCGTGGATCTACATCGGTACCCAGGGCATCGTTCAGGGCACCTATGAAACCTTCATGGAAGCGGGTCGCCAGCACTATGGCGGCGACTGGTCGGGCAGGTGGATTCTGACGGCGGGCCTGGGCGGCATGGGCGGCGCCCAGCCGCTGGCCGCGACCATGGCCGGCGCCTCGTGCATCACCATCGAGTGCCAGCGTAGCCGCATCGAGTTCCGCCTGCGCACCCGCTACGTCGACGTCATGGCCGAAACGCTGGACGAAGCCCTGGCCCTGCTGGAGCAGTCGTTCAAGGACAAGAAAGCCTTGTCGATCGGCCTGTTGGGCAATGCGGCTGATCTTCTGCCTGAAATGGTCAAGCGCGGCGTTCGCCCCGATCTGGTGACCGATCAGACCAGCGCCCACGACCCGGTCAACGGCTATTTGCCCTCGGGCTGGACCGTCGCCGAGTGGGAAGAGAAGCGCGTCAGCGACCCGGCCGCCGTCGAGACCGCCGCCCGCGCGTCGATGGCGACCCACGTCAAGGCCATGCTGGACTTCCAGAAGATGGGCGTCCCCACGACCGACTACGGCAACAACATCCGTCAGGTCGCCTTTGACGAAGGCGTCGAGAACGCCTTCGACTTCCCCGGCTTTGTGCCCGCCTACATCCGCCCGCTGTTCTGCCGTGGGATCGGCCCGTTCCGCTGGGCCGCGCTGTCGGGTGATCCCGAGGACATCCGCAAGACGGATGAGGCGATGAAGAAGCTGTTCCCCGACAACGCCGGCCTGCACCGCTGGCTGGACATGGCGGGCGAGCGCATCGCCTTCCAGGGCCTGCCGGCGCGCATCTGCTGGATCGGTCTAGGCGACCGCCACCGCGCGGGTCTGATGTTCAACGAGATGGTCGCTTCGGGCGAGCTGAGCGCCCCCATCGTCATCGGCCGCGACCATCTGGACTCAGGCTCCGTCGCCAGCCCGAACCGCGAGACCGAGGCCATGATGGACGGCTCGGACGCCGTGTCCGACTGGCCCCTGCTGAACGCCCTGCTGAACACCGCATCGGGCGCGTCGTGGGTGTCGCTGCACCACGGCGGCGGGGTCGGCATGGGCTATAGCCAGCACTCGGGCGTCGTCATCGTCGCCGACGGCACCGAAGAAGCCGCCAAGCGTCTGGAGCGCGTTCTGTGGAACGACCCGGCCACCGGCGTCATGCGCCACGCCGACGCCGGATACGACATCGCCAAGGACGCCGCGCGCGAACATGGCCTGAACCTGCCCTCGCTGGACCTGTAAGCCTATGACCACCACCATTGAAATCGGCGCTGCGCCGCTCACCCTCGCCCAGCTTCGCTCGGTCCTCAACGGCCCGGTCACGGTCAGCCTGACCGACGCCGCCTGGGCCAATGTCGAGAAGGGCGCGGCTGTCGTCGCCGCCATCCTGGACGAAGGCCGCACCGTCTATGGCATCAACACGGGCTTCGGCCTGCTGGCCAACACCAGCATCGCGGCGGAAGACCTTGAAACCCTTCAGAAGAACCTAGTGCTCAGCCACGCCTGCGGCGTCGGCGAGCCGCTGAGCGCGGACACCACCCGCCTGCTGATGGTGCTGAAGATCGCCAGCCTGTCGAAGGGCGCCTCGGGCGTGCGTCGTCACACGCTGGAGACCCTGATCGGCATGGTCAACGCCGAGGTCCTGCCGCTGATCCCGGCCAAGGGCTCGGTCGGCGCTTCAGGCGATCTGGCGCCGCTGGCCCATATGTCGTGCGTCCTGATCGGCGTCAGCGAAGCCCGCTATCAGGGCCAGGTGCTGGACGCCGTGTCGGCTCTGGCCAAGGCCGGGTTGAAGCCCGTCGTCCTAGGCCCGAAGGAAGGCCTGGCCCTGCTGAATGGCACCCAGTGCTCGACGGCCCTGGCGCTGACCGGCCTGTTCGCGGCCGAAGACGTCTTCGCCGCCGCCATCGCCGCGGGCGGCCTGTCGGTCGACGCCCTGCTTGGCTCGGACGCGCCGTTCGATCCCCGCATCCACGCCCTGCGCGGCCAGCCGGGCCAGATCGACGTGGCCCGGCGCCTGCGCGAGTTGCTGAGCGGCAGCGCCATCCGCGAGAGCCATCGTCACGATTGCGCCAAGGTGCAGGACCCCTACTCGCTGCGCTGCCAGCCGCAGGTCATGGGCGCGACGCTGGACGTGCTGCGCAACGCGGCCGCCATGCTGGAGCGTGAAGCCAACGCCGTGACCGACAATCCGCTGGTCTTCATCGAGGATGGCGACGTCATCTCGGGCGGCAACTTTCACGCAGAACCTGTTGCATATGCAGCCGATCAGATCGCCATGGCCCTGTGCGAGATCGGCAATATCAGCGAGCGTCGCACCTCCATCCTGGTCGACCCCAAGATGACCGACCTGCCCGCCTTCCTGGTCAAGGACAGCGGCGTGAACTCGGGCTTCATGATCGCCCAGGTGACGGCTGCGGCCCTGGTGGCCGAGAACCGCATGGTCGCCCATCCTTGCGTCATCGACACCGTACCGACCAGCGCCAACCAGGAAGACCACGTGTCGATGGCCACCCACGGCGCACGTCGCCTGCTGGACATGGCCGCCAACACGGCGACCGTGGTCGGCATTGAACTGCTGGCAGCAGCGCAGGGAATCGAGTTCCGCCGTCCGCTGACCTCGTCGCCGGAACTGGAGCAGACCTACGCCATC
Source organism: Brevundimonas diminuta 3F5N (assembly GCF_900163625.1). Lineage (GTDB taxonomy): Bacteria > Pseudomonadota > Alphaproteobacteria > Caulobacterales > Caulobacteraceae > Brevundimonas > Brevundimonas diminuta_A. The sequence continues at coordinate 156,427 of NZ_FUIE01000020.1, forward strand.
GTGCGCGAGGCCTGCGGCGCCTATACGGAAGACCGCTATTTCGCGCCGGACATCGCTCGTGCGACGGAAGGCGTGCGCGCAGGCCGTTACCGGGCCTTTGCCGGCGATCTGTTGCCTTCGGCTTGAACCGGACGGCGGTTGAGCGCTTTCGTAATAGGCACGAACGCAGGATGCCGCCGACCATGAACAAAAGCGCCATCATTCTGGCATCCGCCGCCCTGGTCCTGACCGGACTAGGCGCGGCGGGCTGGGCCGCCTGGAATTCGACCTCGGCGGCGCATGGCGGGCGGGCATCAGGCTCAGCCGTCGCCATCGACGTCGTGCCGCCCGTCGAACCCGATCTGCCCGTCGGCTCCATCATGGCTGTTGGGGAGCTGCGGGGCGGATACGAACACGATCCCGAACGGCTTGCTGCCCTGCCCGGCGACGACGAACCCTATGTCGAGAGCGCCTGGCTGGAGCTGATGCCCGACCTGCCTACGCCGCCGACGCATGACGCGCCTCCGACCATTATCCGACCCACAGCGCCTCCGCCCGCTCCGCAATTGAAGCAGGACGACTACGGTTTCGGTTTCGATACGCCTCAGCCCGACTACGCGGCTGAGCGTGAAGCTCGCCAGTCCGCGCTCAAAGACCCGCCGGCGCCTGACACGCGGGCCGCATCAGACAGCGTCTTCTATTGAAAAAGGCCCCGGCGAAACCGGGGCCTTTTCCTTGTCAGCGCATCGTCGTGACGGAGACGGTGTAATCGCCTTCCTGCGCCGAGCTGAGGCTGTTGGCGCGGAAGGAATAGGAGCCGGGGCGCAGGTCCTGAGTGACCATGGCGCTCGTGCCGCCGCCGCTGTCGTCGTCGGAGGCCAGGCTGTCGCCGTCGCATTGCGGCCCTTCGTGCAGCGAGAGGTAGGCGTCGAACTGCGCCGAATCCATGCGGACCGAGACATTGCCCCCGCGGCTGACGTTCAGGACGTAGCAGTCGTAGAAGGAGCCGTCGTCGGCCTGACGGTCGCTGAACTCCAGTCGGCCCTGGCGGCTTTCACCGACCGAGATCGGCACGATCTGGGTGGTCGGGCGCAGGCGCTGGCCTTCCGAGACGCTGAGGCGGAAGGAGCCGGTCTGGCCCTCGCTCAGCGTGTTCGCGCGGATGATCCAGTTCCCGCCGTTGGAAACGAAGCGCAGTTGCGAGTCGGTCCCCATGTCCGGACCGTCGTCGTTCGTCACCGAGGTCTCGTCGCAATCCGTGCCCGCGCCCGCCATCAGGAAGGTGTCGAAATCCGACGACTGCATGGTCACCGTATAGGCCTGGCCCGATTGGGTCTGCACCACGTAGCAACGGTAGTGCGACCCGTCGTCCATACGGGCGTCCTTGCTGCTGAAGTTGCCGGTCACGGTCTGCCCAGGCCGGATGGAGCTCTGGGCCGCGGCGGCGCCGGCCAGAAGCAGGGAGGACGCGAGAACCGACGTCATCAACAGGGCGCGCATGGGAATCTCCTTGGGTGCGACGCAAAAATCGTAGGGCGAAAATGCCCAGCTTATTTGACAGGAAGCAACGAAACTCGTTTCAAAGCCGCTAAATTTGAAGCGTTTACGCAAAAACATACGGTTCGCAGTTGCCGAATGGCGAGCTGGAACCGTTCGATGACCGCCTCGGTCGAGACGGTCGCCGCCTGGATGACGCCCGAGGCCATGCCGACGACATCGGCGCCCAGGCGAATCGCCTTGGCCGCATCTACGCCATCACGCACGCCGCCCGATCCGATCAGCAGGGCGTCGGGCAAGGCGTTGCGTGTCTCAGCCAGGGCGCGCGCGGTCGGAATGCCCCAGTCAGCGAAGGCCAGGGCATGCGCCTTGTCCGCCGCATCAGTCGCGCGCTCGCCCTCGATCAGACCCCAGTTGGCGCCGCCAGCTCCGGCGACATCGACCCCCGCCGCGCCCATGGCGATCAAGCGCTGGGCCGTCACGGCCGAAATCCCCGCTCCCGTCTCCTTGACGATGACCGGCGCGTCCAGATCGCGGATCAGGGCCTGAAGCGCCGCCCCTACGCCCCACCAGTCCCGATCGCCTTCCGGCTGACAGGCCTCCTGCAGCGGGTTCAGGTGAACGACCAGGGCGTCGGCGCCGATCATGTCCAGCGCCCGGCGCGCCTCGTCCCGACCGAAGCCGCGCGTCAGCTGGGCCGCGCCGATGTTGGCCAGGATGGGCGTATCCGGCGCCTTCAGCCGCAGCGAGAAGTCCAGCCCGCCCGCCGCGCCGCCTTCCAGCGCCGCCCGCTGCGAGCCGACCGCCAGGGCGATGCCCAGGTACTGCGCCGCCTCGGCCAGGCGGGCGTTGATCGCCCCGGCGCGCGCCGGGCCGCCGGTCATGGCGCTGATCAGGAAAGGCGCCTTCAGCCGCCGCCCCAGGAAGTCGACGCCCAGATCGATGCGTGCATGATCAAGGTCCGGCAGGGCCTCGTGCACGAAGCGCCAGTCGTCAAAGCCCGCAGACAGGGCATGACGCCCGCCGCCGGCCAGCACCACGTCTAGGTGCTGGTCTTTCCGGCCCAGGATCAGGGCCGAGGCGGCGGCGTCGTCAGGTTCGCTCAGGGCTGCCGCTCCGTGATCAGCACATAGTCGCCGGTCGAGTTGGAGCCGAAGCTACGCGCGCGCAGCACATAGGAACCATCGCGCGGCGCCGTCCAGTTCAGACGGGCATGGGTGTCGGACAGGCTGTCATCGTCCTCTTCCAGCTTGAAGTAGTCGCCGTCCTTCTCCTCGCCGACCTCGACCACGGCGTCGAAGCTGCTGGCGATCAGGGTGAAGCGCAGCTTCTCATCCGCCTTGGCCTTGAAGTGATAGGCGTCGTAGTAGACGCCGTCATCGGTGAGGCTGGCCCGCTCACTCAGCCGCCCGCGCACGGTCGAGCCGATCAGCAGGCTGCCGGGCGAAGGTTCGTCGCCCAGATCCTGGAGCTCCAGCGCATACAGGCCCTTGGCGTCGCGCGACCACGAGCGCGCGCGCAGCACATATTCGCCCGTTTCCGGCAGAGTGAAGATCAGACGCGCGTCCGTTCCCTGGCCCAGACCGTCGTCGTCGCTGGCGATCTCGTTGAATTCCTCTTCGTTTTCGCTCAGCTGCAGATAGGCGTCGAAGTCGCCGGACCGCATGACGGCCTGGATGCGCTGCCCTTCGGTCCCGCTGAAGACGAAGGCGTCATACAGGCGACCGTCATCATCGGTGGCGTCGCTGTTTTTCAGTTCGCCCTCGACCGTCTGCCCGAAGGCGATGGCGGACGGCGGCGGCGGCGGGGCGATCTCCTCGATCTTCAGCGTGTAAGGCCCCTCGCCGCTGGAGAAGGCCCTCGCCTCGATCAGATAATCACCGTCCTCGGCCAGGGTGTGGGTCAGGCGTGCATTCAGATCGCCGGCGCTGTCGTCGTCGGTCGCCAGGCTGTTGTGGTTGGCGTCGAACAGTTCGAGGTAGGTGTCGAAACCGTCCGCCTCCATGGTGATCGCCACGCGCTGTCCGGCGCGGCCGCTGAAGCGATACAGGTCGGCCGGAGCGCCGGAATCGCTGGTCGCGCTGTCCGAGTTCAGGCGGCCCCGCGTCTCCTCGCCGACCGTCACCGACGTCGCCGTCGGCGCGGGCGGCCCCTGCTCCAGCGACAGGCGATAGTCGCCTTCGGCCGAGCCGTTATAGGAGGTGGCGCGGATCAGATATTCCCCCGCCTGCGGCGCCGTGAACACCAGGCGCGCGTTCAGGCTGGAGCCGCCGTCGTCGTTCTCGGCCATCTGCACGAAGGCGCCGTTCACGATGCGGCCGACACGCAGGAAGCTGTCGAAGTCGTCGGACTCCAGATCGATCTTCACCCGCTCGCCCGCCGACGCGCGGAAGGCGTAGGCGTCATAACGCTTGCCGTCGTCATCCTCGGCGCTGCTGGAGCCCAGGCTGCCCGTCTCATCGCGACCGATGGCGATGCGGCCCGGCCGCGGCATCCGCGGCGCGGCGCGCTCCTTCAGCGACAGCTGATAGTCGCCGGTCTCCATGCCCGAGAAGGTGCGGGCGCGCACGATGTAGACCCCGGCCTCGGGCGCCGTGAACCGCAGACGCGCGTTCAGATCGCCCGCGCTGTCGTCATCGCTGGCCAGCGATTGCCGCAGGGAGCCTTCGGCGTAGACTTCCAGATAGGTGTCGAAATCGTCCGACGTCATCTCGGCTTCCAGCCGCTGACCGGCGCGCAGGTTCACGCGATAGTCGTCATAGCGATAGCCGTCGCTCCCGCGCGTGCGGGCGTCGCCGTCTTCCAGCCGACCGCGGATGTCATCCCCCAGCCGGGCGTCGGTCGCCGATTGGGCCCAGGCGGCGCCGGTGGACAGAAGAGCGACAGCACTGACCGCCGCGAACAGGGAATAACGCATAAAAACCTCTTTGCTGGCGTCATCATAGACGCCGAACCGCAGCGCCTGTAAATCGCGGCAACGCTTTCCAGTTCCCGGCAGATGGAGCCAATTATGGCTGTCGAACCCGCTCGCGCCTCGCTGATCGACGGCAAGGCCTTCTCACAGACCCTGGTGGAGCGCGTCGCGGCCGCCGCCGCACGGCTGGAATCCGCCCATGGCGTCAAGCCCGGCCTGGCCGTCGTCATCGTCGGCGAAGACCCCGCCAGCCAGCTCTATGTCCGCAACAAGGGCGAGACGACGCTGAAGGCCGGAATGCGTTCGGACACCCACCGCCTGCCGGCCGAAACCACCCAAGCCGAGCTGCTGGCCCTGATCGCGTCGCTGAACGCCGATGCGGGCATCCACGGCATCCTCGTGCAGTTGCCCCTGCCCAAGCATATCGATTCGGCCGCCGTGCTGGACGCCATCTCGCCGGACAAGGACGTGGACGGCTTCCACGTCGTCAACGCCGGACGCCTGGCCGTCGGCCTGCCGGGCATGATCCCCTGCACACCGCTGGGCAGCCTGATGCTGCTGAAGGATCAACTCGGCGACCTGTCGGGCCTGAACGCCGTCATCGTCGGCCGCTCAAACATCGTCGGCAAGCCGATGGCGCAACTGCTGCTGGGCGAAAGCTGCACCGTCACCGTGGCCCACTCGCGCACCCGCGACCTGCCCGCCCTGTGCCGCACCGCCGACATCCTTGTGGCCGCCGTCGGCCGTCCCGAGATGATCAAGGGCGACTGGATCAAGCCGGGCGCCACCGTCATCGACGTGGGCATCAACCGCGTCCCTTCGCGTGATCCGGTCAAGGCGGCCGAGGGCAAGACCCGCGTGGTCGGCGATGTGGACTTCAACGAGGCGGTCGAAGTCGCTGGTCGCATCACCCCCGTCCCCGGCGGCGTCGGCCCCATGACCATCGCCTGCCTGCTAGCCAACACCTACACCGCCGCCTGCCGCGCGGCGGGCGTGGAGCCGGAAGACCTGAACGGCTGAGATCTTCGTCAAAAATCCAGCCTTGAAGCGGAGCCTTTCGGGCCCGATAGTCTTTAGCGATCAGCGGTCATGAGGGCCGCCCGCAGGAGCTTCTTCATGGCTGGATTTTCGCCTCGTATCGCGGCCGTCGCCGCTGTCGTCGTCCTGGCCCCCGCCGTGGGCGCCTGCGGCTACAACACCATTCCGACCAAGCAGGAGCGCGCCGAGGCCGCCTGGGCCGATGTCCAGAGCCAGTATCAGCGCCGCGCCGACCTGGTGCCGAACCTGGTCGCCACCGTTCAGGGCGCAGCCATTCAGGAACGCACCACCCTGACCCAGGTGATCGAGGCCCGCGCCAAGGCCACCAGCGTCAACATCGACGCCTCCAACCTCGATAACGCCGCCGCCTTCCAGCAGTATCAGCAAGCTCAAGGCGAGCTTTCCAGCGCCCTGTCGCGACTGCTGGTGACGGTCGAGGCCTATCCTCAGCTTCAGGCCAATCAGAACTTCCTGACCCTGCAGTCGCAACTGGAAGGTACCGAGAACCGCATTTCCGTGGCGCGCCGCGACTACAATGAGGCCGTGCGCGACTACAACACGACGCTGCGCACCTTCCCGAGCGTGATCTGGGCCAAGACCCTGCACGGCGGCTCCAAGCCCATGCAGCTGTTCACCGCCACGGCCGAGGCTCAATCCGCGCCAACGGTAAACTTCGACCTGGGCGCCCAGCCCGGCGGCGGCGCGCCCGCCCCCAGCGCCGCGCCGGGATCCACGCCGCCTGCGGCCGCGCCCGCCCCGGCGGCGCAGTAAGCCTGCAATGAACCCTTTTCCCCTCGCCCCGAGGGAAGGCGCAGCGCGGGGCCTGATCCCCGCGCTGTTGCTGGGCCTCGCGCTGTGGCTGGCCGCCCTGCCCGGCGCCGGCCTGGCCGCCGAGATCAAGTTCCCGACCCTGACCGGGCGGGTGGTCGACGACGCCCAATTGCTGACGCCCGCACAGGAACAGGCCCTGACCGGCAAACTGGCCACGCTGGAACAGCAGACCGGGGACCAGTTGGTCGTCGTCACCCTGCCCTCGCTTCAGGACCAGGAAATCGAGGACTTCGGCTATCAGCTAGGTCGCCAATGGGGCATCGGGCAAAAGGAAAACGACGGCGGCGCCCTGCTGATCGTCGCGCCGAACGAGCGTAAGGTGCGGATCGAGGTCGGCTATGGGCTGGAGGGCGTACTGACCGACGCCTATTCCTCTCTCATCATCCGTAACGACATCCTGCCGGCCTTCCGTCAGGGCGATTACGCCGCCGGCATCATCGCTGGGACCGACTCCATCATCGCGCAACTGACCGCCGATCCGGCCGAAGCCCAGGCGCGTGCCGAAGAGGCCAAGAGCGCGGCGACAGCGACGACCAAGCCGGTTCTGCCCGCCATCGTCATCCTGGCGGTGTTCGCCTTCATCTTCTTCAGCATGGTCGGCGCGGCGGCGGGCGGCCGCAAACGGCGCGGGCGCGGCGACGGCCTGTCGCCCATCCTGATCTGGGCCGCCAGCGAGGCCCTGCGCAACCGCGACGACGATGATCGCGGCGGCTGGGGCGGCGGAGGCTGGGGCGGAGGCGGCGGATTCGGCGGCGGTGGTTTCGGCGGCGGCGGCGGCGGCTTTGGCGGCGGCGGCGCCTCGGGGGGATGGTGATGCAGTTCACGAACGACGACCACGCAAGGGTGGCCCAGGCCATCGCCCAGGCCGAGGCGAACACCTCCGGCGAGATCTTCTGCGTCGTGGCGCGGCAGGTGTCCTCCTATCGTGACGTCAGCCTGGGCTGGGCGGCGGCGGCGGCGCTGCTACTGCCGCTCGGACTGATTCCGTTCGGCTTCAACGGCGACTGGCTGACCTTCGGCGGCGGGTGGGAGATCGCCCACGCCCCCGCCGCCTCAGCCGAGATCGGACGGGCGCTGGCCGCCTATGGACTGGTGCAGGCCGGCGTCTTCGTGGCCGTCTTCCTGTTGTCGCTGATCCCGGTCGTACGCAGGATTCTGACGCCCGCCGCCCTGCGCCGCACGCGCGTCCGCCGCGCGGCCATGCAGCAGTTCCTGGCTCACGGCCTGCACGTCACCGAGGCGCGCACCGGCGTTCTGATCTTCGCCGCCCTGGCCGATCATCAGGTCGAGGTGGTGGCCGACGAGGGCATCCACTCCTGCGTCAGTCCCGAGGTCTGGGCCGACGCCGTCGCCGCCCTGACCGGCGCGCTGCGGCGCGACCGCCCAGTCGAGGGCTTCGAGAAGGCGATCGCTTTGTGCGGTCAGGTTCTGGCGGAACGCTTTCCGCCCAAGCCCGCTGATGAAAACGAGATCCCCGACAAACTGGTTGTCATCTAGTCCGGTTATCAGGACGGTTATCGGGGCCTCGCGACCGCCGCATTGAGGCGCGACAGTCGCTGCGATCGCGGGCAAGGAATCCATGCCGAGACTTCTGACCTACAACGTCCATCGCTGCGTCGGCGTCGATCGCAAGCTGGACGTCAATCGCATCGCCGATGTCATCGCCGAGCATGAGCCCGACGTCGTCTGCCTGCAGGAACTGGACGTGGGCCGCGCCCGCACCGGCTGGGTCGATCAGGCCGATTCCATCGCCCAGCGCCTGGCCATGAGCGTGCAATTCCATCCCGCCATGAAGGTGGAGGCCGAGCTTTACGGCGACGCCATCCTGACTCACCACCCCGAGCGGCTGGTGCGCGCCGCCGCCCTGCCCACCCTGCCCGGCCTCAAGGGGTTGGAGCCGCGCGGCGCCCTGTGGTCGGCGGTCGATTTCGACGGAGTGGTGGTCAACATCCTGAACACCCACCTGGGCCTGGTCCCGCGCGAGCAGCGGCTTCAGGCGGCCGCCCTGATCGGTCGGGACTGGCTGGGCGATCCGATGTGCGAGGGGCCGACCATCCTGACCGGCGATTTCAACGCCACCTCCATCACCCGCCCCTATCAGGCCCTGACCCGGCGGCTGGACGACGCCCAGCGGCGGCTGGGGCTGAAGCCCTCGATCAAGACCTTCCCGTCCACCTTCCCGGCCATCCGCATCGACCACTGCTTCGTCAGCCGCGAGATCCGCGTGACCGGCGCACGCACCCCGTCATCGCCCCTGGCGCGAGCAGCCTCGGACCACTTGCCGCTCATCATCGATTTCGAGATCGATCAGCCCAAAGGTCAACCCGGCGCCTGACCGCCCTCTGACTTGGGTCGGGTGCGGTGCGAGCGGTTCAGCCGCTTCCACGGCCGCCAGGCGTCTGTAGAGGACACCGGATCGCCGAACTGCCACTCGGCGAACATCCGCTCGACCCGCGTCGGCTCGGTGGCGCCCAGCGGCTTCATGCGTTCATGCCCAAAGGTCTGAATCGCCTGACCAACCGAGCCCAGCAGGGTCTCCGCCTCAGCGAAAGCGTCGCCCGACACGCCGATGAAATGACCGAGAGAGTGACGACGGAACCGCTGAATCACCTCGCTCTGCGCTTCCGTCTCAGCCTCGACCGAAACGTCGCATTCCGTATCCAGCCCCATCGAGCGGTTGTTCAGGTTGCTGGACCCGATCCGCAACAGCTTGTCATCGATGATAGTCATCTTGGCGTGGACGATGATCCGCTCGCCTTCGTCCGTCACGGGATAGAAGGCGGTGAAGCGGTCGTGACGATCCGCCTGCTCCAATCGGTACAGAACCTCGGCCCGCGCTGTGTCCATCGTCATGCCGTCGAACCAGCTGGGACTGCGGCCGGTCGAAACCAGCACCACCTCCGGCCCGTCCGGCTCGTCCAGCCGCGCCGCCAGCGCCGCCGCGAGCAGAGGCGAGGTGAAGTACTGGTTCTCCATATAGATGAGCGAGCGTGCGCGCCGGATGCCCTCCAGATGCAGGGCCTCGTTCTCGCGCACCTCGGAACGGCCGCGCACCTGAGGCTCGGTGCGGGATATCCCGACCGACACCTGCGTCAACGCGGGCGTCACGCGCTCCGGCCATGAATCCGCGCATTTGGCCGTAATCGGCGCGATCACCTCGCCGGTCGCCCGCCTCCACCGCTCGCGCGCCAGTTCGCCCAGAGCCTGCGCCGCCGGGCCGTCCATCACGCACATGACCTCATGTCTGGGCGCAGGAATGACGCCGGTCGGCTCGCACCGACGCGGATCACCTGAAAAATGCTCTTCGGTGTCCCAGCGGTCCGTCGAGATATCGCCGCCGCCGCAGAAGGCGATCTGGTTGTCGATCACCACCACCTTCTGATGGTGACAGGCGCCCAGTATCCCAGGCCCGTCCAGTCGAAACTCGACGATGCGGCGCCGGAACCAGCGCTGCGCCTTGTGCGGGTAGAAGCCTTGCGAGGCGGCGATCAGCAGGGGCGAGCGCCAGATCAGCAGGCGCACGTCCAGGTCAGGCTTGTGACGCACCAGAGCCTTCAACTGATGACCGATCTCGGCGCGCCGGTCGTTCAGCGGTCCCTCCGGATCCAGACGCGTGCGCGGGTCGAACTGCCAGCCGAGAATCAGGATGGAACGCTCGGCCTTGTGCAGCGCCGACGCCAGGGCGTCGAAATAGGCATTGTTCTCCATCAGGGGGGTGAACCGATGCGCCTTTGCGGACCGCCACACTCCGGTGGCCGTCTCAAGCAGGCTGCCCTCATAGAACTGGTCTGCTCGCATACCCCCCGCAATGGCTGATTCGCGTGACGGCCGGATGGCCCTCCTGATCTCACTCAGACGCCGGTGAGGCCGGATCGTTCCATTTTCGCATCAGTCCGGTCAATGGCGCCGCTTCATCTGTTCGCCGCATTGTCGCCCGAAGATGTTTCTGGCATACTGCGATTATGCAAGCTCTGATCGAGATGCTGGCCGGCCTGATCGCCCTGCTCGCCGCAGCGGCGTTGTCGCAATTCGGCGTCGATCTGAACGCCCCGCAAAAGCCGAACCGCGAAATTCAACGGGTGCAGGATTGCGGCGACAACAAGCCCGCAACCACGGTCCATGTGACCGCTCCGTCGTCCTGCTGATCCACAGATCACGCTGACCCGCGTCGGCAAACGACGATCTAATCCGCGCTCGAGCCTTTTCGCCTTACGATCCAGCCGTTAGGGTCCCTGCCTTGCGCCCTTCGCCGCCTTCGCTGGCGATCAGTGATCGAGACCGACGCCCATGAAATCCCGCCATCGGCCGCCGCTCAATCTGACCGACTCCGAACCCGCCTCTACAGAGACGGATCCCTCGGTCACGCCCGAAGCGATCGAGACCCTCGACGAAGCGACGCCCGAGACCGACCTGGAGCCGCTGTCCGACGCGCCCCAGCGCCCCATGTCCGAGCGCCAGCGCCGTCGCCTGGCCGAGCAACAGGCGCTGGCCGAAGCGCGCGCCGCAGAGGCCGAAAAGGCCGCGCGCGCCCTGTCGCCGTTCGCCGAATCCGCCGACGCCCCGCCCGCCACCGTCACGCCTGCTTCGCCCCCGGCCAAGACGTCCAGCAAGCGCAAGGGCAAGGCGACGGCGTCCAACGGCGCGGCCAACGCCTATCTGATCGCGGGTCTGGCCTCCGCCTTGTGGGTCGGCGGCCTCGCCTCCTGGTTCGCCTACGAACTGGGCTCGGGGATGATGGAGCTCGATCCCCTGCGGCTGGCGGTCTACGTCCTGATCCTGCTGGCGCCGGTGGGCCTGTCCATCTTGCTGGCCCACGCCGTGCGCCAGGGCGCGGGCCTGGCCCAGGAAACGAAGCGCGCGCGGGAAATGGCCGACGCCCTGGTCGGGCCGACCGCCCTGGCCGCCAACCAGGCCGGGCAGGTGCTGAACACTCTGCGCGAAGACATCGACCGCGCCGCGCAATCGGCTGAGCGCGCTCGGGGCGACCTGGCGTCGCTGCGCGAGGCCCTGGTCAAGGAATCCAATCTGCTGAACGAGGCCGCTGAACTGGCCGGCGGGACGGCGCGACGCCTTGCCGAACAACTGTCGCACGAACGCGAGCAGATGGGCGTCCTCGGCGGCAAGCTGGAAGGTCAGGCTTCGGCGGTTGTCGAAACGGTCGAGCGTCAGTCGCGCATGGTGGCCGACGCCTCTGACCTGGCCCAGACTCAACTGCGTGAGGCCGAAGCCGCCCTGGCCGCCCGCGCCGCCGATCTGGCGGCAGCCGCCAACGAAGCCCAGGAAGCCGCCCGCGCCGCCTCCGACGATCTGGCCCGCCAGACCCTGCGGCTGGAGACAGCCGGCTCCGGCGTCGCCGAACAGATTCAATCCGTCGAGGAAGGTCTGGGCCAGCAACGCGCCGCCCTGGTCACGGCCGCCTACGCCCTGCGCACCGATCAAGAAGACTTCTCGGCCCAGATCGAGAGCCAGCGCGCCCAGCTCCTCGACCATCTGTCGCAGACCCGCACCGCCGCCGACGACATCAATCTGCGCGGCGACGAAGCCGCCGCCGCCATCAAGGCCCAGGTCGACGCCGTGGTCGATCAGTTCAAGGCCCTGGTCGAGATGTCCCAGCGCGAGGCCGACGGCTTCGACCACGCCACCAAGCTGTCGCTGGACCGCTTTGAAAGCCTGGCCGCCGAATCTCGCGACCTGTTGGTCGAGGAGACCCGCCGTTCGCTGGAGGCGCTTCAGGCCACGGCGGACGAACAGCGCGCCGCCGCCCAGGCCGCGATCGAACAGGCCCAGATTCGCGCCGACCGCCTGGGCGAATCCCTGTTCGACGCCGCCCAGAAGGCTGATGAAGCCGCCGAAGCCCGCATCGACGGCGCCCGCCGCATCGTCGCCCAGACGGCCGACATGGTGGATCTGACCGGCCAGAAGCTGGTCGACAGCCTGCAGACCACCCTGGTTCAGGTCACCGACGCCCTGACCTCGGTCGAACAGGCCGTCGCCGAAATGGATCAGCGCGCCGCCCGCCTGCCCGACGAAGCTCGCGCCCGCGTCGAAGCTGTGCGCCTCACCGTCGAAGAAGGCCTGAGCGCCCTGACCGCCGCCTCGCGCAAGGCGGCCGAGGACACCGAAGCCCTGGACGCCGGGTTCCAGGATCGCGTGCGACGCAACTATGAAATGCTGACCGAGGCTGTGCGCCTGATGGGCGCCGTCTCCGGCGAGGGCGGCCAGCCGCGCCGCCGGCCGACGACAGTCCCCGCCCCGCGCGAGGTCGCGCCTGCGCCCGAGCCCAAGCGGCCGACGGCTGCGCCGGGCCTCGCATCCGGCCTGGCTTCGGGTCTTGGCCTGCGAGGCCGCATGCGCCCTGAACACCCGGTCGAATCCGAGATCGAACCGATCCCCACGGCCCCGGCCCCGACTACGGCCCCGAGCTCGGCTCCGACGCCTGAACCGCCCCACGCCGAGCCGACACGCATTGGCGACGCCCTAAGCTGGCGCGATCTGGTTCAACCGGAATCGGCGCCCGCCGCGCCTGCCGAGCCTGCCGTCCCGTTGGAGCTGAACGCCGCCATCGGCACGCCGGAAGAGATCGACGCCCTGGCTGGACGCGTCACCTCGGCCATCCGACGTATGGGCGTCGACCCCAACGCTCTGTTGCCCCGCCCCCGCGTAGAGGAGGCCGCGCAGGCCTTCGCCGGCCACGACCCGGCGCGGGCGCGCCAGATCGTCCGCCGCGTGGCTCCGGCCGCCGTCCGCAGCGTCTCTCGCCGGGTGCTGAGCGACGACGCCCTGCGCGCTGACGCCGAAGCCTATGTCCGCGCCTTCGCCCATGGGTTGAAGCTTCAGGCGGAACGCGGCGACGCCGAGGATGTGCAGATGCGACTGGCGACCGACGAGGGCCGCGCCTTCATGCTGCTGGACGCCGCCGTAGGCGATCTGAGCTGACCACCTCGCCTTTACATTACGCCATTGCGGCGCCGGTCAGGCTTGACCTGGCGCCGCATTTCAAAGCACCGTTCATGCTGCGGCGCGCCACAACGGCGCTAGAGGGGGTCTATTTCCTTTGATGGGTCTGGATTCCAACGGTCGCCCTGATCGGCGCCCCGTCATCTCAATTTGCGCCTGGTCGCCGTCGTATCGGGCCTGGGATCCCGTCGAGGATTTGTCCGGCGATCCCTGGAACCCGCCCGGCGCGCGTACCTTGGCGACGCCCGGCGACGCCTCGGCCGAGACCCTGGCCGAAACTCTGACGGGCCTGCTGTCGCGTGGCGATTGCTCGGCCCTGCTGCTGGTCGGGCGCACCGTTCACGCCGGACCGATCCGGGTGCAGATGCGCGCCGAGAACCGCCGTCTGGGCGAGCCGGGACGCCTGGACAGCACCGGCCCCAGCATCGCGCGCGTCACGGCGCCGGTCGCCGACATTCTGCGCGATCTGACGGAGGCGGGAGTCTCGGCCATCGCCGACTCTGACGCCGAAGAGGATGCGGGAAGCTACATCCTGTATCGCATTCTGGCGGATCTGCCCGACAGCCTGGAATCTCCGTCCATCGGCCTGCTGCGGATTCCCAACGGCGAGAGCGAGAACACGGTCCGGACGGCGGTCAAGACGGCCGCTTCGGCCATGGCGCGTCGACTGGCGCCCCTGCCCCGATCAAACGTGGCCTGACGCCGCTTCCTTCGATCGCACCCACAGACCGACCAGCCCCCCGGCTAGCGCCAGCGCCGCCATGGCTAGATAGGCCTTCAACCCGACGGCGTCGTACAGCGGCCCGCTGGCCAGGGTCGCCAGACCGATCAACACCCCGGCCGAAAGGGCCGAGCTCAAGGTCTGGGCGGCGGTGTGGCTGTCCGGCGGACACAGACGTTCGACGATCTGCACACCGGCCAAATAGGTGGCGGCGAACGTCAGGGCGTGCAGCATCTGCAACGGAATCAGCATCCACAGCGGCGGGGCGAAGGCCATCAGGCTCCAGCGCAGGACCGCCGCCCCCGCGCCGATGAACAGCATGGTCCACGGGCCGATGCCGATACGGCGGCGCCACGGCTCGACGCACCACATGAAGGCGATCTCGACCACCACGGAAAAGGCCCACAGCATCCCCGTCACGCTCTCGGCCAAGCCTTGGGCGCGCCAACTGATGGCGGAGAAACCGTAGTAGAAGGCGTGCGTCGCCTGCACCGCGCCGATAGAAAAGATCGCGGCCATGAAGACCGGGCGTCGCAACAGCCGCCCCAGCCCCTGAAATCGCTCAAGCTTCGACACGGGGCCGCCTTCAGACACCGGCTCGGCAGGCAGGACGCGCCAGGCTGTGATCGAGATCAACAGGGAGGCGGCGACCGTCCAGAAGATGACGGCGTCCGAAGTCACGCGCGTCAGCAGCGCGCCCATAGCCAGATTGGCGACGACAAAGGCCGCCGAGCCGCACCCGCGCGGCAGCGAAAAGGCGAATCCCTCACGCCGGGCGACGCGCAGGGTCATCACGTCGCTGAGCGGAATCAGGGCCGCCGCCGCCGTCGCGCCCAACAGCCAGAACAGCGCCCAGAGGACGAATCCCTCGACCAATCCCGCCCCGCCGTAGCCGACCGCCATGACCAGCCCCAGGAAGGCGATGGGCGTGCGCCGCAGAACGAAGCCGTCAGCCCAGACCGCCAGCAGCGGCCCCGTCACCGCGCGCGCCAGCATGGGAATGGCCAGCAAGGCGCCGATCTGGGCGCCGCTCAGCCCCTGGTCACGGAACCACAGGCCGGCGAACGGCAGGGTCACGCCGCTGGCGCTGAACAGCAGGACATATTGCAGCGCCATGCGCGATGCAGCTTTCATCGGCGCGCGATAGCAGACTTCGGGGTTTTTGTGGTCTAGACATTAGACATGAGCCCTGACCGCAAACTGCTCGCTTTCGCCGGTTTCAACGGCGCCATGGCCGTCGCCCTGGGCGCCTTCGCCGCTCACGGCGCCGGTCCCGCCATCAAGACCCTGCTGACCACGGGCGGCCACTATCAGATGGTGCACGCCGCCCTGGCCGCCGCCCTGGCGCTGTTCGGCACGAGCCGACTGTTGAGCCTGGCCGGATGGCTGGCCAGTACAGGCGGGCTGATCTTCTGTCTGGCCCTGGCCATGATCGGGCTGTTGAGCCTGCCGATCATGGGCGCGGTGGCGCCGGTCGGCGGCGCTCTGATGATCGCCGGATGGGCCCTGCTGATCTTCGCCGCCTTCCAGTCCAATCCCGCCAAGGCCTGACCGCTTCAGACCTGACCGATCCTTTTCTCAGAAGGGCATCTTTCGTGACCAATACTGTGCGCCGCGACCTCTACCCGGAAATCGAAGCCTACGCCTCGGGCTGGATGCAAACCGACAGCGTCCACGAGATCTACTACGAGGAAAGCGGCAATCCGCACGGCGTGCCGGTTATCGTGCTGCACGGCGGCCCCGGCGGAGCGGTCAATCCGGGGATGCGGCGCTATTTCGACCCGGCCAAATACCGTATCGTCATGTTCGACCAGCGCGGCTGCGGCCTGTCGCGGCCGAACGCCTCGCTTGAGAACAACACCACCTGGGACCTGGTCGCCGACATCGAGCGCCTGCGCGAAATGCTGGGCATCGACAAATGGGTGGTCTTCGGCGGCTCCTGGGGTTCGACCCTGTCGATGACCTACGCCATCATGCACCCAGAGCGGTGCCTGGCCCTGCTGCTGCGCGGTATCTTCCTCCTGACGAAAAAGGAACTGCACTGGTTCTATCAGGACGGCGCCTCGATGATTTTCCCGGACGCCTGGGAGCGTTTCCTGGCCCCGATCCCCGAAGCCGAGCGCGGC
Organism: Brevundimonas diminuta 3F5N; assembly: GCF_900163625.1. Taxonomy (GTDB): domain Bacteria; phylum Pseudomonadota; class Alphaproteobacteria; order Caulobacterales; family Caulobacteraceae; genus Brevundimonas; species Brevundimonas diminuta_A. Next base: position 172,490 of record NZ_FUIE01000020.1, read on the forward strand.
GACCTGATGGCGGCCTATTACAAGCGCCTGACCGGCGATGACGTCGAGGAGCGCAACCGCTGCGCCGTGGCCTGGGCGACCTGGGAAGGCGAGACCGTCAGCATCCAGGGGCCGTCAGGCAAGCCGGACAAGTTCGCCGATCCCGATTTCGCCGTGGCTTTCGCCCGCATCGAGAACTGGTATTTCACCAACGGCGGCTTCTTCGACAGCGAGCACTGGATTCTGGAGAACATCGAAACCATCCGCCACATCCCCTGCTGGATCGCGCAAGGCCGCTTCGACGTGGTGACGCCGATCTCGGGCGCCTGGTCCCTGCACCGCGCCTGGCCCGAGGCCAAGCTGGACATCATCGGCGACGCCGGCCACGCCTCCAGCGAGCCCGGCATCATCGACAGCCTGATCCGCGCCACCGACTGGGCGGCGACGCTCTAAGGGCGGCGCACCCTCGATCAGGGACTATTTCGGGTTGGTCTTCTCGACCATCTCGCTGAGTTGGAAGCCGATGCGGCGCGCCTCGCGCTCCTCCGGCTTTTTCATGGCGCTGAGCACTACGTTGATCTGGCTGTAGTGCTGGATCAGGCGCACCGGCTTGCCGTCAGCGTTGCGGCCGAAGAACATGATCAGGTCCGGCCCCCAGAAGCCGACGTCCATGATCTGCATGGCGCCGTCGCCGGGCAGGCCGACCACGCGCGCGCCGATTTCCTCGTCCTTGTCGAGGTTGGCCTCGAACTCCTCGATCAGCTTGGACAGGCGGACGAAGGCCCACTCGGCCGGGTTGTCGCGCATCCGCAACCCCTCGGCCTGGACCGCCGCCTCATTCTTCGGATCGGCCAGCACGGGTTGAGGACAGGGCGTGTCGCCGCAATCGGAGAACATGGCCGGATCGGCCTTTGGAATGTCGGCGGCTTCAGTTTCGGGCGTTTGAACAGTCATGACGACAGCCTAACGCCCGTACAGGCGATTAGAACAGTCCCTGCCCCTTCGGCAGTTCGACATAGCGGTGCACCCGCATCGACAGGATCAGGCCGAAGCCGATCATCACCGTCATCATGGTCGATCCGCCATAGGACAGCAGCGGCATGGGCACGCCTACGACCGGCGCCAGCCCCATCACCATCGCCCCATTGATCAGCACGAACAGCGCCAGGAAGGCCGTCATGCCCGCCGCGCTGATCCGGCCGAAATGGCTGTGCGACAGGGCTGCGATCCGAAGCGAGATCAGGATCAGCGCGACATAGCAGGCCAGGACGGTGAAGGAGCCGAGGAAGCCGAACTCTTCGGACACGGTCGAGAAGATGAAGTCCGTATGGCGTTCCGGCAGGAACTCCAGCTGGCTCTGACTGCCCAAGCCGTAGCCCTTGCCCATCAGCCCGCCGGAGCCCAGGGCGATCTTGGACTGGATGATGTTGTAGCCGGTGCCGGAGGGATCGGCCTCCGGGTTCAGGAAGGTCAGCACGCGGTTGCGCTGATAGTCGTGCATCACAAACATGACGAAGGGCGGGATCACGGCCACGGCGGCTGCAGCGCACGCCACGATCACACGCCAGCTCAGTCCCGCCATGAACATGACGGCCGCCCCGGTCAGGCCGATGATCATGGCCGAGCCGAGGTCAGGCTGCTTGGCGACCAGCAAGAAGGGCACGCCGATCATCCCCACGGGGATCAGCAGCTTCCATGACCAGCGCGCCTCCTGCGCTGAATGGCCGTGGTACCAGCGCGCCAAGGCCAGCACGAGACCGATCTTGACGAACTCGGCCGGCTGGATGCGGGTGAACCCCAGGTTCAACCAGTTCTTTGCCCCGCCCGCCGTATAGCCCAGCGGCGTGAACTCGATCATCAGCACCAGCACCAGCAGCACGCCGTACAGCGGATAGGCCGCACGGAACCACCATTTCGGATGCACCATGGCCAGGCCGATCATGCCGACCAGCAAGACGCCGAAACGGATCAGGTGCTTGGCCGCCCAGGGCTGCCAATGCCCCCCGGCGATCGAATACAGCATAGCCGTGCCGATCCCGGCCAGGATGCACAACAGGCCGATGACGCGCCAATCCAGCTCAGCGAACTTGCTGGACAGACGGTCGCGTTCGCCAGGACGGGTCAGGGCGGATGCGGTCATTGTCCGGGCTCCGTCAGCGGCGGCGGGGCGACGACGTCGATGCCGGCGCCATCGACTGGCTCGCCTCGCGCCTCGGCCTCGCGCGCGCCAGCGTCTTCCTGGGCCTCGAATCCGGCCTGTTCGATACGGGCGCGGATCTCGGGGTCCTTCAACAGGGCCACCTTCATCACCTCGCGGGCGCGCGGCGCCCCGGCCGTGCCGCCGCCCAAGCCGCCGTGCTGGACGATGACCGAGACGGCGTACCGCGGATTATCCGTCGGCGCATAGGCGACGAACAGGTTGTGATCCTTCTGGTCCCAGGGACGCCCTGCGCCCTTGCGTGAGCCTGAGCCGTAGTTGCGCGCCTGCGCCGTGCCGGTCTTGCCGGCCATCTTGACCATGCCCAGACCCAGCTGGCTATTGCGGAAGCCCGTACCGCCAGCGGCGGTCACCGCCTCCATCCCGTCGCGCAGAACCTGCAGCATCTGAGGATCGTAAGGCAGATCAGCGAAGGCGCTGCCGCCCTGCTCCACCCCGCCGACCGACTTGATCAGGCGCGGCGACACCGCCTTGGATCCGTTGGCGACACGCGCCGTATAGACCGCCAACTGCAGGGCGTTCACGGTCAGGGCGCCCTGACCGATGCCATAGCTGGGGTTCTCGCCCGGATACCATTTGCCGTCGCCCCGCACGGGGTTCTTCCGACGCCATTCGCGATCAGGCACCAGTCCGGCCTTCTGGCCGGGAATGCCGATGTCGAACGTCTGACCGAAGCCCATGTCCCGCGCCGTCTCGGCGATGGCGTCCGGTCCCATCTCGGTCGCCAAGGTCATGAAGTAGACGTTGCAGGAGGCCTTAATGGCCCCGCGCAGATCCAACGCCCCGTGCCGTCCCAGGCAGGCGAACCGGCGCCCCAGATAGAAGCTGCCGTTGCAGAAGATGCGGCGGCTGGGGTCCAGGCCCCGCTTCATCGCCGCCAGGCCCACGATCGGCTTGAACGTCGAGCCCGGCGCGAAGGTGCCGCTCAGCGCCTTATCCAGCAGCGGCCGCCGCTCATAGTCCGCCAGGGCGCGATAGATCTTGGACGGAACACCCGACACGAACAGATTGGGATCGAACGACGGCGACGACACCATGGCCAGGATGTCGCCGTTGCGAACGTCCATGACGACGATGCTGCCCGCCTCTTCGCCGAACACCTCAAGCGCGCGCTGCTGGACGTCATTGTCCAGCGTCAGCACCACCTCGGAACCCTGAACCGCCGGACGTGATCCGGCGATGTCCTCGGCCACGACGCGGCCGCGCGCATTGACCTCGACGCGCTTGCCGCCCTCGACGCCGCGAAGGTCCAGATCCAGCGATCGTTCAATGCCCTGACGGCCGATGCGGAAGCCAGGGTTGAACAGGATGGCCGGCGGCTGTTCGCCCTTGTCGCGGATCGCCTTCACGTCGCGGTCCGACACCTTGGCCACATAGCCGACCACATGGGCGTAGGCGCCGCCGTGCGGATAGTAGCGGGCTTCGTTCATGTCGGCCATGACGCCGGGCAGTTCCGCCGCGTGCAGATTGACCTTGGAGAACTCCTCCCAGGTCAGGTCGCTCTTGACCGGGACCGGCGAGAAACGCGGCGCGGCGTTGACCTCGCGGATGATGGTGCGGCGACGATCCAGGGTGTCCGGCAACAGCTGACCCAGCAGGTCCAGCGTCTGATCCAGATCCTTGGTCTCGTCACGAACCACCAGCACGCGGAAGCTGGGCCGGTTCCCGGCGATGACCACGCCGTTGCGGTCCTTGATCAGGCCGCGCGGCGGCGGCACCTGGCGGAAGTTGAACTGGTTGCGCGTCGCCAAGGTGGCGAACTCTTCCGACTTGAAGAGCTGCAGATGCGCCAGGCGCCCGACCAGGGCCAGCCCGCCCACGACCGTCGCCCCGCCCAGCAGCATGGTGCGCCGCAGGAAGGAGCCCTGCCGCTCGTTCACATCGGAAAAGAAGATATGCGGTTCGCTGCTCATCGGAATCGCACGTCCGCGTCGTCGAAGCGCTCGATCAACCAGTCAGCCAGGGGGAAGAGCAGAAGCGTCGGGATCATCTGGCCCATAACAGCCAATAGATTGGGAGCATTCCCAAGGCTGCCGCGCGTCACGAAATAGGCGACCGCGAAGGCCAGGCCCGTCGAGGCGACATAGAGGGCGAACAGGACGATGGTCGCCTGTCCCGCCAAGTATTTCGACGCCAGCAGCATCGCGCCATAGATCAGCAGCAGGCTGAGCGCCCACATCCCCGTCTGGCCGCCCCAGAAGAAGTCGAGGAACACGCCCAGTCCGAACAGCACCGCCGGCGCCAGCATGGACGGGCGGATCAGGGGCCAGGCGAAGGCCAGCACCATGGGCCAGACCGGCTCCGGCAAGGTCAGGCCGAACAGGCGCAGCGGAATGGCGAACAGGATGGTGGCGGCCGCGGCGATCAGCGCCGGGTAGCCGATCCACTGCATCGGACCAACCATCCGCACGGTGATCGTCCGTCTCACTCGCGGCCTCCGTCAGGCGCGGTAGGCGCCGGCGCTTGCGTCGAGGGTTGAGGCGGCGTGGCGCCGGTCGGCCGGGGCGCGGCGGGGCGCGGTCTGGGCTGAGCCTGAGGCGGCGGCGCGGCTGCGGGCGTAGCCGGCGCGGTCGCAACCGGCGCCGGCGGCGGAACGGCGTTGGCGGCGCGAACACGCTCTGCAGCGGCCTGGGCGGCGGCGGCGCGGCGCGTGGCCACGTCCTGGATGGCGGCGGCCTGGGCGGCGTTCGGCGGCGGCGCCGTGTTCAGGCTCGCCAGCGGGCCTGCGTTCAGGGCGTTCTGATCCGCCAGCTGGCTGAAGTCCTGGAATAGCAGGACGCGCACATAGTCGATGGCCGTGCGGTCGCTGTAGAGCTTGACCCGCCACGAGCCGTCCACGCCCTTGGCCACGACGCCGACCGGCAGGCCGCGCGGGAAACCGCCGCCGTCGCCCGAGGTCAGGATGCGATCGCCCTCCTGCACCGCCCCCTGCCCCCGTACATAATCGAGGCGCGGGCTGCGGCTGCCGTCGCCGGTCAGCATGGCGCGGGCGTCGGTGCGTTCGACCATGACCGGAATGCGCGAGGCCACGTCGGTCAGCAGAACCATACGGCTGTGTGCGCCAGAAACGCCCGAGATGCGGCCGACCAGCCCGTGCTCGCTCAGCACCGGATTGCCCACCCGCACGCCCTTACCGGCGCCGACGTTCAGCAGGCGCGACCGGGCGAACGGGCCGCGCGCGTCGGTGATGGCGCGGCCGGCCGTCATGGCGATGGGCGGCTCGGTCTGCAGGCCCAGCAGTTGTTCATAGCGAGCATTGAGATTCTTCAGCGCCAGGGCGTCGTCGCGCCAGGCGCTCATCTCCGCCAGCTCGCGGCGCAAACGACGGTTCTCCGACACGGCGAAGAAGTAACCTGTGACGTAATCCACGGCGTCGCCGCCCCAGCGGACCGGCGCGGCCAGGACGCCGCCCGTGGTTCCGGCTGCGCTGTCGAATGCGGCGCGCGTAGGCCCCAAGTCGTCGGCCGCCTGTTGCGGCCGGTCGGCGAGCAGAAGCATGACCGCAGCGACGATTCCGCCGACGACCATGACCGCGGCCGTCCAGGCCAGCGGCACCTTCAGATTCTCGAACGGTCCGTCGCGAAACGCCACGGCCAGCCTTCCTGCTAGAGCTTAGGAATCGGCGGGCTCAAAAGCCCGCCGAAAGCGTGAGCCTGTCGCAGAAACCCGCTCCTTTTCAGGAATGCGGCGCCTGCGACAAGCCGATCAGTCTCAGAGCGACGACTCGAGGACGCCCTTCATCCACGACGGGTGCTCCAGCACCTTGCCGCAGCCGATGGCGACGCACGACAGCGGATCGTCCGCCACCTGCACCGGCAGGCCCGTGTGGTCGCGAATCTCGGCGTCCAGGCCACGCAGCAGAGCGCCGCCGCCCGTCAGCATGATGCCCTTGTCGGCGATGTCGGCGGCCAGTTCCGGCGGCGTGGCTTCCAGGGCGACCTTCACGGCCTCGACGATCTGCGAGACGGGTTCCGCCAGGGCTTCCGCAGCCTGACGCTCGCTCATCTTCACTTCGCGCGGCACGCCCTGCATCAGGTCGCGGCCCTTGACCTCGATCGACAGGCCTTCGCCGTCGGTCGGGATGCGAGCGGTGCCGATGTCCTTCTTGATGCGCTCGGCGGTCGTTTCGCCGATCAGCAGGTTATGGTTGCGGCGCATATAGGCGATCAGGGCGTCGTCCATCATGTCGCCGCCGACGCGGACCGAACGCGAATAGACGATGCCCGACAGCGACAGAACGGCCACCTCGGTCGTGCCGCCGCCGATGTCGACGACCATCGAACCGGTCGGTTCGTGGATGGGCAGGCCGGCGCCGATCGCAGCGGCCATCGGCTCGTCGATCAGGCCGACGCGACGGGCCGATGCGTTCAGGCAGGAATCATTGATGGCGCGACGTTCGACGGCCGTGGCGCCCGACGGGACGCAGACGATCATCTTCGGGTTCACGAAGCCCTTGCGGTTATGAACCTTGCGGATGAAGTGCTTGATCATCTCTTCGGCGACTTCGAAGTCAGCGATGACCCCGTCGCGCATCGGACGGATGGCTTCCATGTGGCCGGGCGTGCGGCCCAGCATCTGCTTGGCTTCCAGGCCGACGGCGTGGACGATCTTGCGGCCGCCGACGTTACGCAGGGCGACGACCGACGGCTCGTTCAGGACGATCCCTTTGCCGCGCATGTAGATCAGGGTGTTGGCCGTCCCCAGATCCATAGCGATGTCATTGGAAATCATGCCGAAGAGGGGTGAAAGCATGGGCGTCGGTACCGCTTTAGTTCGGGCCTGCAAGGGCGTGAATTTCATTCGTCCGCTGTGGCGACGCCCCACCCCCGCTTCACGTTGGTCGTAAAGCTGTCCTGACCGTCTTCGCCGAGCCGACTACAGGCCCGTTTGCCCTCATGCCGCGGGGATTGCAAGCGCCTATGACTCCTCGATCACAGGCTTGTCACGGCAAGGCTTGAAAGCCTTACCGCTCAAGCTTTCCAGCCCCGCTTGCGGGTTCGCGGCTCAGACCGCCGCGACGCCCTCGGCATGGAGCACGCGCTGCACGGCCGGGCGCGATTGCACCAGATCCAGATGGGCGTTCAGTTTCGGAAAGCGCGCCTTGTCCAGCAGGCCCGCTTGACGCGCCCAGCGCGTGAAGACCAGCAGATAACCGTCCGCCATCGAATGATCTTCGCCCATGACCCACGGACCGGCCAGAAGATGATTCTCGGCCAGGTCGTACTTCTCCAGCGCGATCCGCACGGCCTCGTCCTTGGCCTCGCCCTCCAGGGCCGGCTTGGAGAACAGCGCCTTGCCGATCGCCGGGTGCAGCGACGACGCCAGCCAGCCGTTGAAGGCCTGCATCCGCGCAAACTCGAACGGATCGTCCAGATCGGCCAACTGGGCGTGCGGATGGGTCTGGGCGACATAGGCCAGGATGGCCGCATTCTGGGTCAGCACGCCCTTGGGGGTCTGCAAGGCCGGAGTCACGCCCGCCGGATTGATCGCCAGGTATTCCGGCGTGCGCTGCTGGCCGGCGCGCAGGTCGATCTTCTCGATCACATAGTCCGCGCCCGCCTCTTCCAGGCCGATGTGCGAAGCGATGGCGCAGGCGCCGGGCGAATAATAGAGCTTCAGCATCGTCGTTCTCCGATCAGTCTAGGTTGCGTGCAGCCTCGCGACGCTTCACCCACTCGCGCACCGCCAGCATCAATACAAGCCAAACGCCCGCGACGGCCGCCAGGATCACCGAAGTCCAGATTCCGTCGCCGCTGACCGCCGCCATGAACGATCCGCCGAAGAAGGCGACCAGGGCCGTCTTGGGCAACACCCCTAGAGCGCACCCCGCCAGATAGGCGGGAAACGAGGCCCGCACCGCGCCGAAGGCCATGTTCACGACGATGAAGGGCGCCGAGGGAACGTTGCGGATGATGAAGCTAGCCGAAAAGGCGTTGCGGCCGACAAACCTGCGGATGCGCTCAACCGTTCCGCCGCCGTAACGCTCCAGCGTCCGCGCGGTCGGTCCGCGCCCCAGCCAATAGGTGACGGCCGCCGAGGCGATCGTGGCGATCCAGCTATAGAGAAATCCGAACCACGGCCCGAAGGCCACGACGCAGGCCGCGATCAACAGGAACTGCGGCACGCCGATGAAGGCCGACAGGGTGAAGACCAGCACCGCCGCCGCCAAGCCCCACGGCCCGATGCGATAGCCCGCCAGCCAATGCTCGAGCTGATCCTCGGCGCCCAGCGCCAACTGCGTCTTGCCCAGGGCGAACAGGGCGATGATTCCCGCCAGCAGCAGCAGGGTCACGGCCAGGGTGCGCCACCGCTTGGCCTCCATATTCAGCAGAAAATCGACGACCCGCCGCATAAATTTCGCCCAAATCGCCTTTTGATCATCCAGGACGCGCACAAACGTTGTGCGCCCCTGCGGGGTTGCGTATCAAGCCTCAGCCTCCCCGGCCCATCACTTCCACCAGACGGGATAGACATGTCCAGCCTTCAGTCCGCCTCCCTCGCTCGCGTCAAGCCGTCGGCCACCCTGGCCGTGACCGCACAGGCGCGCGAACTGAAACGCCAGGGGCGCGACGTCATCGGCCTGGGCGCCGGCGAGCCTGACTTCGACACCCCGGACAACATCAAGGCGGCGGCCATCGAGGCCATCAATCGCGGCGAGACGAAATACACCGACGCGGACGGCATGCCCGAACTGAAGGCGGCCATCGTCGCCAAGTTCGCCCGTGAAAACGGCCTGACCTACGAAACGAACCAGATCCATGTCGCCTCGGGCGGCAAGCCGGTGATCTACAACGCCCTGGTGGCCACGCTGAACCCCGGCGACGAAGTGATCGTCCCGGCGCCCTACTGGGTCTCCTATCCCGACATGGTGCTGCTGGCGGGCGGCGAGCCCGTCACCGTGATCGGCCAGGAAGCCGACGGCTTCAAACTGCGTCCCGAAGTGCTGGACGCCGCCATCACGCCCAAGACCAAGTGGATCATCCTCAACTCGCCGTCGAACCCGACCGGCGCCGCCTATACCCGCGCCGAGTTGGAGGCCCTGGCCGTGGTGCTGCGCAAGCATCCGCAGGTCTGGATCCTAACCGACGACATGTATGAACATCTGGTCTATGGCGACTTCGACTACGTCACCATGGCCCAGGTCGCGCCGGACCTCTACGACCGCACCCTGACCTGCAACGGGGTATCCAAGGCCTACGCCATGACCGGCTGGCGCATCGGCTATGCGGGTGGGCCGAAGCCGCTGATCGACCTGATGCGCAAGGTGGCCAGCCAGACGACCTCCAACCCTTCGTCCATCAGCCAGTGGGCGGCGGTCGAGGCCCTGAACGGCCCGCAGGACTTCCTAGCCCCGCGCGCCGCCGCCTTCGAGAAACGCCGCGATCTGGTGGTCTCCATGCTGAACCAGGCGGACGGCATCCGTTGCCCGAAGCCGGAAGGCGCCTTCTACGTCTATCCGTCGATCGAGGGCCTGATCGGCAAGACGGCGCCGTCGGGCGTAGTCATCACCGACGACGAGACCTTCACCGCCGAACTGCTGAACGCCGAGGGCGTGGCCGTGGTCCAGGGCGCCGCCTTCGGCCTCAGCCCCTACTTCCGCATCAGCTACGCCACGTCGGAATCCGTGCTGGAAGAAGGCTGCACCCGCATCCAGCGTTTCTGCGCCAGCCTGAAGTAAGTCTTCAGTGAACCGGCGCCGGCGGAATGTTCAACGTCGGCGCCGTTTTCAGAATGAAGCCGCTGCACCACTCGAACACGCGTTCAGAGTTGTCGACAGCGCCGCCGGGAAGGCGTGACAGACGGCAGGCGGCGTCCGGCTCGCCCTCCACCTCAGGCCCGGCATAAAGCACGATCGGGCCGTCCGGCAGACTGCCCTCACGATACAGCATGATGATCGGCGGCACGGGGCGCACCACCAGTTCGGCGTCGTCCCGCGTCATCGCCTCGCCCAGCAGGGCGCGCGCCTGACCGCCGGGATCACCCGGCTCCAGACGGAACAGCTCGGCCTTCAACCCGTCCCCCGGCCTTTGCGGCATGAGGAAGCGCGGCGGCTCCTGCGCGGCCAGTTGCCCGGCGACGAGCAGCGCCGCCAGCATCACATCGCCCGGCTGACGGCGAAATCGGCCAGAGCCTCCAGCGCCGAGCGCCACGGCCCCGCAGGCAGCACCTGCAAGGCCGCCTTGGCCCGGTCGGCGTACTCCGTCGCCGTGTCGAGCGTGGCCTCAACGGCGCCGCTGGCGACGATCAACTGCCGCGCGCGATCGAAGTCTTCAGGTTTGCGGTCGCCTTTGGTGATGACGCGGTCCCAGAACAGGTCTTCGGTCCCCTTGGTGCGCTGAACGGCCAGCAGCAGCGGCAGGGTGGCCTTGCCCTCATTGAAGTCGTCGCCCGCGTTCTTGCCCAGGGTCTCGGTCGCGCCGCCGTAGTCCAAGGCGTCGTCCGCCAGTTGGAAGGCGATGCCCAGACCCATGCCATAGTCGCGCAGCGCCGCGACCTGTTCGTCGGTCGCGCCGGCCCCGACCGCGCCGGATTCGGCGGCGGCGGCGAACAGCTCGGCCGTCTTGGCGCGGATGATCTGCAGATAGGTGTCGAGGTCGAGATTCAGATCGTGGGCGCGCGTCAGTTGCAGCACCTCGCCCTCGGCGATCACGGCCGAGGCCCTCGCCAGAATGCCCAGGGCGCGCAGGGAATCGGTCTCGACCATCAGTTCGAACGCGCGGGCGAACAGAAAGTCGCCGACCAGCACCGACGAGGCCGAGCCCCAGATCAGGTGCGCCGCGACCTTGCCCCGGCGCATTTCCGAACCGTCGACGATGTCGTCGTGCAGCAGGGTGGCGGTGTGGATGAACTCGACCGAGGCGGCCAGCTTCTTGGGGCCTTCGATAACGCCCGTCTGACCGATCGCGCGCGCGGCGGCCACGGTCAGCAAGGGGCGCAGACGCTTGCCGCCCGCCGACACCAGGTGCTCAGCCAACAGGGGGATCACCGGCACGTCCGACTGCATCCGCGCGATGATCAAGGCGTCGACCGCCGCCATGTCGTCCTTGGCCAGATGAACCAGGGCGTCCACATCGCCCTTGGGACGGGGAGCGACGGCGAGAGCTGCGTCCACGGAAATCTCTTTCAGCACAGGGGCGAAGGGGGAGATTCGCCCGAAATTCACACGCATCCGCTTGCCCGGACGCGATGCGGCGCACAATGGTGGCGGCGTTATGATGGGTCAAGCCGAGTCATCCCTTACTGTCGCCGCAGATGTGGCCGAATCCGCCTTTCTGGGGGGGCGCGTCCGCTTGCGCCAACCGACGAAGGGCTACCGCGCAGGCATGGACGCCGCCCTGCTGGCCGCCGCCGTCGAGGCGCGCCCCGGCGAACGACTGATCGAAGCGGGCTGCGGCGCGGGCGCCGTCCTGATGCAGATCGCCGCCCGACGCCCCGGCGTCCTGCTGACCGGGCTGGAGCGCGACACAGCCGCTGCGGCTCTCGCGCGTCAGAATGCCGAACTGAACAACGCCGAGGCGCGCACCGCCATCATGGACGGTGACGTGGCGCGCGGCTTTCGCGCCCTGGACCTGACGCCGTTCGATTGGGCGATCAGCAATCCGCCCTTCTTCGACGACCCCAGCGCCTTGCGCGCGCCCGCCGAGGGCAAACTCGGCGCCTGGATGGCCGACGACGGCCTGACCGCCTGGGCGAGCTTCCTGCTGAAAGCGGTGCGCGAGGGCGGACGCATCGTCATCATCCACCGCGCCGATCGTCTTGCCGACATCCTGAGCCTTCTGGCGCCCAAGGCGGGCTCCTTCGCTGTCCGCCCGATCCACCCCTACGCCGATCAACCCGCCAAGCGCGTGCTGGTCCAGGCGATCAAAACCGGCAAGGCGCCCTTGCGATTGCTGCCGCCCCTGATCCTGCACGACCGCGACGGCGCCAAGCACAGCCCGCAAGCCGAAGCGATCCTGCGCGGCGAGGCGGGTTTGGGTTTCTGAACACGGCTTCACTCGCCTTTCTTCCCTTGCGGGAGAAGGAAGAAAAATAGAGTCCAATTCGTCTGAATCGTCTGAAATCCGCTGCGGCGCGCGACGGCGCTTTCCGAAACCGCGAGGAGCCTAGCACAGGCGAAAGGATAGGCTGGTCGATTACAGGGCGGCGTCCCTTCTCCCCTTGTGGGAGAAGGGCTATTGCACCTCCCATGTCCTTGCGATCCCTCTTCGCCACCCAAGTCTATGACGCCTCCCTCGCCTCTTCGCGCGGCTGGGCGGAACTGCATGAGGAACTGCTCGACCTCTGCCTGGTCATGGCCGAGGAGGACGAGGCCGGGATCGAATGGTGCCGGGCCAACCACTATCCGGGCTACACCTCCTACGGCTCGATCAACGACCTGCCGCAGCGGTTCCCCGAGTTCGCCGAGCTGAAGAAGCTGCTGGACAAGCATGCGGCGAGCTTCGCCGAAAACCTGCATTTCGACCTGGCCAAGAAGTTGCGGCTCGACAATCTATGGGTCAACGTCCTGATGCCCGGCGGCGGACACACCGGCCATATCCACCCGCACGCCGTCCTGTCCGGCACCATCTACATCCACGTGCCCGACGGCGCCTCTTCGCTTAAGATTGAAGACCCGCGCCTGGTCATGATGATGGCTCGCCCCGGCCTGACCGCCGACGCCGGCGAGGCCGAGCAGCCCTTCGTCTATCTGAAGCCCGCGCCCGGCACGGTGCTGATGTGGGAAAGCTGGCTGCGCCACGAAGTGCCCGCCAACCGCGCCGAAGAACAACGCATCTCGATCAGCTTCAACTACGCCTGACGCCGGTTCGCCCTTCCCTCGCCGCATTTGCCCCGAACCTTGCGTCAACAGCGAAGCTTTGGAGGGAATGGATGCGGGTTTTCAGCGCGGCGGCGGCGATCGCCATGTTCACGACAGGCGCCCTGCTTCTGGGCGCATGCGGCGAAAAAGCGGACGCTCAAACGGCCCCTGCCCCTGATCCCGCCGCCGCGACCGAAGGCGCGCCCTATGTCCTGACCGGCACCCAGGTCTGGAGCGTGCCCGACCCCGTGTCCGGTCGGGACTATCAGGTCTTTGTCAGTCTGCCCGCCGGTTATGACGCCAATCCCGGCCGCCGCTATCCGACGCTCTACGTAACCGACGCCGACTACGCCTTCCCCATCATCCGCCAGATCGCCCGTCGGGTGAATCTGGATGGGCCGGTGATCGAAGAGTTCATCCTGGTCGGCCTCTCCTACGCCAAGGGAGACGGGGGCGCCGACAGCCGCCGTCGCGACTACACCCCGACGCCGAACGGCCCGCGTAATTCCGCCGGCTCCGTACACGGCGGCGGCGCGGCCTATCAGACCTATCTGAAGACCCAGGCCCTGCCCTTCGTCGAGCAGAAGTTCCGCACCGATCCGGCGCGACGCGTCCTGCTGGGCCACTCCTACGGCGCCTTGCTGGGATCGCAGATCATGTTCACCGACCCGGCGATGTTCAGCGGCTATGTCCTGGGCAGTCCCTCCTTCTGGTTCGACAAGCGCCACATGATGAAGATGGAGGCGGACTACGCCCGCACCCACCGCGACCTGCCCGCCGAGGTCTTCATGTATGTCGGCGGCTTTGAAGGTCCCGGCCCCACCGCCCGGCACGACAATGAAACAGACATGGTCGGCGACATGCGCATGATGGAACGCCTGCTGAAATCCCGCGCCTATCCGGGTCTCAGCGTGCAATCGACAGTGCTGGAAAACGAGGACCATCTCACGGTCGCCCCCGTCGGATTCACCCGCGCCCTGATGACGGTTCTTCCCGCGGGCTGAGCCGCCTTCAAACCGCCCCGCCTTACGCCTAGAGATTTGCCCAAAGGGTCTACGACGGCTACACCCCCCGTCAACTTCCCCATCCGCACTGAATCAAGGGCGCGACGCGACGTATGGCGCAGCAATATATCTTCCAGATGCAGGGTCTGACCAAGACCTTCCCCGGCGGCAAAAAGATCTTCGAGAACATCTGGCTGAGCTTCTACAACGACGCCAAGATCGGCGTTGTCGGGGTCAACGGCTCGGGTAAATCCACCCTGCTGAAGATCATGGCCGGTCTGGACAGCGAGTTCCAGGGCGAAGCCCGCGCCGCAGACGGCGTCAAGCGCGGCTATCTGGAGCAGGAGCCTCACCTCGATCCGGCGCTGAACGTGCGCCAGAACGTCGAGGCCTGGTGCGAAGAGAAGCAGTGGGTCAACCGCTTCAACGAAGTCGCCGGCGAGCTGGGTGAAAACTACACCGACGAGTTGATGGAGGAGATGACCGCCCTCCAGGAGAAGATCGACGCCGGCGACGTCTGGGACATCGACAGCCGCATCGATCAGGCCATGGGCGCCCTGCGCTGCCCGCCCGACGACTGGGAAGTCACCAACCTGTCCGGCGGTGAAAAGCGCCGCGTGGCCCTGGCCCGTCTGCTGCTGTCCAAGCCCGACATGCTGCTGATGGACGAACCGACCAACCACCTGGACGCCGAGTCGGTGGCCTGGCTGCAGCATCACCTGGAGAATTTCCCCGGTTGCGTCATCCTGGTGACCCACGACCGCTACTTCCTGGATCAGGTCACCAAGTGGACGCTGGAACTGGACCGCGGCAAGGGCCACCCGCACGAGGGCAACTACTCCTCGTGGCTGGAAGCCAAGACCAAGCGCGTCGTGCAGGAGCAGTCGGAATCCGAAGCCCGCCAGCGCGCCCTTACCCGCGAACTGGAATGGGTCCGCTCGGGCGCCAAGGCCCGCCAGGCCAAGTCCAAGGCCCGTCTGGCCGCCTATGAGAAGATGGTCGCCGATCAGGAAAACAGCCGTCAGGCCCAATCCTTCGCCGTCATCCAGATTCCGCCGGGCCCGCGCCTGGGCAACGTCGTGCTGGAAGTCGACGGACTGAAGAAGTCCTATGGCGACAAGACGCTGTTCGACAACCTGACCTTCAAGCTGCCGCCCAACGGCATCGTCGGCGTCATCGGCCCCAACGGCGCCGGCAAGTCGACCATGTTCAAGCTGATCACCGGCCAGGAAACGCCGGACGGCGGCACCATCAAGGTCGGAGAAACGGTCAAGCTGGCCTACGTCGACCAGTCGCGCGACGACCTGAAGCCGGACGACACCATCTGGCAGGCCATCTCGGGCGGCACCGACATCATGATGGTGGGCAAGCGCGAGATTAACACCCGCGCCTATGTCGGCAGCTTCAACTTCAAGGGCGGCGACCAACAGAAGAAGGTCGGCCAACTGTCGGGTGGTGAGCGTAACCGCGTCCACCTGGCCAAGACCCTGGCCACCGGCGGCAACCTGATCCTGCTCGACGAACCGACCAACGACCTGGACATCGAAACCCTGCAGAACCTCGAAGAGGCTCTGGAAGAGTTCGCCGGCTGCGCCGTGGTCATCAGCCACGATCGCTGGTTCCTGGACCGTCTGGCCACCCACATCCTGGCCTTCGAAGGCGACGGCCATGTCGAATGGTTCGAGGGCAACTTCGAAGCCTACGAACAGGACAAGATGCGCCGCCTGGGCGCAGACAGCATCATTCCCAAGCGCATCCAGCACCAGAAGTTCGGGCGCTGATCGAACTGACAAGATGACAAACGGCCCTCCGAGCGATCGGGGGGCCGTTTTTCCTGCGCTCTACCCTCCCGCTCATCCCGGCGTCCGCCGGGATGAGCGGTATTGGGTGGATGAGAAGGGCTGGCGCTCAGACGAAAGCGGGATAGTCTGCATCCATGACCCAGCGTCCCGCCGTCCTGATCATGCAGCGGCATCTGGCCCCGCTGAGCGCTTTCCTTGAAAGCGCCTACGACGTCTATCGCTTCTGGGAAGGCCCCCCGCTTGAGGCCGCTGGCGACATTCGCGCCCTGATCGTCGCGGGCGAGTTCGAACTGGACAAGGCCCTGATCGAGCGCCTGCCCAATCTGTCGCTGATCGCCTGTTTCACCGCCGGCTACGATGGGATCGATGTGGCGTGGTGCCGCGCGCACGGCCTGCCCGTCACCCATGCGCCCGGCGTGAACCACGAAGACGTGGCCGACCACGCCATCGGCCTGATCCTGGCCGCCCGCCGCCAGATCGCTGAGGGCGACCGCACTATCCGCGCCGGCGGCTGGAGTCTGTCCACGCGCAGCATCACCACCTCCCTGAGCGGGCAGAGACTGGGAATCGTCGGTCTGGGGCACATCGGCGAAGCCGTGGCGAGACGCGCCGAAGCCATGCGGATGGAGATTCGTTGGTGGGGCCCGCGCGAGAAAGACGCCGCCTGGCCTCGCACCGACAGCCTGACCGAGCTGGCGCGCGGTTCAGACATTCTCGTGGTCGCCTGTCGCGCGGACGAGAGCAACCGGGGCCTGATCTCCGCCGAGGTGATCGAGGCCCTTGGTCCGACGGGCCTGCTGGTCAATGTCGCGCGCGGACAATTGGTCGATGAGGACGCGGTCATCGCTGCGCTAAAAGACGGCCGCCTGGGCGGCGCCGCCCTGGACGTCTTTGTTCAGGAGCCGACCGAGGCGGCGCGCTGGGCGGGCGTGCCCAACACCGTCCTGACGCCCCACACCGGCGGCGCCACGACCGAAGCGGTGCAGGGGATGTTGATGTTGCTGATGCAGAATCTCTCGGCCCACTTTGCGGACGAGCCGCTGAAGACGCCTGTCGCAGACTGAAATTCTGCGCCTTCGGGCGGTCTCGACCCTTATTCCAGAGGCAGAAAGAACGATCCGTGCCTGCATTCCGCAGATAGCGTGAGTGCGCGACCAGATTTTGCTTGCATAAGCGTATAAGGATATCTTTATACGACTTATGACACTGACCGCTGACCAAACCGTTGAAGCCCTGCGCGCCGCCGGCGAACCGACCCGCCTGCGCGTCCTGTCCCTGCTGGCTGCGGAAGAGCTGTCGGTGATGGAGTTGTCGCGCGTACTGGACCAGAGCCAACCACGTGTCTCGCGTCATCTGAAGCTGATGGCCGATGCCGGTCTGATCGAGCGATTCCCTGACGGCGCGCGCGTCTTCTACCGCCTGTCGCACGACGCCCTCTCCCGGCGTCTGATCGACACTGTGCTGGACCTGCTGGCCGACGACGAGGGCGAAGCCGACCACCGTCGTCTGGACGAAGTGCGCAAGGAGCGCGCCATCGACGCCGCCCGCTATTTCGAACAGATCGCGCCTCAGTGGGACCAGATGCGCAGCCTCTATGTCTGCGAAAGCGCGGTCGAGGCGGCGGTCGCGCGCGCGGCCGGGTCCGGCCCGTTCGAACGCGTGGTCGATCTGGGCACCGGCTCGGGCCGGATGCTGACCCTGTTCGGCAAGAAGGCGAAGATGTCGGTCGGCCTCGACCTGTCGCAGAACATGCTGAACATCGCCCGCGCCAATGTCTCCAAGGCCGGGCTGGACAAGGTCGAACTGCGCCACGGCGACATCTTCTCGACCCGCCTGCCGCACGAGAGCGCCGACCTGGTGATCGTCCATCAGGTGCTGCACTACCTGGCCGACCCCGCCGCTGCGGTAGCCGAGGCTGCGCGCCTGGTCATGCCAGGCGGCAAGTTGCTGATCGTCGACTTCGCGCCCCACAAGTTCGAGCACCTGCGCGAGGCGCACCAGCATCGTCGCCTGGGCTTCTCGGACGCCGAGATCAGCGAGTGGCTGACCGAAGCAGGTCTCACGACCTCGGCGCCCATCGCCTTGCCGCCCGACACCGAGGGCCTGACCGTTCACATCTGGACCGGCGAACGCGCCGCCCAAATCGCCCAGAAGACCGCCTGATGGCCCCTTCCTCTCTCGCTGAAGCCCGCGCCCTGCTGCTGTCGCCGCTGGGCCCCGTTGCGCGCGCCGGTTCGAACCGCAGCGCCGTCAACGTCTCTTTCGAGTTCTTCCCGCCCAAGTCGGACGTGGCCGAGGCCAATCTGTGGAAGGCGATCCGGCGGCTGGAGCCGCTGAACCCGGCCTTCGTCTCCGTCACCTACGGCGCCGGCGGCTCGACGCGCGAGCGGACGCACCGCACGGTCCATCGCATCATCAGCGAGACCACTTTGCGTCCCGCCGCGCACCTGACCTGCGTCGAGGCCAGCCGCGCTGACGTCGATGAGGTCATCGAAGGCTATAAGGCCATCGGCGTCGACCACATCGTCGCCCTGCGCGGCGACCCGCCTGGCTCGACGGGGATCGGCGGCGCCTATACGCCCCGCGCCGACGGCTACGCCAACGCCACCGAACTGACCGCCGCCATCGGCCGCGTCGGCGGATTCGAGGTCACGGTTGGCGCCTATCCGGAAAAGCACCCGGAAAGCCCGTCGATCGACCACGACATCGAGGTGCTGAAGGCAAAGGTCGACGCAGGCGCCACGCGCGCCGTGACGCAGTTCTTCTTCGACATCGAGGCCTTCCTGCGTTTCCGCGACCGGGTGCGGGCGGCGGGTGTGACCATTCCCCTGATCCCCGGCGTCATGCCCGTGTCCAACTTCGCTGGCCTGAAGCGAATGACGGCGGCGTGCGGCGCGGCCCTGCCCGACTGGCTGGCGGCTCACTTCGACGGGCTGGACGACGACCCGGAGACGCGCAAGCTGCTGGCCGCCTCCATCGCCGCGGAGACCTGCGCGCGCCTGCAGGAAGAAGGCTTTTCGGACTTCCACTTCTACACCCTGAACCGGGCCGAGCTGGTCTATGCGATCTGTCGGGTCCTGGGCGTGCGTGAAACCAAGGCGGTCGCGTAAATGAGTTCGTTCCTGACCCGCGCCGACCGCATCGCCGCCCTTCATGCGGCGGCCAAAGAGCGCATCCTCGTGCTGGACGGCAGCTGGGGCGTGATGATCCAGCGCCGCGACCTGACGGAGGAGGACTTTCGCGGCGAGCGTTTCCGCGACCACAACCACCCGCAGAAGGGCAACAACGACCTGTTGATCCTGACGCGACCCGACATCGTCGCCGACCTGCACGACCTCTACTACGCTGCCGGGGCGGATATTTCCGAGACCAACACCTTCTCCTCGACGACCATCGCCCAGGCCGACTATGGGCTGGAAGACGCGGTCTATGACCTGAACTACGACGGCGCCCGCATCGCGCGCGAGGTCGCCGACCGCTGGACCGAGAAAGAGCCGCACAAGCCGCGCTTCGTCGCCGGCGCCATCGGCCCGACCAACCGCACCCTGTCGCTGAGCCCCGACGTCAACGACCCCGGCTATCGCGCCGTCACCTATGACGAGGTCTATGAGGCCTATAAGCAGCAGGCGCGCGCCCTGCACCACGGCGGCGTCGACATCTTCCTGATCGAGACGGTGTTCGACACCCTGAACTGCAAGGCCGCGATCAAGGCGATCAAGGACCTGGAGGACGAGGGGCTGGAGCCGCTCCCCCTGTGGATCTCGGGCACCATCACCGACCGCTCGGGCCGCACCCTCAGCGGCCAGACAGCCGAGGCCTTCTGGAACTCGATCCGTCACGCCAAGCCGTTCGCCGTCGGCTTCAACTGCGCCCTGGGCGCCGAACTGATGCGGCCGCACATCGCTGAGCTGAGCCGCGTCGCCGACACCCTGGTCAGCGCCTATCCCAACGCGGGCCTGCCCAACGCCATGGGCCAGTATGACGAACAGCCCCATGAGACGGCCCACTTCCTCGAAGAATGGGCGCAGTCGGGTCTGGTCAACATCGTCGGCGGCTGCTGCGGCACCACCCCCGACCACATTCGCCACGTCGCCGAAGAGGTCGCCCCGTTGAAGCCGCGCGAAATCCCGGAACGCCCGGTGGCTATGCGGTTGAGCGGACTGGAACCGTTCGAGCTGGTGGCCTGACCGGCGATGAAACACCTTCCCCCCAAACATGACGCGGTCATCAAGGGTCAGAAGCTGGTCTATCGCCTCGCTCCCGGCGATGGCGCCACCCTGGTGCTGATCAATGGCGCGGGCGGCCCTATGGAAGGCTGGTTCCGCCTGTTCCCTGACATCACCCAAGCAGGAACCGTCTTCGTCTATGACCGGCCGGGCGTGGGCGAGTCGCCCCCGCCCATCTTGCCCCAGACCGGCGCCGAGGTCGTCGAGACGCTGCGCGATCTGCTGAAGGCGACAGGCCTGACCCCGCCCTACCTGCTTGTGGCCCATTCCTTCGGCGGGCTGCACGCCAACCTGTTCGCGCGACAGCACCCCGAGGAAGTCGCTGGTCTCGTTCTGATCGAACCGACCACGGCGGAGGATGTGACGGCTCTCAAGCCGCTTCAATCCGGCGCCCAGCGCTGGGTGAACGGACTGCTGAATCGCCTGTCGCCGTCCAACCCGGACGGCGAAGTCGCCCATGAGCTGGAAACCGTGCGCCAGTTGGCGGCGGCGGCTCCTTTCCCGGACGTGCCGCTTGCGGTCATCGTCGGCGGCAAGGCCCCGAAAGACTGGCAGGCGCGGCCAGAGGCGCAGACCCTGAGGCGTCAACACCTGGAGGCCCTGTCCCGTCTGTCGCCCCAGGGGGCGCTGATCCTCGCCGCCCGAAGCGGGCATTTCCCGCAGATTTCTGAACCCGCCGTGGTCCTTGAAGTCATCGCCCCGCTGGCGGCACGCCTCGCAGCGAACCGTTCGAGGGAGCAGCGACCGGCATGACCAACCCCGCCCCGGACCTGGCTTCCCCCCTCATTTCTCTTGCCTCGCGAGCCGCCTTCCTCTCCTCGGAGAGAAGGCACAGTCAGAGTCTCTGAATGCGTCCTGTCTTCATCAACGTCGGCGAGCGGACCAACGTCACCGGCTCGGCCAAATTCCGTAAGCTGGTTGTCGACGGCGACTACACCGCCGCCCTGTCGGTCGCGCGCCAGCAGGTCGAGGCGGGCGCCCAGGTCATCGACGTCAACATGGACGAGGGCCTGCTGGACGGCCCCGTGGCCATGCGGACCTTCCTGAATCTGATTGCGGCTGAGCCTGACATCGCCCGCGTGCCGGTCATGATCGACAGTTCCAAATGGGAGGTGATCGAGGCGGGCCTGAAGTGCGTTCAGGGCAAGCCCATCGTCAACTCGATCAGCATGAAGGAGGGCGAAGACGCCTTCCGCCACCATGCCGTCCAGTGCCTGCGCTACGGCGCCGCCGTGGTGGTCATGGCCTTTGACGAGGTCGGTCAGGCCGACACCGCCGCCCGCAAGATCGAGATCTGCACCCGCGCCTACGACATCCTGGTGAACGAGGTCGGCTTCCCGCCCGAAGACATCATCTTCGACCCCAACATCTTCGCCGTGGCGACGGGGATCGAGGAACACGACAACTACGCCGTCGACTTCATCGAGGCGGTCCGCGTCATCAAGGCTACCCTGCCCCACGCCCGCGTCTCGGGCGGGGTGTCGAACGTCTCGTTCAGCTTCCGCGGCAATGAGCCGGTGCGCCGGGCGATCCACAGCGTCTTCCTGTACCACGCCATCAATGCGGGCATGGACATGGGCATCGTCAACGCCGGCGACCTGCCCGTCTATGACGACATCGACGCCGAACTGCGAGAAGCGGTCGAGGACGTGATCCTGAACCGGCCGCAACGGACAAACGTGTCCAACACCGAGCGGCTGGTGGACATGGCGCCCCACTACAAGGGCGAAAAGGGCGCAGCCAAGGTCGTCGACCTGAAGTGGCGCGACGCCACCGTCGCAAAGCGCATCGAACACGCCCTAGTCAACGGCATCACCGACTACATCGTTGAGGATACTGAGGAAGCCCGTCAAAGCTTCGACCGACCTTTGCACGTCATCGAAGGCCCCCTGATGGACGGCATGAACGTGGTCGGCGACCTGTTCGGCTCAGGCAAGATGTTCCTGCCGCAGGTGGTGAAATCCGCCCGCGTGATGAAGCAGGCCGTGGCCCACCTCGAACCCTTCATGGAGGCCGAAAAGGCCGGTCAGGAACGCCAGTCTGCAGGCAAGATCTTGATGGCCACGGTCAAGGGCGATGTCCACGACATCGGCAAGAACATCGTCGGCGTCGTGCTTCAATGTAACAACTATGAGGTGGTCGATCTGGGCGTCATGGTCCCGGCCGATCGCATTCTGGACGCCGCGATCGAGCACAAGGTCGACATCGTCGGCCTGTCGGGCCTGATCACGCCTTCGCTCGACGAAATGACCTTTGTCGCCGCTGAGATGGAGCGACGCGGCTTCGACATTCCGCTGCTGATCGGGGGCGCCACGACCAGCCGCACCCATACGGCGGTCAAGATCGAGCCGAAATATCACAAGGGTTCGACCACCTACGTGATCGACGCCAGCCGCGCGGTCGGCGTGGTGTCCGGCCTGCTGTCGCCCACCGACAAGGCCAGGAACGAAGCAGCCACTCGCGACGAATACATCCGCATCCGCGAGCAGTACGCCCGTGGGCAGGAGGTGAAGGCCCGAGCCACCATCGAACAGGCGCGCGATAACCGCTGGCGGCCTGATGAGACACAGAGCCCTGCCCCGGCGCCGTCCTTCCTTGGCGTGCGCGCCTATGAGGCATGGGATCTTCAGGATCTGGCCGACCACATCGACTGGACGCCCTTCTTCGCCAGTTGGGAGTTGATCGGCCGCTATCCCCTGATCCTAGAAGACGAGATCGTCGGCGAGGCGGCGCAGGATCTGTTCCGCGACGCCCAGGCCATGCTGAAGCGGATCGTCAAAGAGAAGTGGTTCACGGCCAAGGGCGTCGTCGGCTTCTGGCCCGCCAATGCGCGTGGCGACGACGTCGTCGTCTGGGGCGATCAAACCCGTACAAAGGAAGCCGCACGCTTCCACGGCCTGCGTCAGCAGATCAAGAAGTCCAACGGCAAGCCAAACCTGTGCCTGTCCGACTTCGTGGCGGAAGACGGCGCCGACTACCTGGGCGCCTTCGCCGTCACCGCCGGTCATGGCGAACTGGAAAAAGCGGCCGAGTTCAAAGCGGCGGGCGACGACTATTCCGCCATCATGGCCACCGCCCTGGCCGATCGACTGGCAGAGGCCTTCGCCGAACGGCTGCACAAGGAAGTCCGCACCCAGCTGTGGGGCTACGTCCCCGACGAGCAGACTTCAGTGCAGGATCTGATCGAAGAGAAATATCAAGGCATCCGCCCCGCCCCCGGCTACCCGGCCCAGCCCGACCACACGGAAAAGGCTACGTTGTTCCGGCTTCTAGACGCAGGAGCCAATGCGGGAATGGAGCTGACGGAGTCCTTCGCCATGACCCCGCCGGCCTCGGTCAGCGGCCTCTACTTCGGCCATCCGGGCAGCCATTATTTCGGCGTCGGCAAGATCGACCGCGACCAGATCGAGGACTACGCCGCGCGCAAGGGTTGGGATGTAGAAACCGCAGAGCGCTGGCTGGCGCCGATCCTGAACTACGACCCGCTGGCGCTGGCCCGCGACAGCGCGGCCTAAGACAACGCCCTCGCCCTAGCGGGCGGTGGGCGGGCGGTGAGGTTCAGGCGTTTCACCGTGGATCTGTTGCTCGGCGCATCCTGCGGCCAGGAAGTCCAGCAGCAGGCGCACCGACGGCAGCAGGCCGCGCCGCGACGGAAAGACCGCGTGGACGATCCAGCGTTTGGGCCGCCAGTCCGGCAACAGGTCGACCAGCCGTCCAGCGTCCAGGTCGCGCACCACCGCCACGGTCGGCAGCAGGGCGACGCCCAGCCCCTGCACGGCGCCCTCGTGCAACATGTGCAGGTCGTCGGTGACCAAGCGAGGCGCATGGCGAACCGAGGCTGTCATCCCGTCCTTGTGGTGCAGGGCCCAGACGTGGTCACGGTGCGCCGGCCCGAAATCCAGACTGGGCCAGCCCGCCAGGTCGGCGGGGCCAGAGGGCGACGAGAACCGCGCGATCAGATCAGGCGAGGCCACCAGGCGGTGTACGCTTTCATCCAGCTTGCGCATGACCAAATCGGTGACCTCCAGCGGCGGTTCACGCACGCGGATGGCCAGGTCGAAGCCCTCGCCGATGACGTCCACCCGGCGGCTGGTGCTGTGCAGATGCACCTCGACCTCGGGATAGACGGCCATGAAACGGGCGATCAGCCCGCCCATCTGATAGGTCAGCAGGCCGGGCACGCAGGCGACGCGGATCACCCCGCGCGGCTGAGCCGCCACATTGTCGATCACCGCCTGGGCCGCCTCGGCCTCGACCAGCATGGCCAGGCAATGGCGGTAGTATTCCTGCCCCACCTCAGTCACCGAGAATTTGCGCGATGACCGCTGGATCAGGCGCGTGCCCAGCTGGTCCTCCAGAAAAGCGATGCGTCGGCTGAGCTTGGACTTCTGCATGCCCAGCGCTCGCGCGGCGGGCGCGAAGCCGCCGTGGTCCACCACCTGGACGAAGTAATAGAGGTCGTTGAGGTCTCTCATCGTTCTATTGATAGGACGCAGCGAGGCGATTTCGCAATCTGCTCAAGA
>NZ_FUIE01000046.1 GCF_900163625.1 Brevundimonas diminuta 3F5N
CACCCAACCCTCCCCCATCGAGGGGGAGGGCGTTTGCAAAAAGAAAAGGCGGCGCCCCGTCAGCGGCGCCGCCCCCACCCGGTTTCGGCCTGACGGCCTCAACCACCCTCCCCGGGACGGGGAGGGAAAAAGTCGTGCGGGTATTAGTCCGCCTTGACGCCGGCTTCGGCCAGCCATTCGACGATCTTGCCCTTGGGCATGGCGCCGACCTTCATCGAGGTCATCTGGCCGTCCTTGAACAGCATCAGGGTCGGGATGCCCTTCACGCCCATCTTGGACGGGACCATGGGGCTGTCGTCGATGTTGACCTTGGCGACGGTGACCTTGCCGGCCAGCTCGTCGGCGATCTGCTCCAGCGCCGGGCCGATCTGTTTGCAGGGGCCGCACCACTCGGCCCAGAAGTCCACCAGGACGGGGGTCGAGGATTTCAGGACGTCGGCGTCGAAGCTGTCGTCGGTGACTTTCACAGTCGCCATGAATGGCTCTCCTTTAGGGCGCTACCGCTCGGCCCGCGGGGCCTCGCTGTTTGAGCGCTGAATAGATTGCGCGTCGGAAGGTCCGACGTTCGGCCACAGATGTGGGTGCGAATCCTCGACAAATCAACGCGCATTTTCGAGAGCGGCGTCCATCAGGCTTTGCGGGACCGCCATCAGCTTCGGCCCGTCGGTCCAGACCAGGGCCGCCTCGACCGTCCGCTCGGGATAGAGGCGGCGCAGGACGGCGGCGTAGATCGCCATCTGCAGCACATAGGCCGGATCGGCGTCCTCGACGTGATCGGGAGCGGGACGGTTGGATTTGAAGTCGACCACCAGCACCCGCTCTGGCGTGACCACCAGCCGGTCGATGCGGCCCGAGATCGACACGCCGCTGGGCAGGCCGGGCGCGGTCCCGGTCAGGGCGACCTCGGGGCGGCTGCCGGGGCCGAAGACGGGGGCGAAACGGGCGTCGTCCAGCACGCCGAAGGCGGCGGCGATCATTTCGGCGCGCTGGTCCTCGGTCAGGTCGCGTTCGCGCGCCAGCATCCGGCGGGCGGCGTCGGGACGGTCGGGCGACGGTAGGTCGGGCAGGCGCTCCAGCAGGCGGTGGATCAGGTCGCCGCGCCGGAAGCGGCCCAGACCCGCGCCGGGGCCTTCGCCGCGCGCCAGCGGCGACGGCGCGGGGATGCGTTTCTGCTCCTGCATCTGCGAGGGCGAGGCGAAGCGGGCGGCCGCGTCACGCGGCGGGTTGGTCCGGGCCCAGCCGGGGGCCTCCGCGCGCATCTCTGCGGCGGCGACGGCGGCGGGCAGACTGTCGGGATCGGCGCCGTAGCGACGGACGCCGCCGTCCAGTTCACGCACCTGATCGCCCAGCCGGTTGAAGGTCTCTTCGATCACCGACCACCAGTCCCCGGCCTCGGGCGCGCGTTTGGAGCCGCGCCCCATGACGATCACCCGGTCCCGCGCACGGGTCAGGGCGACGTAGAGCAGGCGCAGGGATTCATCGCCGACCCGCGCCTCACGCGCCGCGCGGGCGTCGGCCGAGGCGGGGCAGTCCTCCTTCGACGAACCGGGGCACATCAGCCAGGCTTCGGCGCCGTCTTCCAGCGGGACGGGCATCAGGGACGGCCCCTGCGCCTTCGCCTTCATCGTCGTGTCGGGCAGGATGACGACCGGCGCCTCCAGCCCCTTGGCGCCGTGGACGGTCATGACGCGGACCTCGCCGCGCGGGCCTTCCAGTTCGCGCTTCACCTCGACGTCGGCGGCTTCCAGCAGGGCGAGGCAGGTCTCCAGATCGGTCCCGCCGCGCCCCTCGGCGGCCAGCACCTGATTGAGGGTCTCGTCGACGGCTTCCTCGGCCTCGCGCCCCAGACGGGTCAGGATGCGGGCGCGACCTGATTGGCCGGTTGCGTCCACCCGGTTCAGCAGGCGGGAGAAGAAGCCGAAGGGATCGAGGTCGCGGGCGTCGCGCGCCGCGCGCAGCAGGTCCAGCGCCCGACCCCACTCGGGCCGTTCGCCCGCGCGGCGCTTCAGTTCGCGCCACAGGCCGTCGCGCTTCTCGCGGCCCGCCAGGTCGAACAGGCTGTCCTCGTCCACGTCGCAGAAGGGGCCGCGCAGCACCTCGGCCAGGGTCAGGTCGTCGCCGGGGAAGAGGGCGAAACGGGCCAGGGCCTTCAGGTCGTCGAAGACGATGTGCTGCGACAGCTTCAGCCGGTCGGCGCCCGCCACCGGCGCTCCCGCCGCCTTCAGGGCGCGGATGATCTCCTCGAACGTCGCGTCACGGCGGCGGACCAGGATCAGGAAGTCGCCATAGCCGCAGGGACGCGCGGCGCCGCCCTTGTCGAAGACGACAGCGCCGGTTTCGACCTGACGTTTGATCTCGAGCGCTAGCGTCTGGGCCATGCGCTTGCGGGCGCTGGCGGTTCCTTCCTGATCGACGGGGTCGGTCCAGGCGTCGCGCTCGGGCGGGGCCTCGTCCACGAACAGGGGCCACAGGTCGACAGCGCCGGGCTGGCCGGTGCGGGCGGCGATATGAGGCGGGAAGCCCGCGACGTCTTCGCCAACCAGGGCGCAGGTCCGTTCCGGCGTGGCGAAGACCGCGTCGACGAAGCTGAGGACGGCTTCGGTCGAACGATAGGAGGTGGCCAGTTCGACGCCTTCAAACTCACCGCCCGCCCCTTTGATAAGGCTGTCATAGACCTGTGCTTCCTGCCTCAGCCGCTCGGGCCGGGCTCCCTGGAAGGAATAGATCGACTGCTTCTCGTCGCCGACAGCGAAGACGGTGCGGTCGGTATCGGGGACGGTGAAGAACTCGCCGGTCAGGGCGCGCATGATGGCCCACTGTTCGGGGGCGGTGTCCTGGGCCTCGTCGATCAGGACGTGATCGACGCCGCCGTCCAGCTTGTACAGCACCCAGGCGGCGGTCGAGCGGACGGTCAGCAGTTCGACCGTGCGCGCCACCAGATCCGAGAAGTCCAGCGCGCCGTGGGCCGTCTTGGCCGCCTCGTAGAGGGCGGCGTGGGCGTTGGCCAGGGTCAGCAGCTTGATGGTGTCGTCGGCGACCTTGGCGGCGCGCAGCTGGTCGCGCGCGGCCAGGAACTTGTCCTGAAGGTCGGTCAGCCAGCCTGTGGCGTCGGGCGGCGCCTGCTTGGTCGCCATCGACTTGCGAGGCGAGCCGGAGCCGGTCAGGAAGACGACGCCGAGACCGTGGAAGCTCCAGTCGTGGTCGAGGGCGTGGATCAGTTCCGAGGCCCGGTCCTTGTCGGTCTTGGAGCCCGTGGCCATCAGCTCGGCCATGTGGCGGACCTCGCCCCGGTCCAGCCAGCGCAGGAAGTCGGCCTCGATGTCCTCGGGCGCCTTTTGCGGGTCGGCGCCGGTCAGGACGTAGGGGCCGGGCGCGCGGCCGTCGGCGACGCGGGCGACATAGTCGGTCAGTTCGGCGCGCTTGTTCTCGATCAGGGCCAGCAGATCCTGGAAGCGGCCCCAGTCCAACTCGACCGCGAAATGGCTGTAGGCCTCGCCGATCGGCCCATCGGCGTCGGCGAGGGCGGCGCGGGCCAGATCGTCGCGCGCGGCGTGAGACAGGGCGATCGCCGCCTCATTCTCCAGCACAGTGAAGCGCGGCGACACCCCCGCCTCAATGGGAAAGCGACGCAGCAGCTTTTCGCAGAAGGCGTGGATGGTCTGGATCTTCAGCCCGCCGGGCGTCTCCAGGGCGCGGGCGAACAGGCGACGCGCCTCGGACAAGCGGGCGGGGTTGAGGGCGGCGGGGTCGCTGTCGTCCAGCTTGGCCAGTTCGGCCGCCAGTTCGCCGTCGTCCATGACGGCCCATTTGCCAAGGGTCTCGAACAGGCGGGCCTGCATCTCGGCGGCGGCGGCCTTGGTGTAGGTCACGCACAGGATGGCCGAAGGCGCGGCGCCGCCCAGCAGCAGGCGCGCCACCCGGCTGACCAGGGTGGTGGTCTTGCCCGATCCGGCGTTGGCGGTGACGAAGACCGAGCGGGCCGGGTCGGCGGCCCGGGTTTGGGGATTAAGGCTTTGGGGGTTGAGGGCGTTCATTCCGCCTCTCCTTCTTCGCCGCCGCCGATGACGTGCCATTCCCAGACGCGGGCCAGCAGGTTGTAGGGGCTGTAGCTGCCCATCAGGTGGGGCGCGGCCCACGAGAGGTAGGGCGTCTCCGGTCTGTCGAAGTCGGCGACGCGGGCCATCAGGCCTTGCAGGGCGGCGTCGGACAGGACTTGCGCTTCCGGCCCGGCCGCGCGCACGGCGACCTCGCCCGCCTTCTTGCGGCCGACGACGCGGACGTAGGTCAGCTCTTCGGGCGGGACGGGACCGTTCGTCGCCTTGAAGCCGCCAGCGGCGAGAATGGCGCCGGTCAGGGTCAGCTGAGGCGCGAAGCCCGCCTTGATCTGTTTGGCGGTGGGAACCTGGCCGGTTTTGAAGTCCATGACGGCGGCCGACAGGGCGCCGACCTCGATGCGGTCAGCATAGGCCTTGACGGTGAAAGGGCCGCCGGGCGCGTCGAACGCCAATGCGCCCTGTTGTTCGATCATCAGGGTTACGCCGCGCGCGCGACGCTTGGTCTCGAACCCGGCCAGCCAGCGGGCGGCGTTCCGGGCCAGCGGCGCCTCGCGGGCCATGGCGGCGTCCTCGAAGCCGTGGGCGGTCAGCTCCTCCAGCAACAGGCGTTCGATCACCGTGTCGAGATCGTCGGGCAGAAGGTCGGGCCAGTCCTCGGTCAGGCGCTCGATGGCCTTGTGCACGGCGTTGCCGCGCGCGAGCGCCTCGGCCGAGGCGCCGGGGCGCTCCATCGGCTCAAGGTTCAGGATGCGGCGGGCGTAGAGGGCGTAGGGGTCGCGGACCCAGCGCTCGACCCCGGTGACGTAAAGGCTGCGCGGGCGGCGTTCGACCGGGGGCGTGGGCGCTGGGCGCGGGGCCAGCCGGGCTGGGCCGGGCGGCGGGGCGTCCAGCGCCTCGGTCCAGTCGGCCACGCCTTCGGGGGCGGTAAGCCTGACCGGGGTGTCGGGTGCATCGGCGCCGCGCGTCAGCATCTCTAGCCGCCACAGCCAGCGCGAGCGCACGGCGGGCTGGCCGCCGCGCCGCTCGCAGTGGACAAGGATCGCCTCGTCAGCGCAGGCGGCCTGAACGAAGTCCTGCGCGGTCTGACCCAGGCGCCGCTCGGGCGCGGGCAGGGGCAGGGCGGCGCGCATCGGCCGCGACAGGAAGGGATCGACCGGGGCGGCGTTGGGCCAGACGCCTTCCTCCAGCCCGGCCAGGATCATGCGGTCGGCCCGCGCCAGACGGGCTTCGATGGCGCCGAGGATGCGCAAGGACGGATGGGTGGCGCCGCCGGTCCGCACCGTGGTCTCGGCCAGCAAGGCGGCGATCAGGTCGGCGAACTCGGCGGGCGTGGTCTGGCCCAGCGGGCCGCCGCCCTCGATCAGGGCCGAGAGCAGGGCGGCCGCCGCCTCGCCGTCCGGTCCGGCCCAGGCGTTCTGACCCGCCAGGGCTTCGATCAGGGCGGTCAGGGTGCGGGCGGCCTCATCCGGCGGACAGGGGCGAGCGGTCGCCAGCGCCTCCAGCCGCTCAGTAAGGGTCTGCGCGCCCTTCAGCCGGGCCAGCTTCCAGTCGGTCAACGGCAGGCCGCCGCGCCGGGGTTCGCCCGCCTTCAGCAGTTTCTCGCGCAGTTGGGACCAGCGGCGCGGGCGGGGGCCGCGCAGGGCGTGCTCCTCCAGCGCCTCGGCGGCGTCGGTGAGCGACGTCTCGCCCAGATCGAGGCGGACCAGCGGGTGCTTCAGCAGGGCCAGCAGGGTTTGCGGTTTCAGAGGCTCGGCCAGGAAACGGGCGCCGAGGTCGACCAGCACGCCCGCCGTCATGCGTGACAGGGGCTGGCCGGTGGAGGAGTCGGCGACGATGCCCCAGCGCGCCAGCCGCGCCTCAACCCGGCGCGACAGTTGCAGATCCGGCGTCACCAGGGCGCAGGTGATCGGACGGCCGTCGGGACCGCGCTGCTCCAAGCTCTCGCGCATCATCAGGGCGACGGCGCTGGCCGCCTCCTCCTCGGCGCGGACGGACAGGACGGTCAGGCCCGACAGGCCCTCGGCGATGGGGTCGGCGGCGCGGCCCGCCTCGGCCGAGCGGGCGCGAAGACGTTTGATCTCGCGGCGCCAGTCGTCGGTGGCGTCTGCGGGGCGCAGGGCTTCGTTGATCAGGCGCTGGCGGGCCAGGCCGCGCGCTTCGACGGAAGGCTCGAGCGCAGGTTGGAACCAGGGCTGGACGGTCTCGCGCGCGACTTCGGCGCGGGTCAACAGGGCTTTCAGCGCAGCCTGCGGGTGCTGGTCGTCGATGCGGTCCCAGGCGTCGGCGGCCAGATCGAGGTCGAGGCCGGGCAGGACGACCACGCCCTGCGGCGCTTTCGCAACGGCCTTCAGCACATCGGCGGCTGCGGGGACGGTGCCGGTCGAACCGGCGGCGATGACGGGGGCCTGCGGCGGGCGGGCGTCCCACGCCTCGGCCAGACGGCGCAGCAGGGTCGCGCGGCGCCAGGCCGGATCGACCAGGCCGAGCGCCTCCAGCCGCTTGGGCCAGGCCTCGACGGCGAGGCCGAGGAAGCGGGCGCTCTCGCGCCAGTGCTCGGCCAGATCCTGTTCCGCCAGGGTGGCGACGCGCGACAGGTCGGAAACTTCTTCCAGTTGGCAGGAGTCGAGGAAGGCGCCGAGCGCATCGGCCATTTCGAGCGCGCGTAGGGGCTTCATCCCCGGCTCGAAGTCCTCGGCGATCATCCGCGCCATCTCGAAGCGGCGCGTCAGGGAGGCGATGGCGGGCGGCAGGTCCAGACCCAGTTCGCCGGGGGCGAAGGGCGGTTCGCCCTCTTCCAGATCGCCGAGCGGGCGGACCTGAGGCAGCAGGACGGGGCGCTCGCCCGCCAACTTGCCCAGCGCGAAGGAGAAGGCGCGGGCGGCGCGGCGGTTGGGCAGCAGGATGGTGGCGTCGGTCAGGGTCTCGGGCGGGGCGTCGCCCAGCCAGTCCAGCACCCCCGCCGCCAGGTCTTCGAGGAAGGGGCGCCAGGCGGGCACGGCGCGCCAGCGCGGCCCGCTTTCGGCGAACGGATCGAAGCGGCCCCCCGTCGACATCAGGCTTCGGCCTTCAGCCGCGCCTCGGCCTCGTTGCGCGCCTGCGGGTCGCCGACGTGCATCCAGTCGCCGTCCAGCACGCAGCCGAACAGACGCCCCTCGGCGGCCGAGGCGCGCCACAGGGGGCTGAGCGAGAAGGGGCCGTCGGGGCCGTGGTCGGCGTAATCGGGCCGGGTGATGTGGACGCCCATATAGGCGTAAGGCGCGCTGGCCGCCTCGCCCCGGAAGGTCAGGGCGCCGTCATCGGCGAGGAAGAAGTCGCCGCCGCCCTCGAAGCCGATGGAGCCTTCGCGCCGAGCCAGCAGCAGGGCGGCGTCCATGCGCGCGGGATCCCACAGACGGATGAGGTCGCCGAGGGCCCCTCCCGGTGTCTTGGCCCGGTCGACCCATACGCTGTCGATATTGGCGACAAAGACGGGATCATCGCCCAGAAGAGGGTGGGCCTTCTTCAGGCCCCCGCCGGTCTCCAGCAGTTCGGCGCGCTCGTCGGAGATGCGGATCGTCGGGCGCGCACGGCTGGCCAGATGGCTTTCCAGACGATCGGCGAACCAGTGGACGTTGACCACGGCGTCGGTCACGCCCGCCTCGGCCAGTCGATCGAGAACGTGGTCGATCAGCGCCTTGCCGCCGACCTCGACCAGGGCCTTGGGCCGGTCGTTGGTCAGGGGACGCATCCGCGTGCCGAGCCCAGCGGCGAGAACCATGGCGGTTGTGGGGGCGGTCATAAAACGACTCCAGCCCTTCTCCCCTGGAGGGAGAAGGTGTCATGCGGAGCATGACGGATGAGGGGGCGGGCGGCGACGCGCGCGCGTTCAGACGGCAAAGGCGAGACCGGCGGAACCCGCCCCCTCATCCGAGCCGCTGCGCGGCCCACCTTCTCCCCCGAGGGGAGAAGGAAGCGGCGGACGGTCCTCATCGACGCACATCCTCCGGCGCGTGGCGGTCCATCCAGGCGGCGACGGCTTCGAGACCCGGCGCCTTCAGATTGGCGTTCAGGTGCGCCCACATGCGCGGCATGAAGGCGGCGTAGCGGGGCTTGCCGTCGCGGGCGATCAGGCGAGCGAAGATCCCCAGGATGCGCGCTTCGTTCAGCGCCGCCAGGCCGGCGTAGGACGCCATGAAGGCCTCGCGGTCGATCTCGGGGCGCAGGGCGAAATAGTGGTCGAGCGCCAAGGCCTCCAGCTCGGGCGCCACGTCGCGGCGGGCGTCCTGCAGCAGGGAGTGCAGATCCCATGACGGATGGGCCTTCACCGCGTCCTGGAAGTCGATCATCCCGACCGAGGCGGCGCCGGTCTTGCCGTCCAGCCGGATCAGGTTCTCGGCGTGATAGTCGCGGTGAGCCATGACGGAGGCGCCCGCCTCGCCCGCCGCCGTGATCGGGGCCCAGGCTGCGCGCCATTCGGCGACGGCGGCTTCATCGAAGGCCAACGATGGGATCAGCTTGGGCAGCCATTCGACGAACAGGTCGGCGCCGCCTTGCAGCGCCGTCTGGTCATAGGTCAGCAGGGGCCAGTCGCCCGCCGGGCCGCTCAGGACATCGGGCGTCGGGGCGGCGTGCAGGACGGCCAGGGCCTCGACGGCGGCGCGATAGAGGGGGGCGGGATCGGCGCCGTCCTCGATGACGCGGGCGAACAGGGCGTCGCCGAAATCCTCGATCACGGCCAGACCGTTCGGAGCGTCGACGGCGACGATCTCAGGCGCGGACAGGCCCAGCGACTTCAGATGGGCGGCGACGGCGGCGAAGGCCTCGATGCGTCCGGCGGACAGGCGGGCGACGGCGTTCCAGCCTTGGGCGTGGCGCTGTTCCGGCGTCCATGACGGATCGCAGGGCTGGCTCTCGGCGGCGGGGGCCTGGTCCATCAGCATCAGGGAGGCGCCCGAGGGCGTCGTCAGGCGCTCATAACGCCGCGTCGAGGCGTCGCCGGGCAGGGGCGCGCGGACGGCCTCGGCCAGACCGGCTGAGCGCAGAAAATCGAGACGGAGGGCTTCGCGGTCAGACATGGAGTTCCTTCAGTTTCGCTTCCCACGACCCTACGCCAGTTGCGGTCGCAACTCTTCCAGAGAGGCCCCTATCGCCGCCCTCGCGGAGGGCGGCTGCTTGAGGGGCGGGTTCCGAGATTTCGATCGTCAGCCGGTCGGGGCCGAGCATTTGACCGGGGTCGTCGCCCAGACGCTCGGGCCATTCGATCAGGGCGCAACCCTCGTCCAGCGCCTCGTCCAGACCGATCTCAAAGGCTTCTTCGGGACGGCTGAGGCGATAGAGGTCGAAATGGGCGATCGCCGGATCGCTCTCGTAGAACTGGACCAGGGTGAAGGTCGGCGAGGGCACGTCCTCGTCGGGGCGCGTCAGGGCGCGGATCAGGCCGCGCGCCAGCGTCGACTTGCCCATGCCCAGCGGGCCGTAGAGCAGGACGGCTTCGCCCGGCGCCAGCAGGGGGGCGATCGCTTCGCCGAGGCGGGTGGTGGCGTCGGCGTCGGGAAGGTCGAAAATCATCAGGCGAAGGTCGCGTCAGGATCGGCGGCCAGGGTCCGCTCGACGAAGGTTTTCAGTTTCAGGGTGGCGGCCTGGGCGTCGACGTCCAGGGCCAGCGGCGGGATGGGACGGCCGACGATCAGTTCGAAGGCGCGGCCCTTCTTGTTCAGCAACTCGTGGAAGAGGGTGATGTCGCGCAACTCCTGCGACACCTTGTCGAACAGGTGGAACAGGCGGCTGCTCGGACCGGCGACGTGGACCGGGATCACCGGCGCCTCATATTTGCGGGCCAGGGAGGCGGCGGTGGCGGCCCATTCGGGGTCGGTCAGCAGGCCGTTCGGGCCGACGCGGGCCAGGCGCCCGGCCGGGAACATGACGACGCAGCGTTCGGCCTCGAAGGCCTCCTTGGCGGCCTGAAGCGTGGCGCGGGTCTTCTCGCGCGTGCGCTTGGCTGTGACCCATTCGACGGGGACGACGGTTTCCGACAGGCGCGGCGAGACGCGCAGCGCATCAGCGTTGGCGAAGTAGATCAGGTCGTTCCGCACCGTCCGCAGGGCGTCGTGCACGGCCAGGCCGTCGGCGATGCCGGTCGGATGGTTGCACACCACCAGACAGCGGCCCGAGGCGGGCAGGCGGTCCAGATGCGCCGTCCGCACCGTCAGCTCCAGCAGCTCGGAGACGTAGTCGAGCGCCTGGCGTCCGGCCATGGGGCCGATGGCGTCGGCCATGCGCCGCGCCTTGGTGTAGTCGAGCAGGCCGTAGAGGGCGGGCCGCGCCAGGGGCCAGGCGGCCGATCCCGTCAGCCGGGGCGCGCGCTCGGCGATCAGCACGTCGACGATGTGGGGAGCCGGACTCATCGTCTGCTTGTCGCCGAGGCGGCGGCGTCGGGCAAGCGCCATCCAGCTTGGCTAGGACCGGATCGCCGCCTATGCAGGAAGCCTGACCATTCTTTGGGGGAGTGTAGCGTAATGACCCGATCACATTGGATGACGGCTGCGGCCGTCCAGATGCTGCTGCTGGCGGGGGGCCTGGCGGCGACGCCGGTTCTGGCTCAAGCGACTTTGGCCCAGGCCGCGCCGGCCGCGGCTGTTGCGCCGGCTCAGGCCGAGGCTTCTGATCGTCTTGGCCTGAAGGATCTGGCGACGATGGAGCGGGTCGGCGATCCGCGCGTCTCGCCTGACGGGCGCCGCGTCATCTACGCCGTGACCACGACGGACTGGAACGGCAACAAGAACCAGACCGGTTTGTGGATGGTCGATGTCGATGGCGCGTCGCCCCCGCGTCGCCTGCCGATCTCCGACGGCGGCGTTTCGAGCGCGCGCTGGGCGCCGGACGGACAGTCGATCTACTTCCTGTCGTCGCGCGGCGGATCGAACCAGGTGTGGCGCGCGGACCGCGACGGCATGGCGGCGGCCCAGGCGACCACCCTGCCGGTGTCCCTGTCGGGCTTCCGTTTCACGCCGGACGGCAAGGCCCTGGTGCTGGGCGTGTCGGTCTATACGGACTGCGAGACCCTGGAGTGCACCCGCGACCGCCTGGCCGAGCGGGCCAAGTCGAACCAGCAGGCCTATGACCGGATGCCGCTGCGGGTGTTCGACCGCTGGGCCGACGGGCGTCAGAGCCACATCTTCCTGCAGCCGCTGAACGGCTCGGGCTTCGCTGAGGGGCCGCCGCGCGACCTGGCCGCCGGTCTGGACGGGGACGTCAGCGTCGGCGAGGGCGGTCTGACGATCGCGCGCGACGGGCGCACCTTCGTCTATGCCGCGCGCAAGCAGGCCGACCGCGCCGCCTTCACCAACGACAGCGACCTGTATCGCCTGAGCGTGGACGGCGGCGTCCCGGTCAATCTGACCGAGGGTCACTCGGGGCCGGACGGGGCGCCCGCCCTGTCGCCAGACGGACGCCGCCTGGCCTGGCTGGCCGCCCCGCGCGAGAACGTCGGCGGCGATCAGCCGGTGGTCATGGTGGCCGATGCGAACGGCGCGAACGCCCGCGCCCTGACCAACTGGGACCGCGGCCCCAGCGGCCTGACCTGGCGCTCGGACGGACGGGCGCTCTATGTGACGGCCGCCGACGAAGGCCAGAACCGCCTGTTCGAGATCGACGCCCGCAGCGGCGCGGTGAAGGCCCTGACCGACATCGGCTCGGTCGGCGACTTCGACGAGGTCGGCGGCGTCCTGGCCTACGCCCATGAGAGCTTCACGGCTCCGACGCAGGTCTTCATCGCCCGGAACGGCCAGGCCGCGCGCCAGGCGACCCAGCACAACGCCGAGCTGCTGGCCCGCATCGACCTGCCGCGCCCGGAGGAAATCCGCTTCCCCGGCTGGAACAATGAGACGGCGCACGGCTGGGTGTTCAAGCCTGCGGGCTACGTCGAGGGCCGCAAATACCCGGCCGTCTATCTGATTCACGGCGGGCCCAAGTCGCCTTGGACCGAAAGCTGGTCCTACCGCTGGAACCCGCAGGTCTATACGGCGGCGGGCTATGCAGTGGTGATGGTCAACTTCCATGGCTCGCCGGGTTATGGCCAGGCCTTCACCGACGCCATCAACGACCACTGGGGCGACCGTCCGCTGGAGGATCTGCAGAAGGGCTGGCAGGCGGCGCTGTCGGCCAATCCGTGGATCGA
Organism: Brevundimonas diminuta 3F5N; assembly: GCF_900163625.1. GTDB lineage: Bacteria > Pseudomonadota > Alphaproteobacteria > Caulobacterales > Caulobacteraceae > Brevundimonas > Brevundimonas diminuta_A. The sequence continues at coordinate 12,211 of NZ_FUIE01000046.1, forward strand.
CGGGGAGCGGGCCTGCGCGCTCGGCGCCTCCTACGGCGGCTATATGGTCAATATGATCGCGGGCCAGTGGAACGAGCCGTGGCGCTGTCTGGTCAACCACGCCGGGGTGTTCGACGTGCCCCAGCTGATGAACGCCATGGACATCTCGACCTTCATCCATGAGTTCGGCGGCGCGACCTGGGACCGCAAGGCCGTCTATGACGTGCACAACCCCGAGACCTATGCGGGCGACTGGAAGAAGCCGATGCTGGTGCTGCACGGCTCCAAGGACTTCCGCGTGCCGATGGAGCAGGGGCTGGCGACCTTCTCGGCCCTGCAACGGCTGAACATCCCCAGCCGCTTCGTCCATGTGCCGGACGAGAACCACTGGGTCTTGAAGCCCCAGACCTGGGTCGAGTGGCAGCAGGAGATCCTGGACTGGACGGCCGACTGGACGAAGGAAGGCCAGTAAACAGCGACCTGAACAGGAGACTTTGCTGGCGGCGCGCGGCGGTGTTAGGCCTTTGGCCTGATTGAAATCCGCATGAGGAGCGCCTGAATGCGCCGCCTGCCCCATCTTCTGTCCGGCCTCAGCGCCGCCGCCCTGCTGACCGCCACGGCCTTGCCGGCCCTGGCCGAGGGAGCGCTCGTTGCTCCGGCTGCGGCGACAGCTACGACGCAGGCTTCGAACGCGTTCACCTATCAGGACATGATCTCGGCCAACCGGCTGGGCGATCCGCAGGTGTCGCCGGACGGCGAGTGGGTGGTCTATGCGCTGACCCAGACGGACGTGGCGGCCAACAAGCGGTCCAGCGCCCTCTACATCCTGGGCCTGAAGGGCGAGGCCCAGCCGCAGAAGCTGGCGATTTCCGAAGGCGGCGCCAACACCGCCCGCTGGGGCGCCGACGGCAAGCTGTATTTCCTGTCGGGCCGCTCGGGGTCGAGCCAGGTCTGGGTCTCGGCCGACAAGGGCGCGACGGCGACGCAGGTCACGGCCCTGCCGACCGACGTCAACGCCTATCGCATCAACGCAGCGGGCGATGCGGTGGCCGTGTCCCTGGCCGTCTATCCCGATGCGGCGGACCTGAGCGCCTCGGTCGCGCGCGGCAAGACCGAGGCCGAACGCAAGTCGACCGGCCAGGTCTATGACCGCATGTTCGTGCGTCACTGGGACACGTGGAACGACCACACCCAGAACCACCTGTTCGTCCAGTCGATCGGCGCGGACGGCACGGCGGGCGGCGAGCCGGTCTGGGTGACCAAGGGCTTCGACGGCGACACCCCCTCCAAGCCGTTCGGCGACGAGAGCGAGTTTACCTTCGCCCCCGATGGCCAGTCTCTGGTCTTCTCGGCGCGCAAGGCGGGGAACAGCGAGCCGTGGAGCACCAATTTCGACCTCTACAGCGTCGCCGTCTCGGCGCCCGGCCAACTGACCAATCTGACCGAGGCCAACCCAGCCTGGGACACCGGCCCGGTCTTCTCGCCGGACGGTCAGACCCTGGCCTACCGCGCCATGGCCCGTCCGGGCTTCGAGGCGGACAAATATTCGATCTTCCTGCGCGACGTCGCCACCGGCCAGACCCGCCAGATCGCGGCCAACTGGGACCGCTCGGCCGATACGCTGCAATGGTCGAAGGACGGCAACACCCTCTACACCACGGCGGGCGACGTCGGTCAGACCCGCCTGTTCGCCATCGACGCGCGCAACGGCGTGGTGACGCCGCTGACGGGCGAAGGTCACGTCGGCGCCTTCCAGCAGACGTCCTCGGGCTTCGTCATGGCGGTCGACACCCTGACCTCGCCCAGCGACCTGTTCTTCAAGACGTATCGCGGCCGCGAAATGCCGCGCCGCCTGACGAACGTGAACCCGCAGCTGGCGACCAAGGCCTTCGGCGAGGCCGAGCAGTTCAGCTTCCCCGGCTGGAACGACGAGACGGTCCACGGCTACGTCATCAAGCCCGCCAACTATGTCGAGGGTCAGAAGTATCCGGTCGCCTTCCTGATCCACGGCGGGCCGCAGGGCTCGTTCGGCAACGGCTGGTCCTACCGCTGGAACCCCGAGACCTATGCGGGCGCGGGCTATGCGGTGGTGATGATCGATTTCCACGGCTCGACCGGCTACGGCCAGGAATTCACCGACGCCATCAGCCAGCACTGGGGCGACCGCCCGCTGGAAGACCTGCAGAAGGGCTGGGCCTTCGCCCAGTCGAAGTATGACTTCCTCGACGGGAACAACGCCTGCGCGCTCGGCGCCTCCTACGGCGGCTATATGATCAACTGGATCGCCGGCAACTGGCCGGGCGAGTTCAAATGCCTGGTCAACCACGACGGCGTCTTCGACACCTTCGGCATGGGCTACGGCACCGAGGAGCTGTGGTTCACCGAGTGGGAATACGGCGGCACGCCGTGGGAAAACCCGGAGGGCTATCAGAAGTTCAACCCGGCCAACCACGTGCAGAACTGGCGCGACCCGATGCTGGTGGTCCAGGGCGACCTCGACTTCCGCATCCCGACCTCGCAGAGCCTGTCGACCTTCACCGCCCTGCAACGGCGCGGGATCGAGAGCCGCTTCGTCTTCTTCCCGGACGAGAACCACTGGGTGCTGAAGCCGGCCAACAGCCTGCAATGGCACAATGAGGTGTTCGGCTGGCTGGATAAGCACCTGGCCAAGTAAGGCTCGGCCTGACTTCGGGGCGCGGTTCGACAGGGCCGCGCCCTTCGGCTTTCGGGGAGGCGGAATGACGAGACGAGGGCTTCTGGCGCCGCTGCTGGCGACCGTGGCGACGGCGGCCTGTGCGCCGTTGATCGGCGAAGGCGTGACGCCGCCCGCGTTGCTGGGGCCACCCGGCTGGCGTTCGGCGCGCGCGGCCTATGGCGCCGACCCACGTCAGAGCCTGCGTCTTTATCGCCCGGCGCGGGCGGAAGGCTTGCCGATCCTGATCCTGCTGCCCGACCGCGCGCCGGATGCGGCGGACAAGCGTTCGGCGCGCGATCTGGCCGAGCGGGGCTTCGTCGTGGTCATGGCCGACCGACGGGCGGCGCCCGACAGCGCCTATCCAGCCTACATCGCCGATGCGGCGGCGGCGGTCGCCTGGGCGGCGCGGCGGGCGGATGATCTGGGCGGCGACGCGGGGCGCATCGGCGTGCTGGGCCAGGGCGAGGGCGGCCGTGCAGCCCTGATGCTGGCGCTGGACCGGCGCTATCTGGCGGCGGCGTGCGCCCCCGGCGCGGTGCGCGCGGCGGCGGCCCTGGGCGCGCCGCAACGGCCGGACGCGACCTTCACCGACCCGTCCGCCTATGGCGAAGGTCTGGGCGTGGCGCCGATCTGGCGCGGAGGGGCGAGCGACATGGCGGGGGCGGTCGCTTTCCTGCGCAAGGCGCTGGGCTGAGGCGTCAGTCGCCCGCCTCGGCCCGCGTCTTGAGATTGGCCAACTGGGCTGACAGCACTCCATCGACCGGGGCGGCCCAGGCCGCCAGCCCGCCGCTGGCGTAGCCGCCGACGACATAGGCCCAGGTCAGGGTCGTCCCTTCGCCCTCGGGTTTCAGGCTGAACGTCAGGCCGCCCGCTGCGCCCTGACCCTGCAGCGGGCCGAGGCCGCCCTGCAGCACCAGTTTCGATCCCGGCTCGACCAGCACCGTCTCCAGATGGCGCGAGACGCGTCCGTCCGCCGCCTGCTCGCACCAGCAGCCGCCGGGCGCGAGGTCTAGCGACAGGGCGGAATCCTTGAACCAGCGATGGTCGCGGCTCCACCAGGCGTCGGGCGCGGTCAGCAGCGCCCAGACCCGTGCGGGCGGCGCGTTCAGGCTCAGCGTCCCGCCGACCTCGAAGCCATGCGCCTCGGCCGATTTCACCTCGGCTGAGGCGGGCGCCGAAGCGAAAGCGACGGCCAGCATGGCGGCCGCGGCGGCGAGGGCGGAAAGGCGTCGAACCATGGGGAATCCTCCAGCCGCACGAGAAAGCGCGCGCCGGCTTTCCTGGTCAACTGTCATGTCGGCGTGTTTCCCCCGTCTCGCCAAGGTCACGGATTTCCGCTAGAGGAAGCCATGACAGACAAGATGACCCCCCAGGCGGCGCTGGACCGCCTCGAAACCCTCTACAATCAATCCGTCGCCAACCTGCGCAATGCAGTGAAGCGCTTCCTCGAGACCGGCGAGCGCGCTGATCCCGAAGCGCGGGCCTCCGGCCTGTTCGCCTATCCCCGACTGACCATCAGCTGGTTCGGCGACCGCCCGCAGGATCTCGAGACGCGCGCCTTCGGCCGCCTGTCGCGTCCTGGCGTCTATACGACCACCGTCACCCGCCCTGACCTGTACCGGGCCTATCTGCTGGAGCAGCTGACGCTGCTGTCCGACGAATACGGCGCCCGGATCACGGTCGAGCCGTCGGAGCAGGAAATCCCCTTCCCCTATGTGCTGGATGGTTCCGGCGTGGTGCTGGACAGCACCATGACCGCCGCCATCGCCCGCTGGTTCCCGACCACGGACCTAGCGCACATCGGCGACGAGATCTCGGACGGCCTGTTCGAGCCGGGCGAGGACTTCCCGCTGGCCCAGTTCGACGGCCTGCGCACCGACTTCTCGCTGGCGCGGCTGCGGCACTACACCGGCACTCCGGTCGAGGACGTGCAGTCCTATGTGCTGTTCACCAACTATCACCGCTACGTCGACGAGTTCGTGCGCTGGGCCTGCGCCCAGCTGGCCGATGCCGACAGCCCCTATGAGACCCTGTCCTGCGCTGGCGGCGTGGTCATCGACCGCGCCACGCCGAACCCGGAAGTCGCCATCATGGATGCGGCCTGGCGCCGTCATCAGATGCCGGCCTATCACCTGACGCGGCCGGACGGTCAGGGCATCACCCTGGTCAACATCGGCGTCGGGCCGTCGAACGCCAAGACGATCTGCGACCACCTGGCCGTCACCCGACCGCACGCCTGGATGATGATCGGCCACTGCGGCGGCCTGCGCGGCAGCCAGACCATCGGCGACTACGTTCTGGCCCACGCCTATCTGCGCGACGACCATGTGCTGGACGCGGTCCTGCCGGCCGACATCCCCATCCCCAACATCGCCGAGGTGCAGCGCGCCCTCTATGACGCGACCAAGCTGGTCTCGGGCGCGCCGGGCGAAGAGGTGAAGAAGCGTCTGCGCACCGGCACGGTCGTCACCACCGACGACCGCAACTGGGAGCTGCGCTATTCCAAGTCGGCCCTGCGCTTCAACCAGAGCCGCGCCGTCGCCATCGACATGGAATCGGCCACCATCGCGGCCCAGGGCTATCGCTTCCGCGTGCCCTACGGGACGCTGCTGTGCGTCTCGGACAAGCCGCTGCACGGCGAGATCAAGCTGCCGGGCCAGGCCAACCGTTTCTACGAAGGCTCGATCTCCGAGCATTTGCAGATCGGCATTCAGGCGGTGGACCTGTTGCGCGCCGAAGGCACCCGCCTGCACTCGCGCAAGCTGCGCGCTTTCGATGAGCCGCCGTTCCGGTAAGGGCGCTACCGCTCGCCGCGCGACGGCTCGCTGTTTGAGCGCGAACGCGGCGCCTCTCCCTCCCCTTCATGGGGAGGGTGGCTGAGGCCCCCAGGCCGAAGCCGGGTGGGGGCGGCTAGGCAAATCGAGCGCTGCGCCCAGGATCACCTGGCCCTCCCCACCCGGTCTTCGCTTCGCTGCGACCACCCTCCCCATGAAGGGGAGGGAGAGGCGACGTGTTTGGTTTTGAGAAAGAACTTTACAACATAAAGTTCTTGGCTCATCTTCTGCATAACAGGCAGGGAGAGACGCCATGACACGCGACCAGGTTCAATCTGTTCACGACGACATCGCCTATATGAAGGCCCTCGCCCAGGAAGGGCGGCAGGCGCCGTTGCTGGCGGGCCCCATCATGGTGGCGGCGGCCATCGTCTTTGGGCTGGCCAGTGTCGCCCAATGGACCGTCGTGTCCGGACTCATCGACGTCACGCCTTGGGCGCAGTTCTGGATCTGGGTCGTGGCGGCGATCATCTTCATTCTCGACCTGATGTTTTTACTCAACCGGATGAAGGCCAAGCCCGGCTATAGCTCTGTGGGCAATCAAGCGGTCGGCGCCGCGTGGACTGGGGTCGGTTTCGGCATCTTCGTCACCTGGCTTGCCTTGATGGTGATCGGCTTCAAGACCGGCGACTGGTTCCTGATGAACCTCATGCCGACGATCGTGGTGGTCGCCTATGGGTCGGCCTGGATGGTCGCGGCCCTCATGTCGCGAACGCGCTGGATGATGGGGGTCGCCTTGACGTCCTATGCGGGGGCGGTGGTCCTGGCCTGGTTCGCCGGCGATCAGGCTATCTATCTGGTGCACGCGGTCCTACTGCTACTCGTCGCCCTCGTCCCAGGCCTGATCCTGATGCGCCAGGAACCGACGGAGGTGGTCTGACATGGCCGCTTCGGAACCGGCGGCCGATGAGGCTGACGCCTTCGACATCGGCCGCATCGACGAGGTGATCCACGGCCGGGTGCGCCTGGGGATCATGGCCTATCTGTCCAGCGTGGAGAGCGCCGACTTCGGCGAGCTGAAGGCGCGGTTGCAGACGACGGACGGCAATCTGTCGGTGCATTTGCGAAAGCTGGAGGAGGCGGGCTTCGTCGCCGTGTCCAAGAGCTTTCAGGGCCGCAAGCCCCTGACGCGAGCTGGCATGACGGAGGCGGGACGCGACGCCTTCCTCGCCTACCTGGACGCCATGTCGGCCCTGGTGGCGGGGCGCTAGCCGGACTGGCGTGCGGCGTCGAACAGTCTAAGAAAGGCGGTCATGAGCGACCGCCTTTCGCCGTTCGAGGCCATCGACAATTTTCGTGACTATGGCGGCTACGCCGTGGACGATCGCCTGCTGGCGCGCGGCCGGCTCTATCGCGCGGCGCATCAGGCGCGGGCGACGCAGGCGGACGTGGCGCGACTGGAAGCGCTGGGGCTGGCGGCCGTGGTCGACCTGCGCCGTCCCAGCGAGCGGCGGGCCCAGCCGTCGCGCCGCCCGGTCGGCTGGGCTGGAACGCTGATCGAAAGCGACCATGACGACGGCGGCGAGGCGCCGCATCTGACCTTTCTGAAGACCGCCGACCTGACCGAGGCGTCCGGTCGCGCCTTCATGACCGAGACCTATCGCCGCCTGCCGTTCGAAACAGCCCATGTCGACCTGTTCGGCCGCTACTTCCGCCTGTTGGCCGAGATCGAGGGGCCGGTGCTGATCCACTGCGCGGCGGGCAAGGACCGGACCGGCCTGCTGGCGGCCTTGACTCACAGCCTGCTGGGCGTGGCCCACGACGACCTGATGGCGGACTATCTGGCGACCAATCAGGCCGTGGATCTGGACGGTCGGGCGGAAGAGGTCGCGCGCAAGCTGACGGCCATGACCGGCCGCACGGCGTCGCACGGGGCGGTCGTCGCCTTCCTGGGCGTCGAGGCGGCCTATCTGGACGAGGCCTTCGGCGCCATGCGCGCGCACAGCGGCTCGGTCGGCACCTATCTGGAGCGCGTGCTGGGCGTGGATGCGCCGCTGGTTGACCGCATCCGGGCGCGATTGGCTCCATGAGCGGTCTGCCTGTTCAGCATGTCGAGACGCACCCCTGGCGCGATCCTCTGGAGACGGCGGCGGGGCTGAACCGTCGCGAGGGCGCCCTGGCCCTGCTGGCCGGGGCGGGCGATCCGCAGGTGCATGGCGGGCGCTGGTCCTTCGTGGCCTGCGAGCCGGATCAGGTGTTCGTCGGCCGCGTGAATGATGGGGCGCTGTTCCAGCGCCTGCGTGAGCCCGCCTATGCAGGCGGCGGGGTCGTCGGGTTGATGAGTTATGACGCTGGGGCGCGTCCTGCGACGGGCGAGCGCGGCGACGGTTGGCCCGACTTGATGCTGGCCCGCTATCCGGCCCTGCTGGCCTTCGACCATCAGGAACGACAGGTGCGGGCGGTCGGGCGCGGCGCCGACGCCGAGGCGGCGCGGCTTGAGGCTCGGCGCGCCGTGGACTGGTTGGATGCAGCGGCCTCGGTCGAGGCGCCTTCGCCGCCGTGCGATCATGCGCTCGAGGAGGGTTCGGGCGCGGCCTATGAGGCGGCGGTGGCCGACGTGGTCGCCCGTATCGGCGCGGGCGAGCTGTTTCAGGCCAATATCGCGCGGGCCTGGACCGGACGACTGAAATCGGGCCGTGACCCGTTCGAGGTCTTCCTGCGGTTGTCGGCGGGACGAGGGGCGGCTTACGGCGCTTTCTGGCGGCTGGGCGAGCGGGCGCTGGTGTCCAACTCGCCGGAACTGTTCCTGACCTTCGACGGCGACAGCGGCCGCATCGAGACCCGGCCGATCAAGGGCACCCGCGCGCGCGACCCTGACCCGGCGCGCGATGCGGCCCTTGCGGCGGAGCTATGCGCCAGCGCCAAGGACCGGGCCGAGAACCTGATGATCGTCGATCTGATGCGCAACGACGTGGCGCGGGCGGCGCGGCCCGGTTCGGTCCAGGTCGAGCGCCTGTTCGAACTGGAGCGCCATCCGACGGTGCATCACCTGGTCTCGACGGTCAGCGCCCAGGCGGCGCAGGGCGTCGGTCCGGCCGAGGTCATGGAGGCCGCCTTCCCGCCCGGCTCCATCACCGGCGCGCCCAAGCATCAGGCCATGAAGGTGATCGCGGGCCATGAGCCGCCGCGCGGGCCGTGGTGCGGCTCTCTGTTCGGCTGGGGGCTGGGCGAGGAGGCGAGGCTGACGGCTTCCGTCCTGATCCGCACGGCGGCGTTCGAGCGCGGAGCGGACGGCTGGGTCTGGCGCGCCCTGGCGGGGGCGGGGATTGTGGCCGACAGCGACCCCCGCGCCGAACGGCTGGAGACCGAGGCCAAGTTCAGCGCATTGAAGGAGGCTCTGGTCGGGCGCGGCTAGCAGTCGGTGCAGGCGATCCGATCCGTCGTCCGCGGCCTGAGATAGTAGTTCCGCTGAAAGGCGATGCCGCCCGGTATCATCTGGCCGAAGGCGGACACATAGCCGTAGTTCGTCTCGCCCAGGATCACGGTCTGGCCGTCCGTGATCAGGCCGGGCGGAAGGTCGGTGATGGGATCGCCTCGCTTGCGGGCGGGCATGATGTCGGCGCCCTTGGGATCCTTGGGATCCTTGGCGCTCTTGGCGCGGCTCCATTCGACCGTGGCGACGCCGCGCGCATCCACGGTGACGCTCGAGACGCGGATCGACAGGGTGTCAGCGGAGAAAGGCCGCATGATCATGTCGCCGATCTGGAAGGTGCTCTCCAGATCCTGGACGTTGGTGCCGCCGGACTGGGCCACCAGGTCCGCGACCATGGAGGCGACGTGGCTGGCGCGGCGCTCGGCCATATAGCCTTGGGAGAATTCGATCAGGCCGAAGTAGATGGTGATCATCACCGGCGCGATCAGGGCGAACTCGATCGCCGAGACGCCGCGCCGATCCCGCAACAGGCGCTTCAGAAGCCCGGCTTTCACGGCGCGCCTCATTGATAGGGCTCGTTGCGGAAGGCCAGGGTGGTGGTCAGCATCACGCGGCGATCGGTGGTGCGCGACACGGCCTGGGCGATGAAGGGGGTGACGATGGGCTGTTCGTACCAGACGCGCACCAGCACCCGGTCGCCGGGGCCGCCCGGCTTGTAGGTCAGGACGCTGGGATCGAAGACGCCTGTTTTCAGCGGGTCGGCGTCGGACGGGGTCGAGAAGCCCTCGACCACGCGGATGTCGATGAAGGCGCGACTGGGGCAGTCGGCGGCGAAGACGCTCATATTGGCGCACAGGCGCTCCTTGATGTCCTCGATCTCCAATTTCTGTTCCTGAGCCAGGCCGGTGCGGACCTGGCGTCCGGCGTCGGAGACCGCGGTCTCAACCAGGGCGTCGACCAGCAGCAGCAGGCCGATCTCCAGTATGCCGAACAGCAGCATGAAGAAGGGGAAGGCCACGAGGGCGAACTCCACGGCGGTGGAGCCTTCGCGGCGGCGCCGACGATGCATCAGGCCTGGCCCCCGCTGCATGAGTCAGGGCGCCGTGGACGGGCGGGCGGCGGGCGCGCAGCGGGCGCCGCAGGCGACCTCGACCACCTCGCCGCCGCGCCAGACGCGGACGGAGCCGGTCTCGCCGGGGCTGACGGCCACCTGACGTTGGAACAGGGGGCGGCCTAGGGCGTCGACAGCGATGATCTCGGTCAGGCCGTAGCTCTTGCCGGTGATGAACAGGGTGCGGGCGTCGGTGACGGTGACGTCGGCGATGCGCGGATTGGCCACGATCACCGATCCGGCCGGGGCGCGAAGCTGCACGCGCGTCGCCTGGTCGATCTGCACGTCCAGCGGCCGTTCCTGCGCCACGGCGGGCGCGGCCAGGGCGAGCGTCGCGGCCAGGCTGGCGAAAAGAGAAGCTGAGCGCATGGCGGGACCTCCGTGAGGATCAGAACGGGCGCGCGCGAGCGCCGCACGTGGAAGCTGACGGCCAAAGGTCAAGAAACCCTGAAATTCTCTACCAACGCCGGAATCAGGGGTGAATTCTAGTAAACAGGAAAGTAACCATCAATATTGCGCGGGGGTGTCGAGATTTTACCCGCTCTTAAGGGGCGTCGTCGCATTGTCTCCATGCAAACGGGGGTCAAGCGGGCAAAACCGACGACCCTGATGATGGGTCATCTGCTCGTTATTGAAAGAAGGAAGACACAATATGCGTAACTTCATCACGCGCTTCGCTAAAGACGAATCCGGCGCCACGGCCATCGAATACGGCCTGATCGCTGCTCTGATCGCGGTTGTCATCATCGGCGCCGTCGCTGCTCTGGGCACTCAGCTCAATGACACCTTCAAGAAGGTCACGACCGACATGAAGACGCCGCCTAAGACGGCCTAAACCACCGATAAGCAGATTTGAGGAAGGCCGGAATGGAGACATTCCGGCCTTTTCTTTTTTAGATGCAGAGGTACGACCTGCTGAGCGGCAACCTGCTTTTAAGAAACCAGGCCTACGGTGCACGTATGACTGAACTGCCCATGATCCTGCTGGCCGTCCTGCCTGTTCTGGCGATCGGCGCAGCCCTGCATGACCTGATCACCATGAAGATTCCAAACTGGATCTCGGTGGTGCTGCTCGTCGCCTTCTTCCCGGCCGCCCTGGCGCTGGGCCTGCCGTTGGGCGTGGTGGGCGTTTCGGTTGGTCTGGCGATGGCGATGCTTGTCGTCGGCATGGGGATGTTCGCGGCGAATTGGATCGGCGGCGGCGACGCCAAGCTTCTGGCCGCCTCCATGCTGTGGATGGGCGCTTCGGGTGGCGTGCTCTTTGTTTTCTATACAGCGTTGGTGGGCGGCGGCTTTTGCATTCTGCTGATGACGGCGCGCAGCCATCTGCCTTTCTTCGCCCAGAGCGGCCCCGGCTGGGTCATGCGGCTGATGCAGCCCAAGGGGGACATTCCCTATGGCGTCGCCATCGCTATCGGCGCCCTGTTGGCCTATCCGTCCAGTCCGCTGATGACGGCTTACATCGCGGGCTGATGACGTTGTTCGTCAAGGGCGGTCCAGCTTAGGGGCGCGTTAACCATGACGGGCCATTATCCCTGACAGGCAGGGGGCGGATCATCCGGGTTCGCGCGATCGCGTCTGCCGGAGACACTGGATGAAACCCGCCAAGATCGCTGTCATCTGCATCGCAGCCCTCGCGGCCATCGGTCTGGCGCTGGTCGTGCGCGCCATGGGGTCGTCGGGGCAGCCGACGGCCACCGCCACGGCCGCCGTCGAGACGCGACCCATGGCCAGGGTGCTGGTCGCTGCGCGTGATCTGGAGCCGGGCCGTCGCCTGGTCGATGCGGACCTGAGCTGGAAAGACTGGCCAGCCGACGAACTCAACCCCCTCTTCATTACAGACGGCCCGCCGCCGCCCTCCAAGGCCGAGGGCGCCGCCGCCGAGAACGCGGCCGTCGAAGGCTCTGGCGACGCCAAGGGCGCAACGGTGGAAAAGGCCATGAAGGCCGTCGCCGAACTGAACACGCCGGGCGCCAAGTCGGACTATATCGGCGCCGTGGTGCGTGAACCCATTCTGGCCGGCGAGCCCCTGGTGGCGCGCAAGATCGTGCGCGCCGGGGACAGCGGCTACATGGCCGCCTATCTGGAGCCGGGCATGCGGGCCATGGCGATCCGTGTGACGGTCGAGACGGCTGCGGGCGGCTTCATCCTGCCAGGCGACCGCGTGGACGTCCTGCTGACGCGTGAGGTCAAGGGCTCGGGCGATGAGGGCGGGACCAAGTATTCAGCCGCCACGGTGATGCGCAACGTCAAGGTTCTGGCCATCGACCAGAGCACCCGCGCCGCCGAAGACGAGAAGGCGGTGGTCGGCGCCACCGCGACGCTGGAGTTGACGGGCCGCGACGCCGAGGTGCTGGCCCTGGCCAAGTCCGAAGGCGAACTGTCGCTGGTGCTGCGCTCCTACGCCGATACGGCCGGTCCGTCGGGCCATGTGCCGGGCGCGGTGCGCGGGCGGGCGACGGGCGGCGGTTCGGTCGTGCGTGTCTATCGCGAGGGGCAGGCCGAAGCGGTGGCGGTGCCATGAAGACGGGACTATCGGGCATGAATCGTTTCGCTGTCGCCGCCTGCGCCGCCCTGATCGCGCTGGGCGGTTCTGTCGCGTCGGACGGCGCTCGCGCCCAGACGCGCGCCGCCATCACCGCAGGCTCGGCCCCGCAGATGGTCAATCTGCCGCGCGGAACCTCCTTCGCCGTCGATCTGCCGGCGGATGCGCGCGACGTCATCATCTCCAATCCGGCTGTGGCCGAGGCCATGCTGCACTCGCCACGCCGGATCACCATGATCGGCCTGGCGGGCGGCGAGACGGACGCCATCTTCCTGGACGCAAGCGGGCGCACCATCCTGGCGCTGCGGGTGCGCGTGGATGCGGGCGTCAGCGCGCTTCAGGACACCCTGGCGCGCGTGGCGCCGGGCTCGAACGTGCGCGCCGAGGCGGTCAACGACAGCATCATCCTGACCGGCGTGGCGGCCAGTCCGCTGGAAGCCGAACGCGCCGCCCAGGTGGCCCGCGCCTTCGTCAGCGCGCCGGAAAAGGTCATGAACATGATCGCCGTCGCCGGATCGGACCAGGTGACGCTGAAGGTGCGCGTGGTCGAGGTGCAGCGCAGCGCCATCAAGCAGCTCGGATTCGACACCCAGGCGGTGATCGGCCGTGTCGGCGACACTCAATGGCTGCTGGGCAACAGCGCCACCTGGGGCGTGAACGGCTCCTTCCTGGGCGGTCTGGCGGGCGGGATCGCGCGCGACACCACCAAGAATTTCCAGATGCAGGTGCCTTGCCTCGGTCCGGGTTGGCCTGAAGGCGCCTTGTGTCCGGTGACGGTCGACGGCAGCCCCGGCGATCCGTCCAACTGGGACACGGCAAAGCCTGGAACCGGCCCCGGTTCGGACGGGCTGAACAAGGGCGAGGCCATGCTCAAGGCTTTTGAGCGCGTCGGCTTGGTGCGGATGTTGGCCGAGCCCAATCTGACGTCAGTCAACGGGGAGGCGGCCAGCTTCCTGGCCGGGGGTGAATTCCCCGTGCCCGCCGGGCGCGACCGCGAAGGTCAGATCACGGTCGAGTACAAACCCTACGGCGTCGGCCTGTCGTTCCGGCCGGTGGTCCTGTCGGAAGGGCGCATCAGCCTGCAGGTCAAGGTCGAGGTGTCCGAGCTGACGCCCAACGGCGGCCTGACCATCGGCGCGGGCACTCCGTCCTCCATCACCCTGCCGGGACTGACGGTGCGGCGCAGCGAGAACACCATTGAACTGCCCTCGGGCGGGTCGATGATGATCGCTGGCCTGCTGCAGGAATCGACGCGCCAGTCGATCGACGCCCTGCCGGGCATGACCAATCTGCCTGTGCTGGGCCAGCTGTTCCGCTCACGCGACTATGTGATGGGCGAGACCGAGCTGGTGGTCATCGTCGAGCCTTATATCGTCAACCCGACCTCGCCGGGTCGGATGCAGACGCCGGCTGACGGCCTGCGCATCGCCCAGGACGCCCAGACCATCTTCTTCGGCCAGTTGAACCAGGTCTACGGTTCGCCCGCCCCGGCGGCCCAGCCGGGCGCCGGCTGGCGCGGCCCTGTCGGCTATGTGATCGAGTGAGCGCCATGATCCGCACCGTCTCCATCTCCGCCGCCGTTCTGAGCCTGAGCCTGGCGCTGTCGGCCTGCGTCGGCGGTCCGGCCGGCCTGGGCGGCGAACCGCCGCTGACTCCCACTTCGCGCTTCAGCCTGCAAGTCGAGCCAGGGGTGGATCGCATCGCCCTGGCGGTGCACGAGACGGGCTTGTCCGCCAATCAGCGCGCGGCGCTGGACGCCCTTGTCGGGCGCTTCGCCATGGAAGGCGCGCCGGTCCTGGTGATCGAGGCGCCGGCGGGCGGCGATCCCGTCGCGACCCAGGCGGCCTGGAACGTCAAGGCGGCGTTCGAGGCGGCGGGCGTGCCGGGCGAGCGCATCCAGCTGGTCGGCTACGCCGCGCCGGACCCCAGGGCGCCGGTGCTGGTCGGCTTCGAGACGGTGCGCGCCGTCGTGCCGCAGTGCGGAACCCAATGGGGCAATCTGGGCCGCACGGGCGACAATCAGTCGGCCTCCAACTTCGGTTGCGCTGTGAACGCCAACCTGGCCGCCCAGATCGCCGATCCGCGCGACATTGTCGCGCCGCGCGCCATGACCCCGGCCGACTCCGGTCGCCGTTCGGTGGTGTTCGACGCCTATCGCAAGGGCGAGCAGACTTCCGCCCAGCGTGAGACCCTGTTGTCGCAGACCAAGATTTCACAGGCTGTGCAATGACGACGGCGCCCAAGCCCTTCCCTTCTCAGGATTTCGACGCCCTGGACGGCTTCGATCTTGATGATGAGTTCATGGACCTGCACCCGACGGGCGCCGGGACGCCCGCGCCTGGGTCCATGGCGCAGGCGTCTGACCCCTTTGATCCGGTTGGGCGGATGCGGTCGGAAACCGAGACGGCGATGAACGCCTTGGCCCCTTCACCCGCCGCCGTCTCGCCCGTGGCGGCCGCCATGCCGGCGGTCGAGACGTCCACGGCCCTGACGATGGGCGGGCCGGCCTCGGTCGAGGTGTCGATCCCGCGCATCGGCGTGCACATCTTCGCCGAGCGTCAGGACACGGCCGCCGCCGCCGAGCGCGCCGGCCAGGACCGCCGCATGGCCCGCGCCACGACCCAGATCCGCCTCGGCGGCGTCCAGGCGGCGATCGAAGCCTATCAGGCCGAGCCGACGCCGCCTCTGATCATTGTCGAGAGCCTGAAGGCGCCGCAGGACCTGCTGGCCGAGATCGACCAGCTGGCCCAGGTCTGCGACGCGGGCACCAAGGTCGTCATCATCGGCGCGACCAACGACATCCTGCTGTTCCGCGAGCTGATGCGGCGGGGCGTGAGCGAATATCTGGTGGCGCCGGTGCAGCCGCTGCAATTGATCGCCGCCATCGGGGGCCTGTTCGCCGATCCGGCCCAGCCCTTCGTCGGTCGGACCATCGCCTTCGTCGGCGCGCGCGGCGGGGCGGGGGCTTCGGCTGTGGCGCACAACACCGCCTATGCGATGAGCGAGCGCATCGGCGTCAACACCGTCATCGTCGACTATGACCTGCCGTTCGGCACGGCGGGGCTGGACTTCAACCAGGATCCGCTGAACGGCGTGGCCGACGCCCTGAATCAGCCGGATCGCCTGGACGCCACCCTGCTGGACCGGATGATGGTCCGCTGCACCGACAAGCTGAGCCTGTTCGCGGCGCCCGCGACGTTGGAGACCGACTGGGACATCGGCGCCGAGGCCTTCGAGGAAGTCACCACCCGCATCCGCGCCACCGCCCCCTTCGTGGTGCTGGACCTGCCGCACCTGTGGTCGGGCTGGATGCGCCGGGCCTTGATCGCGGCCGACGAAGTGGTGGTGGTGGCGACGCCGGACCTGGCCTCGCTGCGCAACGCCAAGAACATGATCGACCTGATCAAGCAGGGGCGGCCCAACGACGCCCCGCCGCGTCTGGTGCTGAACCAGGTGGGCATACCGGGGCGGCCCGAGATTCCGGCCAAGGACTTCGGCGCAGCCCTGGGCATCCATCCTAGCCTCAGCATTCCCTTCGACGCCAAGGTGTTCGGCTCGGCCGCCAACAACGGCCAGATGATCGTCGACGCCGCCGCCAAGACCAAGGCGGCCGAAGCCTTCGAGACCCTGGCCCAGATCGTCTCGCGCCGTGAACTGCCGGCCGCATCCGCGCGCGCCGCGGGCCGCGCCAAGCCGGCGGCGGCGGCCAAGAGCGCCGGGGGCGGCTCCCTGCTCGGCTCTCTGTTCAGCAAGAAGCGCTGAGGCCGTGTTCGGCAAGCGGACAGCACAGTCGGGCCTGGCCCCCGCCGCGCCACGGCCCGCGCCGGCCCCCGCGCCTGAGGCCCAGGCGCGCCGCGCGCCCGAGCCGGTGGACGGCTTCTCGGCCGAAGACCTGGACCCTCTGGCGCCGCCGCCCGCCGCCGCGCCGCGCAGCGACCGGCTGGACGCCCTGGACGGGTTGCTGGGCCGCAAGCCCGAGCCTGCGCCGAGCGCCTCGTCGAGCGGTCCTCGGGCCACGCCGGGCCTGGAGCAGCTCAAGAAGGCTCAAGCCGTCGCCGAGATCGTGCGCGAGCAGAGCGACTACTATCACGCGACGAAGACCACCATCTTCAACGCCCTGATGAACACCATCGATCTGGCCCAGTTGGCGCAGTTGGATCAGAAGGCGGCGGCCGAGGAAATTCGCGATATCGTCTCCGAACTGGTGGCGATCAAGAACGTCTCCATGTCGGTGGCCGAGCAGGAGCATCTGGTTCAGGACATCCTGAACGACGTGCTGGGCTATGGTCCGCTGGAGCCGCTGTTGGCGCGCGACGACATCGCCGACATCATGGTCAACGGCGCCGGGCGGGTCTTCATCGAGGTCGGCGGCAAGGTGCAGCTGACCAACGTCCGCTTCCGCGACAACGGCCAGTTGATGAACATCTGTCAGCGGATCGTGTCCCAGGTGGGCCGCCGCGTCGACGAGGCCAGCCCCATCTGCGACGCCCGCCTGCCCGACGGCAGCCGCGTCAACGTCATCGCCCCGCCGTTGGCCATCGACGGCCCGACGCTGACGATCCGCAAGTTCAAGAAGGACAAGCTGACGATGCGCAATCTGGTGGAGTACGCCTCCATCAGCCCCGAGGGCGCGCGCGTCCTGGGCGTCATCGGCGCGTCGCGATGCAATCTGGTCATCTCGGGCGGCACGGGTTCGGGCAAGACGACCCTGCTGAACACTCTGACGGCCTTCATCGACCCGACCGAGCGCGTCATCACTTGCGAGGACGCTGCCGAGCTGCAGCTGCAGCAACCGCATGTGGTCCGGCTGGAGACTCGCCCGCCCAACCTGGAAGGGCAGGGCCAGATCACCATGCGCGATCTGGTGAAGAACTGTCTGCGGATGCGCCCCGAGCGCATCATCGTCGGCGAGGTGCGCGGACCCGAGGCCTTCGACCTGTTGCAGGCCATGAACACCGGCCACGACGGCTCGATGGGGACGCTGCACGCCAACTCCCCGCGCGAAGCCATCAGCCGGATGGAATCGATGATCACCATGGGCGGCTACGGCCTGCCGTCTCGAACCATCCGCGAGATGATCGTCGGTTCGGTCGACGTCATCGTCCAGGCCGCGCGCCTGCGCGACGGTTCGCGCCGCATCACCCACATCACCGAGGTGGTGGGGTTGGAGGGCGACGTCATCGTTACCCAGGATCTGTTCGTCTACGACATCACCGGCGAGGACGCGCACGGCAAGATCACCGGCCGTCACCGCTCGACGGGCATCGCCCGCCCGCGCTTCTGGGACCGCGCCCGCTACTACGGGCTGGAGCGGGAACTGGCCGAAGCTCTGGACGCGGCGGAGTAGGGGCGATGCTGCTTCCCATCCTGGCGGCGATCCTGGCCTTCATCACCATCGGCGGCGTCGGCTGGGTGCTGGTCGGCGGCGACGATTCCTCAAGCCAGGCGGTCAAGCGCGCCAAGACCATGGGCGGGGTGCGGGCCGAAGCGGCGGCGAACGCCAAGCGCGCCGCGGCGGCCAATACGCCCGAGGCGCGCCGCAAGCAGATCCTGCTGCAGCTTCAGGAGGTCGACCGGCGCGAGCGCAAGGCGCGCATGACGATGGCCGCCAAGCTGAAACAGGCGGGTCTGAGCCTCTCGGTGCGGACCTTCGCCATCATCAGCGTGGTCGCGGGCCTGGTCGGAGCGCTGCTGGCCTTCGTTCTCGGGGCCCACATCATCATCGTCCTGGGCGTCGGCGTGGCGGCGGGCCTGGGTCTGCCGCGCTGGATCGTCGGCATGAAGGCCAAGGCCCGGATGAAGAAATTCTCCTTGGCCTTCGCTGACGCCATCGACATCCTGGTGCGCGGCATCAAGACCGGTCTGCCGGTCCATGACTGTTTCAAGATCATCGCCCGCGAGAGCCCCGAGCCTCTGGCCGGCGAGTTCCGCACCCTGGTCGAGGGCATGGGGGTGGGGCTGACGCTCGCCCAGGCGCTGGACAAGATGTACGAGCGGATGCCGACGCCGGAGCTGAAATTCTTCGCCATCGTCATCGCCATTCAGCAGAAGTCGGGCGGCAACCTGGCGGAGGCCTTGGGCAATCTGACCACGGTGCTGCGCGCCCGACGGATGATGGGCGAGAAGATCAAGGCCCTGTCGTCCGAGGCCATCGCCTCGGCGGGCATCATCGCCTCCCTGCCGCCGGCGGTCATGATCCTCGTGATGCTGACCAACCCCAGCTACATGCTGCTGATGTTCACGGATATCCGCGGGCAGGTCATGCTGATGGGCGCGGCCCTGTGGATGGCGATCGGCGTCTTCGTGATGAAGCGCATGATCTCCTTCAAGTTCTGAGGCGAGGGCGACGACGTGAACGGCTTCATGCGCTTCATCACCGATCCGCAGAACCTCTTGAGCATCGGCGTGGGCGTGGCGGTGTTCGCCAGCGTCCTGACCATGCTGTCCTCCTTCGTCGGCGGCGGCGCGCGGCTGGACAAGCGGATGAAGGCCGTGGCCGAGCGCCGCGAGGAACTGCGCCGCCGGTCGCGTCAGGCGATGCGCGGCGGGTCTGGCGAAGGCTCCAGCCTGCGCCAGACCGATGACAGCTATCGCAGCCGGGTGGTCGCGCGCCTCAACCTGACGAAGTTGCTGGAAGACCCCAAGGTGGCCGAGAACATGGTTCAGGCGGGTTTCCGCGGGCCCGGTCCGCTGAACACCTTCTACTTCTTCCGCTTCGCCACCCCCTTCATCCTGATGGCGCTGACGGCCTTCTACCTGTTCGTGGTGGTCAAGCCGGACCTGCCGATGATGACCCAGGTCGCCATGGTGGTGATGGCGGCGGGCGTCGGCTTCTATGCGCCGAACATCTATCTGAAGAACATGATCGACAAGCGCAGGGCGTCGATCATGGCGGCCTTCCCGGACTCGCTCGATCTTTTGCTGATCTGCGTGGAGTCGGGCATGTCGATCGAGGCGGCGATCCAGAAAGTCAGCCAGGAGGTCGGCGGCCAGTCGATCGAACTGGCCGAGGAGCTGTCCCTGCTCTCGGCCGAGCTGAGCTATCTGCCCGACCGGCGCATGGCCTATGACGGCATGGCCAAGCGGACCCAGCATCCGGGCATCAAGGCCGTGGCGACCGCCATGACCCAGGCCGAGACCTACGGCACGCCGCTGGGGTCCGCCTTGCGCGTCATGGCCAAGGAAAACCGCGATCTGCGTCTGGCCGCCGCCGAGAAGAAGGCTGCGGCCCTGCCGGCCAAGCTGACCGTGCCGATGATCCTGTTCTTCCTGCCGGTGCTGTTCGTCGTCATCCTGGGTCCGGCCATCATCAACATCCAGGACATGATGAAGGGCGGTTGAGGAGTTGAGACGCCTCAGCCTTCTTCGGCGGTGCGCTTCAGGGCCTCGCTGATGGCCTGATAGGCCGGACGGATGCGGGCGCGATGCTTGTCGTGGAACAGTTCGGCGCGCAGGCCGGTGAAGACGGTGCCGTGCGACACGATGCAGGCGCCGCGCTCCAGCTCCTCGATCTCATAGTAGCGCAAGGTGCGGAACAGGAAGCCGCGACGCTCGATCCAGACCAGTTGGGCGTTGGGCTCCCACTCGCCCAGCTGCGCCTGCACCTGACGCTCGCCCAGGTCGGGCAGGCGCTCCGTCAGGCTGATCGGCGCGCCGAAGCCCAGGGCGCCTTCGACCTCGACCTCGTGCGGATTCCAGCGGTTCCAGCCGCCGAAGTCCGTCAGCACCTCCCAGAGGCGTTCGGCCGTGGCGCGCACGCCAATGCGGTTCTCGATGCGGATCGTTTCCATGGCGCTTCCTGTGACACGGCTTTTTGCGTTTAGGAAGACGCAGAGGCGCCCGGCGTTTGTCCTTGGAGCCTTCGCCCCGCCGCGTTAAGTCCGAGCCTCAGCGCAAGGAGCCGTCATGATCACCCGCATCCAGCCCGACAGCCGCATGAGCCAGGCCGTGATCCACGGCCAGACCATCTACCTGGCCGGACAGGTCGGGGAGCCGGGCGAGGACGTCGCCGCCCAGACGCGCACCGCCCTGGCCGAGGTTGAGGCGATCCTGGCCGAGTGCGGCAGCGACAAGTCGAAGATCCTGTCGGCTCAGGTCTGGCTGGCCGACATCGCCGATTTCGAGGCGATGAACGGCGTCTGGGACGCCTGGGTCGACCCGGCGAATCCACCCGCCCGCGCCACCTGCGAGGCGAAGTTGGCGACGCCTGACTACCTCGTCGAAGTCATCGTCGTGGCGGCGCGCTGACATGGCCCGCGTCATCTCGAACGAGAGCGAACTGGAGCGGTTCAAGGCGACCCGCGTCACCGCCCTCTACCGTCTCGACCTGATCGAGAAGGGGGCGAAACTGACCTATGACGACGGCACGCCGGTCGACATGGCGTCCGAGGCGCAGCGGCTGAAGGATCAGGTCGCCGACATGGATCGCCGCATCGCGCGGCTGGAAGCGGCAGGCGAGGCGTGAGCCTGGCCAGCGTCCGAGCCTTCTTCGCGGAGACGGCGCCGGACATCGCGATCATCGAGCTGGACGTCAGCACGGCCACCGTGGCCGAGGCGGCCGCCGCCCATGGCGTCGAACCCGGCCAGATCGCCAAGACCCTGTCGTTGCGCGCGGGCGACCGCACCGTCCTTCTGGTTACGGCGGGCGATGCGCGGCTGGACAACGCTAAGGCCAAGGCGGCCTTCGGCGGCAAGGTGAAAATGCTGGACCTGGCCGAGGTCGAGGACGTGACCGGCCACCCGGTCGGCGGCGTCTGCCCCTTCGGCCTGACGACGCCCCTGCCGGTCTATTGCGACGCGTCGCTGAAGGTCTGGGACGTGGTGATCCCGGCGGCGGGCGCTATCCACGCCGCCGTCCGCATCAGCCCCGAACGGATGGTCGACCTGACGGGCGCCGAATGGGTCGACGCCTGCCGCTAGGTCCAGGCGAGCGGCGATGCGTCCAACAGGGCGGCGATGCCCGCCAGCTTGTCCGGGTTGCGGGTGATGAATACCTCGACGATTAGCCCCTCAGCGATGGTCAGCGCCGTGGTTTGCAGAATTCGCCCGCGTTCCAGGCTGACATAGCCGGGCAGGCCGTCGATCCAGACCGGCCGGATCATTTCCGAGCCTTCATGGCCGTATTTGCGATGAAGCCCGGCATAGAGGCGCAGCAGTTTCGGCGCGCCGTTGATCGCATTGTGGAAGGCGATGACCTTGCCGCCGCCATCCGATCTCAGCGTCACGTCATCCGCCAGCAGGGTGCTCAGAGCGGCGGTGTCGCCGGATCGCGCCGCGTCGAAGAAGGCTCGGGCGAGGCGCTCGCCTTCCTCAGGTTCGACGGCGTAGCGGGGGCGGGCGGCCTGGATGTGGCGGCGGGCGCGGCTGGCCAACTGCCGGACGGAAACGGGGTCGCGCTCGAGGGTCGTCGCCACCTCGTCAAAGCCGACATCGAAGACGTCGTGCAGCAGAAAAGCCGCACGCTCCAGCGGCGACAGACGCTCCATCGCCGTCATCAGCGACAGGGTCAGGTCATCGGCGAAGGCCTCGGCGTCGGGTTCAGGCCCGGTGATCATGGGGTCGGGCAGCCAGGCGCCGACATAGGTCTCGCGCTGCATCCGGGCGGACTTCAATCGGTCCAGCGCCAGACGGGTCGTGGTGCGCGTCAGCCAGGCGCCGGGCTCGCGGATTTCGGTCGGGTCGATGCGGCTCCACCGCAGCCAGGCGTCCTGCGCCACGTCTTCCGCTTCGGTCAGGGAGCCGAGCATCCGATAGGCGAGGCGCGTCAGCCGCGGCCGATGCGCCTCGAAGGCCTCGGTGGCGGGGTCAGGCCGCGACACGCGCCGGGCCTGCCGGATGGGCCGAGCGGAAGCCGACGGCGAGCCGGTTCCAGACATTGATCGCCCCGATGGCGAAGGTCAGGTTCACTTGTTCGGCTTCGCTGAACTCGACCTTGAGCGCGGCGTAGTCCGCGTCAGACGCCTGGGTCTGTTCGATGCGGGTCAAGCTCTCGGCCCAGGTCAGGGCGGCGCGTTCGCGCGGGCTGAACAGCGAGGATTCCCGCCATGCCGCCAGCAGGTGCAGCCGCACTTCGTCCTCACCCGCCGCGCGGGCGTCGGCGGTGTGCATGTGCAGGCAATAGGCGCAGCCGTTGATCTGGGAGACGCGGATCTTGATCAACTCCAGCAGGCTGTGTTCCAGACCGCTGGCGGCGACGGCCTGTTCCAGCCGCACCATCGCCTGATAGGTTTCGGGGGCGGCTTTGGCGGGGCTGGTTATGCGCGGGGTCATGTCGTGGCTCCTGTGGCTTAGGGACGTATCCCTCCATGACGAAGCAGGTCGCCGGATTGTGACATGACCCTGCGGATTCAGGGCTTCAGACGCTCCAGAACCGTGGCGATGACGCGCTCATAGGCGTCGGTCAGGGCGCGCAGTTCGGTCTCGGGCACGCGCTCGTCGACCTGGTGCATGGTCTGGCCGACCAGGCCCAGCTCCAGCACCGGGCACAGGGCGCGGATGAAGCGGGCGTCGGAGGTGCCGCCGGTGGTCGAGGCTTCGGGGCGGCGGCCCAGCACGACCTCCACGGCGTCCTGCACGGCGCTGACGAAGACGCCGGGTTCGGTCAGGAAGGCCTCGCCCGAGCACATATGCTCCAGCTCGATCCGCAGACCCGTCTCGGCCTGAAGCGCGCCCGCCTCGCGGTTCATCCAGTCGATCAGGCCGTCGCCGGTGTGCGTCGGGTTGAAGCG
Source organism: Brevundimonas diminuta 3F5N (assembly GCF_900163625.1). Lineage (GTDB taxonomy): Bacteria > Pseudomonadota > Alphaproteobacteria > Caulobacterales > Caulobacteraceae > Brevundimonas > Brevundimonas diminuta_A. The sequence continues at coordinate 35,475 of NZ_FUIE01000046.1, forward strand.
GATGTTCAGTCGCGCCTTCGCCTCCGCCGGGATGATGTTGGTCGCCGGATTGCCCACGTCGATGGTGGTGATCTCCAGGTTCGACGGGGGGAACTCGGGATAGCCCTCGTCGAGGACGTGGGCGTCCAGACGGGCCAGAAGCCTGGCGATCACCGGAGCCGGGTTGGCGGCGCGATCGGGATAGGCGACGTGGCCCTGCTTGCCGAAGACGGTGATCCAGGTGTTCAGCGAGCCGCGTCGCCCGACCTTGATCATGTCGCCGAGATGGTGGGCCGATGACGGCTCGCCGACCACGCAGGCGTCGATGACTTCGCCCTCGGCGGCCAGGGTCTGGACCACCCGCTTGGTGCCGTGCAGGGCCGGGCCTTCCTCGTCGCCGGTGATCAGGAAGGACAGCGATCCCTCGATTTCTCCTGCCGCCAACACGCGCGAGACGGCGGCGACCCAGGCGGCGATGCCGCCCTTCATGTCCACGGCCCCGCGGCCATACAGGACGCCGTCGCGGGTCTCGCCCTCGAAGGGGCCGGCGCTCCAGGCCTTGAGGTCGCCGATCGGCACCACATCGGTGTGGCCCGCGAAGCAGAGGTTGGGCGAGGCCGTCCCGCGCCGGGCGTAGAGGTTCTCGATCCGGGCGTCATGGCCCACGCCGGTCGGCCCCTCGAACACCATGCGGCGGCAGCTGAAGCCCAGCCCGGTCAGGGCGCGCTCCAGCACGTCCATGGCCCCTTCATCGGCGGGGGTGACGGACGGGATGCGGATCAGGTCGCGGGTCAGTTCGACAGGATCGATGACGGAATGTGATGCGGCGTTCATGAGGCTATTGCTTTAGGCATATCCCGCACTCGCGAGAAGGCCCGAAACCGTGCCGAAGATCGACATCGACGCCGCCCCGACCCTCAACGGAACCGGATACCCGGACGAATTCGCCGCGCCGTGCAAGCCGCGCCGCCGCCAGCGACTGGGCGATGCAGTCGGACTGGACCAGTTCGGGGTCAATCTGCTGCGACTGCCCGCCGGAGCCTGGACTAGCCAGCGCCACTGGCATGCCGCCGAGGACGAGTTCGTCTGGGTGCTGGACGGCGAGGTGGTGCTGGTCGAGGACGAGGGCGAGACGACCTTGCGCGCCGGCGACTGCGCGGGCTTCAAGGCGGGCGTTCCCAACGGCCACAAGATCGAGAACCGCAGCGATCGCGAGGCGGTGCTGCTGGAAGTCGGAACGCGCAGCCCGGCGACGGACGCCTGCGACTATCCCGACATCGACATGATCCTCCCCAAGGGCGCCGACCGATACTTCCATCGCGACGGAACCCCCTATCCGAAGACGCCCATACGAACGTGACGACCGACACTCTCGACACCCAGCCGACCGTTCCGCCCCAGCCGCCGCTGCCGCCCGGACCTCCTGACGACGGTCCGTCGAGCCCATGGGGCATCGGCGACTTCCGCCTGTTGTGGCTAGGCCGGATGGTGGCGGTCCTGGGCATTCAGATCCAGTCCTCGGCCCTGCTGTGGCAGGTCTATGAGATCGCCCGCCGCGACCATCCGATCGAGGAGGCTAGTCTCTATCTGGGTCTGGTGGGCCTGTGCCAGTTCCTGCCGCTGCTGGCCTTCACCCTGCCGGCCGGGGCCATGGCCGACCGGCGCGACCGCAAGCACACCGTCACCCTTTCGATCATCGTCGAGGGCATGTGCGCGGGCGCCTTCCTGATGATGGCGCTGCACGGTTCGCCGCCGCTGTGGGGTCTGCTGGCGGTCGCCGCCGTCTTCGGCGCGGCGCGCGCCTTCCTGGCTCCGGCCAGCCAGGCCTTCCTGCCCATGGTGGTGGGACGCAAGGCCCTGCCGCCGGCCATCGCCGCCCAGTCCATCGCCTTCCAGACCGGGGCCATCGCCGGTCCGGCCCTGGGCGGCGTCATCGTCGCCCTGTCCGTGCCGCTGGCCTACGCCTCGGCCATGGCGCTGTTCCTGGCGGCGGTCGCCTGCTTCCTGCTCATCCGCACCAAGGGCAAGCCGCAGGTCGATCCGTCCAAGCTGGGGCCGGTGCAGCAGGTCAAGGAAGGCCTGGCCTATGTGTGGAAGACCAAGATCGTGCTGGGCGCGATCTCGCTGGACCTGGTCGTCGTCCTATTGGCGGGTGTGGCCCTGCTGACCCCCATCTTTGCGCGCGATATCCTGCACGTCGGGGCCGTCGGCTTCGGCCTGCTGAGGGCCTCGTTCGGGGTGGGAGCGCTGATCATGGCCCTGTATCTCAGCCGCTTCCCCATCGTGCGCCACGGCGGACGGTGGATGTTCGGGGCGGTGGCCGTCTTCGGCGTCTGCACCCTGATCTTCGGCCTATCCAAGAGCGTCTGGCTGTCGGGGGCGGTGCTGTTCCTGGGCGGGGCGGCGGACATGATCAGCGTCAACATCCGCCAGACCCTGATCCAGCTGGCGACGCCGGATCACATGCGCGGACGGGTGTCGTCGGTCTCCATGCTGTTCATCGGCGCGTCCAATGAACTGGGCGAGGCCTATTCCGGCGTCATGGTGCGCCTGCTGGGACCGATCGGGGCGGCGGTGTTCGGCGGCTTCGGCGCCCTGGCCGCCACGGGCGTCTGGGCCAAGGCCTTCCCCAGTCTGAGGAAGGCGAACAAGCTGACCTGATGCGCTCAAAGTGATCCTTCTCCCCTTGTGGGAGAAGGTGGCGTGCGAAGCATGACGGATGAGGGGTGTGGGTGCCGCGGTCGGCCGATCGCGGCGCTTTTCTTTCATCGACTGAACAGCCGCCGCGGCGTCGGCGCCCCTCATCCGTCATGCTTCGCACGCCACCTTCTCCCACAAGGGGAGAAGGATCACTTTGAGCGCATCAGGTCAGCTTGTTCGCCTTCCTCAG
>NZ_FUIE01000067.1 GCF_900163625.1 Brevundimonas diminuta 3F5N
CTCCGCCATAGCCCTCGCCGCTACAGTGCTCTTTTGGCTATGAGTCCTGAGCCTAGAAGCCTACCCTTATAGAAGGCAATGACAGGAAACGTCATTGCGACCGCATCGAGCTCTCCATCTTTTTCAAGATAATGAGTAGCTATCATTGCGGCTTGGACGCAGCGTACTTCTCGTCGCTCTACATCCGAAGGCGTCGCAGAGGCAGCTTGAGCAAGAAAAAATAAAAGAAACTCCATCTGCAGCGCCATACAGCAACACGTGCAAACAGGTATTTAACAGAGCGAATTCAGCCCGCCATCGCCATGTCAGGCACGCGAACCGTTTCGCGCCAGGCGCCGGGCTGGGCCAGCAGGGCGCGGACCAGCTTGTTGTTCAGGGCGTGGCCCGCCTTGACGCCTTCGTAGCGGCCCAGCAGCGGCGCGCCGAGCACATACAGGTCGCCGATGGCGTCCAGCGCCTTGTGGCGCACGAACTCGCGCTCCATGCGCAGGCCGCCGGGGTTCAGGATCTGGTCGCCGTCGATGACCACGGCGTTCTCCAGCGAGCCGCCGCGGGCCAGACCAGCCTGACGCAGGGCCTCGACCTCATGGGCGAAACCGAAGGTGCGGGCGGCCATGATGTCCGAGCGGAAGGTCGCCTCGTCCACGACGAAGTCCACCACCTGATTGCCGATAACCGGCGTGGGGAAGTCGATCTCGAAGCGCATCTCATAGCGGTCGCAGGGCAGAAGGACGGCGGACTTGTCACCCTCCTCCACCCGGATCGGCTTCAGGATTTCGATATAGGACTGGGGCGCTTCCTGGCGACGGAAGCCCGCACGGTCCAGCAGTTGCACGAACTGCAGCGCCGAGCCGTCCAGGATCGGCAGTTCCGGCCCGTCGACCTCAATCACGGCGTTGGAGACGCCCAGGGCCGCCAGCGCGGCCATCAGGTGCTCGATCGTCGACAGGCGCACGCCCGCCGCATTCTCGATCATGGTATTCAGGCGCGCATCCACGACCGCCTCGCCCGAGACGGGGATGCGGTTGTCGCGGTCGGTGACGTCCGTGCGCACGAAGACGATGCCGTGGCCAGGCGCAGCCGGGCGCACGACCAGACGCACGCGGCGGCCGGTGTGCACGCCGACGCCGGCGCAGATGGCCGGGGCGACGATGGTCTGTTCGTACTGGTCGTTGCGGACCGTCACTCGGAAACTCTCTGTTGCGCGATCCGCCTCAACGGGACGGTCTTCGCCTCACCTGTCGTTTACGCCTCAGGGCTCAAGCCCGAAATGAAAGTCGGGTTTCGGATTGTTTCGGTTCGACGACACGTCCCGACCCCTGTCCCCACACGTAAAAACGCCCCGGAGGTCGGCTCCGGGGCGCTTCAATATCAGGTTTTTTTGGGTCGATCAGTTCGCGAGGCGGCGGAGAAAGGACGGGATCTCCAGGTCGTCGTCGTCGGACTGGCCCACCTGCGGGTCTTGCTGCTGCGGCTGCATCGACTGGGTCTGACGCAACTGCTGGGTCGTGCGATTCGACGACGGCGACGGCGCATAGGACTGTTGCTGCTGCGGCTGCTGGCGCTTGCGGCCGAACAGGCTCCAGCCGCTGCGGCGATGGTCGCGCTCATCGTAGAAGGGCTCTTCGGCGGGCTCTTCATGACGGGCGGCCGGGCGCTGGGCCGGTTGCTGCGGCGCCGGCTGCTGACGCTGCGGAGCACGGTCGAAATAGAGGTCGCCCTGTTCCGACGAAGCGGCAGGCTGGGCGCGACCGGCGCCCTGCTCATACTCCTCGACCCACGGGTCGACGATCGGCTCCAGATTGCGGGGCGCATCACGGATAACGGGCTCGGGCTTGGCCTCGATCTTCGGCTCGGGCGCACGCGCGGCCGGGGCTTCATAGATCGGAGCCGGCGCCGGCTGCGGCGCAGCCTCGCGAACCGGATCGATACGGACTTCCGGCTGGCGCGGCGCCGCATTCGACAGGCCGCCCGTGCGGCTGAAGGTCTGGCCCTGCGGCTCGATCTGCTGGATGACGGCCTCGTCCATGCCGGTGGCGACGACCGAGACGCGGATCTTGCCGTCCAGCGCCGGATCGAAGGCGGCGCCGAAGATGATGTTGGCGTCGCCGTCCACTTCGCCGGCGATGGCGTTGGCGGCCTCGTCGACTTCCAGCAGGGTCATATCCATGCCGCCGGTGATGTTCACCAGCACGGCCTTGGCGCCCTTCAGGCTGGTCTCGTCCAGCAGGGGATTGGCGATGGCGTTCTGGGCCGCCAGCAGGGCGCGGTCGTCGCCCGTAGCCTCGCCCGTGCCCATCATGGCCTTGCCCATCTCGCTCATCACGGCGCGGACGTCGGCGAAGTCGAGGTTGATCAGGCCTGGCAGGATCATCAGGTCGGTGATCGAGCGAACGCCCGAGTGCAGCACCTGGTCGGCCATGCCGAAGGCGTCGGAGAAGGTGGTGCGTTCGTTGGCGACCCGGAACAGGTTCTGGTTCGGGATGACGATCAGGGTGTCGACGTAACGCTGCAGCTCGGCCACGCCCGCGTCGGCCAGGCGCATCCGGTGACGACCTTCGAAGGTGAAGGGCTTGGTCACCACGCCGACAGTCAGGATGCCGCGATCGCGCGCGCATTTGGCGATGACCGGCGCGGCGCCGGTGCCGGTGCCGCCGCCCATGCCGCAGGTGATGAAGACCATGTGCGCGCCTTCCAGGTGCGCATGGATCTCGTCCGCGCTCTCCTCGGCGGCGTTCATGCCGACTTCGGGGTGGGCGCCCGCGCCCAATCCTTGCGTGATCGTCTCGCCCAGCTGGATGCGGCGGTCGGTCTTGGCGAAGCTCAGATGCTGGGCGTCGGTGTTGGCGACAACGAACTCCACGCCCTCAAGGCCGGAGTCGATCATGTTGTTGACGGCGTTGCCGCCCGCTCCGCCTACGCCGAAGACGACGATGCGGGGCTTCAATTCCGTGGCTTCCGGCCTGACCAGCGAGAGAGACATTGTATTATTCCGACCTAAGGACCCTGCCCTTCGTCCCCGATGCGAACTCCCCGCCGAATCGCATTGGTTATGAGCGCGTTAAGGAAAACCCTGTCTACGTTAACGAAGGGTTACCTTGATTAACGTGAGTCGACGAAGACGACAGGCCCACATCAAGCTAGGCCGCAGTTTTTTTATGGACTCCTGACCTCTCACCTTAGTCCGTCGTTGCGTGAAACAACGTCGTTTGGTTAGCTGCAGCCTTAGGAATTTGCCGTCATTCTGATCGGCAAAAATGGGGGAGCGCACGTCTAAGATGCGAACAATTTCCACCGCCGCCCTGATGGCGGCGATCGCTGTAACGATAGTAACGCCTGTCTCAGCGCAGAATTCCACAGCTGTGGCCCCGGCAGCGCCGTCTATTCAAGACTTCGCGGCCTCTCCGATCATGTCCAGCTTCACAGTCTCGCCGGACGGCAACCATATCGCCGCTCTTCAAGCGCGCGGTGAAGATCAGGTCATCCTAGTCTGGCAGGCTCAGCACTTGGATAGAAACCCGACGGTCATTGGGTCAAGCCAAATGAAGATCCGTGGTGTGAGCTTCGTTAAGAACGACACCCTGGGCGTCACCATGTGGCAACCCTATGATGTGGCCGCAGCCGGTAACATCAAGACATTCCTTAGCAAGTTTCTTCTTACTGACATCCAAGGGAACAACTGGCGCGACCCCATCACGTCCTTCCGTCCGCGCTCCAGCGGCGAAGCTGATTTCCTAAAGACTCAAAGCCCTTCCGTGCTCGACGTCTTGCCGAACGATCCGGACAACATCCTGATCCAAATCAACGATGACGTGCTGCGCCTCAATGTAAGAACCAACCGTTCAGAGCGGATTCAGCGGTCGGGCGAGCGCGTCATCGGCTACGCCACCGACCTGAACGGCGACGTGCGCGTGCGTAACATTGCAGACCGGGACTCAGGGGGCCTGTATGTGGCCACTCAGTTCCGAAACGCCAGCGGCGGATGGGATGAACATTTCCGCAGCCATGTAAAGGATCGTGAAGTCTTTTCAGTCGCAGGTTTTAGCTCTGACCCGAATATCGCTTACGTAATATCCAACCGGAACCGTGATAAAGCCGCTATTCTTGAGTATGATGTCTCACGACAACAACTCGGTGAAACAGCTTTCGAGCACCCTCTGTTCGAAGCCACCGGCATGAGCATCAACCGCAATCGCGGTGATAATTTCGGCGAAATTCGCTCATTCTATTATAATGGTCCACGCGGAACAGAATTTCCGATCGCGCCCAATTACGAAAGCCTAATCTCAGGCCTGCAGCAGGCCCTAAAGATTGAAAATCACCCCTTGCGTGTGGTTGACCCGGCGACTGGCGTCGAGCGCAACATCAGCTATCCCACCGATCGCTACATGAACGTGGTCGCCGCGTCTCAAGACTGGAATACTGTAGTTGTATGGGTTGGATCGCCCAGCGACCCAGGCGCTTATCACATCTATAGCAACGGCGAGCTTAAGATGTTGGGAGAGCCCTACCCACAGATCAGACCGGAAAGCATCGGCACAACGGAACTGGTCTACTACAAGGCGCGTGACGGCCTCGACATCCCCGCCTTCCTAAGCAAACCGCCTACCGCTACCTTCGGATCCGGCCCCTACCCCACCGTGATCATGCCCCACGGCGGCCCCTGGGCTCGCGACGAACTGACATGGGACGGGTCTTCTTGGCGGGCCATGATGACATCGCGCGGCTACGCAGTGTTGCAGCCACAGTACCGCGGCTCGGACGGCTGGGGGAAACGCCTGTGGATGGCCGGCGACAACGAATGGGGCCAGAAGATGCAAGACGACAAGGACGACGGCGCTCTATGGCTCGTTGAACAGGGCGTCGCTCAACGTGAACGCATCGCCATGTTCGGCTTTTCCTACGGGGGATATGCGGCGATGGTCGCCGGTATCCGGCCTGGGGGCATCTACAAGTGCGCCATAGCAGGGGCTGGCGTCTCAGACATGACTAAGATTCGAACTGAGATGTTCCAAAATCCCTACACTCGTGAAGCGCAGCGCGATACCGTTACAGGCCTCAACCCGATCGCTCGCGCCTCCGATGTTTCAATTCCTATGATGGTGTTCACCGGGGATCGTGACCGCATCGTCACCCAGGACCACTCAGACCTGTTCGTCGCTCGCGCCCGCGGAAGCGGCCAGCCGATCGAGTATCACCTGATCAAGGACTATGCCCACGGCCCTGCCTGGACGCGAGCCATTATGGCCGACCAGCTCGGATATATTGACACCTATCTACGCACTGGATGTGGCGGGTCTGGGCTTTAAATAACGGCTCTTGAAGCTACTCAAGCCGCCCTGACATAAGTCAGGGCGGCTTTTTAATTGGCGCGCCCTACCGAATGCGGCGCCTCCCCGCTTGTCTTATCAAGCACCATCATCTGAAGCGTCTATTTTAAGGATAGCAGCACTGACGTGCCCCTGAGAATTTCCTCCACGCGGAGCTAGAGTCCGCCCCTTGAAAGG
>NZ_FUIE01000045.1 GCF_900163625.1 Brevundimonas diminuta 3F5N
CGCGCGGGAAGACGCGGCTCAGGCTCGTCAGCGGATCGATGGCCGGATAGTGGTTCGCCTGCGCCAGCTTGCGCGACAGATAGACGTGGCCGTCCAGGATGGAACGGACCTCCTCGCCGATGGGGTCGCCGCCTTCCTCGTCCTCGATCAGCACGGTGTAGAAGGCGGTGATGGAGCCGCCCTCGATCGCGCCCGCCCGTTCGAACAGTCGAGGAAGTTCGGCGAAGACCGACGGCGGAAAGCCGCGCCGCACGGCCGGTTCGCCGACCGACAGGCCGATCTCGCGCAGCGCGCGGGCGAAGCGGGTGACGGAGTCCATCTGCAGCATGACGCGCAGGCCCTGGGCGCGGAAGCCTTCGGCGATGGCGGTGGCGGCGTGGGCGGCGCGGACGCGCTCCATCGCCGGGCGGTCGGAGGTGGCGACCACCACGACCGAGCGGGCCAGACCTTCCGGCCCCAGGCTGTCGTCGAGAAACTCGCGCACCTCGCGCCCGCGCTCGCCGATCAGGGCGATAACGTTGACGTCGGCGGCGCAGTGGCGGGCGAACATTCCCATCAGGGTCGACTTGCCGCCGCCGGCCATGGCGAAGACGCCGACCCTTTGCCCCACGCCGACGCTCAGCAGCGTATCGACCGCGCGCACGCCGGTCGGGAACAGGGCGCTGATCGGCGGCCGGGCCAGCGGATTGGGCGCGTCGGCATAGACGTCGCGCATGGCGACCGGCCCCGCGATGGGGCCGAGGCCGTCCAGCGGGCGGCCGAAGGCGTCGATGACCCGGCCCAGCAGGCCGGGGCCGCTGGGGACTTCGGTCCGGTCGTCGGCGGCGATGACCTCGGCTTCGGGGCCGAGGCCGTTCAGGCTGGTCAGGGGCGTCAGTATGGCCGCGCCGTCGCTCAGGCCCACGACCTCGGCCTTGACCACGGGGCCGCCGGCGGGATCGCGGATCTCGACCTGCTGGCCGATGCGGGCGTTCAGCCCGGTGGCGCGCACCGTGGTGCCGAAAGCCTGAACCACCCGCCCGCGCCGGTCCAGGGTGCGGGCGCGGCGCAGGGCGTCGTGCAGGCGCAGTTCGACGGCGTCGTTGCTCATGCGGCGCGCCCTCGCTCAAAGGCGCGCTCCAGGGCGGCGAGCTGGACTTCAAGCCCGGCGTGGCTGCGTCCGGCTGCGGTTTCGATGACGCAGTCGCCGGGGGCCAGGGCGTCGTCGGGCCGCACCTCGATCGCCGCGCCGATGGGCCACAGCCGGGTCGAGACGGCGCCGACGCCGTCGGGCGCGACGTGAACCACGACCGGCGCCTCGGGCAGGACGTCCTTCACCGCGCGCTCGGCCAGGGCCGCCAGCACGGCCTCGGGCGCCAGTTCGGCGGCGATGCGGCGCACCACGTCCAGCGCGAGGCGTCCGGCGGTCTCGCGCAGACGCTCGCGTTCGGCCTCCATCTCGCGGTGCAGACGGGCGGCGCGTTCGGCGACGTCGCGGGCGGCGGCGGTCAGCCCGGCCTCATAGCCGGCGGCGTAGCCGTCGGCGCGGCCCGCTTCGCCCTCAGAAGCGCGATGGGCTTCGACTTCGGCCAGCCGCGTCTGGGCCTGGGCCAGAAGGTCGAGGGCCGTCTCGACGACGGCGCGCTCCTCGCGGCGAATAACGGGGCGGTCGGTCAGCAGGGCCGCGTCGGGCGCGGCGGCGATCAGGTGAAAGCTCATGCGGCGACCCCGCAGATTGTCAGGGCCTGACGGCGCGCGGCCTGGGCCTGGTCTGCGTCGAGGCGCAGCAGGGACGGGGCCAGGCCGTCAGCCAGCCGTCGGGCCGTCTCGCCCGTCAGACCGGCCAGCAGGGCGGCGGTGCCCAGACCTTCCAGCGCGTCGGCGTCCAGCGCGCTGACCGGCGGCGTCTCGAGCCGCTGGGCAGGGGGCAGTGCCAGAACGGCGTCCAGCGCGTCTTCGCCGATGCTGCGCCCGACGACGCCGAGCATCCGTCCGTCGATGCTGGCCGCCAGCCGTTCGGCCAGCAGCACGGCGCCGCAGGTCGCGGCCAGACGGCGGCGCTCGTTCAGGGGCAGGGCGGACCAGGCGGGCGCCTTGAGGATGGCGGCGTAGTCCATCGGCGCGCGCGGCGGCGTCAGGCGGTGCGCCAAGGCACGAGCGCGCGGCGAACGCGCAGCATCATCCGCGCCGTCCAGGGCGCGGGCCCGGCGCCACAGGGCGGCGCGTTCGGTCCTGGCGGCGCCCGACGTCAAGCCTCGCCTCGCTTGACGTCTGCCTTGGCGCGCGGTTTGGGCCGCCGATAGAGGCCGTAGATGCCCAGCCCCGCCGCGCCCAGGATCAGAACGCCCAGCGGCAGGCTGAGCTGGGTGACGGCCGGCGCCTGCGGCTGGGTCAGGACTTCGGACGCCGGGAAGGCGACGACCGTGACTTTGTCGTAGGGCAGCCCCTCGATCGAGTTGACCACCAGGGCCTTGATCGAGCCGGTCTGGGCCGAGATGTCGTAGTCGGGCCGGTGCTTGATGAAGACCGAAGCGGAGGAGGGCGGCTTCTCCTGCGCCAGCGGGTCGCTTTCCGGCACGGCGATATGGACGCGCGCCTGCACCACCCCATCGATGGAGGAGATGGTCTGACCCAACTCCTGCTGCAGCGCGTACATCATGCGCATGCGCTGCTCCATCGGCGAGGAGACGAAGCCTTCCTTCTGGAAGACCTCGCCCATGCTGGCGAAGTTCTGGCGCGGATAGCCGCGATCATGCAGCAGGGCGACCGCGCGGGAGAAGTCGCCGCGGTCCGCCTTCAGCACCCAGTTGTCGCCGTCGCGGGTCTTGGAGGCGTCCAGCCCCTGAGCCTTGAGCACGGCGACCATTTCATTGGCGTCGCGTTCCGTCAGGCCGCCGTAAAGCTCCTGCTGGCCGCAGGCGGCGAGCAGGAGGGCCGCGCCCGCGAGGGCGGCGAGCGATCGGATTCGCATGACCGCCTCCCTCAGGACTGTTGCCGGAACAGCTGCTGCAGGCCGTCCGAGGTGCGGTTGGCCATGTTGGAGGTGAGCTGGCAGTTGAACATGAACTCGTGCGCGCGGACGGTCATCATGACCATCTCGCCCGGCGTCATGCCGCCGGCCTTGCCCTCGGCGGCCTGGGCCAGGGCGGCGAGGTCCGAAGCCTGGCCGTTCACCTGTTCCAGGGCGCCCATCATGGTCTTCATGACGCCGTTGGGCTCGGTCGGGGCCGCCGGGGCTGACAGGGGCGTGACGTGCAGCAGGTTCTGAAACTGCACCGCCTGGCTGAGGGTGGCGTTGTAACCGACGTCGATCTGCTGCGTCTGGGGTTGCAGCATCTCGGGCGGCATGACCGCTGCGGCGGCCGAAGCTTCGAAGGACATGAGCCCCTCCTGTTGAAATGAAGGGCTCAGTTCTTGCGAGCCATGGTCTCCAGCGCCTTGCCGACGGAGTCGGTCGAGGTGGAGGAGGAGTTGGCCATGAAGTTCATGCGCATCGACTCGGCGGTCAGCATGGCCATGGTCGAGGGCTTGTCCTCGCCGCCCGGCCCGATCTGTTCGGACAGTTCGACGATGCGGCCGGCCTGGGCGTCCAGGGTCTGGCCCCAGGAATGGGCCATGGCCTCGAACCATGAGCCGGGACGAGCCTTGTCGCGTTCGCTGTTCAGGCCGGGCGAGACGGCCAGCATGCCGAGGCCGTTCAGACTTTGGGATGACATGAGTATTCTCCTTTTGGGCTGGGGTTAGAAGTTGAGTTCGGAACGGGAGCCGTTGCGCTCGACCAGGACGCGGGTGTCCTCGATCGAGACGATGCGGTGGCCGGTGGGCAGGACGGCGCCGGGGAAGTAGCGGGCGCCGTCGGCGGTGGTGACGTGGCCGCGCTCGCCGCCGATCACCGACACCACCCGCTTGCCGCCGCCCTGCTGAATGTCTTCGAAGCGGCCGCCCTCGTCGGCGCCGGGCAACATGCTGACGTCGATGCGGCTCAGGCCCTTGATCTCGCCCATGGCCAGCCGCTCCAGGCGGGCGGCCTCGTCGGGGTCGCTGCCGGTGACGTCCAGGCGCACCATGCCCGCGCCGACCGAGCGCGCGGCCGCCTTCACCCCGTTTGCGAGGTAGAGCTCCTCGACCTGACGGGCGATGCCGTCGTGGGTCTGAAGCTCCAGGCGGGGTCGCCATTCGCGGGCGGCCAGGATGCGTTGCAGACGCACGCGTTCGGCGTCCGAGGCCAGCATCCCCTCGATGCGCAGGTCGCCGGCTTCAGTCTTGGTGACGACCAGCTTGTCGAAGCCTTCCTCTGACAGGACGGCCTGGACCTTGGCGGGCTTGGGCTGCGACTTGGGCCAGGCGGGGACGCCTGAGCTGATAGCGAACAGGGCCGAGATGGTGACGACGGCGATCAGCAAAATCGGAACGAACTTGGCCGAGCGCGACACCAGGGCGTTGGTGTTGTTCAGCAGGTATTGCCAGTTGCGGCCGTCGTTGACCGAGTCTGCGTCCTCATCACCGTCATCATCCGGCAAGGGGCGGGCGGCGGCCAGGATGCGTTCGGCTTCGCTCCAGCGCGGGCTTTCGGCCTCGCCGATGGCGACGGCGTTGTCGCCGATCAGCAGCGGCAGATAGAGGGGCAGGATGGCCTGGGCCGGGGCGGTCAGCTCATGCCCCAGCAAGGTCACGGACCCGGACGTCAGGTCCAGGTCGGCGGCGTCCGCCCGCGCCTTCAGCGTCAGCCGCACCCCCTCGGCGCTGGCGTCGCGCAGCACGATGTCGGCGTCCAGGTCATGGCCCACGGCGATGACGCGGCCCCGTTCCAACGGCGCCGAGGCGCCGCGCACGCGCCCGGCCATGACGCGAAGGACCAGGCTTTCGATCTCGGGTGCGGCGACGGCGTCGGCGGGCATGGCGGATCAGTCCTTGGCCGGTTCATAGGGGGTGAAACCGGGCGGCGGCGCTTCACGCACGGCGACGACCGGCGTGGCGGCCGGGGCGGGCAGGGGATCGTTCGGCGCCGAGCCCTGGTTGAAGCCCATGCGTGGCCCGCCCTTGGGCAGGGCCGGGGCGGCGGGCAGGGGCTGGGCTTCCGGCGAGCCGGGGTCGGCGCCGAAGTCCAGGCGCGGCGCGGGCGTCTCCTCGCCGATGGACGCCAGGCGCGGGGTGATCAGGAACAGGCGCTCGATCCGTCCGGTTGACCGTTCCGAGCGCCGGAACAGCAGGCCCAGCGCCGGGATATCGCCCAGCACCGGCACCTTGGTCACGGCGTTGACGTCCTGCTGCACCACCATGCCGCCCAGCAGCAGGCTCTGGCCTTCAAGGATCATGGCCTGGGTGTTCAGGGCCGCGCGCTGCACGACCGGAATATCATCGACGTCGGCGTCGGTCAGGGATCCGTCCTCGATCTGGATCTGCATCCGGATGCGGGTCTGGTTCTGGTCGCGCAGGACGTGGGGCGTGACCTTCAGCGTGGTCCCGGCGGTGACGTTGTAGAGGTCGACGTCTCGCTCGCCCTCCAGGCCGACGTAGAAGCTGCGGGTGTTCTCGAACAGGGCCTGGACGTTCGACAGGGTGACGATCTGCGGCCGCGAGACGATGCGGGCGACGCCCTCGTCCTCCATCGCCGTGATGCGCGAAACGAAGTAGTCGCCGTTGCCGATGATGGTCGAGATGGCCAATCCGTTGTTGCGCGGGGTGATGTCCTGACCCCGGCGCAGGCGGTCGTCGTTGCGGGTGCCGTCGCCGAACAACACCCCGCCGCGTCCGTCGTCAAAGCGCCAGGTGATGCCCAGCTGGCGGGCGCGGGTGGTGTCGATGTCGATGATGGTGGCCTGGATTTCGAGAAGCTGCGGCTCCTTGTCCAGGGCGGCGATCAGCGCCTCATAGGCCCCCATGCGCTCGGCCGTGTCGCGCACGATGACGGCGTTCAGCCGCGTGTCGGCCTGGATGCGCGCATGCTGGACCGGCGCGCCGCCCGCCATCTGTTCGTCGGCCAGCGCCAGACCGAGCGTGTCCGGCGTCGGAGTGAAACCGCCTTCGGCGTAGCTGGCGTCCATCAGGCCATTTTGCGCCGCGCCTTGCGAGGCCAGACCCTGACCGCGCAGGCCGCCGACGCGCGGCGAGCGGCGCGTCTCGATGCGGCGAGCGACGGCGCCGTTCGGGTCGTTGCTGACCATGGCGCGCAGGATGGAGGCGACGCCTGGAATGGTGACTTCGCTCTGGGCCGTCTCGAAGGTCACGTCGTCAGCCCAGGCGTAGCGCAGGGTGAAGACGCGGTATTCATAGGTCGGCTGGGCGGCTTCGGCGCGGGCGCCGGGGCCGGCGCGGGCGATCTCGTCGATCTGCTGGATGAAGCGGCGGGTGCCGTTGGCGACCAGCATCTGTCCGGCGGGCTGCAGGGTGTTGCGGCTGTCCAGCAGGCCCATTTCCTGGGCCGTGGCGCGCACGCGGCGCAGCATCTGCGGCGAGGCGGGGATCGACTGGCTGGTCAGCTCGGAGGTCTGATAGATGTAGACCGCCCCCCCGTCGTAATAGGCCACCAGATCGAAGGCGTCCGCCACCTGGCTGAAGATGGTCGAGGCCGGACCGCTGAAGGCGCCGTTCACCGTGCCGCGCAGATTGGGGCTGATGATCACCGGCATGCCTAGCTGGCCGAAGAAGCTTTGCAGGAACTGACCCACCGGCTGTTCGCGCGGGGCGATCTGCAGGGTCTGGTTGCCGATCGGCGGGTCGCCCGCCGCAGCGGGCGCGGACAGTCCGAGCAGCGTGGCCAGGGAGGCCATGGCCAGGAGGGCGGTCTTGAAGCTCTTGCGGGCGGTCGGCGTCTTGATCGTCATGCAGGGTCCGTCGTTTCAGGCCGCAGCGGCCGTGGAGGCGGGGGGAGCGGAAGGGGCGGTCGGCGTCGCGGCGGCGGGCGCATCGACGTCAGGCAGGGCGACCCGACCGACGATCTCGAGCTTCAGGCTGGGCAGCAGCTCGTGGAACGACAGGGCGGGCGTATCGAACAACTCGGGCTCGACCAGCTTGCGGATGTGACGGCGCAGGTCGATGGCGGCCAGCACGGCGTCGGCGTCCGTGTCGCGCACGGTCTTCTGCACCGCCTCGATGATCTGGCGGGCCATGTCCGGCTCCAGCGCCAGTTGCTGACCGGCGCCGCCGACGCGGATGGATTCGCGCAGGTGCTTTTCCAGCGCGGGCTCCAGCACGGCGGCCTTCAGCACGCCGTCAGGGGCGTAGCGGTGGCTGATCTGGCGACGCAGGGCCACGCGGGCGAACTCGGTCAGGGCCAGAGGATCCTTCTCGCGCTGACCGGCGTCGGCCAGGGATTCCAGGATGTCGCGCAGGTTGCGCAGCGGCACCTCTTCCTCGGCCAGGCGGCGCATGATCTCGGCGATGCGGGCCAGGGGCAGGGCGCGGGCGACCTCCTTGACCACTTCGGGATAGCTCTCGCCCGCGCGGTTCAGCAGGATCGAAGCTTCCTGAATGCCGATGAACATCCCCGCGTTGCGGCGCAGCAGTCCGCGCACCCCGGCCAGGGTCGCATCCAGAGCGTCCTCGACCGGGCCGGGATCGCCCGCGCCCAAGGGCGCCTCGAACGCCATCAGCCGCCAGCGGTCCGCCGCCTCAGCCGGGCCGTAGCGCACCGTCACGCGCGGCAGGGCCACGCCCAGCGAGGCTTCGAACTCGTCCAGCAGGGTCTCCAGGACGGCGGTCAGTCGCTCGGGATCGGTCGCACGCAGGGCGCGGCCGTCGATCTCCAGCAGCAGAGGCGTCATGGCGGCGCCTTCGGTCGGCCGTGTCTGGGTCGAGGCGATCGGCCCTTCGGTCTCTGCGGACGAGCGGCCGGTCAGAGCCCTCATCTTGCGCCCGGCGGACTTGCGCCAGCGCGGCTCGATCATGATGGAGGCGGTCATGGCCGCCGCGCCCAGCAGCAGGAACACAATGGTCGGAAAGCCGGGCACCAGGGCCAGCAGCCAGCACATGCCGCCCGCGACCAGGAAGACCTTGGGCTGGGCCGACAGCTGACGGTGCATCGAGGCGCCCAGGTGGGCGTCGGTCTCGGAATCGCCGCCGCGCGTCACCAGCAGACCCGCCGACATGGCCGCCAGCAGGGCCGGGATCTGCATCACCATGCCGTCGCCGATGGTCAGGATGGAGTATTTCTGGACCGCCGCGCCGAAATCCATGCCGTTCTGCAACATGCCCACGGCCAGGCCGCCCAGCAGGTTGATCACCACGATGATGATCCCGGCGATGGCGTCGCCCTTCACGAACTTCATCGCGCCGTCGAGATTGCCGTTCAGCTTGCTCTCCATCTCGAGCAGGCGGCGACGGCGCTTGGCCTCGTCCTTGTCGATCAGGCCCGAGCGCAGGTCGGAATCGATCGACAGCTGCTTGCCCGGCATGGCGTCCAGGCTGAAGCGGGCGGCGACCTCGGCCACGCGCTCGGCGCCCTTGGCGATGACGATGAACTGCACGACGGTGATGATCAGGAAGACCACCAGGCCGACGACCAGATTGCCGCCCGCCACCATGTTGCCGAAGGTGTTGATGATCGCCCCGGCGTGGCCTTCCAGCAGGATCATCCGCGTCGTCGCGATCGACAGGGCCAGCCGGAACAGGGTCGTGATCAGCAGCAGGCTAGGGAAGACCGAGATGTCGACGATCGAGGCGATGTAGATCGACACCAGCAGCATCACCACGCCCGCGCTGATGTTGATGGCCACCAGGGCGTCGATCGCCAGCGACGGCAGGGGCATGATCATCATGGCGATGATCGCCGCCACGCCCGCCACCAGGAACAGGTCCGAGTAGCGGCCGACTCCTCCGCCGTTGTGGCGCAGACTCAGCAGTTTCAGCGGGCTGGCGAAGGACATGGACGCGCTTTGAGGCTGCCGGCGGATCAGGCCGAACGGGAGATCGGTGAGAACTATCGGAAGGAGGAACGGCGGGCGGTGAGGAGCTGGTCGTAGCGAGCCATGACCTTGCGGACGTAGTCCTGGGTCTCGCGGTAGGGCGGGATATTGCGGCCGTAACGCTGCACGGCGCCTTCGCCGGCGTTGTAGGCGGCCAGCACCAGGCGCAGGTCGTTGCCGAACATGCCCTGCAGGGTTTTCAGGTAGCGCGAGGCGGCGCGGATGTTGGTCTCCGGCTCGTGCAGCCGCATCTCGTCGGCGACGCCGAAACGGCGGCCGGTGGCGGGCATCACCTGCATCAGACCGCGCGCGCCGACGGGTGATCGGGCGTTGGGATTGTCGGCGGATTCCACGCTGATGATCGCCTGCAACAGGGCGGGGTCGATGTCGTGTTCGCGCGCCGCTGCTGTGATCAGATCGCCGTGCGGCGGCCTGCTGCGATGCGGTCCCGCGTCGGCCGTGAAACTTCCCGACCTGTAAAAAACAACGGTTTCCGAGGAACCGATCACCTCGGTCGGCGACTCATTGTCGTAGATCAGTAGTTGCTGGGCCGCCCGCGCCTCTCGCTGGGCGTGTGTCGAACAAGGCCCTGATCCGAGCGCTCCGCTTCCCAGCGCCAGGGAAAACTGGCTGACGGAAGCCGCTGAAGCGACCAGCTGCGACGAGGTAGCGCTACAGTCTTCCGCAATTGCGGAATGATTCCATGCAGTAATTATAAGTATTACTGTGCTTGTTACCGAGCAAAATTGTCTCACTTCGCATTTCGCCCGAAGCTATGTGAATTTCGATCTTGTGTGACAGCGATATTATTGCTCATGAATGTTGTCAACGAGATCGGGAATGAAAATTTCTGCCAGTAGGGTTAATCCTAGCTTGTTTTTATTCTGAAGTGGTCAGGGTGCGGATAAGGAATAAGCTTGACCATAAGCTGTGCCGTTTCTGTATTCGGCAAAGCTTGTTTCTGATGTTTTTCATACCTGTTCGATGAGGCGGAGCGCGCGTGGCGGAGAAGAACGACGGCGGCGACAAGACAGAACGGCCGACACCGAAACGGCTTCAGGACGCGCGCAAGAAAGGTGATGTCGCCAAGAGCAAGGACGTCGGCTCCACGGCCGTGCTGCTGGCCTGGCTGCTGGTCGGCCTGATGCTGGCGGGGGCGGTGTTCGAGAACTTCGCCGCTCTGTTCGACGACGTATTCCGCGTGATGGATCAGCCGTTCGGCGACGCCTTCGAACAGGTCGCCTGGTCGGCGGCGCGGCGGTTCGTCTATCTGACGGCGCTGTTGCTGCTGCCGGTGGCCCTGTTCGCGTCGCTGATGGAGTTTTTGCAGACGGGGCCGGTCTTCACCCTCGAAAAGATGACGCCCAAGCTGGATCATCTGAACCCCGGCGAGGGGCTGAAGCGGATGTTCAACACCGACAACCTGTTCGAGGTGGCCAAGTCGCTGGTGAAGACGGCTCTGCTGCTGGGGCTGGCGGGGCTGATCCTGTTCGGTCAGTTCGACCGCATCCTGCGTCTGCCCGCCGCCCAGCCGGGCGAGGTGCTGGGCGCGTTCGGCGCAGCGGGATTTCATCTGCTGGGCTGGACGCTGGTGGTGTTCGTCTTCGTCGCGATCCTGGATTCGGCCTATCAGCGCTTCAGCTTCATGAAGCGGCTGCGGATGAGCCGACGCGACATCCGCCAGGAAGCCAAGGACATGGAGGGCGACCCTACGGTCAAGGCGCGGCGCCGTGAGCTGGCTCAGGAGTGGGCGCAGTCCAGCGCCGTCGGATCGGTGCGTGGCGCCGCCGCCCTGGTGGTCAACCCGACCCACATCGCCGTGTCCCTGGCCTATGATCCCGGCGAACATGTCGTGCCCGTGGTGGCAGGCAAGGGCGACGGCCTGATCGCCCGCGCCATGCGCGGCATGGCCGAGCGCGAAGGGGTGCCGATCATCCGCAACGTTCCCCTGGCCCGCGCCCTGCACGAACAGGTGCCGGTCGAGGCTGTGGTGCCCGAAGACATGTTCGCCGCCGTCGCCGAAGTGATCCTGACGGCGCGGCGCCTGCGCGACGAAGCGGCGCGCGGCGAGGCGCTCAGCCCAGTCGACCTGACGGACGAAGGCGAAGGGCAGGGCGACGACGCCGAGTCCGAATCCGCTTCCGCCCGCTGCGCCCCCCTCTTTCCCGCCATGCCGGACGACGGCGTGGCTTCCGCCTCGGAGACCCGATGACGCCGTTCGCCTTGCTGATGGACTTCCTGACCGTTCTGGTCGCCCTGGCCCTGGTGCTGGGTTTGGCCTTCTTCTCGATCCGCATGTTGAAGAAGGTCCAGAGCGGCGCGCCCAGCGGCGATGAGATCCGCTTCATCCGCTCGCTGCCGCTGGGAACGCGCGAGCGGGCGACGGTGGTGGTCTGGCGCGACGAGGTGCTGCTGCTGGGCGTAACGGCGGGCGGGATCAGCGTCCTGGACCGGCGCGCTCGCACGGCGGAGGAAATCGCCGAGGACGCCGCCCGCGCCGAAGCCGCGCGGGCCCAGACGGCGGCTGTCGCCTCCCGTGTTCCGCCGCGCCTGCGCCGCTGGCTAGGGAAGTCCCTAGCTGGGGAACGGCCTGACTACCGAGGATAGGGGACGGGTGGTTTCGTGAGGTCGTCGGGTTTTCGGGCGAGGCGCCTGGCCGGCGAACCGGAAACGCACACTTATTCGGAGAAAGATCATGTTCGGCATCGGCGGCGGCGGCTTCAACATCGGCAGCCTCATCAGCCAGGCGGCCCTGGCGGTTGCGACCGGCGGCACCTCGGCGCTGGTCCAGGCGGCTCTGACTCAGGTCGTGTCGTCCATCGGCCAGCAGGTTCTGCAGCAGGTCGGTCAGGCTCTGGGTCTGCCGCAGTCGGTGATCGATCTGTCGATCGGCGCTTTCGCGGCGGCGACGGGCAATACGGGCGGCGCCTTCCAGAGCATCGGCGAATCTGCAGCCGGTCTGGCTCAGGCCACCGGCGGCGGCGCCTTCGAGGCCGGCGGCATCGAGCGTCAGATGAACGACATCGTTCAGGATCTGGTCGACAAGACCCTGGAGAAGGCCCGCACCGGCGGCCGCGATGAAGAAGGCAACGCCGTTCCCGGCGGTCTGAACGGCAAGAGCTTCATGCTGCGTCTGGCCCTGGCTCTGGGCAGCGTCCTGGACGCCAAGATGGAGCGCATGGCCGAGATCGGCGAGAAGATCGACGCCGAAAGCCAGAAGAAGAAGCCCAAGATGGGCAGCCTGTCCGCCGAAATGACGGCTGTCGGCAAGGAGTTGGACTTCGTGTCCCAGGCCCTGAACAACGCCCTGAAGTCGATCGGCGAATCCGCTTCGACCCTGGCTCGCAAGCAGGGCTAAGGCCGAAAAGGCTGATTTGTGGGACGGCGGGCGAAACTTTCGCCCGCCGTTGTGCTTTTGAGGAATGAGCGTTTTTCAGAGTGATGGAGAGGCGGAGATGAGCGGCAAGCAGGTGTTTCTGGCGGGAGCGGTCGCAGCGGTTCTGCTCTGTGCGTCTCAGACTCAGGCTCAGGACTACGCCTTCCAGGGCTTCGCGACGGCGGACGCGATGAACCAGATGCACGCCGCCATGCGCGACAACATGATGGAGTCGTCGTCTGATGCACGCCCCTCGTCGCGAGGCGGGGTCGCTGCGGGCGCGGCGGCATCGGAACGTCGCGCCGCCGCGTCCGGCCGCACGACCTATCAGTCGTCGCCAGCGGTCACGCAGCGCGTCAAGCGCCAGTTCGCGGACTTCGTGAGTTCGACGGGCGGGGACGGCCCGGGGATTGCGGCGGCGATGGATCAGCAGGACTTCTTCGCCCGTTGGGGGCGGCACGTCGCACAATACGGCCTGCGTCGCGGCGACGTTGCGGACGCCATGACCGCCTACTGGATGCTGAACTGGCAGATCGCCAACGACGTGCGAACCGTGAGCAGGTCTCAGGTTCAGGGCGTGCAGGCTCAGGTTCGAAACATTATGGGCGGCAACCCGACCTTCAGCGGCCTAAACAACGCCCAGAAGCAGGAAATGGCTGAAGTCCTGATCCTGAATTTCATCGTTCAGAGCGTCGCCTATGAAGACGCCATGCGGGACAATGACGCGACGATGCAGCGTCGTTTGCAGAGCGCGGCGACGACGCGGTTTCGCAATGAGATGAACGTGGATCTGCGCCAATTGCGTTTGGGCGGCAGCGGGTTCACAGCCGCTTCTTGAAAGGGGCAGGGCGAGAGCCCGGAGGCCAATCCTTCAACTGAACCGCCGGCGACGCCTATGGGCGCGCTGGTTTTCGGCGCCGCGGGGGCGGGCGCCGGTCTGACCGCTTTGGCGCTTTGGGCCATGAGGCGGCGGCGAGGTCGACAATAACATGAGCGAACTCTCCTAGGCGTCGGTCGACGATGTGGAGCGATGAAGCTGATCTGAACTGATCGGCCTTGATGTTTCTCGCGCATCCCGGCAACATCGTATACGATTCAAGGTCGGGAGAGCGGTGTGAGCGTGTTTGAGGCCCAGGAGACGGTCGCCCTGTCGATTGACGAGGTGTTCGCCCTGTCGCGGCGGGTGCTGACGGGGGCGGGGCTGTCGGTCGCGCACGCCGAGGCGGTGGCCCGCGTCATCACGGCGGGCGAGCGGGACGAGTGCGCCTCGCATGGGCTTTACCGGCTGCCGGGCTGCGTCATGACGATCCGCTCGGGCAAGCTGTCGCTGGATGCGGAGCCGGTGATCGAGGATGCGTCGCCCGCTCTGGTGCGGGCCGATGCGCGTCATGCCTATTCTCTGCTGGCGTTCGAGCGCGCGGCGCCGCTGTTGGCGCAGAAGGCCAAGGCGGTCGGTGTGGCGGCGCTGGTCATCAACAACTGCTTCCATTTCTCCGCCCTGTGGCCCGAGATTGAGCAGTTGACGGAAATGGGCGTGGCCGCGCTGGCCATGACGCCCAGCCATTCATGGGTGGCGCCGGCGGGCGGTAACAAGGGGCTGTTGGGCACCAATCCGATCGCCTTCGGCTGGCCGCGTCCGGGGCCGTATCCTTATGTCTTCGACTTCGCCACCAGCGCGATCGCGCGCGGAGACATGGCGCTGCACGACATCGCTGGAAAGCCGATCCCCGAGGGGTGGGGCGTGGACGCCGAAGGGCAGCCGACGACGAATGCGCGGGCGGCGCTGGACGGGGCCATGCTGACCTTCGGCGGACATAAAGGCTCGGCCCTGTCGACGATGATCGAGCTGATGGCGGGGCCGTTGATCGGCGATCTGACCAGCCGCGAGTCGATGGCCTTTGACGACGGCGCCAAAGCGGCGCCCATGCATGGCGAGCTGATCCTGGCCTTTGATCCGGCCATCATGGGGGGCGGCGACGTCGAGGCGAACGCCGCGCGGGCTGAGGCCCTGTTCGCGGCCTTCGCCGATCAGGGCGCGCGTCTGCCGTCGCAGCGGCGCTATGAAGCGCGGACGCGCAGTCTGAAGCATGGGGTGCGCACGCCCAAGGTGCTTTATGATCAGATTCAGGCCCTGGGCTTCTGACTTCTTTCCTATCTTCTGACGATACCGACGCACGGACGAAAGACACGCTATGACCGCGACCATCGAACTGAGCCACTGGATCAACGGCGAGCGCCGGGGGGCCGGAACGGTCGAGAGCCTGAACCCGTCCGACACGCGCGAGGTCGTGGCGTTGACGCCCGAGGGCGGCGCGGCCGAGGTCGATGAGGCGGTGGCGGCGGCCTCGGCGGCGTTCGACGGCTGGGCGGGCGCCTCGCCCGAGGTGCGCTCGGACGTGCTGGACCGGGCCGGGACGCTGCTGATGGAGCGGCGCGAGGCGGTCGGCCGCCTGCTGTCGCGCGAAGAGGGCAAGACCCTGGCCGAGGGCGTCGGCGAGACGGCGCGCGCCGCCCGCATCCTGAAGTTCTTCGCCGGCGAGGCCCTGCGCCTGCACGGCCAGAACCTGGCCTCGACCCGGCCTGGCGTCGAAATCCAGACCTATCGCCAGCCGGTCGGCGTGTTCGGACTGATCACGCCGTGGAACTTCCCCATCGCCATTCCGGCGTGGAAGGCGGCGCCGGCGCTGGCCTTCGGCAATACGGTGGTGATCAAGCCCGCCAGCCATACGCCTGCGACGGCCGAGGCCCTGGTGGCCATCCTGCATGAGGCGGGGCTGCCCAAGGGCGTGCTGAACCTGGTCATCGGCGGCGGCCGGGTGGGGCAGGCCATCGTCGACCACAAGGATGTGGCGGGCGTCAGCTTCACCGGCTCGCAAGGGGTCGGCGCGGGCGTCGTCGCCGGGGCCGCGGCGCGTCAGGCGCGGGTGCAACTGGAAATGGGCGGCAAGAACCCGCTGATCGTGCTGGACGATGCCGATCTGGAGCGGGCGGTGAACATCGCGCTGGACGGCAGCTTCTTCGCCACGGGGCAGCGTTGCACGGCTTCCAGCCGCCTGATCGTGCAGGATGGCATCCACGACCGCTTCGTGGCGGTTCTGGCCGAAAAGGTCGCCGCCCTGCGCGTCGGCAATGCGCTGGATCCCAATACGCAGGTCGGCCCGGCCGTCAGCGAGGCCCAGCGTGAGACCTCCTATCGCTACATCGACATCGCTGCGTCCGAGGGCGGGCGCGTCGCCACCGGCGGCGGTCGTCTGAACCGCGAGGCGCCCGGCTGGTATGTCGAACCGACCCTGATCGTCGACACCGATCCGGCCATGCGCATCAACAATGAAGAGGTGTTCGGTCCGGTCGCCTCGACCATCCGGGTCAAGGATTATGAAGAGGCGCTGGCCGTCGCCAATGGCGTCGAGTTCGGCCTGTCGGCGGGCATCGTCACCCAGTCGCTGAAGCACGCGCGTGATTTCCAGCGCCGCGCCAAGGCGGGCATGACCATGGTCAATCTGGCCACCGCGGGGGTCGATTATCATGTGCCGTTCGGCGGCACGAAGGCCTCGTCCTACGGCCCGCGCGAGCAGGGCTTTGCGGCGGCCGATTTCTTCACCCTGACCAAGACCAGTTACAGCGCCGGATAGGCGAACTTCGCTTGACTTAACTCCAGATCAGATATCGTATACGAAAATAAATCTGCTTTAGGAGGAGTAGCGTATGGCTGGGGCGAAGTTGGACTGGACTGGGGTGATCCCGGCGGCGACCACGCAATTCGATGAGGCGCTGGCGGTCGACCTGGACGCCACCCAGAAGGTGCTGGACGGTCTGATCAAGGACGGCGTCGACGGCATCATCGTCATGGGCACGGTCGGCGAGAACAACTCGCTGGAGCCGGAAGAGAAGCGCGCCGTGCTGAAGGCGGCGGTTGAAGTCGCCGACGGCCGCGTGCCGATCATCACCGGGGTCAGCGAACTGACCACGGCGCGGGCCGAACGCTACGCCAAGGACGCCGAGAATATCGGCATCGACGCCCTGATGGTGCTGCCCGCCATGGTCTATGTGCCGACGCAGGCGGAGCTGGAGGCGCACTTCCGCGCCGTGGCGGCGGCCAGCGGCCTGCCCAACATGCTCTACAACAACCCGCTGATGTATCGGCAGACGCTGAACAACGACGACCTGCGTCGTCTGTCGGACGTGCCGAACATCGTGGCCCTGAAGGAAAGCGCCCCGGATTCGCGGCGCATCACCGACATCTTCAACGAACTGGGCGACCGCTATTCGGTCATGGTCGGCCTGGACGATGTGGCGCTGGAAGGCCTGATCCTGGGCGCCAAGGGCTGGGTCTCGGGCCTGACCAACGCCTTCCCTGAAGAGTCGGTCGCCCTGGTCAAGGCGGTCAAGGACGGCGACATCGCCCGCGCGCTGGAGATCTATCGCTGGTTCATGCCCCTGCTGCACCTGGATTCGGTTTCGGATCTGGTTCAGTCGATCAAGCTGTCTGAAATGATCATGGGCCGGGGCAGCGAGCGGGTTCGTATGCCGCGCATGCCGCTGGCGGGCGCCCGTCGGGCCGAGGTCATCGCCATGGTCGAGAAGGCGGCGGAAACGCGCCCGATCGGCTCGGGCAAGGCCGTGAAGATCGTCTGATCGGGAAACTGAATGCGCGACGTCTTCTTCTGCATTGACGGTCATACCGCCGGCAACCCGGTTCGCCTGGTCGCCGGCGGCGCGCCCCTGTTGTCAGGGGCCAGCATGGCCGAGCGGCGGCTGGATTTCCTCAGCCGCTATGACTGGATCCGCACCTCATTGTGCTTCGAGCCTCGCGGCCACGACATGATGAGCGGCGGCTTCCTGTATCCGCCGACCCTGCCGGACGCGGACGCGGGCATATTGTTTATCGAGACCAGCGGCTGCCTGCCCATGTGCGGCCACGGGACCATCGGCATGATCACCTTCGGCATCGAGCACGGCCTGATCCGGCCACGCACGCCGGGGCGGCTGAAGGTCGAGGTTCCGGCGGGCGTTCTCGACATCGCCTATGAGACTGAGGGCGACAGCGTGACCTCGGTGCGCATCCGCAACGTCCCGGCCTATCTGGCGGCGGAGGGGATTGAGATTGACGTGCCGGGCCTCGGTCCGCTGAGCGTCGATGTCTCCTACGGCGGCAACTACTACGCCATCGTCGAGCCGCAGGGCGCCTACACCGGATTGGATGATCTGGGCGCCAGCCGCATCATCGAACTGAGCGGCCTGGTGCGCGAGCGGGTGCGGGCGGCCTTCCATCCGGTCCACCCGGACGAGCCCTCGATCAACGGCGTCAGCCACGTCCTGTGGGCCGACAGGTCGAAGGGGCAGGGCGCCGACGGCCGCAACGCCGTCTTCTATGGCGACAAGGCTATCGACCGCAGTCCGTGCGGCACCGGCACCTCGGCGCGGCTGGCCCATCTGCACGCCAAGGGGCGGTTGAAGGTCGGCGACGCCTTCGTCCACGAAAGCTATATCGGCAGCCGCTTTATCGGCCGGGTCGAGGACGAGGCGACGGTTGGCGGCCACAAGGCGATCGTGCCCTCGATCGAAGGCTCGGCGATCGCCACGGGCTTCAACACCATCTGGGTGGATCGACGCGATCCCTTCTGGGCCGGCTTCCAGGTGGTGTGACGTATTCCACATCGTAATTGCGGACATTGCGAGTTATGGCTGGGCCGGGCGACCGGCCCAGCCTTTTCCATTTGATGAACCGCATGGCCGCAGCCCCGCTTGAAGTCCGTACGCTGTCCGACCGCCTGATGGAGGTGGTGCGCGACATGATCCTGTCCGGTGCGATCGCGCCTGAGGTGCCGATCCGGCAGGACGCGCTGGCGGCTGATCTGAACGTCTCCAAGATTCCCCTGCGCGAGGCCCTGGTGCGGCTGGAGCAGGACGGCCTGGTGGTGTCGCACGCCAACCGGGGCTTCTTTGTGCGCGGCATGAGTGCGGCCGAGGCTGAGGAAATCTATGAACTGCGCCTGAAGCTGGAGCCGGAAGCGGCGGCCCAGGCCTGCCTCATTGCTGACGAGTCTCAGCGCGCCACGGCTCAGCGCGTGCTGGCCGAACTGGACGCGGCGGCTGCGGCCCGCCTGCCCAGCGTCGGGCCGTTGAATCGCGCCTTCCACATGGCCCTGGTTCAGCCGGGCCAGCGGGTGCTGACGGCCGAGATCACCGCCCGCCTGCACGTCATGGCGGACCGCTACGTCCGCAAGCACCTGGAGCACAAGGGCCGTCACGTGACGGCCGAGGCCGAGCACCGCGAGATCCTGCAGGCATGGCTGGACCGGGACGCCGACGCCGTGCGTCGCCTGGCGAACGCGCACCTGGAACACACCCTGCGCGACCTGCGCGAGGAGTTCGAGCTGGAGGCGGCCGAAGCCGCCGGGCGCAAGGCCTCCTGAGCGAAGAAGCTCAGGTTTCCTTGACGTCTGCAGGTGCGGCGGCGGGCTGCGTCGATTTGAACGCGGTCGTCAGCAGGCTGGCGGCGGCGTAGAGGACCACGACCACCACGCCCCAGCGCAGCACCGTCAGCGGCAGGGAGGTGATGACGAAGGCGGCCAGCAGCACGGCCGGTATCCCGCCGATCGCCATGCCCAGCACCAGGCGCAGGTCGATGCGCTCGCTTCGGATGAAGCGCAGGCTCGATACCGGCATCAGGAAGGCGCAGGCGCCCATCATGATGGGAAAGGCCGCCGTCGGGTTCATGCCCATCAGGCTGAGCATGATCAGGGACGGCGCATAGAGGCCGATGCCGAAGCTCATCAGCGCGCCCATGACCAGATGCGCCAGCACGGCGACGATGAACAGATTTCCCTCCAGAGACACCGCCTCGCCGCCAGCGGGCATCAGGTTCAGATTGGTCATGGCGTAGAGGGCGGCGGCGATCAGCAGGGCCGCGCCGACCACCGTCTGCACCGCCCGCACAGGCAGGCGCAGCACGATGGGCGCGCCGATCACCGCGCCCAGGATCGAGGCGCCGATACAGGCGATCAACAGCACCGGATCGACCTGGATCAGCTTCATGAAGACCAGGCCCTGCATCACTGTCGGCAGGCAGTGACCCGCGTTCAGCACGGCGGGCAGGAAGCTGTCGGGGACCAGCTTGCGGAACCGCAGCCAGGCCGTCGTCGGCGCAAATGACCCTATGCCCAGGGCGTCGAAGAAGTTGGCGACGGCACCGATGGCCACGCCCTCGGCCTTGGGTCTGAGCTCACCGCGCGCCCTGGCCGTGCGGACCAGTTGCACGGCGTAATAGGCGGCCAGCAGCGCCAGCACCGTCAATAGAACGGCTACGATCATGTTTCCCTCCCCCGAGGTCTCGCCGCTCTTGCCGGACGGTCCGAGCCTAAGGAAAACATGCCTGTAAATCAGATACAATATACGTTGAAAGCTTTGTCCGTGCTCAGGCCTGATCCAGCGGGCGCCGGTCGGCCTGCGCGATATATCTGGCGGGGGGCTTACCCATGACGGTCTTGAACATGGTGATGAAGGCGCTGGCGGATTCGTAGCCTAGGTCATAGGCGACGCTCTGGACCGAGGCGCCGGATGACAGTCGCTGCAAGGCCAGGACGATCTGCAATTGTTGGCGCCAGCGGCTGAAGTTCATGGCCGTCTCGCGCACGACCAAACGGGTCAGGGTGCGTTCGCTCATGGCGACGCGGCGCGCCCATTCGCCCACGGTGGATCGGTCGCCGGGGTTCTCGATCAGCGCCTCGGCGATGCGGCGCAAGGCGGGGGAGGCGGGGATCGGCAGATGCAGGGCTGCGATTTCCGTCCGCCGCAGCTCTTCCAGAACGACCTGGGCGATCCGGTCCAGATGGCTGTCGGGCGCATAGTCGGGCGTGGGCTGGCGGGCGAGGTGGCGGATCAGCTCGATCAGCATGGGGCTGAGCGACAGGGTGCAGCATCGGTCGGGCAGGCCGGGCACGTCCGGCTCGACGAACACCATGCAGACGCGGCCGTTGGCGGTGACGCGGTTGCTGTGCGGCGTGCCGCCGGGCGCCCAGACGCCGCCGCCCAGGGGCGCCATCCACAGGCCGTCCTGCGTCCGGCACATGACTCCGCCCTGCAGCGCGACGACCAGCTGGGCCTTGCGATGAGTGTGCAGGGGCAGTTCGACGTCATGGGCCGATCCGCCCAGGCTGACGGCGATGGCGTCCTGAGGAAAGGCGTCGGGATCGAAGCTCTGGAAGCAGGCGTGCAGCGAGGTCATGGCGGTCTGACCGATAATCGAAACTTCATGCCTGAATATCCGAAGTTCGCCGATCGCTCCATCGCTAGTGTGGACTGGCCTTTCTCCCCGAGGCGTCTCTCCCTGGCGGCCTGTCATGACTTCGCGTTCCTCACTGCATCCATTCTGGGTCATCGCCGGCGTTCTGTTGGTGGCGGGCACCCTGCGCGGAACTTTCACCGGGGCGGGGCCGCTGCTCGGCGATATCGGCCAGGCGTTCGGTCTGGGGGCGAGCCAGGCGGGGTTCCTGATCACCCTGCCGCTGCTGGCCTTCTTCGTCGTCTCGCCGTTCGCGGCGCGGCTGGCCAGGGCTGTAGGGCTGGAACGAGCGATCTTCCTGGCGCTGGCGGCCATGATCGCAGGCGTGGCGATTCGGTCCGCCGGACCGTTGTGGACGCTCTATCTAGGGTCGTTCGTGCTCGGGGCGGGCATCGCCATCGGCAACACCCTGCTGCCCAGCCTGTTGAAGCGGGACTTTCCCGATCAGATCACCAAGCTGACGACCCTTTACGCCATCACCATGGGCGTGGCCTCAGCCGGGGCGTCGGCCGTCATGACGCCGCTGGCGCAGGCGTTCGACTGGCGGCTGGCGCTGGCGGCGTTGGTCGTATTGCCGACGGCGGCGGCTCTGGTCTGGATTCCGCAGTTGCGTCGTCGGTCTGCGCCGGGGGCTGCGCCAGGGGCCGAGGCGGCGGCGGGCGTAAGCGGCGTTTCGGTGTGGCGGTCGGGCCTGGCGTGGCAGGTGACGCTCTTCTTCGGCGTGAACTCCTTCGTCTACTACGCGGTGGCGGCCTGGCTGCCGTCGATCCTGACGAGCGCGGGGGCGTCGGCGGAAGCGGCGGGCGGCCTGCACGGGGTGATGCAGCTGGGCACGGCGGCGCCGGGTCTGGTTCTGGTCCCCCTAGTCCGCCGGTTGAAGGATCAGCGGGCGCTGGCGGCGGGCTTCTCCCTGTTGGGTCTCGTGTCCTTGACGGGCCTGTACGTCGCGCCGGGACTGGCGATGATCTGGGTCGCCCTGTTCGGGTTCGCCATCGGCGGCGCCTTCATCCTGGCTCTGGCCTTCATCGGTCTGCGGAGCCGTTCGGCCGAGCAGACCGCGCAGCTTTCAGGCATGACCCAGTCGGTGGGCTATCTGATGTCCGCCTGCGCGCCCGTTTCTATTGGAGCCCTGCATGACGCGGTCGGCGCCTGGGCTCCGGTCCTGGCGGTATGCGGCGCCCTGTGCATCCTGATGGTCGCGCTGGGGCTGGGCGCCGGGCGTGATCGCCAGCTCGCCTAGGCTCGCTCAGGGCCGAGCGGTGAAGACGCGGTAGCCCTTTTCCTCCGCCGCCGCGATCATCTGGGCGTCGCCCGAGGTGTCGCCATAGGCGGCGGCCAGCTGCATGTCGGCGCCGTAGGCGGCGCGCAGGCGGTGCATCTTCTCCTCGCCCCGGCAATTGCCGCCGACGAAGGTTCCCAGCACGCGGTCCTGGTCGTCGAAGGCCAGGCGGGTGCCGATCAGGTTCTCGGCGCCCAGTTTGCGGGCGAAGGGGGCGACCGTGGTTTCAGGCGAGGCGGTGACGATGACGCGGTGGGCGCCGCGACGGCCCCAGTCTTCCCATGTCGCCAGGGCGTCCGGGCGCATGAAGCGCGGCCAGATGTCTGTGGCGAAGCGTTCGGCTTCGGCTTCCAGCGCCTTGCGGTCGGCGTCCATCAGGAACTCGCGCACCGAGGCGACCTTGATCCGGCCGCGATCCTTGTCGCTCAGATAGGCGAAGACGGCCGGGATCAGCCGCGCCAGGCCCTGAACCCAGCGCAGGGGACCGGCCCGCCACTTCAGGAACTCGGTGAAGCTGTCGCGAATCGTCAGGGTGCCGTCGAAATCGAAGGCGACGATGGCCTGGCCGGGGGCAGGGGACTGGTGAAAGGCTTTTTCGCTTCCCATGTCAGACATTAGCCGTGATCCCCATATTATCTGTCCTGTCCGATCCCCGAAGCACGCTGCGGCGCCGCAACGGGGTTGTGGCGGAACGTGTGATGGGTGATTGTCATTTTTTGAAGACCTTCGATGATAGATTCCTTGGATCGATCGTGAAGGAAGCGCCTTTCGTCCCAATGTCGGGGCGGATCGCGGATAGTGAGAAGGGTCTATGACCAAAGCCGCCGGCACAGACGCCAAAAGCACGCTCTACTGCTCGTTCTGCGGCAAGAGCCAGCACGAAGTCCGCAAACTGATCGCCGGACCGACCGTTTTCATCTGCGATGAATGCGTCGAACTGTGCATGGACATCATCCGCGAAGAGCACAAAATCGCGTTTAAGACCTCCAAGGACGGCGTACCCACGCCCAAGGAGATCCGCGACGTCCTCGACGATTATGTGATCGGGCAAAGCCACGCCAAGAAGGTGCTGAGCGTCGCCGTTCATAACCACTACAAGCGCCTGAACCACGCGACGAAGAACAACGACGTCGAGCTGGCCAAGTCGAACATCATGCTGATCGGGCCGACCGGCTCGGGCAAGACGCTGCTGGCCCAGACGCTGGCGCGGATCATCGACGTGCCGTTCACCATGGCCGACGCCACGACCCTGACCGAAGCCGGTTATGTGGGCGAGGATGTCGAGAACATCATCCTGAAGCTGCTTCAGGCGTCGGACTACAACGTCGAGCGGGCCCAGCGCGGCATCGTCTACATCGACGAAATCGACAAGATCTCGCGCAAGTCGGACAACCCGTCGATCACCCGCGACGTGTCGGGCGAAGGCGTGCAGCAGGCCCTGCTGAAGATCATGGAAGGCACCGTCGCCTCCGTGCCTCCGCAAGGCGGCCGCAAGCATCCGCAGCAGGAGTTCCTGCAGGTCGACACCGCCAACATCCTGTTCATCGTCGGCGGCGCCTTCGCCGGCCTTGAAAAGGTGATCTCGGCGCGTGGGGCGGGGGCTTCCATCGGCTTCGGCGCCAAGGTCAAAGAGATCGACGAGCGCCGCACGGGCGACATCCTCAAGGGCGTCGAGCCGGACGATCTGATGCGCTTCGGCCTGATCCCCGAGTTCATCGGCCGTCTGCCTGTCTTGGCGACGCTGGAAGACCTGGACGAAGCGGCGCTGATCACCATCCTGACCGAGCCGAAGAACGCTCTGGTCAAGCAGTACAAGCGACTGTTTGAGATGGAGAATGTCACCCTGACCTTCACCGACGACGCCCTGTCGGCGGTGGCCAAGAAGGCGATCACCCGCAAGACCGGCGCCCGCGGCCTGCGCTCCATTCTGGAAGGCGTGCTGCTGGAGACCATGTTCGAACTGCCCACCTTCGAGGGCGTCGAAGAGGTCGTGGTCAACGCCGAGGTGATTGACGGCAAGGCGCAGCCGCTGCTGATCTATTCGGAAACCAAGAAGAAGACCGCCGACGGCGCCGCCTGACGCCACGGTCTGATCCAAGCGAAAAAGGGGCGGCTCGCCACGGGCCGCCCCTTCATCGTTTCAGGATCGGCTAAACAGCTCGTCTGAAATCACACGCTTTTTCACGCTTCTGTGGGCCGCCGCCCCGTTACGCTTGAACCGCGTCCAGACAGAACCACATACTCACACGAAAGCCGCTGAAAAATAGCGGGTCGAGTCGAGACGAGGCGGCAGTAACGCCAAGTCGGATCGGTTCGGCGGGTCTGAGATTCACGAAGGCCCCGGAAAGTACGCATCATGACCGAGAGCAAAATCCTCCCTGTCCTGCCGCTGAGAGACATCGTCGTCTTTCCGCACATGGTCGTGCCCCTGTTTGTCGGGCGCGAGAAGTCCGTGCGCGCCCTCGACGAGATCATGAAGGGCGAGAAGCAGATCCTGCTCGCTACGCAGAAGAACTCTGTCGACGACGATCCGGCGACGGACGCCATCTATTCGACCGGCGTGCTGGCGACGGTGCTGCAACTGCTGAAGCTGCCCGACGGCACCGTGAAGGTGC
Organism: Brevundimonas diminuta 3F5N; assembly: GCF_900163625.1. Lineage (GTDB taxonomy): Bacteria > Pseudomonadota > Alphaproteobacteria > Caulobacterales > Caulobacteraceae > Brevundimonas > Brevundimonas diminuta_A. The sequence continues at coordinate 24,437 of NZ_FUIE01000045.1, forward strand.
TGGTCGAGGGCAAGTCGCGCGCGCGCCTGACCCGCTTCACCGACCGTGAGGACTATTACGAAGCCGAAGCCGTCGAGATCGACGACGAGGCCGGCGATCCGTCGCAGAGCGAAGCCCTGCTGCGCGCCGTGATCGAACAGTTCGAAAACTATGTGAAGCTGAACAAGAAGGTCCCGCCTGAGGCCCTCAGCGCCATCCCTCAGATCACCGATCCGTCCAAGCTGGCGGACTCGGTCGCCGCCCACCTGTCGGTCAAGATCGCCGACAAGCAGGCCCTGCTCGAAACCGTGGTCATCCCGACCCGGCTGGAGAAGGTCTATGGCCTGATGGAAGGCGAGATCAGCGTCCTGCAGGTCGAAAAGAAAATCCGCAGCCGCGTGAAGCGGCAGATGGAGAAGACCCAGCGCGAGTATTATCTGAACGAGCAGATGAAGGCGATCCAGCGCGAGCTGGGCGAGACCGACGACGCTCGTGACGAACTGCTGGAGCTGGAAAAGCGCATCAAGAAGACGCGCCTGTCCAAGGAGGCCCGCATCAAGGCCGAGGCGGAGTTGAAGAAGCTGCGCAACATGTCGCCGATGTCGGCGGAATCGACCGTGGTGCGCAACTATCTCGACTGGTTGCTGTCGATCCCGTGGTCCAAGACCAAGCCCAAGGCCATCGACCTGCAGAAGGCCGAGGACATCCTCGAAGAGGATCACTACGGCCTGGAGAAGGTCAAGGAACGGATCATCGAGTATCTGGCCGTGCAGGCGCGCACCGGCAGCCTGAAGGGCCCGATCCTGTGCCTGGTCGGCCCTCCCGGCGTCGGCAAGACCTCGCTGGCTCAGTCCATCGCCAAGGCGACAGGGCGTGAATACGTCCGCATGTCGCTGGGCGGCGTGCGCGACGAGGCCGAGATCCGCGGCCACCGCCGGACCTACATCGGCTCCATGCCCGGCAAGATCATCCAGTCGATGAAGAAGGCCAAGACGACCAACGCCTTCGTTCTGCTGGACGAGATCGACAAGCTGGGCGCCGACTGGCGCGGCGACCCGTCTTCGGCCCTGCTGGAAGTGCTGGACCCGGCCCAGAACTCGACCTTCGGCGACCACTATCTGGAGGTCGATTACGACCTGTCGCCGGTGATGTTCGTCACCACGGCCAACAGCCTGAACATGCCCCAGCCCCTGCTGGACCGCATGGAGATCATCCGCGTCTCTGGCTACACCGAGGACGAGAAGGTCGAGATCGCCAAGCGCCACGTCCTGCCCAAACAGCTCAAGGACCATGGCCTGAAGGACAGCGAACTGATCGTCCCCGACGATACGATCCGCGACCTGATCCGCTACTATACTCGCGAAGCCGGCGTGCGTTCGCTGGAGCGCGCCCTGGGCGGTCTGGCCCGCAAGGCGGTGCGCGAGATGGCCAAGACCAAGACCGCTTCGATCACCGTGGATGCAGCCAAGCTGGCCGAATACGCGGGCGTGAAGAAGTTCCGCTACGGCGAGACGGATTCGGAAGATCAGGTCGGCATCGTCACCGGCCTGGCCTGGACCGAGTTCGGCGGCGACATCCTGACCATCGAGGCCCTGAAGATGCCGGGCCGCGGCCGCATGACCGTGACGGGCAACCTGAAGGACGTCATGAAGGAGTCGATCTCGGCGGCGGCGTCCTACGTCCGCAGCCGCGCCCTCAGCATCGGCGTCAAGCCGCCGGTGTTCGAGAAGACCGACATCCACGTCCACGTTCCGGACGGCGCCACGCCCAAGGACGGTCCCTCGGCCGGCGTGGCCATGACGGTGGCCATGGTGTCGGTCCTGACCGGCATTCCGATCCGCAAGGATATCGCCATGACCGGCGAGATCACGCTGCGTGGCCGGGTCACGGCCATTGGCGGCCTGAAGGAGAAGCTGCTGGCGGCCCTGCGCTCGGGCGTGAAGACCGTGCTGATCCCGCAGGAGAACGAGAAAGACCTGGAGGACGTGCCGGAAAACGTGAAGGCGGCCCTCGAGATCGTGCCGATCTCCACTGCCGACGAGGCGCTGAAGTGGGCCCTGACGGGCACGCCGACTCCCGTCGAGTGGGACGAGGCGGCCGAGCCCATGTCGCCGACGCCTCCGGCGCCGACGGCGGGCGAGGGAGCCAGCGTCAGCCACTGACGCCCGCTCTCTGACCAGATGAAGGAAGGCGGTTCGGGGCGACCCGGACCGCCTTCTTTTTGACCTTCATGTCGACAGGGCGTTAAGTGCGCGCTTCGTTCGCGCGGGGAGGTGCAGACATGACCAAGACGGAACTGATCGGGCGGATGGCCGAGGCGGCGGGCATAAGCCGCGACCAGGCCAAGCTGGCGCTGGAAGCCTTCACCGATCAGGTGACGGGCTCTCTGGTTCAGGGGCGCGACGTGCGCCTGGTCGGCTTCGGCAGCTTCGTCGTCGTGGACCGCAAGGCAGGCGTGGCCCGAAACCCCCAGACCGGCCAGGAGATCGCCCGCCCGGCCTCGCGCACCGCGCGCTTTCGTCCCGGCGAAGGTTTGAAAAGCGCCTTGAACGGCTGACCGCCACAGGGCATGAAGCCTGTCCCGACGATGAGTCGGATGATGTGGGCGGCTAGCTCAGCTGGTCAGAGCATCTCGTTTACACCGAGAGGGTCGGCGGTTCGAACCCGTCGCCGCCTACCAAATTTTCCGAATAAAATCATAATCTTAAAAATGCTCTACGCTCCGTGTGCGGAGCATTTTCTACTTAGTTTTGGCGTTCTGGGGCGATTCTGGGGCAGTTTGCGCGGTGATTGACGGCCGCCATGGCGCGTGCAGCGTCATGAAATGTGCGGATTGCGTCAAAGGGCCGCAATGAGCTTTCCAGGGCTTTTCAGGGCGTTTCACCTGGCCTGACCGCGTCTGGAAAACCGGTTGTATCGACCGGTCAACCCGGGCTCGGATCCGCGATGCGCTCTGCAGCACGCGGTTATCCGGTGCTAGAATCAATGGTCGTTGATTTGCAGCGATGAGCGCATGGAGCGCGACTTGGCGGCGGGCACCCTCACGACGGATCGACAAATCTCGAGTCTGAAGCCGGGATCGACAGCCTATGAGCGAGCGGTCAGCGGAAGTCAGGGCCTGTTCGTTCGCGTGGCTCCCACCGGGACCAAGCAATTCCAGTACCGGTACATCGCGACAGGGGGCGCGCGCCGACGCCTGGTCCTGGGATTCTATCCCGGACTATCGCTCGCCAAGGCCAGAGCGGCTGGCGCTGCGGCGAGGATGGCCGTTCTGGAAGGGACCGATCCTGTAGGGGAACGGGCCCTGGTTCGGGATCGAATGCGGACGGGCGAGACCCTGGACGAACTTGCCGAGGCCTACTGGGCGGCTGCCGCCGTGGGTCTTCATGGAGGTCGCCGTCGTCCCAAGCGGGCGATTTCAATCCAAAGGGAAAGACACACCTGGAAGAGGCATGTGAAGGGGCCATTGGGCGGACGCGTCTTTGCCGACATCCGTCGCGCCGACATCAAGGTCTTTATGCGGGACCTGGTTGTGGATGGCCGCTTTGCGCCCGCGACGATAGCGACCGTGGGCGGGATTCTTCATGCCGTCCTAGGCTTTGCGGTTCTGGAGGAGCGGATCGAGGTCAATCCGGCGACCGGCCTCTCACGACCTCTGGCGTTGACCTCGCGAGAGCGGATGTTCGACGATGGGGCTTTGAAGGCGATATGGGACGTAGCGGTTCTGGCCTCCCAACCCCGAGGGCCGAACGAGAAGACCTCTGGAATTTATGCGCGCCTCGACCCTGCCATGGGGCTGGCGATTCAGTTCCTGATGCTCACCCTGACGCGGCGTAGCGAAATCGCCGGCGCTCGGAAGGTGGAGGTGGACCGAGCGGCGGGGCTCTGGATCATCCCCTCGGAGCGAGCCAAGGCGCGACATCCGCATGTGGTCCCCTTGGGCGCACAGTGCTTGGAGGTGCTCGACAAGGCTTGGGCTCTTGATCCGGATAGTCCTTTCATCTTCCCATCTCCGCGCTCGCCGGATCAGCATCTTGACCCCCAAGCCATTACTCGGGCGATTGCGAGGACCTGCGCTCGAAAAAAGCTGCCCTTGGGGTCGCCTCATGACGTCAGGCGGTCCGGGGCGACGACCCTGACGGGGCGTTACGGGGTCACGCGCTTCATTGTCGGCCTTGTCCTTGGGCATACCCCGAGTGATGGGGCGGCGGTCACAGGGGTTTACGACCGGCACACCTATGTTCCAGAAAAGCGGAAGGCGTTGGAGCTATGGGCGGGCCATCTCTGCGGAGAGACGGTCTCGGACTCGGTGAAAGCGGTGTCTGTCGATGCCGAGGAGAGACCGACGGCCACTGCGGTTCTGGATGAGCTTGCTGTTTATGTGGGGGCGGCCAAGTCCCGTGCTCTCGCTTTGTGCGAGGTCGGGGATCTTCATTCGGCGGTGTTAAGCCTGTGCATGGACCTTTCGCGCCGTCCCGAGACGGCTAGCAGCCATTTGGAAATTCTCGCGCGTGGCGGGCTTGATCTGGCGATTTCCGGCTCGAGAGAAGGCGTGGAGGCTTGGGTGAATGGATTTCGGTGAGCCGAAGGCGGCGGCTCACCGAACCGCCTTGCTCTATTGGCCTCGAGCCGGGCGCCAGCCTTGGGGTGTTTCCACCCAGACATCGTCGGCGTTTGCCGATGACTGCGTCTGGGGCGCATATCCCTGCTGAGGGGAGTCGATCTGAACCGGCGATATGCGTGGGTAGACCGCCAGGGGCGCCGGTTGCGAAGCGGGTGCGCTCGTGGCGAAGGTCCGAGTTGGAATCGGAACGACAGGGCGTTGAGCGGCAGGCTCGTAGGAGGCGCGAGGCGCAAGATTGGGGGGAGGGAGCAGGTCGACAGGCGCGGATGCAACGGCCTGGGGCATGCTTGCGCAGGCCTGTTGGTGAACGACTTGTCGTTTCGACCGGGTGACCCGGGATCCGGTGTAGGTGATGACGTCCTGCGCGGAAAACAGATCCGGCGACGGACGGTAGCCGGCTGAAGGATTGACCCCCTGGATGTAGAGGTCGACGCCGGGTTGGACGAAGGTGAACTCTTGGCCTGGGCTATAGACCGTCGACATGGAGCCCGAGCCGCGTCCGCCATTGTAGCTGGAGGACCAGTTCGTCGTGCTTGAACTGGGCGAAATCCAATTGCTCGTCGTGGTGCGATTGTCTGAATCGACGATTCTGAAGTGGCTGAAGCAAGCCGCTGCAGCAGCTTCTGCGGCCTGCAGGAGGGCGTAGTCCGCCGCCACGGTCTTGTCGGTGAAATGGTTTGCGCGTGACTTGATGCGGAAGGTATCAGCGCTCATTCGTTCAGCGGCGACCCCGCCTGAAAAACCCATCTCGCCGTAGGCCGTCGCGCACCCAGACAGGGCGAGTGCGGAAATCGCTGAAATTAGGATACGCATCTTGGCTCCCTCCGAGTGACTTTGCAGTCTTCGTAAGCTGGACCGTTAAAGGACGCTCTAAGCGGTACAGTTAACGGACTGGTCCATTCAGCGGTGAGAAGAGCGGAAGCCTGAGGCGCGTCGGCGGAGTGTCCGCTTTCGTAGCCGGCAGGCAGCATCAGTTTGGGTTGTGAAGCCCAATGAGAGATATTGATGCTCTTGGGGTTTGGCCTGGCGTCAGGCTTCTAGCGGAGCGCTGTCATGTCCATTCGCGGCCCCTGCGACGCTGGTCAGGTTCAGAGCGCCCTTGCGCCCGTCCAAACTCTTAGCGCCGCACGCAAGCGTTGGGTTCTGATCGCCACGGTTCTGGGCTCCAGCCTGACCTTCATCGACGGCTCGGCGCTGGGCGTGGCCCTACCGACCATCCAGCACGATCTGGGAGCGGGTCCGGCCGCCGCACAGTGGATCTCCAACGCCTATCTGCTGATGCTCGGCGCGCTGGTGCTCATCGGTGGCGCGGCGGGCGACAGGTTCGGACGCCGTCGGGTTTTTCTGATCGGCGTGAGCATTTTCGCCCTCGCCTCGATTGCCTGCGGTCTGGCGCCGACCGTCGAGATCCTGATCGGCGGTCGAGCCTTGCAGGGCATCGGGGCGGCGTTGCTGACGCCTGGCGCTCTGGCTCTCATCGGTTCGGCCTTCCCGCCGGAGGAGCGCGGCAAGGCTTTCGGAACCTGGGCGGGGGCCGGAGCGCTTTTTGGGATGGTCGGGCCGCTTGTCGGCGGCTGGCTGTCAGACCATGCAGGCTGGCGCTTCATCTTCTGGATCAATGTTCCGCTGGCGGCCCTGACGATGGCGGTCGGCGTGCGGGCCCTGCTCGAGAGCAGGGATGGCGACGCGCGCGGGCTCGACGGGCTGGGGGGGCTTCTGGCCATGACCGGCCTCGCCGCCCTGACGTGGAGCCTGATCTCCGCGCCGGATCGGGGCTGGGACGATCCAGCCGTCGTCATCGGGCTGATCTGCGGCGGCGGGGCCCTGGCCGCCTTCCTGCGGGCCGAGGCCCGCGAACGCTATCCCATGATGCCGCTCGCCCTGTTCCGCTCGCCGGTCTTCAGCGGCATGAACCTGCTGACCCTGTTGCTCTATTTTGCGCTGGGCGGGGCGATGTTCTTCCTGCCCTTCGACCTGATCCGGGTCCAGGGCTTCAGCGCCACGATGGCGGGGGCGGCCATGTTGCCCTTTGCGGTGATCATGGGGCTGTTCTCGGGACTGGCGGGACGCCTCGCCGACCGGTTCGGGGCGCGGTTGTCGCTGGCTGTCGGGCCTGGCCTCGCGGGGATCGGCCTGGGCCTGCTCGCCCTGCCCGGGCCAGGTGCGGGCTATGTGGATGGACCTCTGGCGGGAATGACCGTGCTGGCGATCGGCATGACCCTCGCGGTCGGGCCGCTGACCGCGGCGGTGATGGGGGCGGTCGAGCCGGCGCGCGCCGGGGTGGCCTCTGGCGTGAACAACGCCATGGCGCGCATAGCGGGCCTGCTGGCCGTCGCCTTGCTGGGCGCGCTGATGTCATCGGTCTTCGTCGACCGCGTGGGCGGCACCGACGCCCGGATATTGCTCGGAGAGGTGATGGCGGGCGGAACGTCACCTTCAGGCGCCGTCGAAGCCTTCCACGCGTCTTTCCGCGTCGTGATGCTAACCTGTTCAGCTTGCGCGGTAGCGGCCGGAATAGTCGGAGGCCTGACCGGGCCGAAGCGGCGCTAGTCGAGGCTGGGGGGCAGGCGAGGTCAAGTCCTGTGCGCTGCAATAGATAGCGGTCTATCCAAACGCCATCTGGGCAGGTCTTCGGTTTGATGCCGGCGAATATTCCTGCCTGCGTTAGGGATGGGCGCCTTCCAAACCGTCTCTCCACTGACCGCCTGAAGGCGGTGTTTTCAGTGGAGTTTTTTGTGCCTCGTTCAAACCTTGTAGGTCCCTCGCCAGTTGGCGCGTCGGTTCAGAGAAAAAGGGGCCGCCCGGCGCTGCCCATCGTCACCCATCCCGTCAGCCTGTGGGAGGTTCATGAAGAGCCACGGGATTTTCACGCCGCGCTGGATCTGCAGATCCGTCGACATGGCGAAAACTCTCATCGTCTGCACCGGGCGATCATGGCCGCCGGCGGATTGACGGACCGGACCACCTTGGCGGCCTGGCGGCGCGGTTTGAAGGTCCCGCAGACGCCCGCGAGCCTGAAGGTCCTCGACATCATCGAGCATCGCTATCGGCTGGAAGTCGGCTATCTGCGGTCGCGGCTGCAACGGCGGCGCGCGCTCTCAGGTCTGGTTCCGCCGGAGGTGCGACATGCGGAATCGCGTCGTCTGGCCTGGCACCTCCCAGACGACTTCGATGAGAGGTCAGCGGAGGAACAGGAGGAAATCCTGGCCTGGGTGCGTTCGACCATCCTGTCCGGCGGCACCGCCTATCATCGCTATCATTCGACCGTGTCGAAGCATCGGTTCGCGCTTCGCTTTGATGGAAGCGGGCCTGCCGAACTGGCGGCCCCCGCGCCTTTGAAGGCTGAGATGAACGCCCTTCTGCGTTTCAAGTCGGCGACGCTCACGGATATCGGCTACCAGCGCTCAGGCGTCTGGGGCGCGGAGACTGCGGCCCAGCGGGAGGAGCATTTGGCTCTGCTGTTCGGCGCCCTGGCCGCCCCGCCTGACGACGAGGTCAGCGGGTTGGGCGTGCCCCGGGAGGACCTGACCTTCGGGCTGCTCGTCCTGCCGGCAGTTTGGGACTGGTATGTGCAGTGGCGCGAGCGGCGCCGGGGCTTCTTCACCGGCTGGGAGAGCGAGATGCTTCTGCTGGGCGCGGCCTTCTCGCGCGGCCAGACGGGGTGGCTGAGGCAGAGCCCGTGGCTGGCGGAGCGGCTTCGTCCCGTTCAGGGCATCGTCGCGCAGGAGGAAATCGATCGGATCCGTGAGGATTGGGACAGCGCCTGCGAGCAGGTCCATCGCCATGCCCTGGCCAGGTCCAAGGAGATCGAGCGGGTCGCACGGGTTCACCGGGATCCGTTCGAGCCCATCCTGCCCATTCTCGAAGCGGCGAGCCCAGTCGGCGAGTATCGCAAGATCACGGAGGAAATCCTGCGCCGCATGCCGGAAGAGAGGCGCTATCCCCGGGCCGCCGCCGAGGCGGTCCGGTCCTTCCTTATGTTAAGGCTGGGTCTGCACCTCGGCGTCCGGCAGAAGAACCTGCGGCAACTCCAACTGCGTCCGCGGGGGAGCCCGCCGACGCCCGAGAGGGAACTGGAGGTCCGGCGGTGCGGCGAACTGCGCTGGAGCGAGAGGGAAGGCGGCTGGGAGGTCTTCATTCCCTGCGTGGCCTTCAAGAACTCCGGCTCGGCCTACTTTTCCAAACGCCCGTTCCGGCTTCTGTTGCCGGACCTCGGCGGATTGTATCGCTGGATCGACGCCTATGTGGGACGCCATCGACCGGCCTTGCTGAACGGCTCGCGCGATCCAGGCGCCTTCTTCGTCAAGACCGTGAAGACCTCGAGCCGCGACGCCGCCTACAACCAGCACACCTTTTACAGCGCCTGGCGTCAGGTGATCCAGCGGTACGGGATCTACAACCCCTACACGGGGAGGGGGGCGATCCCGGGCCTGCTTCCCCACGGGCCGCACAATGTGAGGGACGTCCTGGCGACCCACGTGCTGAAGCTGACCGGGTCCTACGAGCAGGCCAGCTACGCCATCCAGGACACGCCGGCCACGGTCGCCGACCACTACGGTCGCTTTCTCCCGCAGGACAAGGCGGCGCTGGCGGCCCAGGTCCTGAACCGGGTCTGGGAGGCGGCCGCATGACAAAGTAGACGTGTTTCTATTTTGTTCTCTTTTTGCTAGGCGTGGGTCCATGGACATCGCCGCGCCGCGCAAGATCATCCATGTGGATATGGACGCCTTCTTCGCCTCGGTGGAGCAGAGGGATGATCCCGCCCTGCGCGGCCGCCCCGTCGCCGTAGGCCACGCCGCTTCGCGCGGCGTGGTCGCCGCGGCCAGCTATGAGGCGCGGAGGTTCGGCGTGCGGTCGGCCATGCCCTCGAGCACCGCCTTGCGGAAGTGCCCGGAACTGATCTTTACGCCGCCCCGGTTCGAGGTCTATCGCGCCGTCTCGGCGCAGATCCACGCCATCTTCGCCGACTATACGAACCTGATCGAACCCCTGTCCCTCGACGAAGCCTATCTCGACGTGACCGCCAATATCCGGGGTCTGCCGACGGCCTCGGCGATGGCGGAGGAGATACGCGCGCGCATCCTCGAGGCGACGGGTCTGACGGCGTCGGCCGGAGTTTCCTACAACAAGTTCCTGGCCAAGCTGGCCTCGGACCAGCGCAAGCCGAACGGCCAGTTTGTCCTGCCGCCGGGACGAGGAGAGGCCTTTGTCCAGGACCTGCCGGTCAAGCGCTTTCATGGCGTCGGCCCGGTGACGGCGGAGAAGATGAATCGCCTGGGCATCGAGATCGGCGCTGACCTGAAGCGTCAGTCCCTGGCCTTCCTGCAGCATCACTTCGGCAAGTCCGGCGCCTGGTACCATGGCGTGGCGCGGGGAGAGGATCATCGCCCGGTCAATCCAGATCGCGAGCGCAAGTCTAGCGGTTCAGAGACCACCTTTGCCCAGGATCTCGTCGAGCCGGAGGCGATCGAGGCCGGGGTCGAGGAAATGGCCGACGAGGTCTGGGCCTGGTGCGAGAAGGCCGGCTCGCTGGGCCGGACCGTGACGGTGAAGGTCAAATGGGCGGACTTCCAGCAATCGACCCGCAGCCGGTCCTTCAATGAGCCGGTCGCCTCGAAGGTCCGCCTCCGGGAGGTCAGCCGCCTGTTGGTGCGTTCGCTCTATCCGCCGACCAGGGGAGTGCGTCTGGTCGGGGTCACAATCTCCAATCTCGAGAAGGCGACGGCTCAGCCCACCGTCGGCGAACTGGGCCTGTCATGACGGCGGTTCAGACCAACCTTTGCGGTTATGCATGGCGCTGGCGGCTGCAGAGCGAGGTTCTGCCCCTGCTTCTTCGGCGTTTTCCCCTTTCTAGGCGGTCTATCGCAAGCGCCGCCCACCCCTTAGGTCCTCGCTTGTCGTCGCAAGCGTGTGGCGAAGAGGGCGAGGTCTCTTCGCTAGATCTTCTCATCTCGGCCCGGTCATGAAATCCATCAAGCGATCCGAACTGTATGCGCGCGTCTGGTCGACGCCGATGAACCGCTTGGCGCTCGAACTCGGCGTCTCCGCGACCCGATTGGTCGATGACTGCCGGCGCAACTCTGTTCCGACGCCGCGCGCCGGGTATTGGTCCAAGCTGGCGCATGGCGCAGCAGCGACAACCCCCGCCTTACCTGAGGGGGAGGACGTCGATATCGCCCTCGAAGGCCCGCGGCCGAGGACCGCCGTCGTCAAGCCGCCGAAGCCCCTCAAGCCTGAGCGTTTGCCCGTTTCGAACTGGAAGGAGGCGTCGCCGAGCACACCGGAGTCTGAACCCGTTCCGGCTGCTGAGCCTGTCTTGAAGGCTCCATCGGCCGACGCTCACCGGAAGACCATCAAGACCATCACGAGTCTGCTGTCGGAGCGCGGTGAGGGCCTGCGACAGGTTTCGGGCGCTGGCCGCTTCAGGGTGACGGCGAGCGCCGCATTAATCGGTCGAGCGGAGACCATCCTCAGCCAACTGGTTCATGGCGTGGAGGGGATCGGAGGAAAGGTGGTCGAAGGCGAACGGGGATTTTGTCTTTCGCTCGACCATGAGGTTCTAGGCTTTGAGCTTGTCGAGCAGACTGATCGGTTCGCTTATCGCCTGACCGAGGCGGACTTGGCGAAGAAGGCGGCCTGGCATGTTCGGGTCGCCGCCGCCCGACGTACGGGCGGGTGGGTGTCATCCTATGACGCGCCCAAGTTTCCCGACTGGGACCATCGGCCCAACGGCAAGATGTCTCTGAAGCTCGACGATGCGGCGGGCTATCTCGGCGTCCGCAAGACCTTCTCCGACCGCAAGTCCCAGCGGGTCGAAGATCTGCTCCCCCTGATCGTCGAGACGCTCCAGGCCTATGTGGCGGCGGTGGCGGATCGCAAGGCCGAACAGGAGCGGCGACGGATCGAGGCGGAGGAAGCCGAGCAGGTGAGGCGCAAGGCGCAGAAGCGGGCCGAACTCGAGGCTAAACGGTTCGAGTTTCTTGACCGCCAATTGGCGCGGATTGAGAAGGCCGACCGCATCGACGCCTTTTTGCGAAGTCTGCCTGATGACATGGAAGACGACTCCGTGCGTCGTTTTCGGGATTGGGCTTCCGTGCAGAGCGAGCAGTTGCGGCAGGCCGTCGGTCCAGAAGCCCTGGCTCGAAAAATCGCAGCCACGGACCTGATGAACGACGAAGCCGTCATCTCATCCTGGATCGATGTGGAAACCGGGCAGTACGGGCAAGTTTGATCCGCGACCGACCGGCTTCAGTTGCGTTTTGCTCGAGGCAGATGCGGCCAGGGTTCAGACGAGGTTCAGAGCGCCTCGAAAGCCGTCTGGAGCCTCTCGATACGGGCGTTGATCGCGCCCATGACCGTCGTGTGGATGTCGGTGTGGAAGTCAGGCGGCATGGCGGCCAGGGCCGTGTTCGGCGCCGTGGCTGCGCCCGCGAAAATTTCATCGACGGCTTGGCGAATGATCGTCGAACCGAGACCTGCGGCCTGGGCGGTTTCCACGAAATGGCGACCGTGGACATCCAGGATTTTGTAGTGGGGCGTGGCCCCTGCCGACATGGCCAGCTTGTACTGGGCATGGGAGATTTGCTTGGCGTTGAAGGCCTGCTGGACGGTCAGGACATCGTAGAAGGGCGTCAGGACAAAGCGCCCGCCTGGACGCAGGGCGAGGCTGAAATTCTTGCCGTGGCCGTCGGTCGCGCCGATCAGCCAGAACAGTATTTGGCTCTTCAGGAAGTCGGTTTGGTCGCGCAGCGGATCGTCGGAGCCTTGCAGGAGTTTTAGGATGTCCACCGCGCCGGGGCCGCCCTGGTTTTGGTATTTCCGACCGGGCGGAATGGACAGGGCCTGGCAGCAGTCTTCCTGCGGCAGGCGGATCAACTGGTCAGGGCCGCGCCAGAGACGGTCGAAGCGCTCGACAACCAGAACCTTCTTCGCGCCGAAGGTCGCGATCTGGGTGTTCGCCGTCTTGAGACCGAAGGCCCGGAGAAGTTGGAGGCAATAGTGTTCGTTATCGACGCTGTTGGACATGTCGACGAGGCCGGAGGCCGTCGGGATCTCTCCGATCTGCGGCTTGAGGATGTGGGTCGTCGCCGTGGCGCGCAGCGGCCGTTTCCACTGCCCCTCATGGAACAACAGGGCGGTCTTCTCCTGGGCGCCGGCCACCGAAATGCGGAAGTCGTTGTCCTGGTCCATGCCGAGCGGCGCGCGCGCGAGATTGGCCAGAAGCGCCTCGATATCGGCCTCGCTGATAGGCTCGGCCTCTATGGGCGTCATGGCGTCGAGGTCGACGCCCTCGGGGAGGACTTGCAGGGCGCCGACGCAGTCCCTGCCGATCTCGGCCAGCAGGCTGTAGGCGTCGGTTCCTGCAGCCCCGGTGCGTTCGGCGACCCGTCGGCGGACGTCGGCGTTGTCGGGCAGGAGATTGTCGAACATCGCCGTCACCGTCTCGCCCCTATAGGCGGTCGGGCGAACGGGCATGGAAAGCGAAATCGGGAAGTGCGGCGGCCAGTCCAGCCAGGCCGGATCATATTGGAAGGTGACGGCGCCGCCGGCTTCCTTATCCAGTCGCCCGACCCGCCGGTTGTTGATCATGACCGCCAGGGGAGCGTGAGCCTTGCGACGTCCCATTAGAACAGGTCCGCGAGGTCGGCGGCTGAACGGGTCGATCGCGGCCCGAGGGTCAGTTCCAGGTCGAGGGCGGCCATCAGGGCGCAGATGGCCGCGATCTTGGCGCTCTCATGTCCGGTCTCGATCTTGGAGATCATCTCCTGGCGGATGCCCGATAGCTGGGCGAGTTCGGTCTGGCTCAGGCCTTTCTGTTTGCGAAAACGTTGGATCAGGCCGCCGATTTGGCCTGGTGAGCGGGCGATGGGGTTCATGGTCGGTCGCCTCTATGTCCGGAGTTGCATAACCTTCTTGTATGCCAAAATGAGCATAAAGTAAAAATATACCGTAAAGCGCATAAATTCGCTTTATGTTCCTTGCGGCATAGAAGGTTTCATTCCGAATCGCTGATAAGGTTTGGGATTGCGCGGTTCATTCAAGGACGGAAACCATGGCCAAGCCTGTGGGGCGTCGAGGCTCTTGGTTCGCCGACTGGAAGGGCGAAAGCCTGCCTTGCGTGCATGAATGCTGGTGTCGGCCCGGCAAGGGGACGCTCTCCTATCTGGATCCTCATGTCGGCGACGATCCGAAGTGGTCGCCCTTCATCGCGGCCATCCGGTCAGGCGAGAAGGTCATTCTGACCCGAGATGAACTGGGGGCCGACGGGCAACCGTTCCGCCGTCTGTCCTATATCGCGACCTATGGAGTGAAGGACGTCCAGGTCGAGGGGACGAACCTCGCCTTCCAGTTCGTCGAGCGTCTCGACAATTTCACCTGATGCGGGCGCAACGGGTGACGCTCGAAGGCGGATGGTTTTGATTATGTCTTTCGACGCCAAGGGCCCGGACACAGGCGACGCCCCCGGCAGGGAAGAGATCGCCTTGTTCGCCGCAAGCCTGCCTCGCCTACATGATGCGGCTTTGCATTTGATCCAGGGCCGCAAGACCTCGCCCGTCGGCGTTTGCGTGGCGTTGGCCCGATCCGTGGGGGCCGTCGACCTGACAGCCGAGGCGGGGCAGGACTTTCGGCGACGGTTCAACGGCTTCTACGGCGTCCGCCGGAACGGGGCCTGGCGGGAGGCCTTCTACAGCGCATTCGAAGCCATGAAGGCCGAAACGGGCTCAGCGGACATCTTCTTTGACGGGATGCTGGCTGCTGTGTTTGACCGAACGGGGCGGACCGAAGCCTCCTTTGTCAGCAAGGCCGTGGCGGTCCTTCGGCCAGAGAGCCCGATAATCGACAGCGTGGTCCGAGCTCGATTGGCGAAGCGAATAAGCGCTCCGCCGTTCGGCGGCGGTCTGGAGAATGCGTCGGCCTACTACCGATGGCTTTCCGACGTATTCGAGAGCCTCGGACGTACCGAGGAGGCCGGCGCCTGGTCAGTCGTTTTCGACGAGGCGTTCGCCGATGTCCCGGGAGCCGCGTCCCTGCATATCCATCGAAAGCTGGACTTTCTGATCTGGGGCGGCACAAGCGTCGATTAGGGAGCCGATGGCGCCTATATCCTGCGGCAAGGCCCTGTCGCCTTGTTGGGCATGACCAAAGGGGCGAAGGCGTGATGGAAGGCTGTCGGATGGCGCGATGACATATGCGGTCAAAGAGGCTTTCCTGACGGTGCAGGGCGAGGGCGGGCAAGCAGGCCGCTCTGCCGTGTTTCTGCGCTTTGCAGGCTGCAACCTATGGAATGGGCTGGAGCGGGACCGGGCGAGCGCGGTCTGTTCCTTTTGCGATACGGATTTCGTCGGCGTTGACGGGGACGGCGGCGGCAAGTTTAAGGACGCCGAAGCCTTGTCAGACCATGTCGCCTCCTTGTGGAGAGGCCGCGTGGGCGATCCCAAGCTCGTGGTCTGCACCGGCGGGGAGCCGCTCCTGCAGCTGGATCCCGTCTTGATCGCGGCGCTGAAGAGGCAGGGCTTCGATATCGCGGTGGAGACGAACGGCACGGTGGCGGCGCCCGACGGCATCGACTGGATCTGCGTCAGTCCCAAGGCCGACGCGCCGGTCGTGCAGAAATCGGGGCAGGAGTTGAAGCTGGTCTTCCCCCAGGCCAAGGCCATGCCTGATCGGTTCGAGGGGCTCGATTTCGAACGCTTCTGGCTGCAGCCCATGGACGGGCCGGACCAGGTCGCGAATACGGCGGCGGCGATCGAATACTGCCTGACGCGCCCCCAGTGGCGGCTCAGTGTCCAGACCCACAAATACATAGGCGTTCGCTGAGGAACGGCTGGCTGACCGGCGGAAGGCCCTGCCTGTTCGGCGGAGCATAAAAAGGACAGGAGGGAGTCCCTTGGGGCTCAACCTCCTGCCGAGTTTGTGGTCAGGAAAATCATGAAAACCTGACCAGGTGGGGCGGGCTTCTGGATCAGGCGTCCAGTGCGGCGACCTGGCGCAGAAGCGTCGTTCGCGCCGCGTCGATCTTGTCGGCGTTGGTCTTCACCGAGAGTTGGTCGCGGGATTTACGGCCAAGGAAGTAAGCGATGCGCTCGGCGTTGGCGCCGCTGGGATGGGGCAGGCCGCTCAGAACCCGTCGGCTGTCCAGGGCGCCGCGCGCTGCGAGGTGTTGAAGGCTAGCTTCGGCGTGACCGCCCAGGGGAACCCAGATCGCCTTGGGCAGGGCCGCCGCTTCTTCAGCCAGATGGGTTTCGATCAGGGATCGAAGCGCCGGTTGGGCGAGGGGGCTAGGCGCGCCGGAGTAGTTGTCGCCATTGGCCAGGTAGACGGGATAGCGCAGGGCCGAGGTGAAGTGGACGAGATCGCTGTCGGCGATGAAGAAATCCTGGGCCGATCTGCGTCCGAATTTTTGAGGAACGCCCACGGCGTCGAGCATGGCCACGAGGGCGTTTCTCATCGCGCCGCTGAAGCTCGCCGTTGATTTGGCGATCTTGAGGGCCTCGTCCTGGCTCTTGCCGGACGCCAGGGCCTTTTGAAGCGCTTCGATCGCATTGGCCGCCTGGGTGCGTCCCGGGGTCAGGCCGACCAGAACCAGTTCCGCGGAGCGATTGATGAAGTCGAACGGCGCATAGGTGATGGAGAAGGCGTCGTGGTTGCTGATGGTCAGGTCGGGAGGGGGCCCTCCCTGGCGATAGGCGGTCAGGTCGATGGCGCGAGCGGCGTCGATAAGGGTCTGCACGAAAAGGGTCTCCGGGTGGGTGTCGGCGCAAGGCGGAGCGGGCGTCGAACGAAGCGTAGCGACAGCCAGTTGGGGAAATGCAGGGCAGGGTGGGAGCCTCGTCGCCCGGTGTTCGAGCGGCGCAACGAGGCTCAAAGGGCTCTGGCGGGTGTCAGGAGGCCGTGGTCAGGTGATCCAGGACGTCTTGAAGTTCGCCAAGGCTCGCTGGTCGAAACGCCAGCAGTTCTTCGTTCTTGAAGGAGGGGATGGAGTTCAGGTTGCTGTTTCGGCCGGAAGGCGCGCTGTCCACGAGACGAGCGCGGGCCACCAGGCTGGGCGAGGTCTCGCCGTCCTGGCGCGCCACATAGATGACGGGCGGACCCTTCCTGGACTCGACCGCGATCGCCTTGCCGGTCCTCAGGTTATGGAAGCGGAAGAGCTTGCGGCTGTGGCCGATCGCAAGGGGTCGAAAGCGGGCGTCGCCTTCGATAAGGTTGACCACGTCCGCCGTGGGGCCCTCGACGCTCAGGTCGGACGGCTCCAGGGCTCTGGCGAGTTGGGCCTCGATCTCGCTGCGGGGAATGCGAACCCAGGCGTCCTCGCACGCCAGGGGGCCCAGGGCGGCGTGGGCCCGCGGGTGCCGGAAGCGGGGCGTGCGCATCTGGCCCAGTCGCTTCAACGCCTCCCAGTAGTCGCTGACGGATTCGGAACGGGCGCCGATCAAATAGCCGTCCTCAAACCGGACGTCGGGGCTGAAGGGCTTGCGTTCGGCATGCAGGCTGGCTGCGGCGACGGGCACGAGAACGAAATCCTCGATCTCGTCCTCGAGGCCGGCTTCTCCGACGGGCTCGGGCAGGGCCCACATCGACGGGAAATAGTCGGGGGCCTGCTCGTGCAGCCAGGCGATGGCAGAGGTTGCCGAAATCAGCCGATCGGGTCCGACCTCGAGGGACTTGCCGCCTGACTTGCCGAGCGCTTCCGCAATCAGGTTCTGTACCGTCTTGCGGACCCGCTCATAGGTCCCGGTCGAGGCCGAGCCGGGGGTCTTGGCAAGGGCGGACAGGGCGGCGAGCTGATCGCCGGTGATGGGGCGATTGTTGTCGAGCGCCCAGCGCGCATTGGCGCTCTTGGTGATGAGGCGGAAGAAGTCGAGAGGGTGAACCGTGGGAGAGACGCCCTTGTCGATCTGATTGGCGCGTTTCAGCCATCCCTCGATCCAGACCTTCATCGTCTCGGCGGAGGTGTCAGGGCTTGAGGGCTCCACCATCCCGCTCGACGCATAGCAGTAGAGGAGGTGGGCGAAGGCGCCCAGTTCGAAGTGCAGGTTGTCGATCTGGCTGAGGCTGTTCCTGAAGAAGACAAGAGGGGCTTGGCCCTGGGTTTGTTCGAGGCGCTCTGCGCCGGTTCCATAGGCCTGTTCCCAGGCGCAGGAATCCAGTTCGCGCAGAGCTTCGCAGACATGCGCCGCGGCATCGGCCGTCAGCAGGGACGACATGGCCTCATACTGGCTGGCCAGGGCGTCCAGCAGTTCGTGAGTGTGGTCGCTCACGTCGTGCTGTTCCACCCAGGCGTCGAAGATGTTGTGGTCGATCATGTCCAAACTCAAAACTTGTGGGAGAGATGCGCTCCCTGATGTGGACTCTTATGTCGATTGTCCATTTTTCTTTCAATAAGGAATATCGCTTTCCTTGGTTTGGATATTTTGTGCTTCGCGCCATTCCTGGTTAGCGTAATCCATATAAAACAAAGGGTTGAATGGACGTTTGGACGCTGTGCGGGTGAGGCGCCATCGCTGGTGGTGAGGGATAAGAGGAGATTTGATGGGGCTTTGACCGTCGGTATCGGTCGAGCGCCCCATGCGAGGGAATGGGAGGCTTTGAGGAACCTTGGTTTTTAAGTCTCGCCCAGGCCGCAGGATTGTGTCCCTATGCGGGGGCTGGTTCTCTCATGGATCAGCAAGCAGCCCGGCGAGCGGACCGCGCCCACGCCCCCCGTACGGCCAGTTCCCTGCCGGGCTGTTCTTTCTTCGTCAGGCTCGACCAGGACGGCGGATGGACGGATACACCTTCTACACCCTGCCCGTGTCGGCGAGCGGGCGCGCTTTCAGCCCGGCGACCCTGCCTTCCGACGAGATCGCCATTGCGCGCGCGACAGCGGCCTTGCGCGACTGTCCGGCGACAAGGGAGGTGGCGATCTGGAGGGGCTGGCGGTTCGTGGCCAAGGTCAGCAAGGATCCGGCGGACTGATCGTGAGCCCGCCTGGGGCTAGGCGTCGACCTCGTCCGTCGATTGTCCGCCAAAGCGTTTGCGCAGGCTGCTGACGGCCGATCCGGTCTTTTCTCCAAGGCCCGAAAACGTTCGGCCGACCTTGGCCAGGGTGAGCGCTCTTTCCTTTTGAAAGACGTCGGCGACGGCGTCGATCGCGAGTTCTTCGCGTTCATCAAGCACGCCGTCGGCCTCCATCACTTCGCGAAGGAAGATCAGAAGTTCGGCTTGCATGGCTTCGGCATTGCAATCCGGGCTGGCGGCCTGGAACTGGGCAAGGGCCGTGGCGACGGCCTTGACGCGCGTCTGGTCGGAGGCGGCTTCGAGGATGTCGAGAGCCGCGGCGACATAGTCGTGGCTGTAGCCCCATTCCTCGGTGAAGTGACGCTGGATCGTTGCACGTTCCTCCGCCGCAACAGCGCCGTCGATCCTCGCCACCCGCAGCGCCAGCGCGCCGAGGAGGTCGAGTAGCTGCATGCCGAGGAGGTCGATGGGGGTGTTGATGAAACGAGGAATGGTGTCGACAAACGCCGCCTGCTGGCGCCGAACCAGGCGGTTGACGCCGTAGTAGACGCCTCCGGAGGCCGCCGCGGCGGCAAGCACCCACCCCACCGGCGTGGCTGCTGCGGCTCCGATGCCGAGCGCCGACAAGACGCCGCCCGAGGCGGTCGAAGCGAAAAAGGTCGTCGCCACGACCTTTGAGGCGGCCACCGTCGCGCCGGTGGCCGCGACCCCGCCCGTGTCCCAAAGCGATTGAAGGCCATTCTTCAGGCGCAACACGGCATAGGCGTCTTCGCCAATCCGCAGCCTGCGTTTGAACTTGAGAGGATCCGCGATGACGCCGTCCACTTCGGCGAGGCGCGCGAGTTCGTCGCGATCCTTGGTCTTGTCGTCCAGCCTGTCGCTCATCGCATGCCGAAGCTGCGAAACTGGGCTTCCACGCCCGCCATCTTCACCTTCATGGAAACATCCATCATCTCGTTGAGGGCGCCGAGGCCGATGCCGAGGATGAGAAGGATGGGCGTCAGGAAGGGCGACAGAATAGGCCCGAGGCCGGGAATGGAGTGGACGAGGAATGACATGACGAGGGCCGCCGCCACGCCAAGGGCTATGCTGGGGTAGGCTTTCGCGAAGTCGAAGACGACCTCCAGGATTTTTGACCCCACCTGGATGATCTTGTCGCCGACGACCAGGGTCGCCTCGAGCAGTTTCTCTAGCAGAACCTTGATGTCGGCAGGCGCATCCAGACGCTCGATGCGCCGCCTTAGGACGGCCTTGTCGACCAAGGGTGTCGGGTCTTGCGGGGGTAGCATGGCGAGTTCCTGGATATCGGCGCTCAGCGAGTTTAGCCTTGTCCGACTTCCAAGCGCTACTGTGCGGTTGAGCCATGCACAACCTGGATCAATCGGCATGACGGCGTCAGGTCCGCTGGGCGAAAAGAGAGGCATGTCATGGATGAGAGTTCTGTACGGGGGAGGATGTGAGGCGAACCTATACGTTCGAAGAGCGCTATGAGCGGGCCTGCCTTCGCGCCGCGATGAACATCCGCGGGCTCTGGGAGGAGAAGGGGAGTTCGGACACGCGTTTAATCGAGGGGTTGCTTCTTCCTGATGAGTTCACGGTCGTTGGTCGTTCGCTCGCCTTCAGCGAGCGGGGGCGGCGCGAGCACGTCATTCCCAGGCTGATTGTGATCAAGGCGGTTCACGACATGTTGGAGCGCGGCGCGACAGATGCTCAGATCGCCGGCTTCATCCGTGATCACGTCAAGATCGTCATGATCTCCGACGAGGAATGTTCACGGCTCGATCGAAAGGACCAACTCGGCTTGCGTCAGCGCATGCCGGCGGGGTGGGTTTTCGGCGACGACATATTCGCCCGGCTGACAGCCGCCGAAATCGCATGGGCGTCGACGACCGAGGTTGACGTCTTGGTCGGTTAAAGGGCGAGGTTGAAGACGTGGAAGGGAAGTCGGTGATGGGGGAGCGAATGCTCGCGGGCGGATGGACCTATGAGCGCTTGGCGGCCAAGACCGCCGAGGAGCGCTTTAATGTGTGGCTGAACGCCAAGGCGAAGGACGCCTTTGACGCTCAAGAACTGGCCCGATTCATAGAGGATTCGGGCTTGGACTATGCGCCGACGGGCGGGATCAGCATGTCTGATCCGCGTGTTCTGGAAATGCGCGACGTCATTGAATCGCCGGAGGGCGTCGCCGCCTGCCTCAGGGCGACCGCTGACGGTCTGCCCGCCCTGGCTGGCGTCGAGCCGATGATCGTCGCGCGGATGAAGACGCGCTATGGTTCATTCAGCCAGATGACGGTTACGGCGGGATCGATCGTCGGCGAACTCATGCTCGGCAAGGGCTACAGGATCGCTTCGCAGAAGAAGATGCCGGTCGGGTCCGTGGCCAAGACGGCAGCCTTTTGGGAGATCCGCTAGGGAGTTTCGGCGAACTCGGCGCGAATCTGGTTCACGTCGTATTGCTCTATGGCCACTGGAAGCGTGCGATCGCTCGAGCGACCGTTGCGCAGTCGTCGGGCGATCGGCCCGACGCTTGTTGTTGAGCATGGTATTGGCCCTGTTGCGTCAACATCGGCAGCAGCGTCCGCTGCGCAGCGGAACCGGGGGGCGCCACGCGGTCGAGCCAAACGCCGACGCGTCGTGCGGGCTCAGAGACATCGACGCCGCAAGCCGCGCCTCGGCCAATCAGCACGGCGTAGGTGCTGACACGATCAATGTGATCATACATCGGATCAGAGGCGGAGGCGGGCGCCGCCATATTCGAGAGGGGCTGGGCTTCGTGGCTGGCAGGAAGGCGAGTGTCCCGTTCCGTGCGCGCGATTTCCCAAGGCACCGCCTGACCATTCCGCACCAGCGTGAGACCTTCGGCGCAGTCGGCAGGACCGTTAGAAATTGTATGCTCAATTGGAGCGTTTGACCAAACCACGATTGAGAAGGAACGAGCGGGGCCTCCAGTCTTTGGTTGCGCCGTGCCGCAGTACTCGGTTCGCTGGCTCCCAGACGTATCGACGGCGTCGATGACGGTGAGGGGGGATCCGTTGCGCGCCGAAAGAAAGGCTTCGATCTGGCGCTGAATATAGGCGCTGTCAGCTTCCACCCCTGCAGGCGGTTCGCTTCCGATCTCAACGAGGTCAGGCACCCCATCTGAAGCGTGGATGGGTTGAACGATGGGCGCTGCCGTGGCGGCCGGGGACGGCTCGGCGGGTTTCGGCAGGACTAGCAGGGCCGCCACGCCGACCACGGCAAAAACGCCTCCACCATAAATCGCGAGTTCCTTGAACGAAATCATGAGCCCCCTCCGTTATTCGTGCAGGTTGCGCGGCATCCGGTAAGGCGGCGTCAATGGCCGTGGTTAATCCCCGGCTGGTTGGAGCAAACTCCCAAGCGTGGTTCACCCGGGTGGCTGCTTGATTCAGGATCTTGCTCGGCATGCGTCCGAAGGTGACGCAGTTATGTCGGACTAGGAATGCTTGGTTGAGCCGCCGGGTCTCTCAAGCATCGTTGAGCGACTTGGTCCGGGTCGGGGGAGGGAAGCTGGGAGCATGGATCAAGTTACGGATGCTGTAGGCGGGTGTGGTGCAGTTCAGTCGAACGAGCGCCGGCGTTACGGGCTGTCGAAGTCAAAGATCGCGGCCTTTGAGCAGTGCCCGCGGAAGCTTTGGCTGGCTAGGCACAGGCCGGACCTGGCTATCGCCGATGACGGGGCTGAAGCCCGCTTCGCCACCGGCCATGAGGTCGGCGAACTCGCCTGCGGCCTGCTGCCGACAGGGGTGATGGTCGAGGCCGAGCCTGACCTGGCCGCCGCTGTCGCGCGGACGCGCGAGCTCATCGACGGCGGTTGGTCCGAGCCCATCTTCGAGGCGACCTTCGAGCACGACGGCGTGCTGGTGCGGGTGGACGTGCTGTCGCCTGGTTCGGACGGTTGGGCCATCGCCGAGGTGAAGAGTTCGGCGGGGGTGAAGGATTATCATCTTGGCGACTTGGCGACCCAGGTGTGGGTCGTAACCCAGGCCGGGACGCCGGTGTCGTCAGCCTGCATCCGTCATATCGACAGCCACTTCCGGCTGGAACGCGAGGGCGAATACGAAGGCCTGTTTCGGGACGCCGATTGTCTCGCGGCTCTGGGGGATCGCATCGCTGATCGCTCGAGGATCGTCGCTGAAGCGAGGGCCGTGCTGGCGGGCGACGAACCTGACGTCGGCACGGGCGAACACTGCAGCCGCCCGTTCGTCTGCGAGTTTTCGAGCTACTGCACCCGGAACGACCCGCCTGGACCTGAGTGGCCGATCAGCCTCTTGCCGCGTACGGGCAGGGCGGCGGCCGCGGAGTGGGCCCAGGAGGGCCTGTATGATCTTCGAGACCTGCCGTCGGGCGCCTTGACCAATGCAGTGCATGAGCGCGTGCGTCAGGCCACGGTGACGGGGGAGGTCTATCATGATCGCCAGGGTGCGATTGAAGCGACGCGCGGTTGGGCCTGGCCGCGGGCCTATCTCGACTTCGAGACCATAGGACCGGCCGTGCCGCGCTGGATCGGCGCCAGGCCCTTCCAGCAGATCCCGTTTCAGTTTTCGTGTCACATCGAGTCCGAAGCCGGCGAACTCGCCCATTCGGGCTTCCTGTCCATCGACGGCGGCGATCCGCGGCGGGCGTGCGCCGAGGCTCTGGTCGCGCTTCTGAGCGGCGAACGCTGCGGTTCGATCATCGCCTATAACGCCTCGTTCGAGAAACGCTGCGTCCGAGACCTGGCGGAGGTCTTTCCCGACCTGGCCGAGGCCCTGCTCGAGATCGAAGCCAAGATCGTCGATCTCCTGCCGGTGACGCGCAACTTCTATTATCACCGTGATCAGCGCGGGAGTTGGTCGATCAAGGCGGTGTTGCCCACGGTCGCGCCTGAACTCGCCTATGGCGATCTCGAGGTGAAGGACGGCGGCGCGGCGCAGCAGGCCTGGTTCGAGGCGGCCGGGCCCGAGACCAGCGAGGCGCGCCGGGAGCAGTGGAGGGCGGGCTTGGAAGCCTATTGTGAGCGCGACACCCAGGCGATGATCGTCTTGCTGACGCGGCTGACGGCCTAGGCCGCGATCGACGGACTAGGAGAAATACTTACAGACTTGCCACTTGCAGCTGCGCTGTGGCACATCGAGCGTTGCTATTTCGGGGTGCAATAATGACAATTTTTCAAAAGGTTTGCGCCGCATCCGCGGCGCTGGCCTTGGCGACGGGCGCAGGCCTGGCCACGCCTGTTTGGGCGACGGATGCGGCCGCCGTTCAGGCCGAGACGGTTCAGCGAGCAGGACTCAAGCGGCGGGTCGCCGTGGGGCGCTTCACCAACAGCACCCCCTATGGGCGGCTGCTGCAGTCACCGGGCCAAGCGGATCCGATCGCGACCCAGGCCGGCGACATGCTGGTCAACGCCTTGACGGCGTCGCAGCACTTCTTCGTCTTCGAGCGGGCCGATCTGACGGCCTTGAACGCCGAGCGGGTGATCTCCGACGCGACCGCGCAGAACCTGGTGGGCGTCGACGCCCTGCTGCTGGGGTCGGTCACCCAGCTGGGGCGTCGCAACGAGGGCAAGGACGGGTTCCTGAACTCACAGCGACGCCAGGCGGTCAACGCCACCGTCGAGATCCGACTGGTCGACGTGAGGACCGGACGCGTCTTCTTCTCCACCTCCGGGTCGGGGGAAGCCACGACCGAGACCGGCGAGGTCGCCGGCTTCGGCACGCGCGCGGGCTACGACTCCACGCTGAACGACCGCGCCATCGCCGCGGCGATCGCCGACACCATGACCAATGTGATCAACCAACTGCAGCAACGCGCCTGGTTTACCGACGTCCTGCGGGTATCGGGCGACACGGTCTTCGTCAGCGGCGGGCCCAGCCAGGGCCTTCGTGCGGGTGATCGGTTCCGCGTCGAAACGCCGGGCGAAATCGTGGTCAGCGGGCAGTCGGGCCTGCCCATCACCCTGCCGGGCGCCGTGGTGGCCGAGATCGAACTGACCGGATTCTTCGGCGACAGCCCCGATACGGAAGGCGCTACGGCACGCGTGGTCAGCGGCGCCCTGCCTCAAAACATCACCGGCCTGCGGGTCACGGAGTTCAAATAATGATGATGAAGAATGCAGCCATCGTCGCGCTCTGCGCGGCGATGTTGAGCGGCTGCGTGCAGAACTACGCTACACGCGAGGTGGCCCAGGGCGCAGCGGCCGGCAGCCTGACGGTCGCCAACGCCCCTCAGGATGCACGCCTCTTGGTCGATGGGCGCGATCTCGGATCCCTGGCGGAGCTCAAGGGGGGAGCCGCGCTGACGCCGGGCCGCCATGAAGTCGTCATTCAACAGGCGGGCCGACGCCTGCACGCCCAGGTCGTGATGGTGGCGGCCGGCGCCCGGGTGGAGGTCGTAGTCCCATGAGGAAGCTTGCAGGCATTGCGGCTCTGGCCGCGCTCATGGCCGTGGCGGCGTGCGCGCCGACGACTCGGTTCGAATGGGGCGCCTATGAGCCGGCGCTCTACGCCTATGCTCAAAACCCTGAGCGCCGGGACGTCTACAAGACGGCCCTGGAGCAGGCGATCGAACGCGGCCGTGCGCGGGACGCGGTAGCGCCCGGGCTTCTGGCTGAGTTGGGCCACCTGCGCCTGGAAGAGGGCGACACGGCTGAAGCCGTCAAGCTGTTTCAGGAGGAGCGCACGCGCTTCCCTGAATCGGCGCAGTTCATGGACCGGATCATCGCCCAGGTCGGCGATGGAACCGCAGCGGCCGGGGGGCGAAACTGATGCGACTTCGCAAGATGATCACGGTCGCCGCCGTGGCGACCGGCGCCGCCCTGCTGACGGCTTGCGTCACGGCCCCGACGCCCAAGAGCTATGCGAGCTTCAGGGCCGCCAATCCGCGCAGCGTGCTGGTTGTTCCGGCGCTGAACTCGACGGTCAATGTGGACGCGGCGGACTACTTCGTCTCGACCATTTCCCGCCCGGTGGCGGAGCGCGGCTACTACGTCTTCCCCGCCCATATGGTGAAGCGTTTGCTGGATGACGAGGGCCTGTCGGACGCGGGCCTGGTGCACCAGGCGGACGCCTCTCAGTTCGGGGCCCTGTTCGGTTGCGACACGGTGATGTTCGTCGAGATCCAGAAGTGGGAGTCGCAGTACGTCGTCATTTCGACCTCCACCAATGTGGAGTTCGCCTACACCCTGAAGAGCTGCCGTACCGGAGAGGTCCTGTGGTCGAACAACCAGGCCCTGTCCTACAGCCCGCAAGCTTCGAGTTCGGGAAATCCGCTCGCTGATCTGCTGGTCCAAGCCATTGTTTCGGCGATCGAGAAGGCCAAGCCTAATTATATTCCCTTGACCCAGCAGGCCAACCTCCTGGCCACCCATGTGGTCGGGCAGGGCTTGCCAGCGGGACCCTATCTGCCGGCTCAACACCAGACTGACCAAAAGTCTTTCCCCAACTAGGGGAGGACGGGGCCGATCCCTTGAGGATCGGCCCTCTTGGTTCAATCTCGATTTTGATGGCTTGAGGCCGCTCCGGGCGGCTGGCCTTTGGCGCTGTCTGGGCCGAGTAGGAAGAGGATGCTATGAAGCTCCAGCTTCTTGAAGAAGTCAGTACGCGCCTGGTTGCGCTTCGCCATGCCAGGGCGGCCTTCAGCCGTCGCCTAGCGCCGGACTTCAGCGTGTTCGACTTCATTCAGAAGAACGAACTCATGCTGTCGCGGATGCTCGCTTGGCTTCTCGATCCGCGGGGCTCTCACGCCCAAGGCCCGGTGTTTCTCAACGAGTTCGTGCGGCTCGTTGCACCCGATCTCGAGGTCGATCCGGTCGCGTCCGGCTCGGTGCTCTTGGAGGCCCAATGCGGCGATCGCAGGCGTATCGACATCTTGGTGGAATACGGCCGCTCGGCGATAGCGATCGAGAACAAGCCATACGCGTCCGATCAGGACGGTCAGTTACAACATTACCTGACCTACCTCCGGGGCTATGACGACGGCAGGTTGATCTATCTTACGGGCTCCGCCGAGCGTCTGCCGGGTGAGCATAGCCTCGGAGCTAAGGCGCGAACGGCCTCCGTCGAGGACGGCCGACTCATCATCATGAGCTACGCGGACCTACATCCCTGGCTCGCAGCTTGCCGCGGCCTTTCAGAATCGGAGCGCGTGCGAAGTTTTATCGATGATTTTCAACGATTTATTCTGACTCAATTTGAAGGTGTGACAGATATGACTGAGCAGGCGATGTTGATTGAACAGATGACCTGTGACGCTCAGCGTGTCGCCGCCGCCGCTAAAATCGCCATCAGTTGGCGTGAAGCCCAGCGCGTTCTGGTCGATAAGTTGCGAGATCAGGTGGCGCATGCCGTTCCTGAGGGCTGGACCGTTTCTGGCGAATGGTCTCGAGCAAAGAACTCCCATGTCGATATCATGAACCCCGAATGGGCGCCGCTTGCCTTCCGGGTCGTGTTCGACGCGGGAAACTTCAACGAGTTCGCCTACGGGCTCATCAGGCCGAAATCTCGTAAGCCCGTCTTGGAGGCGCTTAAAGGAGTTCTGGACGCCCAGGTGGGCGAGGGAAGCCGGCATGCGCCAGTCGATGAGTGGGCTTGGTGGCGCTACACATCGACGGATGATCCGATGCTGCCCGTCGCATGCAACTGGGATACGGCCAGCGAACCGTGGCAGGGCGTCGCCGATGGCAGTCTGGCTGGCAAGATCGTTGCAGCCGGCAAGCGCGTGCTTGATGTCGCGAGAGCAGCGCCGTTGGGCGGTTAGCAGCGAGAAACGGTCCACACGTGCGGCGGTTCTTTTCGCCGCCAGAACAGAAATCAAAGAGTAGAAAGTATGATTGTGTTGCGACGAGCCGTTTTTGTCGCCCTCGTATGGTCGCTATTCGGATCTGCCGCCCATGCAGAAGGCTTCGTGGATCTGTTGAGAGGGCGTTTCATTAGTGAAGACCATGACGTTCGTTGGGCCCCGCAAGGCTGGCTTCATCTAAACGGCAGGAATTCGATCCGGCAGGCTGGAGAGATCGTGACGTTCGCTAATGACGAATGTTCGAAAGCCGGCGGACGGTTTGATCGAGTTCTCAACGAGACGTCTGAGGCCTATGAGCGAGACGAGTACGTGCGCGATGGGCTGTACAGTTGCGGGTTGGGCGATCATGTTCTGTTTGATCTGTCGGTATCGCGAATGAACTTGGCTGGAAGCATTGTCTTCTGGATTGCTCCGGAGAATGGTCGGAGCGAGAAACACCGTCAGCGCTGGTCGGATAAGCTTGAAGAACCGGAACGGCGAGCCGAAGAGCGTGCAAGGCAAACCATGGCTCTAAGGGAAGGTCTCAAGCCTGGAAGCGAGGTCTGCTATTTCAGCAAGATAGCTTTGGTGGTCGAGGTGCGGGCGCCGCTCGCCCAACTGCAGATGCCGGGCGCCAACCTCGAGTGGGTGAAGATCGACGATCTTTACCCGAAGACTGGTTGCTAGGGGCGTCCTCATGACGGTTCGTCGGCTCTTGGCTGCTGATCGGATGGAGATTATGGGGCAGGTTTGGGCGGCGCGGCCTCTGAGGTTTCAGCAAAGACGCGCGACGATGGCGAAGGCTGTCATCGCGGCTCTGGCCCTGGGGGCTTGCGGGGCCAGTCCAGTTGTTGAAGCGAGGGCTGGTGCGCCAATCGTTGTCGATGGCGACACCCTGACGGTTGAAGGGGTTAGAGTCAGGCTTTGGGGCGTGGATGCGCCGGAACAGGACCAGAGCTGCCTACGCGACGGTCAGGCCTATCGCTGCGGTCAGGTCGCCAGTCAGGCGCTGCGCGAATGGATTGGCCGGAGGCCAGCCGTCTGCGTCGAGGTCGAGAAGGATCAGTACGGACGCAGCGTCGCCAGGTGCGCGGTTGACGACCAGGACATCGGCGCCTGGTTGGTGTCGCAGGGCCAGGCGTTGGACTATCGGCGTCATAGCGGCGGAGCCTATGCCGGAGAGGAGGCGTCCGCTCGAGCGGCGGCCAGAGGCATGCATGCCGGGACGTTTGAGCCCGCATGGGATTGGCGAGCGGCGCGAAGGAACAAACGACCGGAGCAGGCGCCGCCCCGGTCGGCCTGCGCCATCAAGGGCAATATCAACGCCAAGGGCGCGCGCTACTATCATTCGCCGGGCATGAGATCCTACGCAAAAACCCGTATCGTCGAGGCGGCCGGCGAGCGCTGGTTCTGCTCTGAGGCGGAGGCGAGGGCCGCGGGGTGGGAAGCGCCGCCCGGCAATCCCTGATCGCGTCGCACAAACGATCTATCGACGAGGTCTGAAAAGCGGCCTTGGGCTAGGGCGTTTCGCTCGTCGCGCGGAAGCTCGGTGCTCCGAAGAAAAGATGGTGTCGCCTCGATAGTCCACGCCGTTTCAACGGCGCTGCCGTGCCGTGAGAAAACGCACGGCGTTCCAGGGGGATCAAAAAGAAGCTCCGACGCCGGGGGCGTCGGAGCGAGTGTGTCTTTAAAATTCCACGCCGGATGATCAGGCGATGGATTGGTTCAGGAGAGCTCAGAGCTCGATGGGCTTGGCGCTCGACGCCGTGGCGTTGGCGGGGACTTCGACGCCGCCGCGGCTGAGCAGGGTGCGCATCGGGCCGACCATGGAGCGGGTGGCCTGGACTTGATCGCCGAGCAGGCCGGCGGCTGCGCGCAGGCTGCCCAGCTTGGTGGCTTGCATGGGGTTGGACTGCAGGCCGCTGATGAGGGTCGGCGCCTGTTGGCCCAGTTCAACGTTGCGCATCATGCCGATGGTGAAGTTGTAGGCGGCGTTGAGCATCAGGGTGCGCTGGTTCGCGCTGGCGTTGTCGTACTTCGCCTGCAGGGCTGCCGCGTCCTGCGCATTGGCGTTCACGGTCGCGACATTGGCCTCGAAGCTGGCCTTCTGAGCCTGCAATTCACGCAGCGACGACGCGCCCTGGATCGCCGCGAGTTGGGCCCGGGCCTCCTCCTGCTTGCCGTCTTCATCAACGGCGTGCGCCAGAAGCGTCGCGGCGCTCCAGACCAGCTTGGTGGTCTCGAGCGTCTCGCTCAGGAAGGCGTCGGGGTCGCCGGCCGTGGCCTGAGGTTGACCGCCGCCAGGCGCCAGTTTGCGCAGGCCGCCCAATTGGGCGTGTGCGGAAGAAGCATAGCCGGAGGTGGCCAGAGCCGCCGTCAGGGCGACAGCCAAAAGGGAAGAAGTCTTCATGTGAAGCTCCAATAGCAGGGTGGGTTAAGGGGTGGGGTTCAGGGCCTTGGCCGCGCGCAGGGCGAGGTCCGAGGCGAAGTCGGCCAGATCAATCTGGATCGACTGGTTCTGATGCGCAGCGTCGGCGTCAGCCGGGACGGCGGTGGCGGTGAGGGTTTGTTGCAGGCCCTGGGCGCTGACCCTTTGGTCGTTGCGCTTCAGCACATAGCCTACCGTCAGATCATAGGTGTTCTGGACGAAGCTCCGGCCCGAAGGCTTCTGGCCCGTGTGCGCGAGGTTGTGGACGGCTTCGAAGCACAGATCGGCGGGGCGCGCCGTCAGCGCCTTCACCTCGCGATAATCCGGCGCGATGGAGGCGAGCCCCAGGGGCGCGGCTTCGTCAGCGAAACCGGAAGCCTGAACCGCGCCCGGGAAGCCGGCGGCGAAGCGGTTGAAGCTGAGCGCGCGAAACAGCGGCTGTTCCATGCCGCGGAAGGCGACCGCCGGGGCGCATGGGGCGTAGCGGAAGCGCGAAGCCGACAGGGAGCCGACCGTATCGTGAGCCACCTGGTCGCCTCGACGGACCCGGGCGATCTCGACGCCGGATTGCCGCGCCGTGGCGGCTCCTTCTCCGAAACCGGTCACTTCAAGAGAAGCGACGGGCACCCAGACATCCCCCTGAACGCCGGAGACGCGGCCGATAGAGCGCACCACATGGGCGTTCTGTCCCATGCCGAGCGCGCCGGTTGGGTCGGTGATCGAAACCTCGCCATCGTCCGCCGAAGCCACGGCCAGCCTCACGCGTGCCGGCGTGAAGCCGGCCTTGAGCGCTTGGGCGGCGCGCAGCATGGCGTTGCGGACCGCCACGTCGCGGCGCTGAGCGGTCGAAGGGGCCATGCCGTTGGCGATCTCATCGACCTGCTGGTCCTTGCCTTCGACGGCGAAGACCACGCGGCCGCCTTGGTCGATGACCTCCAGGAAGACCCGGGCGTCCTGCACCCGGCGCTCGACGCCGCGCACATTGGTGACGGCCTGGACGGGCTCCAGCGGGGCGACCGTGGCGCGTAGGAAGTAGTCGGGCAGGGCGGGCGGGCGGCTTTCAACGCCGGCCGCCGTCAGGAGCGGGGCGCGCAGGGCTGAAGCCGCTG
The DNA here is from genome assembly GCF_900163625.1 of Brevundimonas diminuta 3F5N. Taxonomy (GTDB): domain Bacteria; phylum Pseudomonadota; class Alphaproteobacteria; order Caulobacterales; family Caulobacteraceae; genus Brevundimonas; species Brevundimonas diminuta_A. The sequence continues at coordinate 55,350 of NZ_FUIE01000045.1, forward strand.
GATTGATCTGAACCAGGGAGAAGCCGCCCGCGGCGGACAAGGCCTCTTCCATGATGACGGCGGCGTAGCCGGACGGCACGTCGGACGGGGTCTCGGCCACCACGACGAGCAGGGAGGGCCGGCTTAGGGCGTCGAGGGGTTGGGCCACAAAGCGTGACAAGGATTGCCCGACGCTGAGCGTGTCGAGGGCCGGTTTGACCACGGCGTAATGGGCGTCAGCGAAAACCACCCGGGCGTCGGCGCCGATCTGGTCGCCAAGGCGCAGGCCTTTTTGCAGGCCCGCATCGACGACGTAGAGGTCGCCGCTGCGGCTGCGGACCTGGGTCGTGACGGCGCTGGGCTGGAACCGGGCCCTGGCCTCATCGACCAGACGCACCAGGGCGGCGTCAAAATGGTCGTCGAACTGAGCGGCCGCTTCCGATTGGAAACGGTTGCGATCCATCAGTCCCTGCACATTGGTCGAGACCGAATGAGCGAACATGACCTCGCCCGTCAGGACATTGGTCATCAACAGGGTGACCGTGATGGGCATGTGAGCCTCGACCACGCTGGGGCGCGGCACAGTCCACAGGTCGGCGCGCGACACATGCAGAGAGGCGACGAGGGTGCGCGACATCAGGGTCTCGCGCGTCATCCCCGAAGGCGGCGGCGCCGAGAGGTCGCGCGCCACCTGTTCGGGGCCGAAGCGGTCGGCGATCAGGGCGTCGAAGCGTTGGCCCCAATACTGGCGGCGCTCGATCGGCGCGAGCTTGTCGCATAGGGCGGGCGAGATCAGGTTGCGGACTTGGCCGGATGCGCCGCAGGCGGAGTCTTCCGGGCCGAACAGACCCGGGATCGGGTGAAGGCGAAGGCCGTCGTCGCTAGCCGACGCGGTCGTCGGCGCAGCGATCGCCGCGGCCAGCAGCAGGGAGGCGAGGCGAGGCATCAGCAACCGTTCAGGCAGAGGATCACTTGCTGCGGCGCCGTCTGCGACTGCATGGCGGCGAAGGCGGGGTTGCTCCGCAGGCGCTGGAACAGCGCCAGGTGCAGGGGCGTGGACCCGGAGTATTTGACGTGGATGTTGATCTGGCGGGCGTCCTGCCCGAGGAAGGCGTGCTGATCCACGCCTTGGATGGCGCCGAGGGCGTCCAGGAGATCGGCTTGAACCCCCATGTTCAGGTCATTGCCGCGCACGGTCAGGGTGTATTCGGCCGGGGCCGAGGCGGATTGGACGGCCGAGGTCTGGGCGCGGCTGACGTTGCGCCATTCGCGCTGGATTTGCGGGCCGAGGGCAGCGGCGACCTGGCCGGCTAGAACCGTGGTCAGGCGGTTCTCGCAGTCGGAACTGTTGCGGCCGGTGCCTGTGGCCTCGCGGAAGGCGGAGCCGACGTTCTGGCCGGTGGCGGTGCTATAGGCGTCGGCGTTGAAGGCGCCGGTGCATTCCACCTCGCCGGTGGCGGGGTGGCGGCCGCCGTGATTGATCTCCAGGGCCCCCGACATGAAGAAGGGCGCTGACTGGCTCTGAGCATATTGGAAGAAGGCGTTCAGCTTGCCGCTGGCTTGAAGCTCGGTGAACAGAGGCGTCGGTCCGGGCTGGAAAGCCGCCATCAGCGGCGTGACGCTGGAGGTCCCGATGTCATAATTGACCAGGCCTTCCGTCAGGGCCGACACGGCCGCGCGGCCCGTGGCGCTGTCAGCGGCGGACTGGAAGGTGATCCGTTGGCGGAAGCGGACGTCGTCGTGGGTGCTGGCCTCGATGTTGGTGCGGTCGATCAGCGAGGTGTCGCTGGAGGATGCGGACGACGAACGCGAGCGCTGGGCGCTGGAGCTTCTGGCCGATCCGCTGACGGCGACCGAGCCGCCCCGACCGCTTGCGGCGCCGGCGTAGCGGCCTTGCGAGGACTGGCCCGAGGCGGAGGAGGACGAGGAGCCCGAGCGTTCGCGGTTGCTGTAGGCCAAAGCCGATTTGTCGCTGTAGGAGGAGCCGCTGTCGCGGTCATATTCGGTGACGATCTCGGCCGGTTGGCTGAAGTCGGGCGCGACGCCGATGGCTTCGTCGATCATGACGACGATGCGCTGCTGTTGCCCGCCGCCGCGGCGCGAGGAGGAAGCGACGCCCAGGTCATCCAGAGCGCTTTGGAACCACTGACGATCGATGCTGGCCGACAGGGTGACGTTGAAGGCGTTTCCGACCCGTTCGGAGGAGCGATCCACGATCATGTCGTTGCGGATCTGGACGGCCAACTGGTCGACGATTTCCGGGGTTAGTTCGCCCATGCGTTCAGCGCCGATGACCTGACGGGCGAAGGCGCGGACCAGATCGGCCTTGGCCAGGGCCTCGGCCTGGGCGCGCACCGCATTCGCATCGCGGGTGACGGGAGCGGAGCCGCTGCCGGAGACGACATTGCTCGATTGGGCGAAGGCGACGGAACTGATCGCCGCCATGGCGACAGCGGCGACGCAGGAAGACTTGAAGGTCATGGGAAGCTCTTAGTGACGGGTGTCGAGTACGACGTCGCCGGCGCGGATGACGTCGCCATCGGCGCTTTCGATGATCTCGACGTCGCCGGCGCGGATGTGGCTCGTAGGCTGCCGGTTCGGCGTCGGTTTGGCGGCGAGGCGGGTGCGATAGGAGGCAAAGGCGCGGTGATCGCGCACGGCGTCGAAGGCCGGTTCCGCCAGAACGTCGGCGGCGTTAGGGAGGCCGGCGGCGACGGCGCGCTGCAGGGCCGCGGCCGAGGCTTCGGCGTCGCCCAGACGGGCCTGGGCGCGGGCGGCGGCGGCGTGCAGGCGGTGATCGCCGGGGAAGCGGGCCTGGGCCTCGGCCGCCAGACGGGCGGCTTCGCCATAGTTCATGCTGGCGAGGCTGTTCTCGACGGCGCCGAGCAGGGCGTCGGGCGTCGCCTCGGCGGCCTCCGCAACGGGCGGCGTTTCGACCTTTTCGCAGGCTGCGGTCAAGGACGCGGCCAGGGCCGCAGCGCAGAGGCCAGCGTAGAGGTTGAAACGAGATTTCATGTTGAAAACCAGGCCTTTATATCATTTGAGGCGTCTTCTTGAGACAAGCTTGACGGTAAGGTCTTAGCTTGACGTTACGATGAAGACCAATGTTCTTTTGATGTGATCCACAGGGCACTAGGAGCCTTGAGGCGTGGTCGTGATCGGCTGCCGGGATCGTGCCGCACAGGCGCAGACGAGGGCTGAGGCGGCGCGAGATAGGGCCTATCGGCGGGCCGACTTCATCGTTCGAGTCCAGGCTGTCGGCGCCAGGCAGAGAGCCAGGGTCGGCAGGCGGCCCGGGCGCTCGCGTCTCTAGTCATACTGCGGCGGCAAACAGCCCGATGAAGGCGTAAGACGCCCCTGCGACCATTGGACCCGTCTTTGGCTCTGCGGGTCGTCGCATTCGCCGGTGAAGGTCTGGGCCTGAATGGTCTGGGCATCGACAAGGCGGGCGTAGTTCAGCAACTGGCCTTCGAAGCTTCCGTCGCTTCGCGACACAAGCAGCTTGGAATAGTTGGCGTTGCCGGCGCACGGCGACATCGTGGTGCGGCCGACGCCGATCAGCCAATCCGGACGCGTGTCTCGATTGATGTCCAGGGACTGCATCGTCATGTCCGCTGTGACGTCGACCGCGCATTCACCCAGACCGGCGATGATTTCGCGCGATTCATCGGGCGACAGGTCGCGAAAGGCGACGGTTCTGACTTGCGGCTTGATCGTGTCGGGAGCGGGCGACGGCTCCTGGTGCAGGAGTTCGGCGGCTTCGCCCGCAAGATCGACATTGGGATCAAGGGGGCATCGAACCAGATTGAGATCGCCCAGGCTCATCGCCTCGCCGTCCTTGGAGAGGCGGGCCTGCAAACGATCATCGATGGTCTTGGCGTCCTCTTCCATCCCGGAAGAGGTGAAATGAACCTGGGCCTGGCCATCGCCAGTGGCGCGCCATGTCCCGGCCATTTCCCAACCGACGGCTGATCCGTCTTCCGCAAGAAGCAGGCTGTCAAAGCCGGCGCCGCAGTCTGCCCGGCTTTGCGCCCACATCGCGACAAAGCGGGGCGTGGAATCGCCGGCGGGCGGCGCGGCGGTCGTGGCTTTGGCCGCAGGTTCGCACGCCGCCAAAAGCGTGAGCGAGGCCATGGCCGCGGCTCGAGAAATCCCAGGCTTGCGCACCGCCGCCCCCCCTTTGGTCGCCTCGCCCTAGGGTTGCGCAGGCGGCGGTCGAACGCAAGACGGCGTTCTCTCTTGAGCTATGAGGCTGAGCATGGCGGGGCGCGCATAGAGGCGCGAAGATAGGGAGGGGAGGCGCTCGTCCTTCGTGGCGACTTGACCGCTGAAGCGGCGCAGGACAGCCTCCACCTTGGCGCCCGTGGGGGGCGGAGGAGCCGTCAAGGTCTTGAAAAGTTTCAGTGCGTCCACGGTTAAGTCGTGGTTCCAATACGGTTGCGAACGCAAGGTCCGGTACGAATTGTCCAGCGACACCGAACTCGCTGCGGTGCCGGTGCTGAAGGATGTCCGAGAAGCCGCTTGGGCCAAACTCGGCAATGAGTTCGAAGATCGGGTTGTACGCCGTCTTGCGGCCGAGACCTCGGTTTTACAACCGTCGCCGGGCGACAAGGTGCTCTCCGAACGTTTGACCTTGGCGTTTCTGCGGGGCGAACGTGCAGAGACCTATGCCGCACAAGTGAACCTGAAACCGGCCCGCACGCCGAGTTTTCTTCAAGGGACCGGCCTCGACCTGAACCGCAACATCGCGGACCTAGTGCGCCGGACAATCCTGCCTGACGGCCGGGTTCAGTTCACGGTCATCGATATCAAGGCCACACGGCGCGCGACGGCTTTCCACAAGAATCAGATCGCTTTCTATGTAAGGGTTCTCGAGGAGCGTCTGGCTGAAATCGACCTTACCCGGCACGTCGTATTGGACCGGGAGGGGGAGGTATGGCGCATCCCTAATGACGGCACGGCGGACGGGGACCGCGCTCAGGCGGAGGTCTTCGCTCTGCGTCCCTATCTGCGGCAGGTCGACGACTTTTGCCGTCTGAAATTGCCTGGGATCGCGAAAAAGGGGATCGGAGCGGGCGGCTTCGACCAGACCTTCTTCCACCTCTATTTCAAATGCGAACAGTGCGCGTTTCTTGAGCACTGCGAACAAGCGATAGCCCCCGTGCTTGGCGCCGCGCGTGACGTGTCCGCCGTCCCCGGCGTGACCCATGAATCGAAACGCGTTCTGGCCCAGCTCGGCGTTACGACTGTCGGCGGCCTGGCCAAGGCTCACGGCTTGGCGAAGGCGCCGGGCGCGGGATGGTCGCTGACGCGTAACGCCCCTCGTCTGACCGCCCGCGCACAAGCCCTGGCCCAAGGCGCCATTCTGCGGACTGATGAAGAGCATAGCTTTCTCATGCCGCCACGCGCTGACGTGAGGTTGTTCCTCTCGCTCGACTACGATCCCGTCGATGATCGGATCGCCGCCGTGGGCTACCGTCGCGTCGAGGACGGACAAACCTTAAGCGCCGCCGTCAGCGTGCCGCAGAGCGCCTCACTGCAGGATGAGGCGGACGCCCTCATCTTCGTGATGGGGCGGTTGATCAGCGATCTGGCGGGGGTGGACCAGGACAATCGCAAGGCTCAGGAGGTTGAAGACGAGGCGGCGCTGAAGTACGCCCACATCTTCTTCTATGAGCCGTCTGAAGCGCTCAATCTTCAGAAGGCGCTGGGGCGCCACCTGGATGACCCGCGGGTCCGCAGCGGGCTGCTGCATCTCGTGCGCCTCTTCCCGCCGGACGACGTGGTTCCCGAGCCCGAGTTCAAGGGGGCTCACCATCTGCCCGCCACCGCATTGCGCAGCGTGATTGAACAGCTCTACGCCCTGCCGGTCGCTGTGGCCTATGATCTGCGTCAGGTCAGCCAAGCCTTGGCCGACCAGGGCGCTGCGACGCCCTATCATCCTAGTCGGGGCTTTGAACGACCCTTCTCATCGCTCTTGTCGATCGACGTCATTCGCGGGCTTCGCGATGGTGCGGCGGGCGCTCCCTCAGCGCACGACATCGAGACCGACGTGTCGGCGCGATTGGACGCTTTGCAGGGGGCTACCGCCTGGCTGTACGCCCAACACGCGGCGGCGGCGGATAGGGGCGCGCCGCTCTTGCGGCTGACCAAACGACCGTTCCGCTTCCATGAGACTTTTGATCCACTTGATGCGGCGGACCTGGACGTCCTGCTTGCTTGCGAACTGCTGGAGAACCGCGCGAGCCTCTTGGAAACCCTGGTTGGACTGGCCCAGCCCGCTGCCCGCCGCCGTGATGCTGGGCGTTGTATGGCGGGATTGGAGCTGATGAGAGTGTCGAACTACGGGCCGCGCAAAAAGCTGCTTGTGTTCCGGGCGCCGCCAGCCAGCCAAGAGACAGATCTCGGGCCAGGCGACTTCAAATTGATTCTGACTGACGACAATCCGGACCTACGGCTGGATGCGACCCAGTGGGCTCTGGTGAATTGCAGGATCAAGACGCCCGACGAAGACGATCTGTCCCAGCCTCACATCGTGAAGGTCGTGATGGACAAAGACATCTTTGAAGGTTCAGTGATGCAGGCGTTGCTCAAATCCACCCCCAGGGACGGATGGCACCTCGATCGGCCCTTCTTCGATGTGAACACGGACAAGGCTGAGCGCTTCCTGCGTCACCTTTCGGCAGGGCAGGCGGCATGAGCGTGCGTGAACACATCCTTCGTTTCCTCACGGAACCTGGCGTCTTTGCGCGGGACGCGAGCGATCCTGACGTCTGGCTGGAAGCGATGACCGAGTTCACCGCCCCCCTCCTGGAGGCGGGTGGCGGTTCAGCTTTAAGGGAAGCCCAAGAGGCGGCCTGGCGAGGCCTCGCCCCGGCGAGGGCTGGCCTCATTCTAGGCCCCCCCGGCACCGGCAAGACCCATCTGCTGGCCTGGTTGATTGTCGGCTACATTCTAGCGCGGCGCCGCGCAGGCTTGCCGGCTCGTGTTTTCGTCAGCGCGTTCACGCGCAACGCCATCGGAAACCTCCTGGACGGGGTGGCGTCTCGCGTCGCCCAATTCGCGCCGGAGGCGTTCGAAACCCATTATCTCGGCGCTGCGCCGCCAGCCGGTCTTTCGGATCGCGTCAAGCATCGCGTCTCCGTGACCAAGGAGGAAGGCGAAGCGGCTTTTGCTGACCTGTCGGCCGAGGCGGTGGTGGTCGGCGCCTCTGTTTGGCAACTTCACCGTCTGATGAGCCATAGGAAGGCGCCGGGCGACGGGGTGGTCGCGCCCGTCTTTGATCTCGTCTGCATAGATGAGGCTTCTCAGTTGGTCCTGAGCCAAGGTTTGATGGCTCTGGCGGGATTGAGGCCTGGAGGGCGCGTGGTCGTGGCCGGCGATGATCGCCAGCTTCCGCCGATCCGCTCGGGGCGAGACGTGGACGTCGAAGGCCGTCAACTCGGAGGCTCCCTTTACGCCTTCCTGAAATCGGCGGGCGTGCCTGAGTTTCCGCTCGAAGAAACCTTCCGGCTGAATGGGCCGTTGACGGTGTTTCCAGAGAAATCCTTCTATCCAGGCCAGTATCGATCTGCGGATCCGGTGAAGGACGCGCGCTTGGCGTTGAAGTCCGAATGGCGTGAAGGGCTTGAGGCGTGGGAGGCCTTCGCGCTCGATCCGGACTGGCCGATCGCCGTCCTCGTGCATGACGGGCCGTCCGCCGCCAGCAGCAATCCGTTCGAGGCCTGGGTAGGCGCGCGTTTGATCCAGCGATTGGCGGAGCGCATGGAGGACGTGCATCTGCATGACGGCGCCTATGCGCCGGAGCTCTGGCGCGAACGTTTGGCGGCCGTCAGCCCCCACCGCGCCCAGAACGCAGCGATTAGAAGCGCCCTGTCCACGGCGTTGAAGCCGAACGCCTTCGTTGAAACGGTCGATCGGATCCAGGGCAAGGAGCGCGACGCCATTGTCTTCTCCTACTGCGTGGCCGATCCGGAATTCGCTCTAGCTGAAGCAGACTTCATTTTCGCGCCGGAGCGTCTGAACGTTGCCGTGACCCGGGCGCGTCATAAGCTGATCATGTTGGTCAGTCGCCGTCTGCTGGAAGCGGCGCCTGCCGACCAAGAACAGATGGACAAGGCAGAACTGGTTCGAGAATTCGTTTTCAACGCCGACCTGAAGCGTGAACTCGAGATCGTCGACGGCGCCGGACAGCGGGTGAAGGTCCAGGTTCGTCTGGCCGGCTTCGCCGATGCTCCCGAACTGGTCGATCCGCCGGTCAAGGAAGCGCCGTCTGCTGGACCAGCGGACGCCCTTTTGGATGAGGACGCGCATCTGCTTCAGGCCGTCCGGGATATCGCGCTCTCCAACGCCTTTGGCACGGCCGCCAGTTTCGCCCTGGAGGCCCGGATCGGACGCAAGCCAGTCCTACCGGGACTGGCGCGACTGCAGTCTCGAGGCTTGATCGATCTACGTCAGCAGCAAGGGCCACGAGAAGCCTTCTGGGTCGCTCGACCGTTGGATCCGCAGCGAAGAGTCTATCAACCTGACTATGAAACGGTTCGAGCGCGCGCTGAGGAAGTCGTAAGCCAGGCTCGTCGTGGGCGAAAGGCGCCCCTGTATGATGACGTACGCCGCCAGTTCGCCTGGGTTGACGCTCAAGGCAACGACGTGGTCCGCGTCAGTTTCGACAGATTGCGCGACGAAAATCTGATCCGCTTTACGAGCGATGACGCAAAGCTCCGGGTCGAATGGATAGGCGAGGAGGAGGCTGAGCTCCTGCCGGCGCCGCCTGAGCCCATCTTGTCTGATGCAGACTTCGAGGTGCTCAACGCCCTTGAGACCCTTGAAGCCAAGCGGATCAACTTCGGCGTCTTTGAGGGATGGACGTCTGCGGCCACCCTTGCAGACAGCGGGCAATGGCCGCGGGCGCGAGTGGCGGAAGCCCTGGGGCGGTTGTCAGCTTGCGGATGGGTGCTTCTAGCCGGCGAGGGCCGGGTGCGCAGTCGCATGGCGGAACTGGCGCGCGAGGTGCGTTATGTCAAACAGCGCTTCCGGCGCGATGATGCGGATGAGCGGCCTTTCCTGGTCCGAAGCCTGAAAATCGAGTTGCGTGACCGAGACAAGCCAGTGCGTGAAGAGCCCCTGGGGGCTGTGTTCGACGCCCTGGCGACTGAGGTCGGCGGTTCTCACGCCGCAGCCTTGCGCGCCCTGTCGAAGGGTTTGCAGGACGCATGGGGCCAGGACGCCGCAATCGCGGGCTTCCAGCGTCGAAGCTTGGAGGCCCTGACGCGCGCCTGGGCCGGATCTGGACCTGACGCGGTCGTGGTCTCGGCCGACACCGGAGCCGGCAAGACCGAGGCGGCCGTCCTTCCATTGATTGCGGGGGCGGCCGCCGACCGATTGGAGGGCATTCAAGGCGTTCGAGCGCTATTGGCCTATCCCCGCATCCGTCTGGCCACCAATCAGGCCCAACGTATTGTCCGCTACGCTGCGCTTCTGGCGGCCCAACCGGGCGCTCCCACGCTGACGGTGGGCATGCAGTTCAAAGGAACGCCGACACGCCTGGATAGCCTGAAGGCGTGGGATCTCGAGGAAGGCTGGCGGGCGTTTGGCGGCGGAGAACTGGCGTTTCCGCTGTTTGGCTGTCCGAACTGCGACAAGGATCTTCATCTCGGGTGCGGACAGGGGGCGTCCGGCGCCGATCGTCTCTATTGCCTGACCTGCGATTGGTCTTTCGCAGGATGGATCGGCAGCAAGACAGGCTTGCGTGAAACGCCTCCGGCTCTGTTCATCAGCACGACGGATTCGCTCCACCAATGGCTGCATAATCCGGCCGCCGGCCGATTGTTCGGCGACGATTCCGCGTTTGCGCCGCCGCGTGCGGTGATGGCCGATGAAATTCACCTCTATTCCCATGTGCACGGGGCCCAGGTGGCGCTCGCCCTCCAACGCTTGGCGGGGCGAGTTGCAGTCAATCGGCCTGATGCGCCGCCTGTCTTGATGGTGGGCATGAGCGCCACGCTCGGCGATCCAGCCCAGACCTGGGGGCGTCTGGCGGGGCGCTCCGACGTGCTTGCTGTGTCCGCGCGGCCGGAAGAGCGGCGTTTGAACCCCCGTGGTCGCGAGTATTTCTACTTCATCCAGCCTGAAGTGGAGTCGAGAGGCGCCGATGTCGCCGGCGCTTCAACCACGATCCAAAGCCTCATGTGCCTCGCGCACGGCATGCGGCGGCGGACGGATGAGGACGGGGGCTTCCGTAGCGTCGTCTTTCTGGATTCGATCGACAAGGTCCGGCGATTGCATGGCGACTACGCCGACGCGGAGGAGGGGAGCAAGCTCGCGGCCTATCGGACTCGCCTCTACCCCGAGGATCCGGCGACGGGAGACCTGCCGACCCATTGCTGCGGCGAGCCGTACGGCTGCGATCGGTTCCAAACAGGAGAATGTTGGGTCTTCGCCGCCACAGACGCCGGTCAGGTCGGGGCGTCGGGGCAAAGACGACCCGGCCGGCCCTTGGCCGTTATTGATCGACCTGTCACTTCCGCTTCGACCGGAAGGGTCGAGGACGCCATCAAGGCATCGGATGTGGTGTTCGCGACATCTTCGCTCGAGGTCGGATATGACGACCCCGACATCACTCTGGTCTATCAGCACTACGCCCCTCAAAACTTGGCGAGCTTCATCCAGCGCAAAGGGCGGGGCGGGCGCGGCACCGACGATCGCCCGATCACCGCGGTGACCTTGTCGATCTACTCGAGCCGGGACAGTTGGTGGTTCCGCCGCCCCTGGATGATGTTGGAGCCCGCCGGTTTCGACAGCCCGCTGAATCCGGACAACTACTTCGTGCGAAGGGGGCAGATTCTCTCGACGGTCCTCGACGCCATGGCGCGCTTCCAACGCCGGCATGGGGTCTTCGATCTGACCTCGCCGCCTGTTGGGGTCTTTGCCGAAGCTGAAACCCTGCTGCGACAGGTCTTCGGTCGAGACGTGTGGCAAGACTATGCGGCCGACCTGCCGAGTTTCTGGGACCTGGCCGTGAAGCGACTGCCGCATCAGACCGGGGCGTGGGATGTTCCAGACCTGCGTCAGGCGTTGGAATGGGCGCCCAATCTCCTGTTCGATTCCATCAATCTGCCCCAACTGGATGTGCGGCGCTCTGGAGAAAAGGATCCTCGACCGGAGGACATCTCGCTCGCCGCAGCCTCTGTGGCGCCTGGGAACGCGACGCGGCGCTATCATCCTGTGGAAGTGGATTGGCGTCCTCCGGTCGCCGGCCTGGCGCCTTGGTTGGCGGCGGAGGATTATGAAGCCGCTCAAACGCCGTCGCCGTTCGGCGATACCGCCGAGGGCTGGCTGAACCGCTTGCCGCTCGAAGCGCGGCCCTTGCTGGCCGGCCTTTCGCCTCACTACGTGCGGCCACGCCAGATCACTCTGCAGCGCCTTGGGCAGATACATGGCGCGACCTGGGTTGCGGACTGGGCGCTGGATGACGCCAACCAACTGAGGCCTTCCTCAGGCGCGCCTCAACATCGACAGGTCGGCCACCAATCGCATGGCCATTTGCGCGGCTTCCCCATCGTCAAGCCGAATGAAGAGGCGGCGCGGTCGGCTGATGCGGCGCCGTTTTCACCATGGGTGGAGCGTGTCGACGGCTTCCTTGGGGATGGCGTCGGCGGCAAGACCACAGGGCTGGCGCTTGCACGGGTGTTTTGGGGCGCCGACGCGGAATTGGTTCTGACAGGACCTCCGCGCGACGTGATCCCAGTTTCTCAGGTGTTCAGCCAACCCGGACACGGTCCCACCCTGCATGGCTATCATGTGCAAACTGAAGGCGCCCGCTTCCGCCTTCACGCGGGGCGACTGGACGCCTTTGTCGCGGATCAGGCGACTCGGCTCGAGACGGAGACAGCGGAACGCAAGCGTGTGACCGCCCAGTTGGTGCGTTTCAAGATCGAAAGCGGGGCCCAGGCGCTGGGCCTGAACATGTTCCAGATGCGTCGAGCCGCCGAGTTGATCGTCAGCGCCGTCGCCGTACCAGCCTATCTGGATCGGCTGCGCCGGATCGCCTTCCTCTGGACGGTGAAGGACATCGCCGCCCTGTTTGAAGACGTGCGTGCGGACCTCTTGTCATGCCATCCCATGTTGTCGAAGGATCGCGTCGCCAAGGTCGCTGAAGCCTTCGGCGACGATCGTTTGAAGCCGATCTTGACGAGCGCCTTACGGGCGGTCGACGAACCGGCCGAAGTCGCAAGCTGGCTGCGCAGCTCTGTTCTTCACAGTTTGGCGCTTCGGTTGAAGGACAGCTTCGTTCAACTCGGGCATGGTGACGAAAGGCAAATCCTCGCCCATGTCGTCCTGCCATTGCAGTTCGGCGTAGGCGCAGATGCGAACCACCCGGATATCACCCTGTGTGAAGTCGGCAGCTATGGAGACGGAACCACGCGAGCCTTCCTGGCCCGCTTGGACGTCGCCGCAGGCCATTGGCGTGACGGGTTCCTTGGCGATTGCCCGAACGCCCGGGAGGATGCGGCCTTGGACAGCCTCTTCGCCCAACCCGAACATCATGCCGCTTGGCGAGCCCTTGATCCTCATGATCCAGCGGCGCTCGCCGGCCTGGCCGAACCGCTGGGCTTGGATCCCGCCGAAGCTCTGCCGGCGGCCGTGCTTCGCGTGCTGTACGGCGTGGAGGCGATCGGAGGCGATCGCGTGGATCTCTATGATCTCGCCGTGGCCGTGCGGGAGGTCGACCGCGCGCTTCAGACGCGTTTGGGTCGTATTCCGTCGGCGTGGGAGGTTACGAGCGCTGCAGTCCGCAACGCCGAATCCGCTCCAGAGACGGCGCTTGGTCGTCTGCTCGCCGCCTATGGGGGCGTGGATGAGGGTGTGCAGGAAGAGGGCTTGAGCGCTGAAGGCCGCCTAGCGGATCAGGTCTACCGCTTGAGCGCACGCCTTTGCGTCGACGGATGCCAAGCCTGCGTGCAACGTCCGAGCAATCTGATGAGCGAGGGCTTGATGGAGGCTTCAACCAGCCGAAGCCTCCTGACGCGTTTCCTGTGCGAAGCTGACTAGCTTCGCACGCGGAAGGCGTCCAAGGCCCCATGGTCCTTCAGCCAGGCTAGAACCCTCGGCGTTACGAGTTCGAGGGTCGCGCGCTGCTGGATCACGCCCTGAAGGAAGGCGTCCACCTCCGCCTCGCCTGTAAACGCACGCATGGCGTCGAGGGTCAGGGCGCGCCGCGCCCGCAGGGCTGCTGCCGCGGCGGCGAGTTGTTCCGCCTGAGGGTCGGTCGCCGCCAAGGCTTGCGCCTGTTGCCCAATCTGCTTGAGATCGGAGCCGATGGTTTCTGCTCCGGAGATCTTCAGCAAGAGCTCTCCCACGGCCGGCAGGTCGGCGAAATCCCTGGCGACGATCTGGGTCCAGCGGGTTCTTAAACTGTCGAGCGCCCGGACGATCTCAGCCGCTACGCCGGGATAGTCCGTGGCGACGGCCTCGAGCTCGTCCGCCGTTGCAGCGGCTTCGAGCGCGCCCCCTACATCTTCGGCCTTGTCGATAGCGCCTTCCAGGCGCTGGCGTAGACCGGGGTCCGACAAGCCGTCGAGTTCCTTGGCGCAAGCCACCAGATGAGCGAGCAGGGCGGCATGGCGAGGGGCCTGTTCCACCGGTTTGCGCGCCTTCTCGACGGCGGAACCCAAGGCAAGGCTCTGTTTCGCGGAAGCGACGAGGGGATGCAGTTGTTCCAGTTCAGCCAAAAGATCAGTCATTGCGCCCCCTCCGTCAGTTGTCGGCGTGCGGCCTCCGCGGCATCGGCGAGCGCGCGACCCGCCTCGTGAATATCGTCGATGTTGACGCCTCGATCAGCTTCTTCGACGAGATCGCGAACATGAGGAAGGAGGGCGGCCACCGCCGTTTCTCCGCACCTGAACAACTCGAGCGTGTTCGCTAGGTCGGCCGCCGGCGCAGCGATCAACCAGGCTAGGCCTTCAGCGCCGGTCGGTGGCGACTGTCCATACTCTGGCGATAGGCGCCAGAGCAGATCGATCAGACGCTCATGGGCGCCGGCTTCCAGCACTCGGCCCTGGCGCCGACGCTCGACGTGCCACGCCTGAACCTCCGTATTGGCCCTGCCGATCAGGTCGGAAGAGACGGCATCGATGATCTGCTGAAGGCGCGCGTCGTGATCTTGCGGCGCCTTGCCGCGAAGCAGTGTGAGCAAGCGCGTGGCGCGATCTTGGAGCATGTCTTGCTCGCCCTTGGAGATGCGCGGCAGACTAAGGCTCATCCTGTCGGCGACGAGGCGAATGCCCTGCCAACCAAAGGGCGGTTCGCGGTCACTGGCAGGCAGGCCGGGAGCGAAGGCGAGCGTGCGCCTCAAGTCTGCAAGAGCGAAGGCTGTAGCGCTCGCGTCGGCTAGGCCGAAACCCGCGGCGTTGCCCTGCGGAAGGCTGATCATCTGGCGAAGCGCGAGGCGGATCTCGTCGTGACGCTTGTCGCCGGCGGTCAGCGCATCCTGCCAAGGCTGAGTGCGCGCGCTGGGACCGGTGGTCGGTTCAGCCTCGTCGCTGAGCAAGGCCTTCCACTGGGCGGCGCTGCTGTCGGTCGGCGAGGCGCCGCCGCGCAGCCAGGCTCGAGCCAAAAGAACTTGAGCCGCGGCATAGGCCGGATTCCAGAGTTCTCCGTCCGTGCGCCGGGGCAAAAGACGCCTGACATGCCTCGTCGCAAGTCGTTCAAGTCGGCGGCTCAGAGCCGTCAAACGGCGGCGGTGGAACTCGACCTGCTCGCCGGTGAGGTCTTCGTCGGTCTTGAGGCGCGCATAGGCCTCCAGCCCCTCTATCAGCCACTCCTTGCGAGGCACGACGAAATGGGTGTCGCGGACCTGTCCGGTGCCGGCGATCTTGACGTTCTCGGCGGTGAAGACCTGTTCCAAGGTGCGGCGATCCGCGCCGATGCGGCGTGGGTCGAGCAGGGTGACCACATCATAGACCGCACGGTTCCAAATGGTCGCATTGGGAACAACACCATCGCCGCGCAGTGCGTTGATCTGTTCCAGGAGGCCTTGCAGTTCTTTCTTGGAGGCCGATCGCGGTTCACTGGTCGTGCGAGGCGTAGGGCGGGGCGTTCGCTGCGTCGCGGGCGTCAGCGGGGAAGGGGTTGTTGTCGGGGCTGCCCGCACCGCCTCGGTCGCTTCACGAGGACGCGGCGCCGGACTGGCATCTAGCTGGGACACCGCCTGGCCTTCGCCGACCCATGGAAGGGCGAAGGCCTCAAGGACGCTGCGCGGCACGTCGCCGAAGCGTTCGCCATTGTCCGACTGGGTGACGGTCGGCCTACGATCGCCCCAATAGCTCAGCACGCGGCTGAGACGATTGCGGGTCGCTTCATCCTCCACGCGGTTGCGAAGCACGGTCCGCATCGCCGTGTCGAGGAAGGGGCGCTCCAGATAGCGGGACTCGATCTCCGGTCCCGGATAGGACGCCGTTTCCAGCCTTCCGGGATTGAGAAGGGTTGGATTCAGGACGCCTTGCAGCATGCCGCGAGGCGTACGGTGGGTCTGTCCCAGGTCGTTGGCTTTAAGATTGTCGTAGAAGCCGTCGACGGCTTCTGGAGTGAAGGGGTAGAGGCCGACATTGTCTACCGAGCCGAAGGCCTGGAAGCAGGGCTCCAGGCGGGCGCACTGCAAGCAGGGGTTCGGCGGCGGGCGGTTGGCGTCGAGGCGATAGTCCTCGCGCCAGGCTTGCAAATTCTCGACGCCGGCGCGCACGGCTGAAAGATATCGAGCGACAAACTTCTTGCGGGATGCGGCGTCGAGCGCAGCGATTTCGCGCACTTCTCCTTCCGCATTCAGACCGAGGCGGACCGAGTGGGTGATGCGTTGTTGATAGTTGGATTTGAGTTGGCGGAAGTACTCCGTCGTCAAGCCGATGACGGAGATCAAAGGGCAGAGATCATCGTCGTCGCGTAGTTCGGCGTCCGCCACCAGGGCGTCGATCAGGCTGTCGTCCAAGCCCTCCCACATCGTGACGTCCTCGAGAAGGAGCACGAGGCGGCGTCGTTCCGAAGCGGGCTTGTCCTTGTCTTGCCGCGCCAGTTCGGCGCGTAGTTCCATGAAAATGCGTTTGAGCGCGTCCGCGGATACGCCGATCACCCCTTGAACAGCGTGGTTTCGCCGAGCGTTCAGCGCCTCCGCCATTTGCAGAATATGGGGAATCTGGTCGGCGTCTTCGGTGCGGATTTCATCAAGCGTACGGCCTTCGGCCAGAGCCTCTTCGATGAAGGTGCTCTCCAGAGACAACTTGAGGCCCAGACGCTTGGCCTTTTCCGAGTCGCCCGCGTCCAGGGTTTCCCAAAGGGTCGCGAGTTCTCGGACGTCGGAGATGTCGAACGTGGCCGATGCTGAGTTGCGTTCCGCACCGCCGCTCATGATTTCCAGAACGCGACGCGGGCCGTTCCAATTGTCGCGAACCGCGGCCGAGAGAATGAGCTTGTCGGGCTCGAACTGCCGGCACCAGTCGATGTCTTCAGGCGGGGCGTCGAAGTAGTCCGGGGCCAACATGGTGCCCAGGGTGGTCAGGAATAGAGCCGATCGTCCGCCCAGGCCCGCGGCATGCTGCTGTCCGAGGCCGTCAAACAGATAGCCCAGTTCAGGCGGGAGCTTGGACTTCAGTTGCTTCAGCGCGCCGACAAGCGAGCCGTCGGCGCGTTGAATCAAGAGGCAGAAGTCCCGCTGAACAGGCCAGTTGACCTGAAGCCAGCGGATCAGATGGGATTTTCCAGAGCCCGGTTCGCCTTGGACGACGCAAAAGGCATGACGCCGATCTGGTGCGGACAAGGCCTGTAGCAGGCCCTCCTGCGTCGGTTCGCCGAGGTCGAATTTTTCCGACCAGGCCTCAAAATCCCGGACGGGGCTGTGAGTCGCCAGGAAGATGGCGTCCTGGGCCGCCAAAGCCTGCGTCTGAAGAACCGCGTCGGCGTTCGCCTTCGTCCAGCAAGGCGCAGTGAGGAGATCAGTCATCTTGGCTCCCCGAAAGGGTGATGGTCAGAACGGATTGCACCGGATGGAAGGGATCGGGTGAAAGGTCGACATAGCCGGTGGCGTCGCCGCGGCTGACAAGTTCGATCACGCCCTCATCATGGAGGTCTCGCAGGGCGTTGCTCATGAGGCGCGACACGCGGGCGGGATCGTTCGCCAGCCCGCACCGCGCGGCGATGTCGGCTCGCAAGGTTCCGCGATCCAGATAGGGCATCCGCCGACCGATCGCTGTCATGACCTCCGTCGCCGGTAGGGGAGACCCGACCGGTAGTTCCGCCCGTTCCAGTTCTACGCGGAGACGGTCGGCGATGCTTGGATGGAAGCTGAGCCGCGTCGGGAGCTCCACCGCCAGGCCGAGGAGACGCATCCAACGCCGCCATTGAGCCTGCTTGGTCGAATTGAAGCGCCGCGCGCCCTCCGCCGCCTTGGGGTCTCCAAGCGCCGCCTCCACCTGATCCGCGAAGTCGCTCGCGGCGGCCCATTCCGTGCCGCGAATGTCCGCCGCAAGACCGAGCCAGGCGTAGGTTTCGAGCATCAGGAAGTTAGGGTCCTCGCGTCCCGATGCACAAAGTCGATCATGGACGTCGTCGGCGAAGGCGGCGTAGTCGGTCGAGACCAGACCATCGAGAACATAGTGGCCGGCTTCCAAGGTCAGCAGGCCTAGGCTAGAGGCCGCCCCCACCGTTTGCCGGTGAGCGTCGCCGATGACCTGGCGGGGCTGTCCGTTTTGGATGAAGTCCGGATTGAGCCAGGCCCAAAGGTCGTCGCGGCTGATCTTGCCGCCTTCGGCCGCCGTGACGCACACCGCCGACCACACCCGTTCGGGGGTGCCTTGGGTGTCGGTAAGCAGACTCATGAGAGGCCTCCAGGATCCTGTTTCTGGAAATTATCGAGCGCGTCTTCATCATAGGGCGCGTGAAGCGAAGCGATCTGCTGGAGCAATCGCCCCTCCACTCTTTGGCCGGGATCAGCCACGACGATGAAGGTCTGATGCGGACGTTCCGCCGCCAGTCTTTGGAGTTCACGCAGCCAAGCCGGCAGGGCGTCGTTCCTGGTCGGCAGGAAGGCGGTCGGGAGATCTGGCAGGACGCCGTCGCGTTGGATCCAGTCCTCGGCAGATTGGACAAAGCCGAGCCTGGCCCCTGCCTTCTCAAGTCCGTGGGCTACTGGCCCGGCCTCTCTCTCCGTCGTTACGATCTGGTCTATGCCGGCCTTGGTCAGGCGGTGAAGCAGTTGCTCCGATGCGCCGTTGTCCGGCGCCACAAGCAGGACGCCTTTCGGCAGTTCGGTGCTCGCTGCGGCCAGCGAGGGCCAAGCGAAAAGCGCCGAGCGGGGTCGAAGGGATGAGGGCGCGGAACGCCCTCGAATGCGGCAGGCGGGACAGCGACCGCAAGCGGAGGCGAAGGTGTCCGGTTCGATCAAGCGGTAGGCGCCAAGCAGAAGACACTCTCGCTCAGGTCGACGCAGGAAATGAACGAACTCTCGCAGTTCGCGCCTCGCGGTGGCGACTTCGGCGTTACGACCGGTAAAGACGGCGTCCCAGGTCGACCGCCACGCGTCGGTTTCTACGGGAGCGAGGAGGCCGGCATCACGGATGACGGCGCGCCAATGGAGGGGGAGTGTGTCGTCATCGAAGGTGTCCGCCTCAAGGACAAGCGCGCCTTGTCGCTGCAGCAGATTGAGAAGGCTGCGATTCCAACCGCGATTGCGTTCTCCGGTGTAGCGCGCGTCCATGCCTTCTCTGGCGGCGTCCAGCGGGAGTATCAGTCGAGGTTCTCCCGACTCGGCGCGTGTGTCTGCACGTGCGCCCTTCAGCAGTGCGAGCCAGCGTCCTTCGGCGAGTTCGCGAGAAAGCCATCCGCCGCCGGCCATAGACTCCGCATCATCCTCGTCGGACTGGAAGCTATCCTCCTCCTTGTCCCTACGGCGTTGCTGACCATGGCCGCTCTTTTCCACCCAGAGCGTGACCCCGAGTCCCTGGTGGCCGTCGCGTGAAGCGCGCCCGACCTCCTGATACCAACGTGGCGCTCCTTCGGGCAGACAGGCGTGGATGACCGTTCGGACATTGGCCTTGTCGACGCCGAGGCCGAAGGCTGAAGTGGCGACCACGAGGTCAAGGTCGTTCTTGGCCCAGGCCTCCACGATCCGCTTGCGCTCATGAGCATTGGAGATCGCGCCTGTGAACAGGGCTAGGCGTTTGTAGTCGCGCTCCTCGGTCAAAAGCTCATGGAGCGCTTCGGCTTGGTCCACCCTGGTCGTGTAGACGACGGCAGGCCGGGGGGCCCGATCGATCAGGCGAAGAAGGGCCGCGTTCCTGGAGGCCAGATCAGGGAAGGTCGAGGCTGAAAGATCGAATTGGTAGCGCGGCGCCTCAGCGTGGATTTCTCCCCAATGGGCTCCCTCGCCGTAGTCGGAGCGCAGGACCTCACGCGCAGCGGGCGTGAGCGTGGCGGACAACAATACGGTCCTGATGGCGGGGTTGCGGGCGCGGAACTCCCTGACCAGGGCGGGCAGTCGCTGGAAGTCTGGTCGGAAGCTACGTCCCCAACTCTCGATGATATGGGCTTCGTCAATGAAGACCGCCGCAAGCCGACCTTTCTGGCCGTATTTGTCAGCCGCTTCGGCGGGTAAAGCGCTCTGGAGAAGGTCCGCGCGCGCGGCCCCGAAAGCCGCTTCGGGCGATAATAGGAGAATAGGGACTTCGCCATTGCGGAAGCGGGCGATCACCTCCTGTCGTTCGTCGGAGGGGGTTGAGCCGCTGAGGGCTCGGCAGGCCTCCAGGCCTGGCATGGCTTGCAAGGTGCGCTGATGATCTTCTGCAAGCGCGATGGTCGGAACGATCACGATCACGCAGGCGCCGGGATCGGTCTGGCGCCACCACAGGACGGGCGCTTGGAACAATAGGCTTTTGCCGGCGCCGGTCGGCATGGACACCATGAGACCGGCGCTATCGGGCATGGTCAGGATGGATTGGACAGCCGCTTTTTGAGTTCGACTGCGGTAATGACTATGGGGCGTCAATCGCAACAAGGCGGCGTCTGGAGGGGCAGGCTCGATGCCGCCGCGCGGTTCGGCGTCAATTCGCATGGCCTCCGACAGGCCAGGCGCGATGTCCTCCAGGTCTTCATCCAGAATGCGAACGGCGCCGTCTGAAGATCTGGCTATCCCGAAGCGAGGGAACAGGGGGGCAAGATCATCAGGGGGAGCGTGAGGCGGCGGCATGGCGCGGCCTCCGTTAAGTCGCGCCAATTCTCTAAGCAGGGCCAGTCGGTCGCCAGGCGCGCTCGCGCAGAGATAGGCGGCGGTGGTGTCCGCGATCGCCTTATCAAGCCAGGTGTCCATATGGCGCGAGGCTGGGATCGTCACAGCACGCGCCCGAGGGCGACCCTAGGCGATGACGAGCAATTTTGTACCGTAAGTATTGGATTTGTCACGTCTTCACCCCCGAAGGGATTGAAGCCTACGGGCGCTGGTTTTGCAATCGCCTGAAGGGCTAATATTTCGTCGTTCCGTCAGGTGGCGGCGCGCCACCGTTCAAAGCCGTTGCGGCGAAGGTCGCAGGCCGGGCATTCGCCGCAGCCGCGTCCCCAGGGGTTCTGGGTTTCGGCATCCCCCTTGTAGCAGGTCAGGGTCTCGGCGCGGATCAGTTCGACCAGATCCGGTCCGCCGAGCTGCTCGGCCAGGGCCCAGGTCTGGGCCTTGTCGATCCACATCAGCGGGGTCTCGAGGACGAGACGTGTCTCCATGCCGAGGTTGAGCGCGACCTGGAGCGCCTTGATGGTGTCGTCCCTGCAGTCCGGATAGCCAGAGTAGTCCGTCTCGCACACGCCGGTGACCACGTGTTTGAGCCCTCGGCGGTAGGCGATGGCGGCCGCAAAGGTCAGGAAGAGCAGGTTACGGCCGGGCACGAAGGTGTTGGGCAGGCCGGAGGCGGCGGTGGCGATCGCCATGTCCTGGGTCAGGGCGGTGTCGCTGATCTCGCCGAGGACGCCGAGGTCGAGGATGCGGTCTTCGCCAAGGCGGCCGGCCCACTGCGGGAAGATCTGAATGCGGTCAAGGACGGTCTTGCGGGCGTCGAGCTCGTTCCGATGGCGTTGGCCGTAGTCGAAACCGAGGGTCTCAACCCGCTCGAAGCGGTCCAGAGCCCAGGCCAGACAGGTGGCCGAGTCCTGGCCGCCGGAGAAGAGGACCAGGGCGCCGCTCATGCGGATGCGGCGCCGAAATAGGTCACGCGGTCTTCCGTGGAGTCGCGCAGGACCGCGACGCTGTGAAGGTTGGAGATCTCGTCCTCGAGTTTGCGCCAGATGTAGGCGCACAGATTCTCCATCGTCCCCGGGCCGAGATCATTGATCTCGTCCAGGAAACGGTGGTCGAGGGCGTCGCGGGCCTGTTCGAGCTTTCGGGCCAGCAGAGCCGTGTCGATGATCATGCCGCTGGCGGGATCGGGACGGCCGCGCAGGGTGACCTCGGCGCGATAGGAATGGCCGTGGATGCGCCGACTGCCCTCGGCGTCGATCGTGCGCTCAAGCGTGTGAGCGCAGTCGAAACGGAATTGCTTGGTCAGTTCATACATGGCGCAGCCGAGAGGAGATCATGAGTCGGGCGAGGTGAGGGAGGGGCGCCTTAGGCGGCTTCCGTCTCCGCGAGCTTGGCGCGGCGCGCGCGGACGTCGCGACGGACAATGCCCTCCAGATGGCGGGCGAGAAGGGAGACGTCGGTCGGTGTGACGTTGATCGCCTTCCAGTGACGTACGTCGCCGTTGCCGAAGTCCCAGGATCCCTCGGTCCAGGCGGTACGGCCTTCCAGGCAGGCGAGGCCGCGGGCGAAGTCGCGCCAGGTTCGGGCGTCGTCGAGGAGGGCCAGGGTTTCCATGACATAGCCCATGGCCTGAATGCCGGAGCCGCCGACCAGGCGCGAGGTCGCCGACTTGTGGCCCCACCAGGCTTCGGGGAAGACATTCTGGACGGCCTTGTAGAACTCGCTGATCAGGTCGAAGCACTGACGCTGGCCGTTGATCTCCTTGACCATCGCCCGCATGACGCCGTCGCTGAGCGAGTTCATCAGCACCTTCTGGATCGCCGTGTCCTTGATGACGCCGGATGGATTGGTGTGCTGGTGGATCTGACCCTGCAAGGAAGAGGAGGCGTTGAAGTTCAGCCGCTCGGTCAGTTGGGCGGCGAGCTGTCGGCTCTGCATCCGGTTCGGCAGGCCGTCGACCGTCGGCAGCAGTTCATAGATCAGCGACTTCGGCAGGGGGCGGGTGTTGTTGATCAGGACGAACTGACGTCGCAGTTCCGCCTCGTCTCGGCAGATGAGCAGGGAGACGAACAACTGGAAGTCCTTGCGCGTGGTCTGGCTCAGGGCCGTCAGACGCTGTTGGCCGTCCACGACCAGGCCCTTGGGCGCGTCGGCGCCCAGATCGAGGGTGATGCGGCAGATGCCCCCGTCGAGGTCTTCGAGGGTCACGCCGTTCCCCTCGATAAAGGCCACGACGATGGCGTTCGGGAGGACGGCGACGTCCGTCTCGAGATAGTCGCGGATCTCGCGGATATGTCCGGCGATCTGCGGGCGTTGGAAGCCGCTGAGGGAGCCCTGCGCGTCTCGTCCGACCCGGTCGATCTCGGAGAAGGACAGGACCTGATCGGCCGTGGCGGCGAAGGTCAGGACGTCGTGCTCGACGCTTTGGCGTGCGCGCGCGGCCAGGAAGGTCAGGGTTTGGGCGGTCATGGGACGAGGTCTCCGGGGGTGGAGAGGGCGTCCACGACCGTCTTGAAGACGGACAGATTGTGGATGCCCCGGCGTTTGTTGCGGTTGCTGGCGCGGAAGATGGCGACCTCGATGCCGACATCGCGGCAGATGCGGCAGTCGCAGCGCCGCCATGGCTTGTCGGCCAGGGTGGCGCGGTAACGACCGCGCAGCTTCTCCATCACGGGGGTGTGGCGGACGTCTTCATAGGCCTGTCCTGTCGCCAGGATGGCGTTGTAGGTCAGGACGGTTTCGAGCACGCCCTCGAGGTCGAGATCGTCGTGGTCGTAGGCGCGCAGGGCCCCCAAGGCGGCCGTTTCCATGGCGGTGAGGGCTTCGGCCTTGAAGTCGCCCTGGCGGACGTGGCGCTGCAGGCGCGGATTCTCGATCGCCTGGGGCACGCGGATGGCGGTGTAGTAGTCCATGCCGCCGTTCTCGGTCAGCCAGTAGTTCTGCTTGTCGTCCTTGAAGGCGCGCAGCAGAGGCGAGGTCGTATCGATGCTGGTGATATGGAAGGGCGCGAACTCGTGGATCTCATTGGCCTTGGCGAAGCCGAGGATGTGAAGACGCGTGCCGGCTGGGATCGCCTCGCGAATGGCCGCGAGGCAGGCTTTGATCTGGGCTGACTTCAGGGGAACCATGCCGCCGATGGCCAGATAGTCGTAGCCCATGGCGACCAGGCGGCGCGCCGCCTCGGCCATGCTGGCCGGCGACCAGCCCTGAACCACGCCCATCGGCGTGAAGCCGCCGCTCTGGGCCGCCTCGCGACGGAAGACGTCGGCGTTTTCGAGGGTCAGATCGAAGCGACGATGGGCCTCGGCGCTTCCGCCCTCCATGCCGCGCACCGTCTCGTCGAAGTCGAAGATGATGTGGTCGACCGAGCAGCCGTGCGTGAAGCCGCAGTCGTCATAGAAGGCGACCGTGTCCGCGGGCGTGTAGGGCGGAACGTCTTCCTTGACATAGGTGAAGGCGCCGCAGTCGCCGAACAGGGCGAGATCCTTGAAGGCCGGGGTGTTCAGGCGCAGGAACTCGCGGGCGCCGACGCGGCGGAATCGCATGGCCTGGGCGTCGGTGTACTTGCCCTTCACCGGGCCGTCGCCGACGATGCCGCGCGACACCAGCATCCCGTGATAGGGCGCATAGCCGAGGATCTCGTGCGGATAGGCGTCGTCCCAATAGGGCTTTCGCTCCGGCGCATTGCGATCATTGATGAAGTCGTAGCCGGGATCGACGAAATCGAGGCTGTCGGCGAATATGAATTTCATCGGTTCGGCCTGGAAAGCTCTCGATCCAACTTGAGCAGATACTCGCTCAAGCCCTTGATATGTTTGGGTGTGGCTTGGAGATCGTTCCAGGCCCAGTTCAGTTCTTCCCAGTCGCCGTCGACCCAGCGACAGCGCGGTGCGATGCGCGCGATCGCCGCCGAGACATGGGCGGTCGGGTCCTGGGCGGCGTCGGCGCGGGTCCAGATCGGATCCATCAGCGCGCCCATGGCGCGAATGCCGACCGAGTGCATCAGGCGGCTGGCGCCTGAGGGCTTGCCCCAGGCTTCGGGGAAGGCGTCGCGGACCGCGCTCCAGTAGGTCGTCAGAGCCTGGTAGGCGGCGTCCAGGCCGGTTTCAGGGTCATAGGCCCCCAGGGCGCCGCCGGGCCTCAGATTGAGGGCGATGGCGTTGGTCAGGGCCGTGTCGGTGATCACAGCCTCCGATCCTCCGGCCTGGGATTCGCGCTTGATCAGGCCGTGGAAGGGCGAGGCAGGATCATCGTTCAGGGCCGTGCAAAGGGCGCTGGGGAGTTGCCTGGCCTTGAGCGAGCGCGGCAGAGCGACCGCCATCGCCGGCAGGAGTTCGTCGATCAAGCGCGAAGGCAGAGGCTTGGCCTTGTTGACCAGGATGAACTGCTCGCGCTGGACCGAGACGTCGTCGGAGACGAAGGCCACGACCGGCACGGGAACGCCGGTCTGGCCCGCCTTGGCCAGGGCGAGGGATCTTTGCTGGCCGTCGACGATCCAGGCGGCGCGCTGGCCTTCCGGCCGAACAGGAATGGTGAGTTCGCCGCTGCGCACCAGTTCGTCCTCGCCGGCGGGGCCTCGGGCCGACTTGAAACGGACCTGGGGCGACAGGGCGAGGATGATGGCGTTCGGGAAGAGGACCGGACCCTGGCTGAGGAACTCGGTGATCTCAGAGACGTGGGCCTTGATCTCCCGGCGCTGAAAGCCCTCGAGATGGCCGTCGCCGCGCCGCAGTCGGCTGATGTCGGCGATCTGGGCCACCTGATGGCCGGGAAGAAAGAAGGCGTAGACGTCGATGTCGGAGCCCTGGCGGGTCCGCAGCGCGCGCACGGTGACCTTGCCGGGGATCATGACGTCGCCTCGAGGCGGCGGGCGGCGGCCGCTTGCTTGAAGAGGTCCTTGAAGCGAGCCTGTTCGCAAGCGAAGCCGAGGGCGCCTCTCAGGTGCCGCAGCATGGCTCCAGAGCGGCCGCCGACGGTCTCCCAGTGCGCGTTGATGAGTTGCAGGACGGCGTCGTCGGTCAGGCGATGGCGCACCGGCGTGTTTCGAGCCTGGAGCCCGTCGAGGGCGCCGAGGACCTTGTCGCTGTCGTCAGCGGCGTCCGAGGAGCCGCCGATGGCGACGGCGAAGTGCCGCAAGGCGCGTTGGGCGAAGTCGCCCTGGGTGCCGGCGAGGTCCGATCCCACAGCGTCCAGGCGGTCGTCATAGGGCATCCAGGAGGCGGCCAGGGCCTCGGCGGCTCCAGATGGGCATTCCTTGCTGAAGATGCGCAGGCGAGCGCGCCGCTCGGCGGGCCAAGCGCTCCATTCGTCGGCCACCATGGACAGATAGGGGGCCGAGAGGCCGGCGAGGATCAGGCCGGTTTCACGGGCGGGCGCCGAACTTGAGAAGGGCGAGGCGGCTTGGAGCGCGCTCCACCAGGCGGAGGCGCTTCCCCTGGTCTTGGCCAGCACGCTGTCGGCGTCTCGCGACGCGGTCGTCAGGCTGTAGGAGGGCGCGAGCGTCGTCGCCTCGACCAATCCCAGTCCGGCGGAGACCACGGCGAGATCAGCTTCCAGATGAGCGGCCGCGCGTCGCGCTTCGAGAAAGCCGCGCCCGGCGTAAAGATCGCCGGCGGGGACCTGCGTCGGCGCCCTGGCGAGACGGTCGCCCCAGGCGTTCGCGACAGCCTGCGTGTCGTCGGCGTCCAGGTCCCTGGCGTAGAGGGCGGAATCCGCTTCAGCGCGTTTGCGCTTGCTGCACATGACGATGACGAGTGTCACGGTTGGAAGGACCTTTAGCGAGGCGACGGCCTACAGTTTTTGCGCAAATCATCCAAGCGCGCTGTGTAGTTTTCCATCGGATTTCTCCAAACGCTAGGCTAAAAGGGAGTGTGCCCGTCTGGGCCCGCAGCGGCGACGATTGAGCTGCTTCCTTTAAGCCGGGCGTCCCGGCGAAGGGAGAAAGGAAGGGCGGTCGGGGGCGCTCCGATTCGGAGCGAGCAGCCCAGGAGACCGCCGTGTCGCCATCCTCGTCGCCATCCGTTTCCGCCCTCCGCCCGTCCTTGTCGCCGAACTCGACGACCGACGCCGATATCGACCTGCTGGTCGGTGTGTTGGAACGAAGTCTGTCCTCGCCCGCCGCCCGGGCGACCGCCATCGGCCTGGTCGACGCTTTCGGAGGGCTGGCCGGGGTCGCCGCCGCCGATGCGGCGGCCTTGCGGCGCGAGGGACTCTCGGAAGCCGGGATCGCGATCTTGAGCCGGGTACAGGCGCTGGCTGTCGCCATGGCGCGCGCCGAAGCCTGTCGGCGGCCGGTCCTGTCGTCCTGGACCGCCCTGACGTCCTATCTCCGTGCGGCCCTGGCCCATGCGCCGAGGGAGCAGTTCCGAACCCTCTACCTGGATCGGCGCAACATCCTCATTCGCGAGGAGTTGCGAACGGACGGAACCGTGGATCACGCCCCCGTCTATCCTCGGGAGGTCGTGCGGCGGGCGCTTGAGCTCTCGGCCTCGGCCATGATCCTGGTGCACAACCATCCCTCCGGCGATCCGACGCCCTCGCAGGCGGATATCGAGATGACGCGCCGGATCATCGACGCCGCCAAGGTCTTCGACATCCAGGTCCACGACCATGTGATCGTCGGTCGAGAGGGGACAAAGAGCTTTCGCGCGCTCGGCCTGATGTGAGCCCGGCCATGACCTGCCCTCTCAATCGCATCCTGAGCCTTCGTGAGATTGTCGCCGCCCTAGGCGGCGATCTTCATCACGGCGGCCAGGGCGCCAATGTGCCGGCGCCGGGCCACAGTGCTGCGGATCGGTCCGTCTCCCTGCTGCTCGACCGCGACCGGTTGGTGATCCACGGCTTCGGTTCAGCGGATTGGCGCGCCGTCCGCACCCATCTTCATGGCCTGGGCCTGATCGACGCCGCGGGCCGTATGACCGGCGCGTCGGGGGCGGTCTCGAACAGGGAGGCGGCCTCGCCAAGGCCGCCGCCTCGCAGCCGCATCGCCGTCGCCCAGGCGCTCTGGACGGAAGGCCTCCCGCTCGCGGAGGGCGATCTTTGCGATCGCTACTTCCGCCTTCGGGGCGTCCGCCTCAGATCGGCGTCCGAGGACCTGCGCCGCCATCCGGCCGCGCCGGTTTCGGTGTTTCGCCAGACCGGTCTGACCTGTCCGGCCCTGATGGCGGCGATCCGAACCCCTGACGGCGCGATTAGCGCCGTGGAGATCGCCTATCTCGATCGGGACGGACGAGCGGCGCGCCGCCTTCGCCTTCCCCGCAAGACGGTTGGGTCGATCCCGGCCGGGGTGGCGGTGCGCCTTTCGCCGCCGGAGGCCGAGATCGTCGTGGGCGAGGGGGTCGCGACGACGCTCTCGGCCATGGCGCGCTTCGACCTTCCTGGTTGGGCCCTGCTGTCGGCGGGCAACCTGGCGCGCTGGTCGCCGCCTGAAGGCGTTCGCCGCGTCCTCATCGCCGGCGATCGGGGCCCGGCCGGCGAGATGGCGGCCGCTAAGCTCTGCTTTCGCCTCAGAGCCGAAGGGGCGGCGGCCCGTATCTGTCTGCCGCCGGCGCCTTGCGGGGACTGGAACGATGTCGCGGTCGCCGATCGGGAGGAGAAGGAAGGGCGGGGCGGGGCGCCGGACGAGCGGGGATAGGCCCCGCCAGACCGGTGGGAGAAGACCCATGACTCGTTCTGCCTTGAGGGCCGCCGCCAAGGCGCCCGCTTCGACGCCCGCTGTTTCGACGCCGTCCGCGCCAACGCGCCATATCGTCGTCGTGCGCCTCGGCGATCTGGACGTCGCGCCCGAAAACCTGCGTCACGGCGAAGCGCCCGACGACGATATTTCGCAACTGGCGGAGACCATAGCCGCCGCTGGTCTGCTGCAGTTTCCGACGGTCCGACCGGGCCGAAGCGACGAAGCCGCCCATATGGTGCTGGACGGACGACGCCGTCTGCTGGCCTTGCGGTTGCTGCGCGACAATGGCGTCATCGACGACGATCATCCCGTCGAAGTCTTCGTCGAGACCGACCGGGCGCGCCAGGCCGCGGCGGTCGTCCTGACCAACACCGCCGTGCCGGTCCATGTCGCGGATGTCGTCGCCGCCATCGGCCGAATGCTGAAGGCGCGCCTTGGCGTGAAGGCCATCGCCCGCGCTCTGGGCTATGGCGAGGTCGAGATCCGGCGGCTGGCGGCCCTGTCGGCCCTGCCGGCCGTCGCCCTGGAGGCGCTCAAGAGCGGCCGGATCACCCTGCGCCAGGCCAGGCTCCTGGCCCGACTGAAGGACGCGGACGCCCAGGCGGAACTGGCCCAGGCCGTTTTGGACGGCCACGGCCTGCCCGAGTGGCGGATCCAGGAACAACTGGGAGAGGGGCGCATCACGGATCGTGATCCTCGCTGCGGCCTGGTGTCGCCGGATCTCTATGCGGCCGAGGGCGGCCGGACGGAGGCCGACCTGTTTGGGGAGTTGCCGCCTGTCCTGCTCGACCCGGAAGCCCTGACCCGCGCCTGGCTCAAGCGGGCGGCGGAGGCGGCGGCGCCCTTCGAGGCGGAGGGGCTGACCGTTCATCTCAGTGCGGGCGATGAGGGGCCGGACCTGCCCGACGACCTGGAGCAACTCTACTACGCCTATGGCGGCCTTTCTGACGAAGCGACCCTTGTCTATCGCGCAGCCCGCGACCAGGCGCAGGCGGCGGGCGAGGTTGTGGCGGCGATCAAGCCCGAGGCGCCTGACGACGACAGGGCTGAAGCGGTTGAAGCCTTTGTTCGGGCGCGCGTCGCCCAGGACCAGGCGGGCGCCGGACAGCGGTTGGCCACGGTTCTGGTGCTCAGGCCGTCGCTGCGGACCGGTGTGGAGGTGGACTGCTACGGGCCGGCGGAAACGGAGATCGACTTGGCCAGGCCGACAGATGACGAGGCCGAGGAGGTGGATCCCGCGCTGGAGGCGGCGAGGCCCCCTGTTGCTCGAAGCGCCTATGCGCCGCCTCGCGCTGAAGCCCCGGCGCCCGAGGTGGAGGGCGTCAGCCACGTCCTGCACGCGACGCGCACGGATACGGCGACGCGTGGCCTGATCCGCGCCCTGGCGGAGGCGCCCGAGGTCGCTCTGAGCGTACTGGTCGCCCGCCTGTTCGGGGCCATGTCGGTCTGGCCGCCGATCGGACGGTCTGAAGCGGCCTTGGCGATCACCGCCTCGGGTTTCAATCCGACGGGAGGGCGGATCATCGACGCGCTCGACGGTGCGGTGCGGGAACGTCTCGACGAGCGACGCCGCGCCTGGGAGGCGTCGGGGATGACCATGATCGCCTGGATCCACGCCATGGACCAGGCCGACCGACTGGGCCTTCTGGCGGCGTTGACGGCTCTCAGCCTGGATCTTCGCGAGGACCGAACCAGTCTGATGCGCCGGGTCGCGCGGACCGAGGCCGCTGAGATCGCGGACCTTTGCGAAGCGGATATCGCGCGCTGGTGGACGCCGGACGGCGCCTATTTGCGCCCGCATTCCCGCGAGCAACTTCTGACTATGCTGGAGCAGATGGGGGCGGAGACCGACGCCGCCGCCCGGTTGAGGAAGGGTGACCTTGTGGCCTGGACGGAAGACCAGGCGAGGGCGCGCAACTGGGCCCCGGCCTGCCTGTCGTGGAGGCTGGCGTCTGATGGCGCCGCGGACATCACTGACGCTGAGGCCGCTGACGCCGACGCCTCCGACGCTGCGGGGCGGCCTGACCTGGGGGACGGCCTTGGCGACGACGCGGAGGCCGGCGATCAGGCGGCCGATAGCGAGACGGTCGCCGGAGAAGCCCGCGGGGGCGTCGGGGTCTTCGTAGTGACGCCGGCCGGGGAGGCGGCCCTGGTCGCCGCTGAAGTTGTCGATGCCGTTGCGGATGACGCGGCCGCCTGACCGGAAAGCCGGTTTCGTCGGGATGCGCCCGGCGGAACCGGTCTGGAGAAGGAGGAAGGGCTCGTGGAGGCGAGGTGAAACGGGGAGAGGGTCTTCCCGGCCTCTGGACCAAGGAGACTGACATGCAGACCATGGTGTTCACCGGCCGTCTCGCGGCCGACCCTCAGATCAGCCCGGACTTCGCCAAGGCGGTGTTCAGGTTGCTGGAGAAACGCGGCGTCGACCTCGCAGGCAAGGACCGCATCGTCGGGATCAACTGCGTCAGTTGGGCCAAGGGGCTCAATGAGAAGGTCATCGCTCGCGGCTTGGCCAGGGGCTGTGAGGCCCTGGTTGTCGGGGCCTTTGTCGACACCGCCTACACGGCCCGCGACGGGACCGAGCGCGCCGCCAAGGAACTGGTGGTGAACCGGCTGACCGTCCTCGATTGGGCCGTCGACAAGGTCGCGGACGCGGAGGCGGAGACAGCCGTTGATGCGCCCGCCGAAACCACGGAGCCGACGCGCCTGCCTAAGGGCCGTCGCGCGACTGCCTGACCGCTCATCCCTCATTTCCAAGGAGACTGACCATGCAGACCCTCGTCATCGAAGGCTATCTGGCCGCAGACCCGTCCATCCTCTCCGCCCAGGGTTCGGGCCGAAAGCGCGCCAGCTTCCGCGTGCTCGAGACCACACGCTATCGCCGCGCCGACGGCGAACCGGGTGAACGGACGACCGGCTTCAACTGCGTCTGCTTCAACGAAGCGACGACGGAGAACTATGTCGCTCCCTATGCCCGAAAGGGCAGCCGTGTCGTCATCCAGGGCCATGTCGAGAACGACAGTTGGACCGGCAAGGACGGCGTCGAACACTTCGACCTGCGGGTGATCGTGGAGGACATGCGGCTGAAGAACCGACGCGCCGCCGGCGCGAGCGAGGCGGACGCGGATGACGCCTATGTCTCGGAGGCGGGTGCGTCCGTCCTGGATGACGACATTCCCTTCTGAGTTCATCGGCGACCTCTCGATCCATGGGCCCGGCGCATATGCGCCGGGCCTTCTTTCGTCCGGGAGGGGAAGGAAGGGCGGAGGCGGGCGAGCCGATTGGGCTTGCTGACTGAGAGCGTCGCCATGACCTCCGCCAAATGGACCCCCGAGAGAACCCAACAACTGATCGCCCTTTGGAAGGAGGGGCGGACGGCCGCCTGGATCGCCCACGCGCTGGGACCCGACGTCTCCCGTTGCGCGGTCCTGGGCAAGGTCTATCGCCTGGGTCTGGCCCGAGAACCGGAGGCCCGACGCGTGCGCCCGGCGGCGCCGTCCCGTTCGAAGTCGCGTCGGACGAAGGAGACGGCCTCACGAACCGCCTCGCGTCCGTCAGGGCCGCCTGAACCTGGGACGGCGGCCGCGCCTTTGGCCGTTGCGATCGCATTGCCATCGCGTCCGACCGCGACCCTCCTGTCGGTGAAAGCGGGTCAGTGTCGCTGGCCCTATGGCTGTTCCGGCGAGGCGGGGTTCGGTCTGTGCGGGCGCACGGTTGCGCGCGGCGCCTTTTGCGCAGCCCATGCCGAGGTGGGCTATCAGAAGCGGATCTGTACGACCGAGAGCCTTCTGAGATTGGTCGGCGCCGACTGAGGTCGGCCATGGTGTGCAACACGACGGCCGCAGGCCGTCGTCGCGGTCCAGGGCGATGGACATGTCTTCGGTGGCTGTCGGCGCGACGGCGCCGAATGGCGTCCTCGTCCAAAGAAGGACGAGGACATGCCCCCACACAACGACTTCCCATCCTGACACGTCACCCCGGCCGTCAACGGCTTCGCCGTTTCCCTTCGCGGCCCTCGAGAGGAGGGCCGCTGCGGTGACCGCCCGGGACCCCGACGTGGCCAGGGATGGGGTCGTTGCGCATGGGGCGCTTCGGCGTTTCAGAACTGGAATGATACGATGCACAGCTCCAACCTCGCCTTCTCCTCGGTCTTCGCGGCGAACGCCGCCTGCGCCATTGATGATCTGGCCGAAGCGCTTGGCGATCAGCGTCCGCAGGCCTCCGAGGAAGCCCTGGTCCAACTCGGGCGAGCGCTCATGACCGAACTGCTGGACGTGATCGCGGACACGGCCCTGGAGGACTTCCAGACGCTCCTTGGCGAAGCCCTGATCGGCGCCTTTCACTCGGCGGCCGGACGGATCGAACGGGAGGCCGACCGGGCGCGCGACGTGATGCGCCGGCTCGATCGCGACTTCGACGGATCGGAGGCGGCGGACGTCGAGCTTCAGGAAGCGACCGCCAAGGCGCGAGCCGGAGATGCGGCCACGCAGGCGGCCGAGAGGATCAGGGATGCAGCCTCCGACGCCTGGACGGTCGCCACTGGCGAGGTCTGGACGGCCTGGCGGGGCAGCCGCCGGGGGAGCTTCCTGACGGCGGCGCAGTTGGAGGCCAAGCAGGCCATCCGCGCGGTCCGCCACCGGAAGGCGGAGGATGCGCATCATGCAGGACCGGTCGTGGCCTTCCGGGGCGCGCCGACGGCCGATGCGGCGGAGGATGCGGTGCGTATCTTCGACGCCCTGAACTGGGCGCTAGCGGAGTGGCCGGACATGGCGCTGGCGACGACCGGAGCGAAGGGCGCGGAGAAGTTGGCGATCCGATGGGCCCAGCAGAAGGGGGTGACGCTCATCCTCGCCCGGGCCGACTTCGACGCCCACGGCAAGGCCGCGCCCTTCAGGGCCAACGACGAACTGATCGCGCTCGAGCCGACCTGCTGCCTCACGCTCTCGCGGTCTCTCGACGAGGCGAG
Organism: Brevundimonas diminuta 3F5N; assembly: GCF_900163625.1. GTDB lineage: Bacteria > Pseudomonadota > Alphaproteobacteria > Caulobacterales > Caulobacteraceae > Brevundimonas > Brevundimonas diminuta_A. The sequence continues at coordinate 88,233 of NZ_FUIE01000045.1, forward strand.
GGCCGTGGACGGACGTCCGTTCGGGCCTGCGCTCAACCTCGAACAGAAGGCGATGGAGCAGGGCGTCCGGCATCTGGCGGTTCGGTCGCGCTCGCACTGAGAGGCGACCGTCGCCTAAGCTTTCGATCTGACCCGCTCGGCTTCGGCCGGGCGGGTCTTTTCGTGTCGCCTGGAGGGCTGGGTAGAGGGACGAGGTGTCGGCGAAGGGGCTGTCGGGTCTCGTTTGCGGAGGTTTGATGAGGTGCGAGGGGTGTTGACGGCGATGTCCGGAAATCTGCGAAAAGGGGCTTAGGGCAAGATAAAAGGAGGTGTTGGCGCGACCTTCTTTTTCCTATCCTTTCGGTGGGTTAGTCGATGAATGTCGGGCTCTGGATGACTTGCGGAGAGTTGTCGGGTTCGGCCGGACCGGCGGCCCTTTCGGGAGACGCGACATGCTCATCCGCGAGGCGATCGAAGGCAGGTTGGCCACGGGCCCGGCACGAGACCTCCAGGGCGTCGAGGTCCGCCTTCCCCTGTCCCTGAAGACTGACCGTGTTCCAGTTCGGATAGGCATGATTCGGCGGTTAGCGGCCTCGCGGCAGTTCGCCCTGGGTGATCGTTCGGGCGTGCTCAGGGCGGCGCAGGGACGGTCGGGCAGGGCCTTCCGCATGGACGTTCGTCAGCGGGTGATCGTGAAGGCCCTGGTGTCGCGCCATGTCGGGAAGGCCGCAGCTCGGGCGGGGGCGCTGGCGGCGCACGTCGCCTATCTCGGGCGGCCGGGGGCGGGCGCCGAAGGGGCGCGGCCGGACTTCTTCGACCGTACGGACGACGGCGTGGGGGCGTCGCTTGAGACGCGGGGCTGGAGCGCGGATCGCCATCATTTCCGCTTCATCATCTCGCCGGAGCACGGCGATCGGATCGCCGATCTGAGGGGCTATGTGTGCGAGGTGATGGCACGGGTGTCGGCCGATCTGGGCGAGCCGGAACTGCGCTGGGTGGCGACCTGTCACTACGACACGGACCAGCCGCACGCCCATGTCCTGGTGAGAGGACGGCGTGGGGATGGACGGGACCTGGTCATTCCGCGCGACTACATGGGCTACGGCTTTCGGGCGCGGGCGCAGGAGGTGGCGCAGGAGCGACTGGGCGACCTGTCGCGCGTGGAGGCCGAACGGCGGGTCTGGAAGGAGACCCAGGCAGATCGGTTCACCGGGTTGGATAGAAGGCTGCTGGCGGCAGCGGATGCGCGCGGAATGATCGATGACGGAGTGGAAGGAGGCGCCGCCTGGGCGGCGCTGAGCCGGGGGCGGCTAAGGCATCTGGAGGGGCTGGGGCTCGCAGTACGGGTAGGGCCGGGGTACCGGCTCGACCCTGAGATGGAGATGAAGCTGCGGACGCTTCAGGTGCGGCGGGACATCATCAGGACGATGAACCAGCGTCAGTTGGACGGCGCGCGGGAGGTGCGGGTTCTGGGGCGCGAGAAGGTGGCAGGGGTGGTGGTGAAGGCGGGCTTCCATGATGAGGCGGGGGCGGCGCCGTTTGTGGTGGTGCGGGATGCTCAGGGTGTGGAGCACTATGGGCGGCTGAAGGTGGGCGGGCAGGCGTTGGCGGTCGGGGAGGCGGTGGCGTTGGCTTCTGGCCCGCAAGGTGTGGAAGTGATGATGAAGGGGCAGAGGCTGGAGCGTTGAAGGCTCGTCGAGAGTAAGCCTTGTATGGCTGCTTCTGACTGAGGCCGTGTAAAAACGTGCTGAGCGACGGTGGGGCGGAGGTTGAGACGAAGCGC